>NZ_JBBEGM010000014.1:0-185595 GCF_037400335.1 Actinomycetospora flava
CGTCCGACGCCAGCGATGCCGCATCGCTGGCACCACCTCAGCCGCCCGGCGCACCTCGGGAGTAGAGGTCGAGGTGCGCAGCGGCTGCCGCGTCCCAGGTGTGCGACGCCGCCAGCGCCCGGCCCACCGTCGCGCGCGCCGCCACGTCGGCACCGGACCCCTCGAGCACGCCCGCGATCTCGCGCGCGAAGCCCTCCGGCCCGTCGGCGAAGCGTGCCGCGCCCGCGAACACCTCGCGCAGGACCGGCAGATCCCGCGTCACCAGCGGCACGCCCGCCGCGAGCGCCTCCATCGCCGCGAGCCCGAAGCCCTCCTTCGTCGACGGGAACGCGAACACCGCCGCCCCCGCGACCAGCCCCGGCAGGTCCGGGTCGTCGACCGGACCGAGCACGACCGGCTCCACGCCCAGCTCCGCGGCCCGCGCGAAGACCTCCTCGCGGTATCCCCGGTAGTCGAACAGCGTGTCCCCGCCCGCCACGAGCAGCGGCACGCCCGGGAGCAGCGCCATCGCCTCGACCAGCTCCAACGTCCCCTTGCGCGGCTCGATCCCCCCGACGGCGAGCACGTAGCGCCCGTACCTTGCGCGCCACGGCTCCCCCGCCCCCGACGACGCCGCCGCCGCGAAGCGCGCCGCGTCCACCCCGTTGCCGATCACCGCCGGCGCCCGTCCCCACCCCGCGCGCACCTCGCCGGCCACCGCCTCCGACACGCACACCAACGCCGCCGGCTCCACCAGGGCCCGCTCGTGACACGCCGCGAGCTCGGGCGTCGTGAACTGGTCGAGGTGGTGCACCGTCCGCCACAACGAGCGGTAGCCCCGGGCGCGGCCCACCGCGTTCGCCGTCAGGCAGTCCTGCGCGTGCACGACGTCGTACGCGCCCTCGAACGACTCCGCGAGCAGCGCGATCGACCGCAGGATCCGCTGCCCCACCGTCTCGCCGTCGATCTCGGGCACCGGCACCAGCCGCACGTCCACGCCGGACGACACCGCCCGGAAGAACCCCGTGTCGCCGCCCCGCGCGAGCGCCCACACCGTCACCGCGTGCCCGGCCCGGGCGAACGCCTCCGCCAGCGCGAGGGTGTGCACCACGCCCCCGCGCGGCTTCGTCGAGTACGTCAGCAACGCGATCCGCAGGCTCGTCCGCGCCGAGGAGGTGCGCACCTCAGCGCTCCTTCGTCGCGCTGACGTACGCACGCCGGCGCCATGACTCCGTCATGGGGCCCCGTACGTCTCGGGCCGCCGCTCGGACAGGTGGTGCAGCACCGACCGGGCCGCGCCGACGACGCCCGGCAGGTCGACCTCGGCCACCGCGAGCCCGCCCTTCGACCACGTGCGCGCGAGGATCTCCCCGCCCGGCCCGACGACCTTCGCGCGCCCCAGGAAGTGCAGCGCCCCGTGCCGCCCGCTCTGGTTCGACGACAGCCACACCACCTGGTTCTCCGCCGCCCGCGCCTGGTCGTAGAGGTCGAACAGGCGCGCCTGCCGGTCCTGCGCCATCCGCGGCGCCCGGTTGGTCAGCGACGTCGGCCACGCGGACAGGCACGCGATGATCTCCGCGCCGTCGAGGGCGAGCCGCCGCGACGCCTCCGGGAACGTCTTGTCGTGGTCGATGAGCAGGCCCATCCGCCCGACCGGGGTGTCGAACGCCGAGAACCCGTCGCCGGCGCGGAACAGCGAGGCGACGCCCGCGGGGATGTGCACCTTGCGGTGCCGCCCGAGGATCCCGTCCCCCGACAGGCACACCCCCGCGTCGTAGCGCACGGGCCCGCCCGCCTCGTCGGCACCCAGCTCGCTGTAGCCCAGGCAGACCACCATCTCTCCGGCGATGTCGATCACCGACCGCACCTCGTCGCCGTTCGGCTCGAGCAGCGGCGGCAGGCACTCCTCGTCGGGGCGGCGCAGGTCGGTGAGGTACCCCCCGAGGGCCCCGTCGGGCAGCGCGAGCAGGGCGACCCCGGCGTCCCGCGCGTGCGAGATGATCATCTTGATGCGGTCGAGGTCGAACCCGATGTCGCGCGTGAAGTGGGCCGCGGCGGCGGCGAGGCGGACCACGCGTCGGGCCTAGCCGGCCCGCGCGACGACGGGCACGGGCGGCGCGGTCGCGTACGACGCGGGACGCCGGTCGCGCAGGTGCCCCATGAAACGCCGCGCGGCGTCCACCGCGTCGTCGACGTCGACGGACGCGACGGCCAGGCCGGCCTGCGTGCCCGTGGTGTCGAGCACCTCGCCGCCCGGGTCGACGATCTTCGCGCTCGCCACGAGCTGCATGTCCCCGAACGTCCCGGCCTGGTTCGCCGAGACCCACACGATCTGGTTCTCCAGCGCCCGCGCGCGGTCGAAGAGGTCGAAGCGGCGGGTCCAGCGGTCGTCGGCGAGCACGGGCGCCGGGTCGGTGCGCGCGGCCGGCCACGCCGACATGCACACGACGACCCGGGCCCCGTCGACCGCCAGCGCCCGCGCGGCCTCGGGGAACGCCTTGTCGTAACAGATCATCATGCCGAGCCGCCCGACCGGCGTGTCGAACGCCGTGAAGCGGTCGCCCGCCGCGTACGAGGCGTCCTCGTTGAGCGGCTGGTGGACCTTGCGGTGGTGCCCGAGCACGCCGTCGCCGGTGACCGCGACGCAGCTGTTGTACGGACGCCCGCCCGACGCCGTGTCGCCGCGCTCGCAGAAGCCCGCGGTGACGACGGTGTCGCCGGCCAGGTCGATCAGCCGGCGGATCTCGGGGCCGTCGACCTCCAGCTGCGGCGGCACGTCCACCGGCTCCCCCGACCCGCCCGAGTCGTGCAGCGACGACAGGTACCCGCCGAGCGCGGCCTCGGGCAGCGCGAGCAGGTCCGCGCCCGCGGCCCGCGCCTGCGCGAGCAGCCGGGAGATCGTCGCGAAGCCCTCGTCGAGGTCACGGCCGAAGCCCGCGGCCGCGGCCGCGAACGTCCTCACGGTCATGGGTGGTTCCCTTCGGTGGTCGGCGCGGACGTGACGGCCGCGCCCAGCCCGGTGACGCCGCCGGCGACGGCCTCGGTCAGCTCGCCGTCGGGCCAGCGCAGCGCGACCCCGGCGGTGGTCGTCAGCTCCCCGCACACGGCGCTCGTCGCCGGTCCGGCCGACGGGGCGGGCGCGCCCGGCTCGTCGGCGGTGAGCAGCGCGAAGCCGGGGAAGCAGGTCAGCCAGTCGGCGACGGTCGCTCCGGCCGGACGGGGCACGGCGGCGACGTCGAGCACAGCGCCGGTGCCCGACGCCTCGGCGAGCATCCCGAGCGTGCCGACGACCCCGGCCATCGAGACGTCCTTCGCCGCCGCCGGGCGGTGGGCCGCGTCGGGGCCGATCGCGGCGACCATCGCGCGCAGGTCCGCCGGCGCGCGCATCGACGTCGAGTCCCACTGCCGGCCCGTGTAGCCGGGGCGCCAGGTGCCGCCGAGGTCGGCGGTCAGGCGCACGGCCATGCCGGGACGCCCGCCGGCGGCCGGCACCGGCGTCGACGTGCGGCCCAGCGCGGTGACGGCGAGCGACGCGGGCACCTCGAGCTGGGTGTGCCCGCCGATCACCGGCACGCCGTAGGCGTCGGCGGCGGCCCGCAGACCGGTGAGCACGCGGTGGGCGAACGAGGCGTCGCGCGCGCCGACGGCGTCGAGCAGCGCGGTCGGCGCGGCGCCCATGGCGGCGAGGTCGTTGACGTTGACCAGCACCCCGCACCACCCGGCCCACTCCGGGTCGCGCTCGACCATCGCCGGCAGGATCGCGTCGCACGCGGCGACGACGTCGCTGCCGGGCACGGGCGCCCCGTCGTCGCCGACGTGCACGCCCGAGCCGGCCAGCCCGGCGACGAGCTCGCCGAGCGGGGCCTTCGTCGCCGCGACGAGGTCGGCGAAGCGCCCCATCGGCCGGCGCATGCGCACGTGCGGGCGCCCGGCGACCGTCGTGTCGCGGACCCGCAGCCAGCCCAGCCGCCGGAAGAGCGTCTCGTTGGCCGCCTGCACGTCGGCCTCGAACCGCAGCACCCCGGCCGCCTCGGCGCGGGCGACGGCCGCGCGGACCAGCGCGGCCCCGACGCGGACGCCGGTGCGGCGGCGCGCGGTCGGGGCGACGACGAGGCGGCTGCCGGTCCACCAGCCGAGGTCGGGGCGCGCGACGTCCGGGTCGACGGGCGCGAGGCGGACGCCGCCCAGCACCTCGCCGGCGCCGTCACGGGCGACGAGGACGACGGCGCGCGGGTCGTGGTCGTGCGCGTCGAGGTCACCAGCGGCGTCGTCGCGGAACAGGCCCTGGTCGTCGACGAACACCGCGCGGCGCAGGGCCCGGTGGGCGGCGACGTCGGGGTGCCGGGCGTCGACCGCGGGCGCCTCGGCGATCGCGACGTCGCGCGGGGGCCGGGGGGTGCGGCCGCCGAGGATCTCGTCGGCGGCCCCGAGGTCGAGCAGCGACATCGCGCTCAGCCCCCCGCCGCGGACAGCGCCGAGCACGCGCCGCACGCCGCGCAGCCTGCGGCCTGGTCGGCGCCGCGCATCCCGGCGGCGACGAGGACCTTGGCGACGCGCGCGGTGACCTCGGCGAGCAGCTCGGGGTCGGGCGCCGGGTCGCCGTCGGCGAACGCGAGCGTGCCGGGGATCGGGCGGTAGGGGACGACGAAGGGGTAGACGCCGCGCTCGACGAGGTCGGCGGCGCCCGCGACGAGCTCGTCGGGGTCCTCGCCGAGGCCGACGATGAGGTAGGTCGACACGGCGTTCGCGCCGAACAGGCGCACGCTCTCGTCCCAGGCGAGCCAGTACTGGCTCAGTGGCACCGTGGCCTTGCCCGGCATCCAGCGCGCGCGCACGGCGTCGTCGAGGGACTCGACGTGGATGCCGATGGCGTCGGCGCCGGCGTCCTTCAGCTCCTGGAGGGCCGCGAGGTCCTCGGGCGCCGGGGGCTCGCACTGCACCTGGATCGGCAGGCCGGGCACCGCCGCCCTGATCGCGCGGACGCAGCGGGCGAGGTGGCGGGCGCCGCGGTCGCGGCCGTTGCTCGTGCCCGTGGTGAGGACCATCTGCCGGACACCGTCGAGGCGGACAGCGGCCTCGGCGACCTCCGCGAGCTCGGCGGGCGTCTTCACCGCGGTCGTCGCGCCGCTGCGCAGCGACTGCTCGATGGCGCAGAAGCGGCAGCGGTCCTGCTCGCCGTAGCGCACGCAGGTCTGGACCACGGTCGTCGCGAGCACGTCGTTCCCGTGCAGGCGGGCGATCTTCTCGTAGGGGACGCCGTCGGCGGTCGTGAGGTCGTAGAACGCGGGGCGGGCGACGGTGTCGACCTCGACGCCGAGGTCGGTGACCCCGCCGTCGGGGCCGGTGCGCACGAGGCGGCCGCCGCGCAGGCGGTAGGGGCTCGCCGGGTTGATCGGGATCGTGGTCTTGAGACCGTCGACGAGCACGTGGCCGTCGGCGGACGGGCCGGCGCCGCCGGGGCGGCGCAGGGGGATCGAGGCACCGAGATCCACGGTGCTGCTGTCGGAGGGGAGGTCGAGCGCGACGCCGCGGACGGCCACTTCGGAGCGGGCGGCCACATTCGAACGGAGTGGCGACCCGAGATCGTGCGGGGACATCAGCTGACCTCCTGTGCTCTGCGTCGGGGGTGTCGCCGGCCGGCGCGGGTCGCCCCGCGCCGGCCGCGGCACGTCAGAGCTGGTAGGTCGAGTTGATGATCGCGCCCTTGCGGGCGTAGTAGATGAGCGCGTCCTGGACGTCGAGCGGGTGCGTCGGGATGACGCCCTCGATGAGGTCCTCCTCGCGGGCGCCGTGCAGCGACAGCCCGAAGCGGCAGCAGTAGACCTTGCCGCCCTCGCTCATGAACGTCTTGAGCTGGTCGTTGATGTTGTGCTCACCGGGGAACGCCGAGGTGCCCGTGGTGGGGAAACCGCGCGTGGCCAGGCAGTTCAGCGAGCCGGGGCCGTAGAAGTACATCGCCGACTCGAAGCCCTTGCGCAGCGCGCGGGTGGCCTGGAGGACGGCGACGAAGCTGACCGACGACTCGTGCGCGATGCCGTGCACGAGCGTGAAGTAGGACTCGCCGCCCTCGGCCTGCAGGTCGGGGAAGACCTTCGTCCCGCCGTAGATGCTCGAGCCCTCGGGCAGCGAGGGGTGCGGGATCTCCTCGAGGCTCTTCTTCTCGACGTCGGAGAGCTCGGTGCTCGTCATGCTGGTTCTCCTCGAGTGGTGTTTCTTCGGAACGGCAGCGACCGGCGCCACGGCCGGGGAAGCGGGGATCAGCGGGGTCCTCGCCGACCTCGCGCTGGGATCGAGCACACCAACCGGCCATTTCCGAAGTGTTTCCTCGTGACTACGAGAGCGGGTCGTCCTCCGCCCCGTGTTTCACGGCGGTGACTCGTGGCCCGGGGTGTTTCAGCGTGGCGGCCACGCTGACGTTCAACGTCAGGAAATCCGCCCGCTCAGTTCAGGCGTGAGTTGTCCCCATCGGCCGGTTGCGTCCACAGCCATCGGGGCGATCGTTCACGCTCCTGCCTCGGCAACGCGCACCGTGGCGTACATGCGCAGGGGTGAGTGGGCGCTCGCGCCCGAACTGTTGTGGGCGGCCAGCCGGGAGGGCGTGATCGCGGTCAAGGAGCTCGAGCTCCTCGGCGTCCCCGAGGGCACGGCCTACCGGCGTTGCCGGGACGGCGAACCGTGGCAGCGCCTCGGTCCGGGCATCGTCGGCCTGCACAACGGCGAGCCGACCTGGCGTCAGACGATGATCGCGGGCCTGCTCCACGCCGGCGACCACGCGATGATCACCGGACGGGCGGCGCTCCGCCTCCACGGCCTTCGCAGTGGGCCAGCCCCCGAGCGGGTGCACCTGCTGGTCGCCCACGCCCGTCAGGTGCGCAGCTGGGGCCGCTTCCAGGTCGAACGGACCTCGCGCCTGCCGCGACCCGTGGAACGCGACGGTCTGCCCGTGGCGCCGCTCGCTCGCGCACTGACGGACGAGGCCCGGCTGATGACCGATCCGTCGGCGATCGCGGAGCTGTTCGCCGAGCCCGTCCGACGGTGGCGGGTGACGCCGCAGCAGCTGCTCGAGGAGCTCGACGCCGGCTGCCGCAAGGGCACCTCCGCGCCGCGGGCCGTCCTCCGCGCGTTGATCGACGGCGTCCGCTCGGCGGCGGAGTTCGACGCCCGCGCGTGGTGGCTCGCGCAGCCCGATCTGCCGACGGCGCGCTTCAACGTCCCGGTGCGCGACCTGTCGGGGCGGCCCATCGGCGTCGTCGACGTGCTCGTCGAGGAGCTCGGCTTCGCGTGGGAGATCGACTCGGTCGAGCACCACTTCTCCACGCCGGAGCAGGTCGAGGCGACGGCCCGCCGGGCCCGGGCGCTGCGCGCCGTGGGGCTCTACCTGCTGAGCACCCGGCCGTCGCAACGACGCGACGACCCGGACGGCGTCCTCCAGGACGTGAAGGACGGGCTCGCGATCGCCGCAAAGCTGCCGCCGCCGCGAGCGCTCTACGACCTTCCCCAGCTCACCTGAGCCGACCCGAGGCCGAGCTGGGGGCTTTCCTGACGTTCAACGTCAGCGTGGCCGCCACGCTGACACAGCCCGTGCACCGCTCACCGCCCGCCCAGGGCCCCAGAAGGTCAGCGGACGGTGGGGGTGGAGCCGTCGCCCGTCTCCACGCCGCCGTTCGGGTAGTAGGTCGTCGTTCCCACCGGAGTCGAGCCCGTGCTGACGGCCACGCTGTTGACGACGCTCGTCAGGAACACGGTGATCGAGGAGCCCACGTCGCCGAGCGCTTCGACACCGTTGCGGGTGGTCGCGGCGGAGTCCTGGGGGTTCGAGATGATCGCGAACAGCACAAGGATGATCACGATCGTGCCGATCACGCGGGCGAGCATGGAGACAGCATCACCCCATCGTGACGGTTCGTAAACACCGGGGTGGCGCTCAGTCGCCGAACAGCCGCCGGGTGTCGACGTCGACGAACCCGATCGGGGGAGCGATGGCCTGCGCGCGGTCCACATCCGGCGGGCCGACCGGACGTTGCGGTTCGGGGACCCGCGACGGGAACGCGCGCGGTCGGCGCACGACGCGGGCGAGCAGGCGGTCACCGACGACCGTGCCGAGGTAGGTGTCGGCGGGGTCGAGGACGTCGTCGCGCGGCTCGGGCGTCGGTTCGCGGGACCACGGGAACCAGCCGATCCAGCGGTCGCGCGTGCTCCACAGGTACGGCAGCCCCGGCCGGTACCAGGCGATCCAGCGCCCGTCGGACGCGTACAGGTGGACCGGTGCCGTCACGCCGCCGCCCGGTACCGCTCGACGACGACGGAGACGACGTCCGGGTGGTCGCCCAGCGGCTCGGCGACGACGGTGGCGCCCGCGTCGGCGAGCCACCGGTGGAACGCGCCGGGCGCGAGCAGCCAGGTCGCGAGCACGACGCGGGGCCCGCGCGCCGACGTCGACGCGACCACCGACGCCACGCGCGGCTCGCCGCCCGCGATGTAGCCGACCGGCACCTCGTGACCCACCCGCGCGGTCAGCAGCGCGGCGGCCGTGCGCAGGTCCTCCTGCGCGGCGGGGTCGGTGGAGCCCGCCGCGGCGAGCACCACCGTGTCGCCCGGCTGCGACCCGGCCTCGGCGAGGCGGTCGAGCAGCGCGCCGATCAGCTCCGGGTCGGGGCCGAGGGGTTCGGCGACGACGACGTCGTCGCGCCCGATCGCCGCGATCTGCTCGGGCACGTCGACCCGCACGTGGTACCCGGACGCCAGGAACGCGGGCACGACGACCACCGGCCCCGGCAACTGCGCCAGCACGTCGGACAGCGACGGTCCCACGACCCCCGCGTAGCCGAGGCGCACGTCCACCGCGGGCAGCGCGCGGGCGACCGCGGCATGGAGCCGCGAGATCGTCGCCCACCCCGCGGCGTCGTTGGTCCCGTGCGCGAGCAGCACGAGTGCAGGAGCTCGGGGAGCGCTCACCCGCCCGCCGCCGACCCCACCGAGCGCGCGTGCTCCTCCAGCCGCTTCACCATCGCCCCGAGCCGGAAGCGCTCCGGGCTGATGCCGACCACCCCGAGACGTTCCAGCGGCGCGGCCGTCACCGGCCCCACGCAGCACGCCAGCACGTCGCCCGACCGCAGCGCGGCGAGCACCTCCTCGCGCAGCCCCCGCGCCTCGGCCCGGTGCACGAGCCCCTCGACCGACGGCGCGCTGGTGAACGTCACGGTGTCGACGTCGCGCTCGACGATGGCGTCGATCAGCGCGTCGACCGCGGGCAGGTCCGGCGGCGGCTCCCACCGGTACACGGGCACGGTGACGACGTCGGCGCCCTCCGCGCGCAGCGTCGCGAGGAAGTCGGTCATCGGGTCGCCGTGCAGCTGCACCGCGATCCGGATGCCGGCGACACCCTCGGCCAGCAGGTGCGCCAGCACCTCCGGCGACGACTCCGTCTCGTCCGCCGACCACGCCTCGCGCAGCCCGGCGCCGCGGATCGCCCCGCGCGCCTTCGGACCCCGCGCGAGCAGCGTCGCCGCCGCCAGCACCTCGTGCAGCCCGGAGGCCAGCCCCCAGGACGCGGCCACCTCCAGCCACCCCCGGAAGCCCTGCCCGGTGGTGGCCACGACGACCGCCGGCGGGTCCGCCAGCAGCCCACGCGTGATCTCCGCGAGCTGCGCGTCGTCCTCCAGCGGCACGATCCGCATCGTCGGGCCGTGCACGACCTCGGCGCCCTTGCGGCGCAGCAGGTCGACCTGGTCGTCGGCGCGCCGGTCGGCCGTGACCCCGATGCGCCACCCCGACAGCGGGGCGGTCACGGATGCCCGATCTGTACGACGCCGTCCACCACCCGCACAGGATAGGTCGCGACCGCCACGTCGGCGTCCTCGAGACACCGGCCGTCCTCCAGCGCGAAGTGCTGCTTGAACAGCGGCGAGGCGATGACGGGCCGTCCGCCGAGGTCGCCGACGATGCCGCGCGAGAGCACCGACGCCCCCGAGAAGGGGTCGACGTTGTGCAGCGCGAACACCCGGTCGTCGTGCGTGCGCACCACGGCGACGGGCTCCCCCGCCACCAGCGCCCCGACGGCCCGCTCGCGCTGGATGCCGTCCCACGGGCACACGGCGGTCCAGGTCCGGTCGGCCAGCTCGGTCACACGCCCACCTCCAGCTCCGATCGCAGGGGGATCCGCGGCCCGAAACCCAGCTCCGCCACGGACGTCGGCTGCCCGTCCTTCATCCCCGCCGGCACGCGGTGCCCACGGTGGTCGACGAACTCGACGCTCGGGTCGGGCGTGCCGGGGGCGTTGACGAACGAGGTGAACCGCGCCAGCTTCTCCGGGTCCTCGAGCACCGCCGCCCACTCGTCGCCGTAGCTCGCGACGTGCCGCGCCATCTGCTCGTCGAGCGAGGCGCAGATGCCCAGCGAGTCCTCCATGATCACCTCGCGGAGGTGGTCGAGCCCGCCCTCGAGCCCCTCGACCCACGGCGCCGTGCGCTGCAGCCGGTCGGCGGTGCGCACGTAGAACATGAGGAACCGGTCGATCGTGCGCACCAGCGTCGCGGTGTCCAGGTCCGCCGCGAGCAGCTCGGCGTGCCGCGGCGTGAACCCGCCGTTGCCGCCGACGTAGAGGTTCCAGCCGGTCTCGGTGGCGATCACCCCGAAGTCCTTCGACCGGGCCTCCGCGCACTCGCGGGCACATCCGCTGACCCCGGACTTCAGCTTGTGCGGCGACCGCAGGCCCCGGTAGCGCAGCTCCAGCGCGACCGCGAGCGACACGGAGTCCTGCACCCCGTAGCGGCACCAGTCGGTCCCGACGCACGACTTCACCGTGCGCAGCGATTTGCCGTACGCGTGCCCCGACTCGAACCCCGCGTCGACGAGCCGGCGCCAGATCGCGGGCAGCTGCTCGACGCGCGCGCCGAACATGTCGATGCGCTGCCCGCCGGTGATCTTCGTGTAGAGCCCGAAGTCGCGGGCGATCTCGCCGATGACGATGAGGCCCTCGCCGCTGACCTCGCCGCCGGGCAGCCGCGGCACCACCGAGTAGGTGCCGTTGCGCTGCAGGTTCGCGAGGAAGTGGTCGTTGGTGTCCTGCAGCACGGCCTGCTCGCCGTCCAGGACGTGCCCGCCCCGGCCAGAAATCGATCCGAGCGTGGCGAGCATCGACGCGACCGCGGGCTTGCAGACGTCGCAGCCCCGCCCGCGCCCGTAGGACTCGACGATCGACGAGAACGTCGTCAGCCCGGTCGCCATGACGATCTCGTAGAGCTCCGCGCGCGACTGGGAGAAGTGCTCGCACAGGGCCCGCGAGACCTCGACGCCGCAGGCGGTGAGCACCTTGCCCAGCGTCGGCACGCACGACCCGCACGTCGCCCCGGCGCGCGTGCACGCCTTGAGCTCGGGCACCGTCGACGCCTCGCCGGACCGGATCGCCTCGACCAGCGCGCCCTTGGTCACCGCGTTGCACGAGCAGATCTGGGCGGTGTCGGGCAGGGCGTCGATCCCGACGGCCGCCAGACCCCCACCAGCCCCCTCCCCGGCCGGCGCGATCAGCGCCATCGGGTCCCCGGGCAGCGTCTCGCCGAGGAACCCGCGCAGCGTCTCGTAGCTCGACGCGTCGCCGACGAGCACGCCACCGAGCAGCGTGCGCCCGTCGTCCGTGACCACCAGCTTGGAGTACGTGCCGGCCACCGGGTCGTCCAGACGCACCTCGAGCGCCCCGGACGTCGCCGCGTGCGCGTCCCCGAAGCTCGCCACGTCGACGCCGAGCAGCTTGAGCTTGGTCGACAGGTCCGCCTCGGTGAACCGGGACTCACCGCCGGTGAGCCGATCGGCGACGACCTCGGCCATCGCGTACCCGGGCGCCACGAGCCCGTAGGTCCGTGCTGCTGCCCCCCTCTGGCTGACGGCCGCGACCTCGCCGATGGCCCAGATGTGCTCGTCCTGCGTGCGGCACCGCCCGTCCACCAGCACCCCGCCGCGCTCGGCCACCGGGAGACCGATGTCCCGCGCGAGCTGGTCGGCGGGCCGGATGCCAGCGGAGAACACGACCACCGACGCGTCGAGCTCGGTGCCGTCGGAGAGCGTCACGGTCAGCCCGCCGCGGTGGTCCCGCGCGATCTCCGACGTCGAGAGCCCCGTGTGCACGCGCAGCCCGAGGTCGCCGACGAGCCGGCGCAGCAACGCTCCCCCGCCCTCGTCGACCTGCACGGGCATCAGCCGCGGCGCCATCTCCACCACGTGCGGGACGAGGCCGAGGGTCCGCAGCGCGTCCGCCGCCTCCAGCCCGAGCAGCCCGCCGCCGACGACGACGCCCGCGCGCCGTCCGGCCCCGGCCCCGCCCCGCGCGGTCGCCCGCCCGGCGGCCTCGCGCAGCGCGTCGAGGTCGTCGAGGGTCCGGTAGACGAAGACGTCGTCGAGGTCGCGCCCGGGCACGGGAGGCACGAACGGCACCGAGCCGGTGGCGAGCACGAGCTCGTCGTAGGGCACCCGCCGCCCACCCGCGGTCGTCACGACGCGGGCGGTGCGGTCGACGTCGACGGCGCGGTCGTCGAGGTGGAGGTCGACGAGGTCGTCGGCGAGGAACTGCTCGTCGGCGAGCGCCAGGTCGTCCTCCGACGCGTCGCCGAGGTAGGACGACAGCGCCACGCGGTCGTACGCGGGCCGGGACTCCTCGGCCAGCAGCACGACCCGGTACGAGCCTGCGGAGTCGCGCCGGCGCAGGCTCTCGACGAACCGGTGGCCGACCATCCCGTGGCCGACCACGACGACGGTGCGGGACGTCATGATCAGACCTCCGCGTACGACAGCCGCGTGCCGGTCTTCGGGTCGGTCGCCGCCTTCGCCCGCCGCAGGTAGACGACGTAGGTGACGACGAAACAGACCGCGTAGAAGGCGAGGAACGCCCAGAACGCCGGGACGCCGCTCTGCACGTTCAGGAACGACTGACGGAACGCGAGGTTGATCAGCAGGCCGCCGAAGGCGCCGATCGCGCCGGCGATGCCGATCACCGCGCCGGACACGCGCCGCGCCCAGAGCAGGGCCTCCTCCTGCTGCCAGCCCTTGCTCTCCGAGGCCGCGAGCGCCTTGGTCCGGAAGACCGCCGGGATCATCTTGTAGGTCGAGCCGTTGCCGATGCCCGAGGTGATGAACAGCAGCACGAAGCCGGCGACGAACACCGGCAGCGACTCGATGCTCGACGCCCAGATGCAGATCAGCGCGGCGACGGCCATCGCGACGAAGTTCCAGAACGTCACCCTGGTGCCGCCGAGGCGGTCGGACAGCCACCCGCCGACCGGCCGGATCAGCGACCCGAGCAGCGGCCCGATCCAGGTCAGCGCGGCAGCACCGACCGGGTCGCGCCCGAACTGGTTCTGCAGCACGAGCCCGAACGCGAAGCTGTAGCCGATGAACGACCCGAACGTCCCGATGTAGAGGAACGACAGGATCCATGTCTGCGCGTCGCGCGTGGCCTCCTTCAGCGCGCCGGTGTCGTTGCGCACCGAGGAGAGGTTGTCCATGAACAGCGCGGACAGCAGCGTCGCGACGACGATGAGCGGGATGTAGATCCCGAGCAGGATGCGGATGCCGGTGACGCCGGGGCCCGCCGTCGCCAGGATCAGCAGCCCGAGGAGCTGGATCACCGCCACGCCGAGGTTGCCCCCGCCGGCGTTGATCCCGAGCGCCGCGCCCTTCGCCTTCTCCGGGAAGAACGCGTTGATGTTCGTCATCGACGACGCGAAGTTGCCGCCGCCGACGCCCGCGATCGCGGCCAGGATCATCAGCGTCGTGTAGCTGACGCCCGGCTCGACGATCACCGCGGCGAGGATCGTCGGCACCAGCAGCAGCGCCGCCGAGATGATCGTCCAGTTCCGGCCGCCGAACACCGCGACCGCCATCGTGTACGGCAGGCGCAGCACGGACCCGACGAGCGTGGGCATGGCGACGAGGAAGAACTTGCCGGCCACGTCCAGCCCGAACGCCGCGTTCGGCATGAACAGGACGAGGACCGACCACAGCGTCCAGATCGAGAACCCGATGTGCTCGGAGAACACCGAGAACCACAGGTTCTTGTTCGCGATCTTCTTGCCGGTGCTCTGCCAGAACGACTCGTCCTCGGGACGCCAGTCGTCGATCCAGCGTCCGTGCAGCACTCCCGCCGCAGCGGTCATGGTCTCGCCTCCTCACCCGGCGCCCCGCGGGGAGGCTCCGGTGGTGGTGGGGAGCGACGGCGGAGAACGGGCTCCGGCCGCGCCGCACAGGGGCCTTCGGCGTCGACCCCTCGTTCGCGGCGGACGTTAGGAAGCGCGTGTTACGCCGGGATGACCACGTGTTGCGGGGACGCGAACCCCGGGTGCGGGACGCGTCACGCCGGGGCGCGGGTGCTCAGGCGGGCGGCAGGAGGCTGCCGACGAGACGCGCCGCGTGCTCGAGGCCCTGCAGGGACTCGCGGGTGCACGACGGGTGCTGCGCGTGCACGGCGAGGCGGAAGAGCAGCGCGTGCAGCAGCATCTGCGGCCACGCCGCGAGGTGCGCCCAGCGCGTGATGATCCCCGGGTCGGCGCCGCCCCAGGCCAGCGCGTCGATCACCACGACCGCCGCCGCCCACTCCGTCGGCCGCCAGAACGGCACGAGGTCGAGCACGGCCGGCGCGGCGCCGGGGTCGGACGGGTCGAACAGCACGGTGCCGAACAGGTCGCCGTGCACGAGCTGCGACGGGCGCTCCAGCGGGCGCCGCCGGCGCGCGAGCTCGGTGAACAGGGTGCCGCCGGTCTCGGCGTCGAGCGCGATCGTGCGCTCGCCGAACGCGGCCCGGTCGGCGCGGGCGAGCAGGTCGTCGCGGTCGTCGACGAGGCGCGGACGCTCCAGGCGCGCGGTGGCCCGGTGCAGCCGCAGCGAGGCGGCGACGACGTCGTCGTGACGCGGTTCGACACGGCCGGCGACGTCGTGGCTCGCGGCCCACCCGGCCACCACCCGGCGGCCGTCGCTGGCACGCACCGGTCGCGCGAGGCGCAGGCCGTCGACGCCGATCGCGGCGAGGTCCTCGATCGCGCCCGCCGACCACGCGGCGAGCACGGTGTCGGCGACCGGGCGCAGCACGATCCCGTCGCAGCGCCAGGCGGGCCCCGGGAGGTCGGGGCGCGGGCGCGGCACCGACTCGCGCACACCGAAGGCGGTGCGGACGTGCTCCGGCGGCCCGTGCTCGAGGCGCGGGTCGGGTCCGGACGCGCCCGCTCCGGCGTCCTCGTCCTTCCCGGCCGACGAGCCGGACGAGGGCGCCGAGTTCTGCGTGGGCGCGGCGGTCACGCTGCGCACGCTACTCGCGCGCAGGGAGCGACCTGTTCACCCGCGACCGGCGTGTCCGGGTGTTGTCACCACCGTGTCACCAGACCTTGTAGGGCAGGAACTTGCCGTTGAACGTCAGCTTCACGCGGTCGCCCTTCGGGTCCTCGACGCGCTCGAAGTCCAGCGTGAAGTCGATGGCGCTCATGATGCCGTCGCCGAACTCCTCGCGGATGAGCTCGTGGAGGCTCGACCCGTACACCTGCAGCGCCTCCTGCAGGCGGTAGGTCACGGGCTCGGTCGGGTCGAGCGCGGCGTCGCCGCGCACCGGCGGGAAGGTCAGCGCCTCCACGGTCTCCTCGTCGAGGTCGAGCAGCTCGGCGACCTTCCCCGCCTGCTCCGCGTCGAGGGGCTGCTGGCCGAGCAGCGCCGACGTCGTCCACACCAGGGACCGGTCGAGGGCCTTCGCGAGCTCCGCCCAGCTGACACCGTGCGCCTCCTTCGCGCGCACGATCTCGCGGCCGGCCTCGAGACGGTCGTCCTTGTCGCTCATGCGAGTCCCTGTACCCGGGCCAGGCGGGCGGTCCACCAGTCGCGGGTGGACGGATCCGCGGCGTAACGCGCGAGCAACGCGGGGTCGGGGGCCGGCGGGTGTCGCGGGACGTCGAGGACGCCCCGGTCCGGGTGCAGGGGGGCGTCGACGACGTCGGCGGCGAGCAGGTCCGCCGTCCCGAGCCCGCACGCGAACGGCAGCTCCGGCAGCGCCCCGGCGAGCGCGAGGCCCGCGGCCAGGCCGACCGAGCTCTCGACCGCCGACGACACCACGCACGGCAGCCCGATCGCCTCGGCGATGCGCAGCGACGCCCGCACCCCGCCCAGCGGCGCCACCTTGAGCACCGCGACGTCGGCGGCCTCGGCGCGCACGACGCGCAGGGGATCCTCGGCGCGGCGGATCGACTCGTCGGCGGCCACGGGCACGTCCACCCGTCGGCGGACCGCGGCGAGCTCGTCGACCGACGCGCACGGCTGCTCGACGTACTCCAGCCCGCCGGCGGCCCGGGCCAGCGCGCCGATCGCCGCAACCGCCCCGTCGACGTCCCAGCCGCCGTTCGCGTCCACGCGCACGCGCCCGTCGGGACCCAGCGCGTCGCGGACGGCCTCGACGCGGGCGAGGTCCTCGGCCGGGTCGCGGCCCTTCTCGGCGACCTTGACCTTGGCGGTGCGGGCACGCGAGTCGGTGACGATCCGGTGCGCGTGCTCCGGGCCGACGGCCGGGACGGTGACGTTGACCTCGACGCGGTCGCGCACCGGCGCCGGCCAGCCGTCGTGCGCGGCCTCGCGGGCGCAGCGCCACCAGGCGAGCGCCTCGGCGTCGTCGTACTCGGGGAACGGACAGAACTCGCCCCACCCGGCCGGGCCCTCCACCAGCGCGAGCTCGCGCACGGTGATGCCCCGGAAGCGGGTGCGCAGCGGCAGCGCGGCCACGGCCACGTCCGTCACCTCGGTCGTCCCCGGCGTCTCGGCCATCCCTGCCATCGCGCCTAGCCTAGATCGGGTGCGCGCAGTGCAGACGGTCCCGACCGACGGGAGCCCCGCGTCGGCGTCCGCGCTCGGCGCCGCGGCCCTGGCGGCGCTCGAGGGCCGCGGACCCGCCGTGCTCTCCACCGGGCCCGGCGACCCCGCGCCCCCCGCCGAGCTGCTGGACCCGGTCGACGACGACGTCGCAGCGGTGGTCACGACGACCGGGTCGACCGGCGCGCCGAAGGCCGTCCTGCTGCCGGCCGCGGCGTTGCTCGCGTCGGCGGATGCGACCTACGCGCGCCTCGGACCGCCGGGGCGCTGGCTGCTCGCGCTGCCGGCGCACCACATCGCCGGCCTGCAGGTGCTCCTGCGCTCGGCGCGCGCCGGGCAGCCCGCGGTGGCGATGGACCTGCGCCCCGGCTTCCGCCCGGAGGCGTTCGCGGCCCTCGCCCCGGGCGTCACGTACACCTCGCTCGTCCCCACCCAGCTGCGGCGGCTCCTCGATGCGGGTGGCGCGGCGCTCGACGCCCTGCGCGGGCTCCGGGCCGTCCTGCTCGGCGGGGCGGCGGCGGACGCGGACCTGCTGACCCGCGCCGCGGCCGAGGGAGTGCCGGTGGTGACGACCTACGGCATGAGCGAGACCTGCGGCGGCTGCGTCTACGACGGCCGCCCGCTCGACGGGGTCACGGTGACCCTGGAGCCCGACGGACGCATCGTGCTGGGTGGGGCGACGGTCGCGGCCGGCTACCGGGGGGCCGTGTCGGCGGTCGACACGGCGGCCTTCGTCGGCGGCGCCTTCCGCACCAACGATCTGGGTGCCTGGCGCGCCGACGGACGCCTCGAGGTGCTCGGCCGCGCCGACGACGTGATCGTCACCGGCGGGGAGAAGGTGGCGCCGGCGACGGTGGAGCGCGCCCTGCTGTCGCAGGCCGGGGTGCGCGAGGCGTGCGTGGTGGGGGTGCCCGACCCCGAGTGGGGCGCGCGGGTCGTCGCGGCGGTGGTCGGCGACGGCGTCGACGCGGATGCGCTGCGCGCGGCCGTCGCGCCCGGTCTCGGCCGGGCGGCGCCGCGCGTGGTGACCGTGGTCGACGCCCTGCCGCTGCGCGGGATCGGCAAGCCCGACCGCGCCGCGGTGCGCGCCCTGCTCGCCGACGGGGCGGCCCCGTCGTGACGGGGCTGCGCGTGGCCGTCGTGGGCGGCGGGATCGGGGGCGCCACCGCCGCCCTCGCGCTGCGGCGCCAGGGCGTCGACGTCGCGGTGTACGAGCGGCGGGAGACCGTGCCGCCGGTGGGGTCCGGGCTCGGGCTCGCCGGCAACGGGTACCGGGTCCTGGCCGGTCTCGGGCTCGGGCCGGCCCTCGACGCGACGGGCGCGCCGATCTCCACGATGCGCATGCTCGGCGCGGACGGCACCGAGTTCGCGCTCTACGACACCGGCCGGCTGCTCGGGATGCGCCGCGCCGACCTGATCCGCGTCGTCCTCGACGGCCTCGGGCCGGGCGTGGTGCACCACGGCCGGGAGTGCGTCGGAGTGGATCCCGATGCCGGCCGGCCCATTGTCCGCTTCGCCGACGGGTCCTCCGCGGTGGCCGACGTCGTGGTCGTCGCCGACGGTCTCCGCTCGCGGACCGCCGCGGTGGTCGCGACCCCGCCGGCGCTGCGACCGTCGGGGATGTCGGCGCTGCGCGGCTTCGTCGACGGCGACGGCCTGCCCGAGCACCTGGCCACCGGCCAGAACGCCTGGCTGGGCGCCGACCGCCACCTGCTCTGCTACCCCGTCGACCGCCACGGGACGCTGAACTTCGCGGCCTTCGTGCCCCGGCCCGCCGGGAACGCGGACGAATGGTCGTTCCGCGTCGACCCCGGGATGGTGCGCGACGCGTACGCGGGCTGGGACCACGACGCCGCCGCGATCCTGGCGCGGGCGACCGACGTCTACCGCTACGACTTGGCCGATCGGGACCCGTCCGCTCCCTGGACGCGAGCCGGTGTCGTCCTGCTCGGAGACGCCGCGCACCCGATGCTGCCGCACATGGGGCAGGGCGCCAACCAGGCGATCGAGGACGCCGCGGTGCTCGCGGCGCTGCTCGGCGGGTCCGGCGCTGCCGCGGGCCTCGCCGAGCGTCTCGCCGCCTACGAGGCCGCGCGCAAGCCGCGCACCGACCGGATCCAGGAGCAGTCCCGCCGCAACGGCGAACGCTTCTCCGGAGGCGACAGCAGCCCCGTCGGGGACCTGTCGTGGGTCTACGGCTACGACGCGCCCGCGGCCGGACGGGCCGCGGCGGGCCGGCTACTCGACCGGTAGCGACTCCACGAACGACACGCCCTCCTCGACCCACTCCGGCAGGCTCGCGTCGTCCAGCACGGCCCGGTCGACGAGCAGCCAGCCCTTCATCGGGCGCCCGCGCATCACCATGCGCTCGACGCCGTCCTGCGCGAGGAGGGTGTCGGCGCGCGCCGGGTCGATGCGGACCATGAGCGCGCCGCCGCTGCCGGCACAGACGGCCATGTTGCCGTGCAGCAGGAACGCGAGCCCGCCGAACATCCGCTTCTCGGTGATCCCGTCGCGCCCGGTGAGGACGTCGCGCAGCCGCTCCGCCAGCTCCTCGTCGTAGGTCACGCGCGGAGTATGACCGAGATCCCGCCGTGGGTGGACGAGCGTCGTCCGCCGCGCCCCGGGGTGGGGTGCGGGTCAGGTGTCGATGCGGGCTCGTCCTCCGAGCCGGGGTTGTCGTTCGGTGTCGATGTACCAGGGTGGGGTGAACCAGGGTTGGCCGTTGATCATCTCGATGGTCCAGTGGCCGTGGTGGACGAGCTGGTGGTGATACCGGCAGAGCAGGCACATGTTGTCCAGGGCCGTGTCGCCGTCGGGGTACCAGTGGCGCACGTGGTGGGCCTGGCAGCGGCGGGGTCGGCGGTCGCAGCCGGGGAAGGCGCAGCCCCCGTCGCGGTGGTTGAGGGCGCGGCGGATGGCGTCGGGGGCGGTGCGTTGCCGTCTTCCGACGTCGAGGGGTTCGGACTTGCTACCGAGGATCATGGGGATGATCTCGGCGTCGCAGGCCCAGCGGCGGATGGTGGCGGCGTCGACGTGGTGTCCGGAGTCGAGGGTGCCGTAGCCGCCGTTCTGTTGGAGGGCTTCGCAGAGCCAGCGGTGGTCGATGGTGACGGTGAGCAGGACCCGCCCGGGTCGTTCGGTCCAGCCCCGGCCTGCCGGTGAGGGCGCGTCGGGCTCGGGGCGGCGTGGTTCGGGGATCAACGCCAGCGGCGCCTGGCCCTCGGCGTCGTCCGAAGCGTCATCCGAGGCGTCGTCCGGCTCGTCGTCCGCGGCGAGGCCCGGCTCGCCGCCGCCGACGTGCTCGTCGTCCGGGTCGGGCTCGGCGTCAGCGGCCGGCTCCTCGGCGGGCTCGGCGCCCGGTTCGTGGGCGGCCGGTTCGTCGGTGTCGGTGTCGGTGCGCGCGGGGTCGGTGGTGTCGTTCTCCCCGCGTGCGGTGGTGGCGATGCCGTGGGGGCCGCGGGCGTCGTCGATGAGGTCTTTGAGCGCGTCGGCCTGGCGTCGGGCCAGGGATCGTTGGTCCTCGCTGCCCGCGCGGGCCGAGAGCACCCCGACCACCTCGACCATCTTCTCCGCCTCGAGCGGATCCCCGAACCGGCCCTTGAACACCAGCGACCCGTCCCGGCGGCGCAGCATGTGCATCTCGTCGCCGGCGTCCTCCCCGTCAGAAGGTGCTGCCCCGTCGGGGTCGTAGAAGTCCACGAACGCTTTCGCGAGCCGGCGCAGCATCTTCGGCGGCAGCAGCTGCGCCTTGTCCGCCAGCGTCTGCTCGACCCCGGCGAGCTCGTCGGGCGGTGGCGGGGTCATCAACCCGGCCAGATGCCGCACCGTGTCCCGGACGATCCGCACGTGCGCCGGGTCCACCAACCCCTCGGCCAGCGCGTCCGCGGTGGCCGGCAGCCGGGCGGGCAGCACCTCGCCCGACATCGAGGTCCGCGCGCACAGGTCGCCGGCCTCGTCCACCAGCCGCTTCGCCTCGGGATGATCCACGTTGTCGAGATCGGCGACCAGGTTCGGCAGACTGCGATACCCCGTGGAACTGACCGCGCCGAGCTCGTCGAGCGCGGCGATGTCCTGCAACCGCTGGTAGTAGCCGCGCCGCTGAGCGATCACGTGGGCGCGGGCACGGTCGAACACCTCCCGCTCCGCACCACCCAACGACTCGCTCATGTGTTCGATCCTACCGCACATCGGCGACATAGGCGACACCCGCGTCAGTGGCATCGAGGGCGTTGCGACTACTCGCGAGAGGCACCTTTCCGCAGCTCAACCGTCAGATGATCATGCGGAACGTGCCCGTCGCGTCCGGCGTTCGCACCGTTCCGGCGAAGGGTGCCCCTCGCCGATCCATCCGACCGACGGTGCCCTTCGGTCAGAACCCACAGCGCGGCCGCCGCGTCGGGCACCTCCTAGGCTCGCGGCCATGGTCGACACCGACGCTCCGCTGTTCGATCCGGCCCAGTGGCGTGAGGTGCCCGGTCAGGACTTCACCGACATCACCTACCACCGCCACGTCGAGCTGGGCTGCGTGCGGATCGCGTTCGACCGCCCCGAGGTCCGCAACGCCTTCCGCCCCCACACCGTCGACGAGCTCGCCGCCGCCCTCGAGCACGCCCGCACCAGCGCCGATGTCGGCGCCGTGCTGCTGACCGGCAACGGCCCCTCGTCCAGGGACGGCGGGCACGCCTTCTGCTCCGGCGGCGACCAGCGCATCCGCGGGCGCACGGGCTACCAGTACGCGGAGTCGGAGACCGAGGTGTCGGCGGACGAGAAGGGCCGCGCCGGGCGCCTGCACATCCTCGAGTGCCAACGCCTGATCCGGTTCATGCCCAAGGTCGTCATCGCCGTCGTCAACGGGTGGGCCGCGGGGGGCGGGCACTCGCTGCACGCGGTGGCCGACCTGACCCTCGCCAGCGCCGAGCACGCCCGCTTCAAGCAGACCGACGCCGACGTCGGCAGCTTCGACGCCGCCTTCGGATCGGCCTACCTCGCCCGCGCGGTCGGGCAGAAGTTCGCCCGCGAGATCTTCTTCCTCGGCCGGACCTACACCGCCGAGCAGATGCACCACATGGGCGCGGTGAACGAGGCCGTCCCGCACGTCGAGCTCGAGACGACGGCGATCCAGTGGGCCCGCGAAATCCTCGGGAAGTCGCCGCAGGCGCAGCGGATGCTGAAGTACGCCTTCAACCTCCCCGACGACGGCCTGGTCGGCCAGCAGCTCTTCGCCGGCGAGACGACCCGGCTGGCGTACATGACCGACGAGGCCGTGGAGGGCAAGGATGCCTTCCTCCAGAAGCGCGCCCCCGACTGGAGCCCGTTCCCCTGGTACTACTGACCCCGTGGCCCCGTCGATCGCCGTCACCGGAGCGACCGGCCGCCTCGGCGGCCGGGTCGCCCGCATCCTCACCGGGCGCGGTGTGGCCCAGCGTCTCGCCGTCCGGAGCCCGGAGCGCGCCCCGCAGCTGCCGAACGCCGACGCCGTGCCGTGCGCCTACCACGACCCCGAGCAGGTCAGGACCGCGCTCGACGGCGTCGACACCGTCCTCATGGTCTCCGGCTCCGAGACCCCGGACCGGGTCGACCAGCACCGCACGTTCATCGACGCCGCCGCGGCCGCGGGCGTGCGCCGGCTCGTCTACATCTCCTTCTTCGGAGCCTCCCCGCACGCGACGTTCACGCTCGCGCGCGACCACTGGGCCACCGAGGAGCACCTGCGTGCGAGCGGGCTGACCCCGGTGATCCTGCGCGACAACTTCTACCTCGACTTCCTGCCCGAGCTCGTCGAGGACGACGGCGTCATCCGCGGCCCGGCCGGCGACGGGCGCGTCGCCGCCGTCGCCCAGGACGACATCGCCGAGGCCGCCGCCGCGGTCCTCGAGCACCCCGACGACCACGACGGCGCGACCTACAGCCTCACCGGTCCCGAGGCGATCACCCTGGACGAGGCCGCGGGCGTCATCGCCCGGCACACCGGGCGTCCGGTGACGTTCCGGAACCAGACCGTCGACGAGGCCTACGCCTCCCGCGCCGGGCAGGCGCCGGACTGGCAGCTCGACGCCTGGGTCAGCACCTACACCGCGATCGCCGCGGGCGAGCTCGACGGGGTCACCGACGCCGTCCCGACGCTCACGGGACACCGAGCGCTGTCCCTCGACGACCTCCTGGCCCGAGCCGCGGGGTGAGCCCCACGGGGCACGCGTTCACCCCGCTGCCGCTGGTCCGGTTCGTCACGATCCTGTAGGACCGTCAGCCATGCACCAGGACGTCGACGCCTACATCGCCGCCGCCGCGCCCGGCCGGCAGGACGCGCTGCGCACCCTGCGCCGAGACTGCCTGGAGCTCCTGCCCGGCTTCACCGAGGAGATCCGGCACGGCATGCCGACCTACGTGCGCGACGGGGAGCCGGAGCTGGCCTTCGCGAGCCAGAAGCAGTACCTCTCGCTCTACGTCCAGCGCCCCGACGTGCTCGACCGGCACCGCGACGAGCTCGCGCACCTCGACGTCGGGCAGTCGTGCGTCCGCTACCGGCGCGTGGAGCAGATCGACCACGACCTGGTGCGCGCGATGCTCACCGAGACCGCGGCGCCCCGACGCGACGCCCCCTGACCCGCGTCAGTCGCTCCGGTGGTGACGACCGCGGGGCCGCGGCGCGCCCTCGGCGAACGACAGGACCGGCTCGTCGGGAGCCCGCGTCGGCTCCGGACGACCCTGGCCCCGCGGCGGCGTGGCGGGCTGGGCGGGCCCGCCGGGACGGGCCGGACGGGCGGGCCGGGGCGGCGTGGGTGTCGGCGACGGCAGCGGGGGCGGCGGAGCAGGCACGGGCGCCGGCACCGACGCGGGCCTCGAGGGAGTCACCGACGCAGGCCCCGGCGCGGCACCGGGCGACGGCACCCGTCCCCCGGCCCACCTCCCCGTCGCCGGCCCGGGACCGGCACCAGGACCGGGAGCAGAGCCGGGACCGGCACCAGGACCGGCACCAGGACCGGGATGACCGCCCGGCGC
Organism: Actinomycetospora flava; assembly: GCF_037400335.1. Lineage (NCBI taxonomy): Bacteria > Bacillati > Actinomycetota > Actinomycetes > Pseudonocardiales > Pseudonocardiaceae > Actinomycetospora > Actinomycetospora flava. Next base: position 23,809 of record NZ_JBBEGM010000014.1, read on the forward strand.
GGCCTCCGCGGGGACGCGCGTGTAGCGGCCGGTGCCGGGGTTCATGGGCACCCCGGTCGGCGGTGACGTCGGCACCGGGGGGCGTCCCGCCGGCCGCGGCGGGAGCACCGCCGCGACGCGGTCGGCGTGCGGCCCGGGTACCGGCGCCGCTCCCGTGAACCGCGCGAAGCGCGCCCGCAGCGAGCCCTGCGACAGCGCCGAGGTCTCCCCGTTCTCGACGTCGGTGGGGATCACCGGCGGCTTCGGCCCCTCGGCGACCCGACGGGCGGGGCGCGCCTTCCCGCGGCCGTCGGGCAGCAGCGACAGCGAGCGCCCCGCGGCCAGGTCCTCGACCCAGCCGAACGCGAGCACCGCCACGATCACCAGCCAGACGGCGATGAGGAAGTGCTGGCCCTCGGAGTCCCAGCCGAACAGGTCGCCGATCGAGGGCGCGAACGCGATCGCCACGTTGTGCCAGAGGTAGATCGTGATCGCCCGCGCGTTGACGACCGTCACCAGGCGCCCGAGCAGCGGGACGCGCTCGAGCCAGGCGACCTGCGGGTTCAGGCGCAGCACGAGCAGCACGGCGCCGAACGACACGAGCGCCTGGGCGAACGGGATGTCGTTGAGGTCGACGCCGTCGTCCCCGGCGGGGTGGGTGAACGCCCAGTACAGGCCGCCCGCGACGAGCACCGCCGCCGCGCCCCACGCCGCGAGCACCGGGATGCGGCGCAGCGTGCCGTCGCGGTGGGCGAAGCCCAGCATCCAGCACGCCGCGAACGTCGCGCCGTCCACGAGCACGGGGCCGATCGCGCCCCACTCGCCCAGCGGCGACCCGAGGATCGCGTCCAGCCCGACGACCACCAGCGGCACGGCCAGCGCCACCACCGGCCGGCGGCGGAACGCCCACAGCATCAGCGGGGTGAGCAGCACGAACCACAGGTAGGCGCGGATGTACCAGAGGCCGACGACGGCGTCGGCGCCCCAGTCGCTGCCCGGCGGGTCGACCAGCGGGAAGAGCCAGTACAGGAGGTTCGACCACACCAGCGGCGACTCGACGGTGCCGTCGGCGTCCTGCGCGGCCCACCCGTGCCACAGCATCACCGGCACGGCGAGCAGCCCGAAGAACCACAGCGGGGGCAGCAGGCGGCGCAGGCGGTGCCCGATGACGTCGAGGGCCTCGCCGCGGCGCAGCGACTGGACCATGAGCGACCCGCCGAGCGCGAACATCACGCCCATCGACGGGAAGACCATGCTCATCCAGCCGCCGCCGAACGCGTGGTAGGTCACGACGCGCAGCAGGGCGATCGCGCGCAGCAGGTCGAGCCAGCGCTCGCGCCCGCCGCCCTTCGGCTTCGCGACCGGGACCTCGGCGGACACCGGCGCGTCGTCCGGCGCCGGCCCGCGCGTCACGGCGGGTGCGGGCAGCCGGTCGGCGGCCGGGCGGGACCGGCCGTCGGCGACCTGCGGCGTCGCGAGGTGCTCGGCCACCGCGCCGGTGCGCTGCAGCTTCTGCCAGCGCACGCCGGCGCCGGTCAGCGCGCTGATCACCGCCTGGACGAGCACGACGTACATCAGCTGGCGGTACATCAGCTGCTGCACCGGCAGCGCCCACAGCGGGCCGAGCGGTTCCCCGTCCATCCGGAACGCGAGCACGCCCGCGATCAGCTGGAGCAGCAGCATCGAGCCCCACAGCATCAGCGCCACCGCGGGGTCGCCGAAGAGCAGGCCGTAGACGAACAGCAGGTCGACCAGGGGCGCGGCCAGCGGCAGGCCGACATGGAAGATCCCGATGTGGGCCAGGCCGAGCCGGCCCATCCGCCCGGAGGCGCCGCGCTCGCGCAGCGCGCGGCGGTGCTTCCACAGCGCCTGCATCGTCCCGTAGCTCCAGCGGAACCGCTGGCGCCACAGCTGCCCAGCGCTCACCGGCGCCTCGGTCCACGCGAGCGCGCGCTCGTTGTAGACGACGCGCCAGCCCGCGCGGCCGAGCGCGATGGTGAGGTCGGTGTCCTCGGCGAGGGTGTCCGAGGACAGCCCGCCGACCTCCTGCACCGCCTCGCGGCGGAACGCGCCGGCGGCGCCCGGGATCGTCGAGATCGAGCCCCACGCGTCCTGCACGCGCCGGTCGACGTTGAAGCCGACCACGTACTCGAGGTGCTGCATCCGCGGGATCAGCCGGTCGCGGTTGGCGATCTTGACGTTGCCGGCGACGGCGCCGACGTCCGGGTCGGCGAACGGCGCGACCAGCTGCGCGACGGTGTCCGGCTGGAAGATCGTGTCGCCGTCGATCATGACGATGAGGTCGTTCTTCGCGGCCGCGACGCCGCGGTTGAGCGCCGCGGACTTGCCGGCGTTGACCTGCCGGATGACGCGCACGCGGGGCAGGGCGAGGTCCTCGAGCAGGTCGGCGGTGCCGTCGGTGGAGCCGTCGTCGACCACCACGACCTCGAGCGGGTGGTCGTTCGCGAGGATCGACCGGACGGTCGCCTCGATGTTCTCCGCCTCGTTGTACGCCGGGACGATCACGGACACCGGGTCGGTCACCGGATCGCCCCAGGTGAACGCGGGGTCCTTGCGGCGCCGGGCGTGGCGCCGGGCCACGACGACCATGACGACCAGCCGCAGGATCACCAGCCCGCCGACGCCGATGAGCGCGACCTGCATGAGCGTCACGAGACCCTGGGCGACGCCGACGGTCGCGAGCAGCGCCTGGCCGACGAAGCGGTCGCGCGGGGGTGCGGGCTGTCCGTGCGGTCCGAGGCCGGCGGCGGCGGAGACCGTCGTGAAGCGGTAGCCCTGGGCCTGGAGCTGCGGGATGAGCTTGTCGAGGGCGGCGACGGTCTGCGCGCGGTCGCCACCGGCGTCGTGGAGCAGGACCGTGGCGCCGGCGCCGTTCTGCGGCGTCGCGTTGCGCACGATCGCGTCGACGCCCGGGCGCTGCCAGTCCTCGCCGTCGACGTCGGTGAGCACCGTGACGTAGCCCTGACGCCCGGCGGCGACGACGGTGCCGTAGCCCGGGTCGTCGAGCGCGTCGGAGGTGGACGAGAACGGCGGGCGCACGAGGTGGGTCGAGATGCCCGTGGCGCCAGCGATCGCCAGCTCGGTGTCGGCGATCTCCCGGTCGCGGCGCCACTCCGAGACGCCCGCGAGGTCGGGGTGGGTGAACGTGTGGACGCCGATCTCGGAGCCCGACGTGACGACCCGCTGCGCGAGGTCGGGGTGGCGGGCGACCATCGAGCCGACGACGAAGAACGTCCCGGGCACGCGGTGGCGCGCGAGCACCGCGAGGATCTCGGGCGTCCACGTGGGGTCGGGGCCGTCGTCGAACGTCAGCGCGACCGTGCGCTCGGGCAGGCGCGCCGAGCGCACCGGGTCGGTGCGGGCGTCGATGATCGGGCCGCCGGTGCTGACGCTCGACGGCACCGCGTCGTGGCCCTCGGGGGCGCGGGCGTGCGCGTCGTTGCCGATGCTCGCGTTCACGAGGCCCGACACCGTGAGCACGGTGAGCACCATGACCGCGAGGACGCCGGTCATCGTCCAGATGCCCCAGCGTCGTGGTGGTCGACTCGTCTGCGTCCCCGTCGTCGTCACCGAGCGTTGCCCCCTCCCCGCCCACGGCGGCGAGACCGTGTCCTGGCCGTCACCTCGTCGTGTGCTCGACGATATCTCCGGGGGTCGTCCGGTCACGCGGCGTGGGTGCCACGACGCGCTCCGGCAGGCCCGTTCCACGCCGGGTCCGTGCCGTGCCGTCCCCCGGCGTCCGATTCGTCCCGGGCGCCTCGCCACCCGATCGCCCGCACCGCCCGCGAGCAGGGAGGCGACGGCCACAGCGACGCCGCGGGGGACGCCCGTGACCGGCACCCCGCACGCCCCGCCGAGCCCGCCGCGACACGCCGGGGACGGCACCCTCCGGCGGTCTGCCCCAGACCCTCGCACCGGCCCCGGCGGTGGCGCAGCGTGATCGTCGCGCTCTGCGACGAGGACGGGACGCGAGCTCGTTCCTGCTTGCGCCGCGGGGGCGGGGAGGCGACGGTCGGCGGGTGCGCTCTGCCTTCCGTGGGATCCGTGGGGGCTCGTCCCTGGTGCGCCGGCTGCTCGCGCTGGAGATCGCGACGGTCGTGCTCGCCGCGGTGATCGCGGGCGGCGTGAGCGCCTGGAACACGCGGGAGACCATCGAGCACGACGCCGCCGACAAGATGGTCGCGGTGGCCGTGGCGCTCGCGTCCTCGCCGGGCCTCGCCGACGCGGTGGCCGCCCGCGACGTCGCGCGGGTGCAGGCGGCGGCCGAGGACACACGGGCCGGCACGGGCGTCTCGTTCGTGACGGTCATGGACCCGGCCGGCACGCGGCTGAGCCACCCGGAGCCCGCGCGGATCGGCGAGACCTACCAGGGCACTTTCCTGCCCGCGGCCGCCGGCGAGACGCTCGTCGAGACGTTCCCGGGGACCCTCGGGCTCTCGGTGCGGGCGATCGTGCCGGTGCGGGGAGGCGACGGGGCGGTCGTCGGCATGGTCGCCGTCGGCCAGCTTCGGGTGCAGGTGGCCGACCGGATCGCCCGCGAGCTCGGCATCCTCGCGCTCGCCGCGGCGGTGGCGATCGCGCTGGGGGTGGGGCTCGCGGTGGTCGCCGCGCGACGGGTCAAGCGCGACACCCTGGGCCTCGAGCCCCGCGAGATCACCGCGCTGCACCGCCACCACCAGGCCGTCATGGCGGCGATGCGCGAGGGCCTGCTCGTCCTCGGCGCCGACTCGGGACGGGTGGTCGTGCTCAACGCCGAGGCCGCGCGCCTGCTGGGGCTCCCCGCCGCCCTCGAGGCCTCGCACGCCGCCGGGCCGACCCTCGACGAGCTCGGCGTCGACCCCGCCCTGCGCGAACGCCTCGCCGACCCCTCCCCCATCACCGACGAGACGATCCTGGTCGGCGAGCGCCTGCTGCTGCTGAACCGCACGGAGCTCGCCGGCCCCGCGCCGGACGTCGTCCTGACCCTGCGCGACCGCACCGAGCTCGAGGCCATGACCCGCGAGCTCGACGACGCGCGCTCCGTGACCCGCGCCCTGCGCTTCGCCGCGCACGAGCACGCGAACCACCTGCAGGCGGTGTCCACGCTCATCGAGCTCGGCGCCCAGGACGACGCCCGCGAGCTCGCCCAGCGCTGGAGCCGCGACCTGCTCGCCACGGGCGACGGCGAGCTCCGCGACCGGCTCGCCGACCCGGCGCTCGCGGCCCTGGTGCTCGACAAGGCCGCCGACGCCCGCGACCGCGGCCTCGAGCTGCGCGTCGGCGAGGAGACCGCGCTGACGGCGGCGGAGGCCGGCGACGGGCAGGCGTCGACCGACCGCGTCACCGTCGTCGGCAACCTCGTCGACAACGCCCTCGACGCCGCCCTGGAGAGCGCGCACGCGGGCACGGGCGGCCTGGTGGAGCTCGACCTGCACGCGGCCGCGGGGTCCGAGGTGATCCGGGTCGCCGACGACGGCCCGGGGCTCGCCGACCCGGACGCGGCGTTCCGGCCGGGGTGGTCGACGAAGTCGCGCGGCTCGGGCGAGCGGGGGCTCGGGCTGGCGCTCGTGCGGCGGGTCGTCGACCGGCGCGGCGGCACGATCGAGGTGCACCCGGGCGGATCCGGCGGGACCGTCGTCACGGTCACCCTGCCCCTGGTGACGGCCGCTCAGCCCTCGCCGGCCGCCAGCCGGTAGCCGACCCCGCGCACGGTGACCACCACGCCCGGGGCGTCGAGCTTGCTGCGCAGCGCGGCGACGTGGACCTCGAGCGAGTGCAGTCCTGCCTCGAGCCCGGGGTCGTCGGGGGCGAGGCCCCAGACGTCGTCGAGCAGGTCGGCGCGCGAGACGACCGCGCCGTCGCGGCGGGCGAGGGCCGCGAGCAGGTCGAACTCCTTGCGCCGCAGGCTGACCTCGCGCCCCGACACCTCGACGACCCGGCGGGAGAGGTCGATGCGCAGCGGCCCGGCCTCCACGACGGGCGCCACGACGTGCCCGGCGCTGCGGCGCAGGACCGCCTCGATGCGAGCGGTCAGCTCGTCGATCGCGAACGGCTTGACGACGTAGTCGTCGGCGCCGCTGCGCAGGCCCAGCACCCGGGCCTGCTGGTGGCCGCGCGCGGTGACGGCGATGATCGGCACGGTCGAGCGGGCGCGCAGGCGCCGGCACACCTCGACGCCGTCGAGATCGGGCAGGCCGAGGTCGAGCAGGACGATGTCGGGCGGGTCGGCGGCGGCGTCGGGACCCGTGACCGCCGCGAGGGCGGCGGCCCCGGTGCCGACGGGCGTGACGCGGTAGCCGGCCGCGCGCAGCGCCGCGGCCAGGGCGTCGCGGACCGCCTCGCTGTCCTCGACCAGCACGACCCTCACACCGACCCCGGTCCTTTCCTCAACTCATCCCCAACTCCGTGCCATCGATGTCGCACGGAGGGTGATGCGCGCTTAACCTCACCGCCCAGGTGAGACCCACGCCACCCCACGGCGGGGAACCGCGGGCCGGAAGGAGACATCGATGTCGACCCAGGAAGCGACCGCTCCCCCGCCGGGTGGTGCCACCCCGCCGAGACGGGCCCCGGTCTGGACCCAGCTGTGGTTCTGGGTGGTGATCGGGATCGCCGCCGGCGTCGTCGTCGGCCTGGCCGCGCCGAGCTTCGCCTCGGACCTGAAGTTCCTGCCCGACATCTTCATCCAGCTCATCAAGATGATCACGGCGCCGGTCATCTTCTGCACCGTCATCGTCGGGATCGCGTCGATCGGGAGCCTCGCCACCGCGGGCGGCATCGCGGTCCGCGCGCTGGCGTACTTCCTGCTGATGACCCTGGTCGCGCTCGGCCTCGGCCTGATCGTGGTCAACATCGTCCAGCCCGGCGCCGGCTTCCCGCCCATCCCGCCCGACCCCGAGACGCTCGCCGAGGCCCAGGCCGACGTCGCCAGCGGTTCCGAGGGCGGCGGCGCGCTCGAGTTCATCGAGAACACCCTGCTGCCCGACAGCTTCGTGGGCCCGTTCGTCGAGAACGAGATCCTGCGCGTGCTGGTGCTGGCGATCCTCGTCGCCGCGGCGACGTCGATGCTGGCCCCGGCGCTGCGCAAGCGCGTCGTCGGCGGCATCGACCTGTTCGCCAAGGTCATCTTCGGCATGATCCGCCTGATCATGTTCCTGGCGCCGCTCGCGGCGTTCGGCGGCATCGCGTACACGGTCGGCGCCCTCGGCGGCGAGAGCCTCGGCAACCTGCTCGCGCTCATGCTGACGTTCTGGGGCACGTGCGTGATCTTCGTGGTCGTCGTGCTCGGCGCCGTCTGCGCGATCTCCGGGTTCAACGTCTTCAAGCTGATCCGGATGATCAAGGACGAGATCCTCATCATCGTGGGCACGTCCTCGTCGGAGACCGTCCTGCCGCGGCTGCTGGCCAAGCTCGAGTCGGCGGGCGCGTCCCGCTCGACGGTGAGCATGGTGCTGCCCACGGGGTACTCGTTCAACCTCGACGGCACCTGCATCTACCTGACCATGGCGGCGCTGTTCATCGCCCAGGCCGGCGGGCAGGACCTGCCCTGGGGCGTGCAGCTCGGCCTCGTCGCGCTGATGCTGCTCACGTCGAAGGGCGCCGCGGGCGTCTCCGGCGCCGGGCTCGTCACGCTGGCCGCCTCCCTGCAGGCGTTCGGCGGGGAGTTCTACACCACCGAGTCGATCGCGATCGGCATCGCGATCATTGCCGGCATCGACCGCATCATGAGCGAGGGCCGCGCGCTCACCAACGTCATCGGCAACTCCGTCGCCACCATGGTGATCGCGGGCTGGTGCGGCGAGCGCGACGACGAGCGCTTCCAGGCCGCCCTGAACGACCCGTCGCTGGTCCGCGACGCGATCGAGCAGGAGACCCACCGCGGGGACGACGAGGAGGACGACACCACCTCGGCCGACCGCACCCCGGCCGCCGCCGGCGCGCACTAGCTCGTCCGGTCGGCGGCGCCCGCTCCTGCGATCGCCACCGCCCCCGAGAAACGAACGGCGCTTTCGCTGCTTGCGTAGCAGCGAAAGCGCCGTTCGTTCGTTCTGGGGTGAAGCGTCAGTAGGTCGGCAGCGAGGTGTCGACCTGCTGCGCCCACCCGGTGACGCCGCCGCCGACGTGGACGGCGTTGGAGAACCCGGCGTTGTGCAGCGCGGACAGCGCCTCGGCGGAGCGCACGCCCGACTTGCAGTACAGGATCGCCTGGCGGTCCTGCGGGATCTCGGCGAACGCCTCGCCCGAGAGGATCTTGTCCTTCGGGATGAGCTTCGCCCCGGGGATCTTGACGATCTCCCACTCGTGCGGCTCGCGGACGTCGATCAGCTCGAACTTGTCGCCCGCGTCGATCTTCTCCTTGAGCTCGACCGCGGTGATGGTGTGCCCGGCCGCGGCGGACTGCGCCTCGTCGGAGACGGTGCCGCAGAAGGCCTCGTAGTCGATGAGCTCGGTGATCTCCGTGGCGTTCGGGTCGCGACGGATCTTCACCTCGCGGTACTCCATGTCGAGGGCGTCGTAGACCTTGAGCCGGCCCAGCAGCGTGTCGCCGATGCCGCAGATCAGCTTGATGGCCTCGGTGACCATGATCGACCCGATCGACGCGCACAGGACGCCCAGCACGCCGCCCTCGGCGCACGACGGGACCATGCCCGGCGGCGGGGGCTCGGGGTAGAGGTGCCGGTAGTTGAGTCCCTGCCCGTTCGGGGCGTCCTCCCAGAACACGGAGACCTGGCCCTCGAACCGGAAGATCGAGCCCCAGACGTACGGCTTGCCCAGCAGCACGGCCGCGTCGTTGACGAGGTAGCGCGTGGCGAAGTTGTCGGTGCCGTCGAGGATCAGGTCGTAGTCGCGGAAGATGTCCAGCGCGTTCGACGAGTCCAGCGGCGTCTCGTGCAGGTTGACCGTCACGAACGGGTTGATCTCGGCGACCGACTCCTTGGCCGACTGCGCCTTCGACTTCCCGATGTCCGACTGGCCGTGGATGACCTGGCGCTGCAGGTTGGACTCGTCGACGACGTCGAAGTCGACGATCCCGAGGGTGCCCACGCCGGCGGCGGCCAGGTAGAGCAGCGCCGGGCTGCCGAGGCCCCCGGCGCCGACGACGAGCACCCTGGCGTTCTTCAGACGCTTCTGGCCGTCGACACCGACGTCGGGGATGATCAGGTGGCGGCTGTACCGGGCGACCTCGTCCTTGGTCAGCTCCGCGGCCGGCTCCACCAGGGGCGGCAGGGATGCCATGACGGCACTCAACTCCCTATCGGTTTCGTTCCTCGGTCTCACGACGCACAACCGCCGCAGAGCCCTCCATGTTCCCCGCCGGGCCCGGAGACGTCACCCGGCGGGCGCCACCGCACCCTGTGGATAGGGCCACGCGTTCGGGCGGCAGACCTTCCCGTCGCGCGGGATCTCGCGGCCCTGCGGGTTCTCCTCGGTGAGCTGCGCGAGGTAGTCGTTCGCCGTCCCGAAGCTCTGCTGCATCATGATCGGCGCGAGGCCGCCGTTCTCGGGGCACGGCACGTGCGGGTTGTCGAAGACGTGCCCGACCTCGTGGTTGATGGCGTACTGGCGGTACAGGCCGAGCTGGCCCTCGAACGCCGCGGCGCCGCGCACCCAGCGGGACCCGTTGATGAGCACGCGCCCGATGTCGGACTTCCAGCACGACGCCTCGTAGCGCAGCGAGTAGCCGCACAGCCCGCGGATGGTCATCTGGGCCGAGAGGCTGACGCGGAAGTCGGGCACGCCGGTGTCGATGCGCCGGACCGCGATCTGCCCGGAGCCGACCCAGCTGCGCGGGTCGGTGAGGGTCGCGTCGACGGCGGTGGCGTAGGCCTGCTCGCCCTCGGGGACGACGATGCCGTCCTCGACCTCCACGGTGTAGGTGTAGACGCGCCCGGTGCCGGCCTGCGGCGTCGTGCCGGGGACGACGTGCCACGTGCCGTTGCCCGTCACCGGGAAGGCGCCGCCCGCGGGCAGCTCCGCCGACGGGATGTCCGCGTTCTCCCCGGCACCGCGCGGGGCCTCGGTGACCACCGGCGACGGGCTCGCGGTCGGCGGCGTGAGCAGCGGCGACGCCGTGCCCGCGTCGCCGTCGGGCGACACCGCCTCCACGACGGCGAGGACGGTGAGCACCACGAGCGCCGGGATCACCCAGGTGCGCCACGAGCGCAGCACCGACGAGCCGCCGCCGCGCCCCCCGCGCGAGGGTCCCGTCCGGCCCCAGCCGGGCCCGGGGGCACCCCGGCCACGCGGCGGCCCGCTCCCACGGGACGGGGACCGGGGACGGTCGCGGACCCCGGTGCGGGCCGGGGATTCGGGACGCCCGGGACGATTCGCCCGGCCCTCGCCGCTCACCGGGGAGGCGTCAGGAGAGGAGTCGGCCGGTGCCTCCTCCCCGTCGGCGGGACGCCTGGCCGGCCGGGTCACACGGGCACTGTTTCACACCAGGACGGCGCCCCGTGCTCCCGTCCGGGCGACACCCAGCGGCAGCCGGGGGCGCCACCGGTGCGGGACGGCGTCGGCCCGTGCCGGGACGGGGTCGGGAGCGGCGCCGGGCCAGGACCCGTCGGCGGCGGCGTCGACGAGCCCCAGGACGGCCCGGGCGACGGTGTGCGGGCGCTCGATCTGCGCGACGTGCCCGACGTCGGGCAGCCGCAGCAGGCGCCCGGCGGGCAGCGCGGCCGCGGTCCGGGACGCGCGGTACACGCCGACGAGACGGTCGAGCTCGCCCCACACGACCAGCGTCGGGACGCTGACCTGCGCGGCCGCCGCCCAGAGCGAGTGCGGCGCGGGCGAGAGCCAGGTGCCGAGGAGCCCGAGGAAGGAGTGGTGCAGGGCCTCGGGGGCCCAGGCGAGCGCGGCGCGTTCCTCGGCCTCCTCCGCGGCCATGGCGAAGGCGCGGTCGCCGACGCGGTGCGGGTCGGCGTGGCAGAGCGCCATCGTGCGGGCGAGGCGCTCGCGCGGCGTGCGCGCGTCCTGCTCGGCCCGCGCCCCGGCGCCCAGGAACGGCAGGAGGGCCAGCGCGGCGCGCCGCCCGCCGAGCCGCGAGGGCAGCGGGCGCAGGTCGGGCATCGCGGGGCTGACGAGGGTCAGCGTGCGCACCAGGTCGGGGCGCGCCGCGGCCGCGAGCAGCGAAACCGCCCCGCCGAGGGAGTTGCCGAGCAGGTGGACCGGGCCGCTGCCCCGGCGCCGCAGGTCGTCGAGGTAGGCCGTGAGCGTCGCGGCGTGCGCGGCGGGCCGGTAGTCGCCGGACGCCGGGGGCGGCGTGCGCCCGAAGCCGGGCAGGTCGACCGCAAGGCCGCGGCAGCGCCCGGACAGGGCGCCGGCGAGCTCGGTCCAGTTGTTCGAGGAGCCGCCCAGGCCGTGCACGTACACCGCGGTCTCGTGCGCGGGCCCCGGGGTCTCGCGGACGTGGAGGGTCGCCCCGCCGACCGCCACCTCGCGCCCCGGCCAGTACGGCGTCGGGTCGGCGGCGGTCCCCGTCGGACCCAGGGCCGTCGCGGGCGCCAGCGGGGGCGCGGGCGTGGCGGTCGACGAGAGGATGTCGTCGCGGCGTACGGACCGGGACACACCGGTGGACGGCACGGGGCGGCGGACGATCACGGGGACCATGATGCGGTGTCCCGCGGATGACGTCACGGTGACGTCGCGCTGAACACGGGGCATCACCGACCGTCGCCGACGCCCCGGGCGTGGCGACGCCCGCACGGATGTCACCCGATGGGTAGGGTCGTGCGTTCGAGGCGGCCGAGACCGGTGCCGCCGGAGCCGGAGCGGGGGCGGGGGCCATGAGCGGGCAGGCGCGACTTCCGGACAGCCCCGGGATCGCCGCGGGCCGCCCGCGCATGACCCGGTCGGCACGGCGGGCCCAGCTGCTCGAGGCGGCCCGCGAGGTCTTCGGCAACCGCGGGTACCACGCGGCCGCCATGGACGAGATCGCCGAGCGGGCCGGCGTCAGCAAGCCGGTGCTCTACCAGCACTTCCCCGGCAAGCTCGACCTCTACCGCGCGCTCGTGCAGGGGGCCGCGGACGACATGGTGCGCACCGTCCGCGCCGCCATCCGCTCGACCACCGACAACAAGGCGCGCGTGCAGGCCACCATCCAGGCCTACTTCGACGTCGTGTCGTCCCGGGACGGCGCGATGCGCCTGGTGTTCGAGACCGACACGCGCGCGACGCCCGAGATCGCCGGGCTGGTCGACCGCGCCACGTCGGACTGCATCGACGCGGTCACCGAGGCGGTCACCACCGACGCAGGCCTCGAGCCCGAGCGGGCGCGCCTGCTGGCCGTGGGCCTGGTGGGCCTGTCGACCACGGCGGCGCGCTACTGGCTCGACGCCGAGTCGCCGCCGCGCGAGGACGCGATCACGCTGATGTCGCAGCTCGCGTGGCGCGGCATCGGCGGGTTCCCCCGGCAAGAGGGATAGCAGCCGGGAGGGATGCGCGCCGGGGCCCTGTCGTCTCGGCAGGCCCCCGGCGCCCGGTCGCTCCCTAGCTACCGACCCCGAACCCCACGCGCCGGCCCTCCTGGGGCGCGATCTCCACGTAGGCGATGCGGGCAGCGGGGATGACGTACCGGCGGCCCTTGTCGTCGGAGAGCACGAGCGTGCCGCCGTTCGAGGCCAGGGCCTCGTCGACGAGCCCCTGCACCTCGTCGGGCGTCTGGTCGCTCGCGACCACCAGCTCGCGTGGGCTCTCCGCCACGCCGATCTTGACCTCCACGCGTTCCTCCGCTCGGCCCGGTGCTTGTGCCCGCGCGAGGCTAGTCCACCGGGCGGCGCGGGGTCGGCGTCACAGCCCGAGCGCCGCCAACCGCTTGGAGTGACGCGACTTCAGCGCCTTGAACACCGCCGCCCGCGACGTGCCCCCCAGCAGCGCGGACGCGGCCTGCGGGTGCGCGTCGAGGACCTCGGCGGCCGCGGCGAGGGTCTCCCCCAGCAGCCGCCGGCCCCACATCGCGAGGCGGCCGCGCGTCTGCTCGTCGACGGCGACGTCGCGCACGGCGCGCTCGGCGAAGGCGTCGAACCCGCTCTCCCCGCTGGCCTCCCGACCCGCGTCGGGACCGCGCAGGAGCTCGCCGCCGAGGTCGTCGGCCGCGCCGTCCGCCGCGCCGGTGGCCGCCACCAGGTCGACCGCCAGGGTCCGCCCGACGTACGCGCCGACGAGCGCCTCGCCCCACTCGCGGGACGCGGTCCGGGCCGCGAACGAGTCGAGCACCGGGGCGAACGGCGCCATGGACGTGACGAGGTCCACACCGCGCGTGTCGAGGTGGGCGCGGATGCGCTCGACGTGCGCCATCTCGACCGCGGCGAGCGCGGCCATCTCGGCGCGCCCGGCGATGTCGGGGGCCAGCGCGGCGTCGGCCGCGAGCCTGGTGAAAGCGGTCAGGGCGCCGTAGGCGACCGCTCCGAGCAGGTCGACGGCCGGCGCAGCGGGGTCCTGGTCGGTCACGGGCGACCACCCTAGGGCCACCCGGGGACCCCGGCGGTGACGCGGCGGTGAAGGGTCGACCGGTACCATGTGGTCGTCCCGCGGTGGCATGCACCGTCGCCGACCGTCCCGGTCGCCGTCGTGCGCCGCGGAACGCACCCGAGCGTGCGGGCGCCTCTGCCGGCTCTCCCGCGTCCGGTGACGTGGGGCGGTGCTCCGACGAGGGAGCGCGCCCCGGCATCAACCGTGCACCGTCGCCGACCCCGGACGCGGTCGAGCAGCTAGCAAGCCTCGCGCGCGAGACGCGAGAGAGGCAGACCCCTGACCATCGTCACCGACACCCGTTCCGATTCCGGTCCCGACTCCGGACCCGACCCCGAGCCCGTCGCCGAGCCGCTCCAGGCCGGCGCCCCCGTGGCCGAGGACTCCCCCACCTTCGCCGAGCTGGGCGTCGACCCGGCCATCGTCAGCGCCCTGCAGAAGGTGGGCATCGAGCGCACCTTCGCCATCCAGGAGCTGACCCTGCCGCTGGCGCTGGCCGGCGAGGACGTCATCGGCCAGGCCCGCACGGGCACCGGCAAGACCCTCGGCTTCGGCGTCCCGCTGCTGCAGCGGCTCGGCACGCCCAGCGACGGCACGCCCAAGGCGCTCGTCGTCGTGCCGACCCGCGAGCTGTGCGTGCAGGTCGCCAAGGACATCGAGGGCGCGGCCGCCAACCTCGGCACCCGCGTCGCCTCGATCTACGGCGGCCGTCCCTACGAGCCGCAGATCGCGGCGCTGCAGCGCGGCGTCGACTTCGTCGTCGGCACGCCGGGCCGCCTGCTCGACCTGGCCCAGCAGGGCCACCTCGTGCTCGCCAAGGTCGGCGGCCTCGTGCTCGACGAGGCCGACGAGATGCTCGACCTGGGCTTCCTGCCCGACGTCGAGCGCATCCTCGGCATGCTGCCCGAGCGCCGCCAGACGATGCTGTTCTCGGCCACGATGCCGGGACCGATCATCACGCTGGCCCGGACGTTCCTGACGCAGCCGACGCACATCCGCGCCGAGCAGGTCGACGCCAGCGCCATCGGCGAGAAGACCGCGCAGTTCGTCTACCGCGCCCACGCGCTCGACAAGGTCGAGCTGCTCGCCCGCACCCTCCAGGCCACCGACCGCGGCCCGACGATGGTGTTCACCCGCACCAAGCGCACCGCGAGCAAGGTCTCCGAGGAGCTCGCCGAGCGCGGCTTCGCCGTCGGCGCCGTCCACGGCGACCTCGGCCAGGGCGCCCGCGAGCACGCCCTGCGCGCCTTCCGTGAGGGCCGCATCGACGTGCTGGTGTGCACCGACGTCGCCGCCCGCGGCATCGACGTCACCGGCGTCACGCACGTCATCAACTACCAGTGCCCGGACGACGCCAAGACCTACATCCACCGCATCGGCCGCACCGGCCGGGCGGGGCGCACCGGCGTCGCGGTCACGCTCGTCGACTGGGACGAGCTGCCGAAGTGGAAGATGATCTCCGACGACCTGGGCCTCGGGGCCCCGGAGCCGCCGGAGACCTACTCCAGCTCGCCGCACCTCTTCGCCGACCTCGGCATCCCCGAGGGCGCCACCGGCCGCGTCGCCCGGCGCCGCCGCCCGGCGGAGGAGGAGGCCGAGGACGGCCCCAAGCGCGACAGCGGGCGGGACCGGTCGCGGGGTCGCTCGCGGGGCGGCCGGAACGGGTCCTCCGGGAGCACCGACGAAGCCACCGAGGCCGGCGAGGCCGGCGGAGCCACCGACGGCGACGCCGGCGAGGGCTCCGGTCGCAAGCGCCGCTCGCGCTCGCGCACCCGGCGCCGCAACGGCGAGGTCGTCTCGGGGCCCGAGGGCGGCGAGGGCTCCTCCGAGGCCACCGACGCCGCCGAGGCCGTCGAGAGCACCGACGCCGACGCCGAGCGCCTCGAGGAGGCCTCCGGCGAGTCGTCCGAGAACGGCGGCCGCCGTCGGCGCCGCCGCCGCGGTGGCCGCGGGTCCGGCGCGTCGCGCGGTGCGGACAAGGGCGCCGACACCAGCACCGACACCGGTGCGGAGACCACCGCCGACGCGGCCTCCACGACCGAGTAGCTTCCCCTCGGTGAGCTCGCCGACGTCGGCGCGTGCGTCCGGGTCCCCGCCTCCGGGCCGGGATCCGGACGGACCTCCCGAGGAACCGTCGGGGCGACCGCCCCGGCGCCGGCTGCCGCGCCCGGAGCGCCGCAGCCGCGGCGACCTCGTCGCGATCGCGATGCTGGCGGTGGCCGCGGTGGTGGGCACGCTGCTCGTCCTCGCCTCCGGGGACGCGCGGGACACCGAGCTGCAGGTCGCCGGGCCCCCGCTGCAGCCGGGCGGCGACGGCCCGGTGCCCACGGCGCTGACCGAGGCGTGGCGCGCGGAGAGCCCGGCCACCCCGGCGCCGCTCGCGGTGGGCCCGGCGGTGGTCACCGGCGGGCCGGACGGGGTCGTCGGCCACGACCCGGTCACCGGCCGGGAGGCGTGGCGCTACGCGCGCCCGGAGGCACCGTGCACGGTCGGCACCGGCTTCGGCGACGTCCTCGCCGTGTACCGCACCGACGGGGCGCTGGGCACCTGGTGCTCCGACGTCGCCGCCCTCGAGCCCGCCTCGGGCGCCCGGGGCCCGTCCCGCAACGCCGACCTGCGCGAGGGTACCCGCCTGCTCGCCGACCGCGACCATGTCACCGGCACCGGCGCCGACCACGTCGAGACCTGGCGGTCCGACCTCGTGCTCACCACCGAGGTGGGCCGGATCCCGACGCCCGTGCAGCCGCCCGACGCCCAGCCCCGCGCCGACTGCACCAACGGCTCGATCGCCGTCGGCGGCGGCACGATCGGGATGATCCAGCGCTGCCCCGGCGACGACTCCGACCGCCTCACGGTCCTCGACGCCGACCCGCAGAGCTCGGAGAAGCCCGAGGAGCGCTCCAGCACGCTGCTGGGCGTGCGCGGCGCCCGGCTCGTCGCGCTGACCGACCAGCGCGCCGCCTGGGCCGCGCCGGACGGGACGCTGCACGTCGTCGGGACCTCGCCGGACGCCGAGACGATCGTCCCCGAGACGGTCTTCCCCCTGGGCCCCGCGGCGGGCCCCACCACCGACCCGCCCGACCTCGCGGCCACCGTCCGCCCCGTCGGGCCGGTGCTCCTGTGGTGGACGGGCACGGCGACCGTCGGGCTCGACGCCGGCGACCTGCGGCCCCGCTGGACGGCGCAGGGCACGCTCGGGGCCGGCGCCGCCTGGCCCGGGACCGCCCCGGCCGCGGTCGCGCTCGTGCCGGTGCCCGACGGGCTCGCCGTCCTCGACGCGGCCACCGGCGCCCCGCGCGGGGCCGTCATCCCGGTGCGGCGCGACGTCGCGCCCGGCACCCCCGTCGCCGTCGCCGCGACGGGCACGACGCTCGTCGAGCTGCGCGGCTCGACGGTGGTGGCGCTCCGGCCGCCCGGCTGATCCGCGTCACCTCGCGCACACGCCCGGATCCGCGCTGGATACGGCAGACTGACCGAGGTGGCCCGCCCCGAGACCCCCGGCACCGCCGCTGATCACGCCGGTGATCACGCCGGTGGCTCGTCGGACGGCGCGGGGGCCCGGCCGCCCGACGCCACCCCGGCCGCCGTGCACGCCGGTCCGGGCGAGGCCCAGCGCCACCCCCACGCCGCCTACCCGGTCACCGTCGCGTCGCCCCTGGGGCCGCTCGCGGGCCTGCGCGCCGACGCCGACGAGTCGGCCTCGGTGGGCGGCCCGCCCGCCACGGCCCTGCTGCTGCCCGGGTACTCCGGCTCGAAGGAGGACTTCGCGCCGCTGATCGACCCGATCGCCGCCGCGGGGATCGGCGTGCTGGCGCTCGACCTGCCGGGCCAGTACGAGTCGCCCGGCCCCGAGAGCGAGACCGAGTACCGGCCCGGTGCGCTGGGCCCCGTGGTCGCGGAGGTCGTCGCCGCGGAGTCCGGGGCCGGACGCCGGGTGCTGCTGCTCGGCCACTCCTACGGCGGCCTCGTCGCCCGCGCGGCCGTCCTCGCCGGGGCGCCGGTCCGCGGGCTGACGCTCATGGACTCCGGGCCCGGCGAGCTGCCGATGGGCCGGCGGCGCACCGACCTCGACGTGCTCGAGCCCGTGCTGCGCCGCCGCGGCATCGACGAGGTGATCGCCCTGCGCGACGCGTCGGGCCAGTGGTCGTCGACCCACCCGCACGTCGTCGAGCTGCTGCGCGAGCGCCTGCGCCGGTCCGCCGTCGCGGGCCTGCTGGGGATGGGCGACGCGCTGCGCTCAGAGGACGACCGCACCGCCGAGCTCGTCGCCGCCGTGCGCGCGCGGCGGGTGCCCTGCCTCGTCGTCTGCGGCATCGACGACGACGCCTGGCCGGTGAGCATGCAGCGCACCATGGCCGACCGGCTCGAGGCGGAGTTCGCCGCGGTGCCGCACGCCGCGCACGCCCCGAACGTCGAGAACCCGGCGGCGCTGCTCGACGTCCTCGTCCCGACGTGGCGGACCTGGCTGCGGGACGACATCCTCGGCTAGTGGGCCATTCTCCTGCCGATCCGGCTGACGGGTACTTCGGTCCGGGGAGCGTGACCTGGCGGGTGCTCGCCGACCCGGCCGCCGGCGCGGGCGGGGTGTCCGCGCTGTTCCTGCAGGCCCTGCACCCGCTGGCGATGGCCGGGGTCTCGGAGCACTCGGACTTCGACACCGCCTTCTGGCCCCGCCTCCAGCGCACCGCCGAGTACGTGATGACGGTGACGTTCGCGCCGCGCGACACCGTGGACGCCGCCGCGGCCCGGGTGCGCCGCGCCCACGAGTTCGTGCGGGGCACCGACCCCGTCACCGGGCGGTCCTACGCCGCGGGCGACGAGGAGCTGCTGCGCTGGGTGCACGTCACCGAGGTCAGCTCGTTCCTCGAGGCGGTCCGCCGCGCCGGGGCCCCGATCAGCGACGCCGAGGCGGACGCGTTCTACCGCGAGCAGGTCGTCGCAGCCCGGCTGCTCGGGGCGGGCGACGTGCCGGCGAGCCGCGCCGAGGTCGCCGACTACGTCGCCGACGTCCGCCGCGACCTGCGCGCCTCGGCCACCAGCCGCGCCGCCGCCCTGCGCCTGCTCGTGCCGCCGATGTCGCTGCGGACCACGCTGACCACCCCCGCCCGCCCGGCGTGGACCGCGGTCGCCGCCCTGGGCTTCGCGCTCCAGCCGCGCTGGGCGCGCCGGATGCACGGTGTCCCCACCGTGCCGACCACGGACCTCGGCGCGACCCTCACCCTGCGCGCACTGCGCACGGCCGTCCTCGCCCTGCCCGAGCACTGGCGCCACGGCCCCATCGCCCGCGAGGCCCTGGCCCGCGAGCAATAGCACCCATCTCAGTAGGGCACATCGCTGGCTGCGCCTCTCCTTCCAGTGAATGCCTAGCAGTTCGGACACTCGCCGGGACCCCCGCACGCGACAGGCTTCCACGAGCCACCAGAGGCCGTGAGACCCATCACTTTTTCGAGAGATCGACCCAACAGAAAGTTCGCCCGTTCTTTCGATCACTGGCGATCTTCGTGACCTCGAAGACCCCTCTGATGTAGACGTCTCCTTGCGCGCGATGACCGACGTAGCGCGCGTCAACGTCATAGAGATAGATCCGACTGACCGTCGGGCGGCCCTCCGCATCGGGGCAGGTAGTAGTCATCATTTCCACGGAAGCAGGCTCTCCACCCTGCTCGTGCTCGTCAGCTGCCTGCGCCTTCTTCAGCAGGTCGCTCGCGATGACCACATCCACGTCCAGCCAGGGGGCCGACAGTGCGCCGCCAGGAACGGGACTTGAGTGAGAGGTTAGGGCCGAGAACATGGAATCCAGCTCCGCCTCTGTCCGGATCTCATTGTGGAACGGAACCGCTCCGGCCGCCCAGGTATTGTCTGCAACGATCAACGCGGTCCCACTGAAGATAACCCCGACAATGCCTGCGATCGCACCGACGATCCCCGGCCACTGCCTAGCCTTCTTCTGGGCACCCGCGAACTCCGAACCGCCCCGCTCCGAAGCGCGATCTTGATTGAGAGTAGGCCAGTCCTCGCTTGAGGGACGGAAATGACCAAGACCCGGTTCCCGACTGCACCTGCATCGACCATTGCCACCTGGACGGCGCTTCATAGCGCTCACCCCATCTCGTTCAACCCGGATGAGAGGAGCTGGTTTCGCCCGAGGAACCTCGGAGGTACGACGCCTGCTCCGATCACCAGAGTGAGGGCGGTCTAATGATCGACACAACAGTCATCGGCGTCTGATATATGATGCGACCATCACAAGGTCTTATGTAGCGCAGGTCACACACGCGTACCTGTCGACGTCGCCGCGCGAGGCCACACAGTCATGACTCGAGCCATCAGTCGGCCCCGCACTGTTCGCGACGCCGGACCTAGCGCCACCACACGATCGCGAGCACCAGGAAGAGGATCACCGGCACCGAGGCGGCCGCGACGACGGCCACGACGGGCGAGGTGCGGCGGTGGGCGGCGATCGCGGTGCCGGCGACCGCGGCGGCGGCGCCGACGAGGTGCCCGATGACGGTGTCCACGCCCGGCCCGGGACCGCCGAGGAACCACGGCGCCACCACGACCACCACCGCGAGCACGACCAGCCCGCCCGCGAGCACCCGGGCCAGGGCCACGAGGCGTCGCCGGGTGCCGACCAGCCGCTCGGGGGGCTCAGCCCGGCGGGGGAACGAGCCGGTGGCGAACCCGCCCGGCGGCGTCGGGCGCCCGGCACCGCGGGAGCGCTCGCGGCGGGTCGCGGCGCGGGGCACCCCGGCCGGCGAGGTCCAGCGGTCGGGAGAGACCCACGAGCCGGTCGAGGTCACGCCGGGCCGCTCGCCCCCGTGGGGCGGGGTCGGCGCGTGCGGGGACCAGGACCGGGGAGGGGTCTCGCCCTCGTCGTCGGGGTCGTGCTGGTCGGCGCGCTCGGCGGAGCTCACGGGGCGAGCCCCGACCACGCCGGCTCGGCGGGGGCCGCGGCGCGCCCCTCGGGGCAGTGGCGCCGGACGTCGCAGGCACCGCAGCGCGGGCCGGGGGCGGGCGGGAAGAGGTCCTCGGCGCGCCGCGGGTCCTCCTCGAGCGCGTCGGCGGCGGCGCCGAGAGCGACCGCGGTGGCCTCGGCGCGCTCGCGGTGCGCCGCGAGACCGGCGTCGTCGTGGTCGGCGGCCGCGACGGTGCCGCTCGGCAGGTGGTGCAGCTCGACGCGGTGGCACGGGCGGCGCAGCGTGCGCCGGGCGGCGAGCGCGTAGAGCGCCAGCGCGGGTGAGCGGCGGGCGTCGTCGGCGTCGGGGACGCGGCGGCCGGTCTTGTAGTCGACGACCACGACCTCGCCCCCGCGCTGGTCGAGGCGGTCCGCGCGCCCCTCGGCGACCATCGCGCCGGCCGGGGCGGACAGCCAGCGCTCGAGCCCGACGACCTCGCCCATCGGCTCCGGAGCATCGGGGACGGCGTGGCGCTCGACGTAGTCGGCGACCCAGGCTCGGGCCCGCTCGCGGTGGACGGCCGCCTGCTCGTCGTCGCGGAAGCCCTCCGACGACCAGCGGCGGTCGACCTCGACCGCGGCGCGCGCCCCGCTGCGCCGGGCGGGCGGCTCGCCGAACACCGCGTGCAGCGCGTTGTGCACCACCGCGCCGAGCGTGCTCGCCGCCCGCGCACCGCCCCGCGGCGGCGCCGGGCGGTCCAGGTAGGTCAGGCGGTACCGGCGCCGGCAGTCCTCCCACGTGGCGAGCCGCGACGGGGTCACGCGGACCAGGCGGGCGGGCATGCCGTCCAGACCCAGCTGCATGCTCATCGCCTCCCACCCTAGGGGCCGGGCCGTGCTCAGCCCGCGAGCACCTCGACGCCCGTCGCGCGCGTCGCGAGGGCCTCGAACATCACCGGGTGCGTCCTCTCCACGGCGATCCCCGTCGTCTTGTTCGCCCCGTGGTAGTCGCTCGATCCCGTGACCAGCAGACCCGTCTCCGTCGCGAGGTCGCGCAGCACCGCACGGTCCTCGGGGACGTGGTCGGAGTGGTCGACCTCGACGCCGTCCAGCCCCGCGGCCGCCAGATCGCGGATCACCGAGGGTTCCACGACCGCACCGCGCTTGCGGGCGAACGGGTGCGCGAAGACCGCCACCCCGCCCGCGGCGTGGATCATCGCGATCGCCCGCGTCATCGGAGTGTTGTACTTCTCCACGTAGTACGGGCCGTCCTTGCGCAGCAGCTCCTCGAACGCCTCCGGCACCGAGCCCACCACCCCGGCGTCGACGAGCGCCTGCCCGATGTGCGGCCGGCCCGCGGGCGAGTCGTCCGGCAGCCGCGCCAGCAGGGCCTCGCCGTCGATCGGCAGGCCGCCGGCCGCCATCCGGTCACCCATCGCCCGGACCCGCTCGCGGCGCGCGCCCCGCACCCGCTCCTGCTCGGCGACGACTTCCGGGTCGTCGGGGCGGAACAGGTAGCCGAGCAGGTGCGCGGTGACCGTGCCGCCGCGCCCGTCGTCGCTCTCCGTCGAGAACTCGGCGCCGCGGACCAGCGTCAGCCCGGACGGGCGCGCGGAGGCCGCCTCGTCCCACCCCGCGGTGGTGTCGTGGTCGGTCAGCGCGAGCACGGTCACCTCTGCCGCGACGGCCTTCTCGATCAAGCGAGTCGGGCTGTCGGTGCCGTCGGAGACCGAGGAATGGGTGTGGAGGTCGATCACGCGGTGAGTATCAGCGCCGCCGCGCCCGCGCACCGCCGAAGCCGCTCCCCGGCAGCGTGTACGAGCGGGTCTGGCGCTTGTCGCCGAACACGAGCTCGGAGATCGCCTCGTAGACCTCCTCGGGGTCGGGGAGGAAGTCGATGCGGTTGAGCGCCTGGATCTGACCGGCGGACTCGATGACCATCGTCCCGTAGCCGAGCATGCGGCCGTTGAGGGTGCGCTCGAACGTCAGGTCGGTGACCTTGGTCAGCGGCATCATGCCGACCTGGTGGGTGAAGATCCCCTTGGTCAGCATCACGCGCTTGTCGGTGACGACGACCTTCTCGACCCACCACTCGCTGACCTTGTAGCTGGTCTTGAGCAGCACGAGCAGCGCGCCGTACCAGAAGAGGTTGTCCAGCACGACGTTCTGGGGCAGGAACGCCGCCCCGAGCGCGAGCAGGACGAACAGGATGACGGCCTGCAGCACCTCGCTGACGATGACCGCCCAGTGGCGCCGGAACCGGATCACCCGCCGCTCGGTGGGCAGGACGTACTCGTCGACCTCGCGGGGTGCCAGCACGTCGGGACCTCCGGACCTAGAACAGCGCTCGGATGAATTCCACCACCGATGCCGCCGCGTCGCCCAGGATCGTGAGGATGCTGAGCACCAGATCCGCGGAGCCCTGGGGTTGGGAGATCACGAAGAAGAGCGCGAACGCGACGCCCGCGATGATGCCGATCTTCTTCGCGTTCACCAGATGTCCCTCGCGATGGTCGTCGCAGTGTCGTGGGCAGTATGGATCGTCCGAGCCGAGACGGTCATCCGACGTCCCGGGTGATACTAGTGTGATCTCGTGTGACGATGGGTGATCCCCGCACCGTTCCGGGCGCGTCGCGGGATCACGCCATCCCCCGGCCCGGCGACGTCCTGTGCGTCGGAGGGATCGTCACCGACCCGCGCGGCCGTCTCCTGCTGATCCGCCGCGCCCACGACCCCGAGGCCGGACGCTGGTCGCTGCCGGGCGGCAAGGTCGAGCCGGGCGAGTCCGTGCGCGACGCCACGGCGCGCGAGGTGGCCGAGGAGACCGGGCTCGACGTCGTCGTCGGCGAGGAGGTCGGTCACGTGCGCCGGCCCGCGCCGGGCGGGCGCACGTTCGTGATCCACGACTTCCGGTGCCGGCTGCGTCGGTCCGGGGCGGAGCCGCGCGCGGGTGACGACGCCGCCGACGCCCGGTGGGTCGACGGCGCCGCCTACGCCGCGATGGACGCGGCCGGCGAGCTCGTCACCGGGCTCACCGTCGCGCTGCGCGGGTGGGACTGCCTGCCGTCCTAATCCCGCTGCGGGACGGGGCGGCGGGGCTGCTCGGCCTCGAACGCCTCGTCGCTGCCCTCGGCCGCCGGGCGCTTCGGCACCATCACCTTGCGGCGGTAGATGCACACGACGACGCCGTCCTGGTTGTAGCCGATCGTCTCGACCTGGACCACGCCGCGGTCGTTCTTCGACGACGACTCCTTCTTGTCCAGCACCGTCGACTCGCCGTAGATCGTGTCGCCGTGGAACACCGGCTTGACGTGGCGCAGCGACTCGACCTCGAGGTTCGCGATCGCCTTGCCCGACACGTCGGCGACCGACATCCCGAGCAGCAGCGAGTAGACGTAGTTCCCGACGACGACGTTGCGCCCCTGCTGGGTGCCCTCGGCGTAGTGGGAGTCGAGGTGCAGCGGGTGGTGGTTCATCGTGATCAGGCAGAAGAGGTGGTCGTCGTACTCGGTGACCGTCTTGCCCGGCCAGTGCTTGTACGTCGCTCCGACCTCGAACTCCTCGAAGTACCGGCCGAACTGCACGTCGAACGCCTCCTGAACGTCGGTGGTCGCGGCGGCGGCGCGCCCGGGACGAGTGACTCCTCGTTCCGACGGCGCCGACGGCGGCCGTTAGGATGGCGGATCGTCCGAGGTCGTGTCGCGCGAGACCAGGGAGGTGAGACGTGGACGACTCCTACACCAGGGCCGACGCCCTGCCCCCGAGTACGGGCCGCGTCCCCTTTCCGGTGACGACCGCGCGCTGAGCGTCCGCGGGGTACTCCGGGAGGGACGCGGTGGCACACGCCAGCACGGTGCCAACAGCCCCCGTCACACCGTCCGGTCCCCGGAGGTCGCCATGCCTTCCCTGCCCACGCTGCGCAACGCCGGATCCCGCGTGATCCGCCCGGGTCGTCCCCGCGCGCAGGAGACGCGGGTCCCCCACGTGCCGCTCGCGGCGTTCGTCGTCGACTGCGCCGTGTACGTCGACGGCAAGCGCCTCGAGGGCCGCTGGAACCACCGCGACGCCATCGCGGAGGTCCGCCGGCGCGAGGAGGGCTTCGTGTGGATCGGGCTGCACGAGCCCGACGCCGAGCAGATCCAGGACATCGCCGAGGTGTTCGGGCTCCACCCGCTGGCCGTCGAGGACGCCGTGCACGCCCACCAGCGCCCGAAGATGGAGCGCTACAGCGGGGCGAACGCCTCGGGGTGCGCCGACGACATGCTGTTCTCGGTGTTCAAGACCATGCGCTACGTCGCGCACGCGTCGCCGACCACCGCCAACGAGATCGTCGAGTCCGGCGAGCTCATGGTCTTCCTCGGCAAGGACTTCGTCGTCACCGTGCGGCACGGTCAGCACTCCGGGCTGCGCCGGGTGCGCCACCTGCTCGAGGCCGACCCCGAGCACCTCGCCCAGGGCCCCGCGGTCGTGCTGCACGCCGTCGCCGACCACATCGTCGACGCCTACCTCGACGTCGCCCACGGCGTCGAGGGCGACATCGACACCATGGAGACCGAGGTCTTCGCGCCCTACTCGGAGGTCGGCGCCGAGCAGATCTACCTGATGAAGCGCGAGGTGCTCGAGCTGCGGCGCGCGGTGACCCCGCTCGTCACCCCGATGCGCCGGCTCACCGAGGGCTACTCGCCGCTCGTGCCGTCGGAGGTGCGCAGCTACTTCCGCGACGTCGACGACCACCTCGCGACCGTGGCCGAGCGCGTCGCCTCGTTCGACGAGCTGCTCACGACGCTGGTCGACGCCGTGCTCGCCAAGATCACGCTGCGCCAGAACAACGACATGCGCAAGATCACCGCCTACGCCGCGCTGCTCGCCGTGCCGACCATGCTCGCCGGCATCTACGGCATGAACTTCGACTACATGCCCGAGCTGCACTGGGAGTTCGGCTACCCGGCCGTCCTGCTCGCGATCCTCACGATCTGCGCGGTCCTCTGGCGGACGTTCCGCAAGAACCGCTGGCTGTAGGGCGGACGGTCTCTCCGGCATGTTCGTGAGGTCAACGTCGGCAGGGGGCGGTATATTTGCCGGCATGTTGTCCGAGTTTCCGTCGTTCGACGAGGTCAGAGCTGGTCTCGGCGACAAGGTCATCGGGGCGGTGTCGCTCAGCGTCGCGGACGCCAAGGAGCGACTTGCGGTCTACAGGCAGACCCTGCCTGACCACGCCGCTGAACACTCCCAGCGGGGCCTGGCGAACATGATCAACGACTGGCTCTGGGCTTCGATCCGGCGGAGCCTCGACCCAGTGGCGAGCGTTGCGTTGAACGACCGAGAACCGACGCACGAGATCGGGGTCGGGCTGGAGTACCGGCTTCGCGTGAAGCGGCACCGCGACGGCCGCGTGCGGAGCTACCCGACCCAGACCTTCCTCGACTTTCAGCTGCAGGGGCAGCAGCTCGCCTTCCCGTCCATGAGCGAGGTCCGCCTCAATGTGGGCTACCGATGGGACGAAGAGACACGGAGCATCTCGGCGCCGGTCATCTCGTTGCCCCATGGTGCCGACGTCATCTGGCACGAGACGCTGGAATCTGTGGCACCCAACATCAAACCGCTCCGTCCGGACGCCGACGGTCCACAGCTTCCGGTCATCGAGGTCGTCGAAGACGACGACGCCGAGGGCACCGAGGACCGATGACCGCGCTTGGTGAGGTCATTTTGACTCTCCGACGAGCGCGCGGGCTGACGCAGGTCGAACTGGCCGCTCGAGCCGGCGTGACCCAGGCGGCGCTCTCGCGGTACGAGCAAGATCTCCGGCACCCCGACGACGAGACTCTCGAGGCACTTGCGGCAGCGCTCGGCGTAACGCAGCGCTTCCTGAGCACCGCAGGGCGGGAACGTGGCGCCATGGCGATCGATGCGCACATGCGTCGCCGCGCGACGGCGAAAGCGACAGACTGGCGCATGCTCGAGGCTCGCTTGAACGAGCTGCGCTTCCACGCCCGTCAACTGTTCGAGGAAGTCTCACTCCGCTCCTCGGATCTCGTGCCGACGTTCGATCCACTTGAGACGACGCCTTCGGACGCGGCGCGCATGGTGCGGATGCAGTGGAAGTTGCCTTCCGGTCCCGTGCGCCGTCTCCTCGCATGGCTCGAGGCAGCGGGCTGTCTGGTCGTCCAGGAACCGTTCCCCACCCGCCGAGTCGACGGCCTGTCTCAGTGGATCGGCGATCATCCGGTCCTCCTCCTCAATAGCAGTGCTCCTCTCGACCGCCTGCGCCTCACCGCCGCTCACGAACTCGGACATCTTTGTCTGCACGCCAACGGTCCGGGCGATGATGTCGAGCGGGAGGCGAACGAGTTCGCGGCGGAGTTCCTCATGCCGGCCGCCGTCATCGAGAGCCAGCTGCGTCACCTCTCCATAGGCGACTTGATGGACCTCAAGAGACAGTGGGGCGTGAGCGTGCAGGCCCTGATCGAACGCGCTCATGCGCTTGGAACGCTCCGCCCTGCAGACCGGACGAGCCTCTACAAGCAGCTGAGCGCGAAGGGCTGGCGGACGCGGGAGCCGGGCAGCGACGAAATCGCACCCGAAGAGACTCGATTGACAACTGCGATTGCCGACTCGCTGCATCAACGCGGTCTCGATGACGACGAGGTGGCGTTGGTCGCCGGCTTCGCGTCCGCGGACACCAACCATGTCTTCGTCGGCTCACACGTTCGGCCACTGCGCGCACTTTGACGCCCATGCGGCGGTGCCAGCGACTCACCGGGCTGCTGCGCAGCGTCGAGGAATCCGCCGCCGCGGACGAGGGGAGAGCCGACGTCGAGGCCGGGCGACGCGAAGATCGCTGAGTCGGTGACGGACGCCGTCAGATCTGACGGCGATCGTCACCCGGACCGCGATCAGGGGCGCCGCGTCCGCCGAGGATCGAGCGGGCGGCTTTCCTGTCGTTGGACGTCAGCGTGGCCGCCACGCTGGCACACCCTGTGCCTCGAGCGGGCCCGGCGTGTCGCGCGGCGAGGATGTGGCGATCCTGGCGTCACATGCCAGCGATGCCGCATCGCTCGTACCGGGGACCCTCAGCCGTCGGTGCCCATCGCGAGCTTGCCGAGCATGTCGCGCGCCTTTTCGGCGTTGCGGGGCTGGCAGAGCACGTCGTAGCGCCCGGCCACGAGCTGGCTCTGCGACGTGAAGTCGCGCCGGCCGCGGGAGGCGCCGTAGGTGATCGCCCCGGAGACGACGCCGAACACGATGCCGATGACGAGGCCGGTGAGGATCGCGCCGAGGCCGCCGATCCCGCCCGCCGGCGACAGCAGGGAGAGCACCAGGCCGACGAACAGGCCCAGCCACGCGCCGGACGCGGCGCCGGTGGCGAGCACGCGACCCCAGGTCAGGCGGGCGATGACCCGCTCGACGAGCATGAGGTCGACGCCGACGATGGTGACGTCGGCGACGGGGAACTCGTTGTCGGCGAGGTGGTCGACCGCGCGCTGCGCCTCCTCGTACTTCGCGTAGGAGCCCACCGGCCAGCCGGACGGCGGCTCGGGGAGGTTGGGCAGCCCCGGCTGGGCGCCCGGGCGGTTCCCGGTGAACGGCGCAGTCACGACGATCCCTCGCTGTCCTTCGCAATCGGTCCCACTACAGACGTCAACGCCCGCCCCCGCCCGGGAGTGCCGGGCGAGGGTGAGCTGTGACGAAGGACCGTACCGCTGTCAGCGCAGCTTGTAGTCCTTCAGGAGGCCCCGGCTGATGATCGTCTTCTGGATCTCCGAGGTGCCCTCGCCGATGAGCAGGAACGGCGCCTCCCGCATGAGGCGCTCGATCTCGTACTCCTTCGAGTAGCCGTAGCCGCCGTGGATGCGGAACGACTCCTCGGTGACCTCCTTGCAGTACTCGGAGGCGATCATCTTGGCCATCCCGGCCTCGACGTCGTTGCGCTCGCCGCGGTCCTTGAGGCGGGCGGCGTTGACCATCATGTGGTGCGCCGCCTCGACCTTGGTGGCCATCTCGGCGAGCTTGAAGCTGATCGCCTGGTGCTGCGCGATCGGCTTGCCGAACGTGGAGCGCTGCTGGGCGTACTCGATGCCGAGCTCGAAGGCGCGGATCGCGATGCCGCAGGCGCGGGCGGCGACGTTGACGCGGCCGACCTCGACGCCGTCCATCATCTGCGCGAAGCCCTTGCCGGGCGCCGCGCCGAGCACCTGCGACTGCGGGATCCGGAAGCCGTCGAACACCATCTCGGTGGTGTCGACGCCCTTGTAGCCCATCTTGTCGATCTTGCCGGGGATGCTGAGGCCCTCGGCGACCTTGCCGAAGCCCCGCTCCTTGTCGACGAGGATCGTCGTCAGGTTCTGGTAGGGCTTCTCGGCGCCCTCGTCGGTCTTGACGAGCACCGCCGACAGGTTCGACGACCCGCCGTTGGTCAGCCACATCTTGGCGCCGTTGACGACGTAGTCGTCGCCGTCGGCCTTCGCGCTGGTCTTGATGGCCGCGACGTCGGAGCCGAGGTCGGGCTCGGACATCGAGAACGAGCCGGTGATCTCGCCGGTCGCCATCTTCGGCAGGTAGTGCGCCTTCTGCTCCGGCGTGCCGTGCTGGCGCAGCATGTAGGCGACGATGAAGTGGGTGTTGATGACGCCCGAGACGCTCATCCACCCGCGGGCGATCTGCTCGACCACCAGCGCGTAGGTCAGGAGCGACTCGCCCAGACCGTCGAACTCCTCCGGGATCATGAGCCCGAACAGGCCCATCTCCTTCATCCCGTCGACGATGTCCTGCGGGTAGACGTCGTCGTGCTCGAGCTGCTGCGCGTGCGGGATGATCTCCTTGTCCACGAAGTCGCGGACGGTGGAGAGGATCTCCTGCTGCACATCGGTCAGGCCGGCGGTCTGGGCGAGGCGTGCCATGCGTGGTGCTCCTGCTGTCCTAGAAGTTACCGACGAGTATCGGGTCAGCTCTCCGGCGGCGTCCAGCGCTCGCCGCGCGACAGGCCCGCGGCGCGACCCTTGCCCGCGACCACCAGCGCCATCTTGCGCGAGGCCTCGTCGATCATCTCGTCGCCGAGCATCGCGGAGCCCTTGGCGCCGCCGGCCTCCGAGGTGAACCACTCGTAGGCGTCGAGGATGTTCTCGGCGTGGTCGTAGTCCTCCTGCGACGGCGAGAACGTCTCGTTCGCGGCGTCGATCTGGCCGGGGTGCAGCACCCACTTGCCGTCGTAGCCCAGCGCCGCCGCCCGGTTCGCGACGCGGCGGAAGCCGTCGACGTCGCGGATCTGCAGGTAGGGGCCGTCGATGGCCTGCAGGTCGTTGGCCCGCGCCGCCATGAGGATCTGCATGAGGATGTAGTGGTAGGCGTCGCCCTCGGTGTAGCCGGGGGGCTGCTCGCCGACGACCAGCGACTTCATGTTGATCGAGGCCATGAAGTCGGCCGGGCCGAAGACGATGGTCTCCAGGCGCGGCGACGACTCGGCGATCGCGACGACGTTGTTGAGGCCGCGGGCGTTCTCGATCTGCGCCTCGATGCCGATGCGGCCGACCTCGTAGCCCATGGTCTTCTCGATCTGGGTGAGCAGGAAGTCCAGCGCGTGGACCTGCTCGGGGGTCTGCACCTTCGGCAGCATGATCGCGTCGAGGTTGGCCCCGGCGCCCTCCACGACCTCGGTGACGTCGCGGTAGGTCCACTCGGTGGTCCAGTCGTTGACGCGCACGACGCGCGTCTTGCCCTCCCAGCCGCCCTCGTTGAGCGCCGCCACGATCGTCTTGCGGGCCTCGGGCTTCACCAGCGGCGCGCAGGCGTCCTCGAGGTCCAGGAAGATCTGGTCGGCGGGCAGCGTCCGGGCCTTGTCGATGAACTTCTGGCTCGACCCGGGCACCGCCAGACACGACCGGCGGGGGCGGTTCTCCACACTCACGAGCTGTTGACCTCCACGTCGACGGAGCCGGCGGCCGATGCTGGCATGAGGTCCCCACACCTCATCGGCCGTGGTGAGGACCCTCTCAGAGGTGACTCGATCCAGCTCGGCACCCACGGGCGGTTAGCCTTCTGCCGTGACTACCGCCATGGCCAGGGTGTTCGTGGCCCGCATGGTCGGGCTGCCCGTCCTCGGGCCGGACGGCGAGCGGATCGGGCGCGTGCGCGACGCGGTGTGCGCGGTGTCGGTCGGCCCGCGGCCGCCCCGGGTGCTCGGTCTCGTCGTCATGGTCGGCTCCCGGCGGCGCATCTTCGTGCCGATGCTGCGGGTCACCGCCGTGGACGCGGCCGCGGTCACGCTCGCCACCGGTCAGGTCAACCTGCGGGCGTTCGCCCAGCGCCCCAACGAGGTGCTCGTCGTCGGCGAGATGCTCGACGCGCGGGTCCGGGTGGTCGACCACGACGCGGACGCGCAGGTCGTCGACGTGCTGATGGAGCACCAGCGCAGCCGCGACTGGCTCGTCACCCGCGTCGCCGTGCGGGAGCTCGTGGGCCGGCTCGGCCGGCGCGGCCCCATCCAGGTGCTGCCGTGGCCGGCGATCTCGGGGCTCTCGCTCGACGAGACCGGGCAGGGCACCGAGCAGCTGCTCTCCACGTTCGAGGACATGCGCCCGGCCGACATCGCGCACGCGCTGATGGACCTCCCCCAGCGCCGGCGCCACGACGTCGCCGACGGCCTCGGCGACGACCGCCTCGCCGACGTGCTCGAGGAGCTCCCGTCCTCCGAGCAGCAGGACCTCCTGCGCCACCTCTCCGCCGAGCGCGCCGCCGACGTCCTCGAGGAGATGGACCCCGACGACGCCGCCGACCTGCTCGCCGACCTCCCCGGCGCCGAGTCCGAGGAGCTCCTCGGGCTGATGGAGCCCGAGGAGTCGGAGCCGGTCCGGCGCCTGCTGACGTACTCGTCGAACACCGCGGGCGGGCTCATGACGCCCGAGCCGATCGTGCTCCAGCCCGGCGCGACGATCGCCGAGGCGCTCGCCCACGTCCGCAACCCGGACATCACGCCGGCGCTGGCGTCGATGGTGTTCGTCTGCCGCCCGCCGACGGCCACGCCGACCGGGCGCTACCTGGGCTGCGTGCACTCCCAGCGCCTGCTGCGCGAGGCACCGTCGGACCTCGTCGCCGGCGTCCTGGACTCCGAGCTCACGCGCATCGGCCCGGAGGCGACGCTCGCCGAGGTCACCCGCTACTTCGCGACCTACAACCTCGTCTGCGGCCCGGTGATCGACGAGGCCGGGCACCTGGTGGGCGCGGTGACCGTCGACGACGTCCTCGACCACCTGCTCCCCGAGGACTGGCGCTCGCAGCCGGACCCCGAACCCGCGCCCGCACCCGTCCCCGCCGCGCCGGTGACAGGAGGCGGCCGTGCCTGAGGCAACCCCGCGCCGCCGGCTCGACCAGCCCGCCGGGTCGCGCCGCCTGCGCCTGACCGTCGACACCGAGTGGTTCGCGCGCGTCGCCGAGAGCCTCGCGCGCTTCCTCGGGACGGGCACCTTCCTGCTGTGGCAGTCGGTCATCGTCGCCACCTGGATCGCCCTGAACGTCTTCGCGATCAGCCTGCAGTGGGACCCCTACCCGTTCATCCTGCTGAACCTGGCGTTCTCGACCCAGGCCGCCTACGCCGCGCCGCTGATCCTGCTCGCGCAGAACCGCCAGGACGACCGCGACCGCGTGTCCCTCGAGGAGGACCGCACGCGCGCCTCGCGGCTCTCGGCCGAGACCGAGTACCTCGCCCGCGAGCTGGCGTCGATGCGCCTGCAGCTCGGCGAGGTCGTCACCCGCGACTACCTGCGCGGCGAGCTCGAGCAGGACCGCGGCGTGCGGGACGGCACTCGCGACCCCGACCGCGCCGACAAGACCGACAAGGCGCTGGAGAAGGTCGTCGCCAAGGCCGTCGACCGGGCCGTCGCCCGCAACCTCGAACAGGCGCTGGCCCGGGTGCTCGACCAGGCCCGTGCGGGCAGCTCGCCGGACCCGGACCCGCACCGCAACGGCTACTGACGGGTACGCGTGCACGCCGCGTGACGTGCCCGTGAGCCCGGGGTGACGGGCGACGCTCCGCGTGCCCGCCGGTGCGCGGGGAGCGGCACGTAGCATGGGCTCCAGTCGGCGGGGCTCCGATGCGCCCGCCCCGGTCCCGGCGCGGGGCGCCGACTCCCCGGGACCGACCCAGCCGAGTCCGAGAAGGGTCCGATGGCCGCAGCACCATCCGTCGACGCGATCCGGTCCGCTCTGGCCGGCGTCGAGGATCCCGAGATCCACAAGCCGATCACCGAGCTGGGCATGGTCAAGGACATCAACGTCCTCGACCACGGCAAGGTGGAGGTGGCCGTCTACCTGACCGTCGCCGGCTGCCCGATGAAGGAGACCATCACCCGGCGGGTCACCGACGCGGTGTCCGCGGTCTCCGGGGTGACGACCGTGTCGGTCGAGCTCGACGTCATGGACGACGAGCAGCGCCGTGAGCTGCGCAAGACCGTGCGCGGAGACGCCGACGAACCGGTCATCCCGTTCGCCCAGCCGGGCTCGCTGACCCGCGTGTACGCGGTGGCGTCCGGCAAGGGCGGGGTCGGCAAGTCGTCGGTGACGGTGAACCTCGCCGCCGCGATGGCCGACAAGGGCCTGAAGGTCGGCGTGGTCGACGCCGACATCTACGGCCACTCGGTGCCGCGCATGCTCGGCACCGAGGAGAAGCCGACCAAGGTCGACGACATGATCATGCCGCCGCAGAGCCACGGCGTGAAGCTGATCTCGATCGGCATGTTCACCCCGGGCAACACCCCCGTGGTCTGGCGCGGCCCGATGCTGCACCGCGCGCTGCAGCAGTTCCTCGCCGACGTGTTCTGGGGCGACCTCGACATCCTGCTGCTCGACCTGCCCCCGGGCACCGGCGACATCGCCATCTCCGTCGCGCAGCTGATCCCGAACGCCGAGCTGCTCGTGGTCACCACGCCGCAGCAGGCGGCCTCCGAGGTCGCCGAGCGCGCGGGCGCGATCTCGCTGCAGACCCGCCAGCGGCTGGCCGGGGTCATCGAGAACATGTCGTGGATGGACATGCCCGACGGCTCCAGGCTCGACCTCTTCGGTTCCGGCGGGGGGCAGGTCGTCGCCGACTCGCTCGCGAAGTCCGTGGGCGGCAACGTCCCGCTCCTGGGCCAGATCCCGATCGACACCCGCCTGCGCGAGGGCGGCGACGCCGGCATGCCGCTGGTGCTCACCCAGCCGGAGTCCGCCGCCGGCGCCGCCCTGCGCGCGGTCGCCGAGAAGCTCTCCGTGCGCTCCCGCGGCCTCGCGGGGATGTCGCTGAACATCTCGCCGACCGGCCGCTGACGACCGGGGCTCAGCGCCCGCGTGCCCGGTACGCGGCGCGCTGGTCCCTGGTGATCCGCTTCCACCTCCCGCGCCGTTCCGCGGCGAGGCGGGCGTCGGTGCGCGCCGCCGCCCACTCGTCCTCGCGCTGGAGCTTGCGGTAGGCCTCCCGGCGCCGCTCCGGGAGCTCGCCGCCCTCCACGGCCGCGCGCACCGCGCAGCCGGGTTCGCTCTCGTGGGCGCAGTCGGTGAACCGGCACCCGTCGGCGAGGTCGACGACGTCGGCGAAGGCGCGGTCGATGCCCTCGGCGGCGTCGCGGAGGCCCACCGCCCGCAGGCCCGGGGTGTCCACCAGGACCCCGCCGGTGGGCAGGGGTATCAGCTCCCGGTGCACCGTGGTGTGCCGGCCCTTGCCGTCGACGGCGCGGACCTCGCCGACGGCGAGCACGTCGTCGCCGAGCAGGGCGTTGGCCAGCGTCGACTTGCCCGCGCCCGACGGGCCGACGAGCACCGTGGTGCCCCGGGCCGCGGCGGCGACGTCGTCGACGCCGTCACCGGTCACGACGCTGACCGCGACGACCTCGACACCGGGCGCCGAGAGCGCCAGGTCCTCGAGGACGGCGGCGACGTCCGGGCACCGGTCGGTCTTGGTCACGACGACCACCGGCGTCGCCCCGCTCTCCCAGGCCAGGGCGACGAGGCGCTCGACGCGCCCGGCGCGCGCCGCGGACTCGGCGGGGACGGTGACGAGAACGGTGTCGACGTTGGCCGCCAGCACCTGGGCCTCCGAGCGCCCGGAGGTGGCGGCGCGGGCGAGGGTGGTGCGCCGGGGCAGGACGGCGGCCACCGAGGTGCCGTCGAGCAGCACCCAGTCGCCGACCGCGAGGGCGTGGGGGCGGGAGTCGGCCCGGACACGCCCGGTGCCGGTGAGGACGTCGACGCGACCGCGGTCGACGCGGGCGACGCGGCCGGGCACGGCGCCGGGCGCCGCGAGCGGGCCGGCGAGGGCGGACCAGGAGTCGTCCCAGCCGTAGGAGGCCAGGACGGTGGTGTCAGGAGACGTGTCGTGCGAGAGAGACGGGAACACTGCGGGGTACGACCCTTCGAGCAGGACGCCGCGCCGCGTTCACACGGCCGGCGTCACCGAGAGGTGGCGTGACGGCGCCTCACCTGGCGCCCGTGGCGGGCGGCCATGGCGTTCACTCCTCGAAGTCGTCCCCGGGGCACTCGCCCCGGTCACCGACCAGGATGGCGCGCGGGGTCGGCGCGCACCAGCCCGTTTCCCGTGACCGTCAGGCCACCTGGAGCGACCGGCGGGACAGGCCCCACATGTTCCCGTCGATCGTCGTCGTCACCGGGCCCTCGGGGTCCGTGGCCGCGCCGAGGGTGACGAACAGCGGCACGAAGTGCTCCGCGGTCGGGTGCGCGTAGGGCATGCCCGGGGCGTCGCGGAAGCGGTGCAGGGTCTCGAGGTCGCCGCGGTCGAGGGCCTCGGCGGCCCAGGTGTCGAAGTCGCCGGTCCAGCCCGGGGTGTCCTGCCCGGCGAGCATCTCGCGGGTGAGGAACGGCAGCCCGTGGGTCATGAACCCGGAGCCGATGACGAGCACGCCCTCGCTGCGCAGCTCGCGCAGGCGCGCGCCGATGGCGAGCAGGCGGTCCGGGTCCTCGGTCGGCAGGCTCATCTGCAGCACGGGCACGTCGCCCAGCGGGTACATGACCTTCAGCGGCACCCAGGCGCCGTGGTCGAGCCCGCGCCGCGAGGTGTGGGCCGGCTGCCCGTCGGGCAGCGTCGCGGCCACCCGCTCGGCGAGCGCCGTGGCGTCGGGGGTCGCGTAGGTCATCCGGTAGAAGCGCTCGGCGAAGCCCCCGAAGTCGTACACCAGCGGGGTGCCGGCCTCGGCGCTCGACAGCGTCAGCGGCGCCGACTCCCAGTGCGCCGAGACGATGAGGATCGCCTTCGGGGTCGGCAGCCGGTCGGCCCACTCGCCGAGGCGGGTCATCCACTCCGCGTCGTCGAACAGCGGCGGCGCCCCGTGGCTGACGTACAGCGCGGGCAGCGGGCCGTCCTCGGGCCGCCAGGGCGTGCGCAGCGCGGCGCGCTCGCGCGCGCCCGGCTCGTAGGCGTCGAACGCCGCTCCCGGGTGGGCGGTGGCGAACGGGTCCATGGCGACTCCCTGGTCACAGGTTGATCCTTCAACTCCGGACGGTACCTGACATAAGTTGAAGCATCAAGTAATGTGGGGCCCATGCACGAGGGGCCCTGGCTGGACGACGACGAGCAGCGCGCCTGGCGGCGCACCGCCGCGGTGATGACGCTCCTCCCCGCGGCACTGGACGCACAACTGCAGCGCGACGCCGGGCTGACCCAGTTCTCCTACCTCACGCTGGCGATGCTCTCCGAGACGCCGGACCGCACGCTGCCCATGAGCGCGCTCGCGGCCACCGTGAACTCCTCGCTCTCCCGGCTCTCGCACGTCGTCGCGCGCCTGGAGCAGCAGGGCTGGGTGACACGCGAGCCGTCCCCGGAGAGCGGGCGCGTCACCGTCGCGCGGCTCACCGACGCGGGCCTGGAGAAGGTCCGCGAGACCGCGCCCGGCCACGCCGCCGAGGTGCGCCGGCTCATCTTCGACGCGCTCGACGACGACGGCGTCTCGTCGCTGGCCTGCGTCACCGCGGCGATCCTGGGCCGCCTCGACCCCGCCGGGGGCATGCGGGCCAACCCGCTCAGCCGGGAAGCCCCTCCGGAGCCCGACGCCCGACCCGCCACGGGGTGATGTCCGGGGGCACGCCCTTGCCGCGGCGCCGGCTCAGCGGGAACGTCGCGAACCGCCCGCCGTCGAGCAGCGCCCGGGTCGGGCTCGACACGCAGACCTCGCCCGGCCCGGCCGCGTCGGTGATCCGGGCCGCGATGTTGA
The DNA here is from genome assembly GCF_037400335.1 of Actinomycetospora flava. Lineage (NCBI taxonomy): Bacteria > Bacillati > Actinomycetota > Actinomycetes > Pseudonocardiales > Pseudonocardiaceae > Actinomycetospora > Actinomycetospora flava. Next base: position 60,337 of record NZ_JBBEGM010000014.1, read on the forward strand.
CGTCGCGCCCGTAGTAGTCGCCGCCGAGCTGCTGCGGGGTGCCGACGTGCACCCCGGCGCGCAGGTGCAGGCGGTACCCGTCGACGTCGAGCTCGCCGACCGCGTCGCGCGCGGCCAGCGCCACCTCGACGGCGTCCTCGACGCTCGGGTGCACGGCCATGAGCCCGTCGCCGAGGCGCTTGACCACGCGGCCGCGGCGGCGCACGAGCGGCTCCACGGCCGCGCCGACGCGGCGCAGCGCGTGCACGGCGACGTCGTCGCCGACCTCGAGGGTCCAGTCGGAGAAGCCGGCCAGGTCGGTGAACAGCACCACCACGTGCTCGTCGCTGGGGCGCTCCTCGACGCCCGCGTGCGCCTGCCAGACCTGCAGGGCGGTGAGCCCGACCTCGCGCAGCACGCTCGGGCGGGTCGCGGCCAGCGGGGCGAGCTGGGCCGCGAGCCGGCCGACGGCGTCGTCACCGGTCGAGAGCGGGTCGCCGTACGCGGGGTCGCCGGGGAGGCGGGAGCGGGCCCACTCGAGCGCGGCGAGCAGGCGCGGGTCGCTGTCGATCCGCCCGGCCGCCTCGAGCATCCGACGGCGCACCGGGTCACGCTGATGCGCAAGCACGTTACCGAAAGTAACAGTCAGCCCGGACGGTGATCGAGCCGCGAGCCTCCGTCGTGAGCAGTGACACGGGGGGTCAGGTCGCGTCCGGGTCGACCGGGGCGATCTCGCCGGGGCCGAGGGGCTTGCCGGGGGCCCGGGGCGCGGCCGGGGCGGAGGTGCCGTTCGTCGGCGGCGCCGGCGTGGCGGCCGCGGCCGTCCCGGGCGTCGCGGACCCGCTCCACGTGCCGTCGGCCGGGGGCTCGGCGAACAGGTTCTGCCGCACGGCGCGGCGCGGGTCGAGGTCGCGCACCGAGCGCAGGTCCTCGAGCGGCTTGCGCAGCTCGTCGAACTCGGGCCCGAGCTCCTGGCGCAGCTGGTCGCGGGCGCCGGTGGCGTAGTCGCGGATCGTGCGCACGGTGTTCGCGACCCACGACGCCGCCGCCGGCAGCCGCTCCGGGCCGAGCACGAACAGCCCGACCAGCGCGAGCACGAGCAGCTCGGGCCAGCCGATGTTGTCGAACACCCCGGCCCCCTTAGAGCGTGACCTGCAGCGTCAGCGGTCGGCCCTCGCGGACGACGCCCAGGCTGATCGTCTGGCCGGGGGCGTGCTCGCGCACGGCCACGACGAGCTCGTCGGCGGACGCGATCGGGCGGTCGTCGACGCGCAGCACCACGTCGCCCTCCTGCAGCCCGGCGCGCGACGCCGGTCCGCCGCCGCGGACGTTGAGGACCTGCGCGCCGTCCGCGGTGCCGTCGGTGACCGACTTGGCGTTCACCCCGAGGTCGCTGTGGGTGTAGCCGCCGGTGCGGATGATCGACTGGGCGATGGTGCGGACGTCGTCGATCGGGATGGCGAAGCCCAGGCCGATCGACCCGCCCTCGCCCCCGCCCAGCGTGCGGATCGCGGTGTTGATCCCGACCACGGCGCCGGAGGTGTCGACGAGCGCGCCGCCGGAGTTGCCGGGGTTGATCGCCGCGTCGGTCTGGATGGCGTCGATGACGGGGTTGGCCTCGGCCGACTCGGCGTCGAGGCGCACCGGGCGGTCGACCGAGCTGACGATGCCCTCGGTGACGGTGCCGGCGAGGCCGAGCGGCGACCCGATGGCGATGACGCCGTCGCCGACACGCAGGTCCGACGAGCGCCCGAGCTGGGCGACGACCGGGTTGGCGACGTCGACCTTCACCACGGCGACATCGGTCTGCGGGTCGCGCCCCACGACGCGGGCGGGCGCCCGCATCCCCGAGGCGAAGACGGCCTCGAGGCTCGCGCGCGGGTCGTTGGCGGCCAGCTCGACGACGTGGTTGTTGGTGACGATGTAGCCGTCGGGCGTCAGCACCACGCCGGAGCCGGTGCCGCCGCTGCTGCCGGCCTGCAGCTCGAGCGAGACCACGGCCGGGGCGACGCGCCCGGCGACGTCGGCCACCGAGCCCGGCGGGCGCTCCCGCCCCGTCTCGACCGGGGTCAGCGTCGCGCCCGGGTCGACGAGGCTGTCGGCGCCGCCCGCGACGGCCCAGCCGACGACACCGCCGACCGCGCCGAGCAGCAGCGCCACCGCGGCCAGCAGCGCGAGCGCGGTGGGCGCCACCCGCCGGCCGAGCACGAGCTCGCGGGCCGAGAGCCGCGGACCCACCGGGCGCACGGCCTCGCCGCGCCGCGACTCCCCCAGCGCCGGCCCGCCCAGCTCCGCGCCCGCATCGGGGTCGCGCCACGGGTCGGTGGTGGCGGTCTCGTTCTCCCAGAAGTCGTCGGGACCGTCCTCGTCGACGTCGGCACGGCGCTCGGGGCGCTGCAGCGACGACGCGCCCGGCCCTTCCGGCCGGCCGAACGCCGCGACCAGGGCCGGTGCGGGCGGCTCGCCCCGGCCCGACGGGCGCGGGCGTCCGCGCTCGCGGTCGGAGAACCCGCCCTCGACGCCCGAGGGGCGGCCGAAGACCGCGGCCAGCTCGCGCTCGTCGGCGGCGCGGTGGCCGCTCGAGTGGCCGTTGCCCTGCCCGTTGCCCTGCCCGTTCGCGTGCCCGTTCGCGTGCCCGTTGGTCGAGCCGTGGCCGTTCGCGTGGGGGGCGCCCTGACCGTTGCTCTGGCCGTTGGTCTGGCCGTTGGTCTGGCCGTTGGTCTGGCCGTTGGTGTGGCCGTTCGCCTGCTCGTGGCCGGTCTCGGACCGGGAGCCGTGCGGCGACCCGTGCGGGTCGGTGGGTCCGGTCATCGCGGGTCCCGGGTGGGCAGGCGGGCGGGCCGCTCGAGGGTGCTGCTCATCGCCCCACCACCGTAGAGCCTCGGGGCGCGGCACGCGTCGACACCGTCACAGCGTGCGACCGTGGTGGTGAAGGTCCGGTCAGGGGGCGCCGGGACCCGGCAGGCCGGGGGTCGCACCCGCCCGGTCGCGGACGGCCAGGTCGGCGGCCGCGGCGGTCGGGGTGACCTGGGGCGCGACGCTCCGCAGCGCGGGGACGGTCGCTGCCGAGGACGGCGCGGTGCCGGACACGGCCGCCGGCCCGGCGAACGCCGCGAGCGCGGCGGCGCCGACGACGACCCCGGAGCTCACGGCCACGGGCAGGCCCAGCGTGCGGCGGCGGGGCCAGCGGCGACCCCGGGGGCCGGAGTCGTCACCGGCCGGTTCGGCGGCGACGACGATCTCGCCGTCGGGACCCACCGCGAGGCCCGCGGGTGCCTGCGGGACGGGCGCGGCGTCGGGGATGTTGCAGAGGGCGCTGATCAGCGAGCTCGGCACGGCGGGGCCGCCGGCGGCGCGGACCCGGCGACGGGCCTGCCGCTGGGCGCCGACCTCGGCGGCGCAGGACAGGCACCGGTCGACGTGGGCGGCGGCGCGGTGCGCGGGCCCGGGCGGCAGCTCGTCGTCGACGAACGCGACGACGGCGTCGAGCGCGAGGTGGCCGGCGTCGGTGAACCGCCGCGACCAGCCCGCGCCCCCGGGGCGCCCGGAGATCATGCCGAGCTCCGTGGTGAGGCGGAGTCGACGGCACGGGACTCGAGCGCTGCGCGCAGGGCCTGACGCCCGCGGTGGATGCGGCTTCGCACGGTTCCCAGTTTGACACCCAGGGTCGCCGCGATCTCCTCGTACGAGAGACCTTCCACATCGCAGAGCACGACCGCGGCGCGGAACTCGGGGGCGAGCGCGTCGAGGGCGGCCTGCAGGTCGGGGTCGAGGTGGGCCTCGGACCAGACCTGCTCGGGGTCGGGGCCGCCGCCGGGCAGGCGGTCGGTGTCGTCGGGGAGGCCCTCCATCCGCAGGCGGGCGCGGCGGCGGACCATGTCGAGGAAGAGGTTGGTCGTGATGCGGTGCAGCCAGCCCTCGAACGTGCCGGGCTTGTAGCCCGCGAGCGAGCGGAACACGCGGATGAAGGTCTCCTGCGTGAGGTCCTCGGCGTCGTGGGCGTCGCCGGTGAGGCGGTAGGCCAGGCGGTAGACCCGGTCGGCGTGCTGGCGCACGACGTCGTCCCAGGTCGGCGGCACCCAGGCCTCGGCCTCCGCGGCGAAGGCGTCGTCGGTGCCCGTCACGTTCTCGGGACGCTCGAGGAGGGCCGTGCCGCCCGAGGACGGTCGGTGACCGTCGGACACCGGACCGGGGGAGACGGTGTCGGCGGCGGGGGCGGGTCGGTCGGGCATCGGGGTGCGTGCTCCTCGGCTCGGCTGACGGCGGCCGGTCGGGGTTCCGGCGACGTGGGCACCACTCTGGCGGCCCGTCATGTCACAGGGGTGAGGTCGAGCTGAGAGGGCCCTGAGTTTCCGCAGGTGGGCGTGATCCCGCCCTCACCCCGACCGTGTGGTCGGCGTGTCGGCGCGGCACGCCGCGCCCCGGGGTCCGGGCGATCTAGCCTGCTCGAATGGCGACGGGACGCCCCGGTGGGCGTGATGGCGGGCGCGGGGGCGTGCGCGGCACGTCGCGGCCGCTGCGCGCCGTCCGCAAGCCGGAGGCGAGCGCCCCGGTGGGCGCCGGCGGTCCCGACGGTCCCGACGAGTCCGAGGCGGCGGCCCGTGCCCGGACCCGCGTCGCCGAGCGGGCGGAGGCCTTCCTCGTCGAGGACGAGCTGCTCGCCGGGCTGCGCGAGCGCTGCACCGCGGAGGGCGTCGTCCCGGTCGCGCCCGCCACCGCGGCGGCCCTGACGTTCCTGGCCGCCTCGACGCGCGCCCGCGCGGTCGTCGAGATCGGCACCGGGCTCGGGCTGAGCACGGTGGCGCTCCTGCGCGGGATGCCCGCCGACGGCCTGCTCACCAGCATCGACCCCGACGGCGAGCGCCAGGTGCGGGCCCGCGCGGCGTGCGCCGAGGCCGGCTTCGCCCCCGGTCGCGTCCGCATGATCAAAGGGACGTCGCGGCAGGTGCTGCCGAAGCTCTCCGACGCCGGCTACGACCTCGTGCTCGTCGACGGCGTGACCACCGAGTTCCCCCGCGACCTCGAGGCGTCGCTGCGCCTGCTGCGCCCGGGCGGCGTGGTGGTCGTCGACGACGTGCTGTGGCAGGGCCGGCTCGCCGATCCTGTGCGCCGCGAGGCCGTCGCGGGCGCGTTGCGCGAGACCGTGCGCCGGGTCCGCGAGGACGAGCGCCTCGTGCCGCTCGTGCTGCCGATCGCCGAGGGCCTGCTCTGCGCGACCCTGCGGGACACGTCAGCGTCCTGAGGCGCGCCCGGCGCAGAACTCGACGAGCGTGCGGGCCGCGAAGCCCGTGGCGCCCTTGGCGACCTCCTCGTGCGGGCTGTCGCAGCGCGCCGGGCCGGCGATGTCGAGGTGGGCCCACGGCCGCCCGTCGGTGAAGCGGCGCAGGAACAGGGCCGCCGCGATGCCGCCCGGCCCGCCCGGGGCCTGGCGGACGTCGGCGATCGTGGAGTCGACGTCCGGGTCGAGGTCGGCGCTCAGCGGCATCGGCCACCACGCCTCCCCCGTCGCCTCGCCGGCCGCGGCGATCGCCGCGCGCAGGCCCGGGTCGCTGGCGAAGACGCCGCCGGTGCGGACGCCGAGGGCGACCTTCATCGCCCCGGTGAGCGTGGCGACGTCGACGACCACGTCGGGCGCGAGCTCCTCGAGCGCGTAGGCGATCGCGTCGGCGAGCACCATGCGCCCCTCGGCGTCGGTGTTGGTGACCTCGGTGGTGGTGCCGCCGCGGTGGCGCACGATGTCGCCGGGCCGGTACGCCGAGCCGGAGACGTGGTTCTCGGCGAGCGGGACGAGGCCGGTGACCCGCACCGGCACGCCGAGCCGGGCGAGCGAGCGCAGGGCGGCCACGACCGCGGCGCCGCCGGCGCAGTCGGTGCGCATGTCCGCCATGCCGGCGTTCGGCTTGATCGAGATGCCGCCGGTGTCGAACGTGATGCCCTTGCCGACGAGGACGACGTGGTCTCCTGCGCCGAGCGGCGACCAGCGGAGCTCGAGGAACCGCGGCGGGCGGGACGACCCGCCGCCGACGGCGAGGACGCCGCCGAAGCCCTCCGCGGCGAGCCAGTGCTCGTCCCGGACGGTGACCTCGAGGCCGTCGGCGTCGCCGACCAGCGCGACCGCGGTGTCCGCGAACCAGGCGGGCGACTTCGCGCCCGAGGGCGTGTCCGCGAGGTCGCGGGCGCGGGCGGTGGCCGAGGCGAGCTCGATCGCCCGCTCGACGTCCGCGCGGTGCTCGGCGGGGACGTCGACGTGCACCCGCAGCCGGGCCGGGGTCGCGTCGGACCGCAGCGTGAACCGGTGGGAGCCGAGGACGACGCCGAGGGCGAGCGACGCCCAGTCGCCGGCGGAGTCCGGGGTGTCCTCGGGCCGGTCGGGGCGCAGGACGGCGACGCGCTCGTCACCCTCGTCGCCGCTGCTCACGGCGCTCGCCGGGGCGTCGCGCAGGGCGCGGACCGCCGCGGCGCCCGCGGCCCGCCAGTCCTGCGCGCGGCCCTCCCCGACGCCGACGAGCCAGCCCACCGGGGCCGCCCCGGGCAGCGCGGCGACCGACCCCGCCGACGGCCGCCACCCCGGCGGAGCACCCTCGACGGCACCGTGGCCGGCGTCGTCGGTGGCGTCCGCGGGAGCGGCGGGGTCGGTGTCGGTGTCGGCCCGGGTGTCCGTGGGGTGGTCGCGACGCCGCCACCTCACGGTGGCCGCGGCGTCGTCGTCACCGGGAGGGACGTCGGTGGTGAGGACGGCGAGCGGGGTGGGCAGCGCCGGAGCCGCGTACGGCACGGCGACCGCGGGGCCGGCGCCCTCCCGCCCCACGGAGGTCGGGGTGCTCAGCCGACCACGCCCTGCAGAGCCTCTCGCAGGTCGCCCGCCTCGTCCGCCGTCATCTCGACGACGAGGCGCCCCCCACCCTCGAGCGGCACGCGCATCACGATGCCGCGCCCCTCCTTGGTGACCTCGAGGGGACCGTCACCGGTCCGGGGCTTCATGGCCGCCATAGCGTGCTCCCTCCGCGAGCTTGGTCGTCTTCGTTCCCCGTGTCGCCCGCGAGGGGGACCGGGGAGCGAGCGCCGTGTGACAAGCGACGATTCTTCCCTATGGACCCGACAGGCACGACACCGGAGCGATCATCCGGGCGTGTCCGCCCCGGTCAGGCGCCTTCCGCGGCCCCCGCGGCGTCCCCCGCGGCCCCGATCGCGCGGAAGCAGCCGGCGACGTGGTCGTCGACCATCCCGGTCGCCTGCATCATCGCGTAGCACGTCGTCGGCCCCACGAACCGGAAGCCGCGGGCGCGCAGGGCCTTGGCCATCGCGGTCGACTCCGGGGTGGTGGCGGGGACGTCCTCGAAGCCCGCCGGCGGCGCCTCCCGCGCGGGCGGGGCGAACGACCAGAGCAGGGTGTCGAGGTCCTCGCCGCGCTCGGCGAGCTCCAGGACGGCGCGGGCGTTGGCGATCGTCGCCTCGATCTTGGCGCGGTTGCGGACGATCCCGGCGTCGGCGAGCAGGCGCGCGACGTCGTCGTCGCCGAACCGGGCCACCGCCTCCGGGTCGAAGCCGGCGAACGCGGCGCGGAACGCCGGCCGCTTGCGCAGCACGATCAGCCACGACAGCCCCGACTGGAACGCCTCGAGGCTGATCCGCTCGTAGAGCGGGTCGCGTCCGCGCAGCTCGCGGCCCCACTCGGTGTCGTGGTACCCGGCGAGCAGGCCGTCCCCCGCGCCCCAGGGGCAGCGGCCGACGCCGTCGGTGCCGACGACCGCGACGGTCACGTCCGGCTCTCGCACCGCCGGGCCAGGTCGTCCAGCGAGCGCTGGAGGCCCCAGGCGAAGGCGGGCCTGACGACCGGCCAGCCCAGCGCCCCGAGGGGGCCCAGCGGCAGGTCGAGCTGCTCGCTCATCGTGAACGTGGAGCCCTCGCGGCCGTCGTCACCCCGGCGCTCGACGACGGTGAAGACTCCGCTGCCGCGCACCAGGCTGCCGGTGTGGCGCATGGTCGCCCGGTGCGGCGGGTCCCAGCCGACCAGCTCCATCGTGTCCGTGAACCCCACCGGCCCGACGCCGGTGAACGCGGCGATCCGCGTCCCGAGGCTCACGCCGTCGCCGTGGGTGACCTTCACCGACGTCCCGAGCATCCAGTCGCCCTGGTTCTCCCAGTCGGTGACCTCACGCCACACCGTCTCGACGGGGGCGTCGACGTCCACCGACACCGTGATCTCGCGCCGCGCCATGCCTCTCCTCGCGATGTGTCAGCGGCGTGGCGTCGCAGACACTCGACGTCCGCAACGCCACGCGCTCGAACCTGCTGGGTGCCCGCTCAGTGCCGCCGGTCGGCGTCGTGCGTCGTGCCGGCGCCCGCCGGCACGGTCGGGTCGGTGGGTGACGGGTCGGCGAGGCCGTCCCCGCTCGCGTGCCCGTTCGTCCGCAGCACCGCCGCCGGTTCCACGGCCGGGCGCGCCTCCCCGCCACCCTCCATCGCGTCCACGCGCGCCCGCAGCGCGTCGACCTCCGCGGCGAGGCGTTCGAGCGCCCAGTCGACCTCACTGCACTTGTAGCCGCGCAGTGTCTGCTGGAAGCGCAGGTCGCGCACGTCGCCGCCGGTGAGGTCGCGCGCGGGCAGCCGCGTCGGCGTCGCGCCGGGCGGCATCGGGGCCAGCTCCTCGCCGCGGCCGAAGACGAACGCAGCGAGCAGGTAGACCGCGGCGGCCACGAGGCCGACCACGATGACGTACACCAGCGCACTGCCCATGGGCCCGATCGTAGGTGCCGACCCCGAACGTCTCCGTCAGCTCCCGGTCGCCCGCAGTGTCGCGAGCGGCGGGCGGTCGGTGGTGGCGACGGTCTGCTCGTCGGGGAGCCAGTCGCCGTCGACGGGGACGAACTGCGTGAGCGGGTCCGCGCCCGGGTGCCCCGGCACGCACCGGCGCACCACCGCGTCGAGCACCTCGGCGGCCGTCGCCCCGAGCGCGCGGAGCGTGCGGTGGCGGTGCTTGCGGACGCCGAGGTCGACCTGGGCGATCGCGTCGAGCCCGCGCTCGCGGTGGGTGTCGAGCAGCAGCCCGATCTCGACGCCGTAGCCGGCGGCGAACGGCAGCGACTCGAGCAGCTCGCGGGTCGCGGCGTACTCGCCGCCGAGCGGCTGCACCACCCCGGCGAGCTCGGGGCGCAGCGAGGCGAGCGCCGGGCGCGCGGTGAGCTCGGTGACCCGCCCGCCGCCGGTCAGCACGGCGTCGTGGTCCGCCATGCGCAGCGGCCGCGCGTAGAAGCCCTTGACCAGCGCGACGCCGTCCACGGTCAGCAGCGGCCCGAGCAGGTTCACGACGAAGTCGGGGCCGAGGTCGACGAGGTCGGAGTCGAGGAACACGACGAGGTCGCCCGACGTCGCGGCGAGCGAGCGCCACAGCACCTCGCCCTTCCCCGGTCGCACGGGCACACCGGGCAGCACCGCGTCGCGGGACACCACGCGCGCCCCGGCCTCCCGGGCGCGCGCCACCGTCGCGTCCGTGGAGCCCGAGTCGACGACGACGATCTCGTCGACGAGCGTCCCCAGCAGCGGGCGCACGGCGGCGACGACCCCGCCGACGGTGGCCTCCTCGTCGAGCGCCGGCAGCACCACCGACACCGTCCGGCCCGCCTTCGCGGCGACCAGTCCGCCGGCGGTCCAGGGCGGCCGTGACCAGGTCCGGCGGGCGAACCAGTCCTCGGTCCCCGCTCTCACCCTGCGTCGCTCCTCGTCTCTGGGGGACCCTGGAGATCGTGTATCAAGACGGCATGGCGAGCGCCGCGGCCGATCCCACCCTGACGCACATGGTGCTCCGCGGGCGGCACCTGCGCCGTGACCGCGCCCTCATCATGGCGATCGTCAACCGCACGCCCGACTCGTTCTACGACCAGGGCAGCACCTGGGCCCCGGAGGACGCCCGCAAGGCGATCGACGACGCGGTCGCCGCGGGCGCCGACGTCGTCGACCTCGGCGGCGTGCCCGCGAGCCCCGGCCCCGACGTGTCGGTCGCCGAGGAGCTGGACCGGCTGCTGCCCACCCTGACCTGGACCCGCGAGCAGCACCCCGAGCTCGCGATCAGCATCGACACCTACCGCGCCGAGGTCGCGCGGGCCTGCCTCGAGGCGGGCGCGGACCTCGTCAACGACAGCTGGGCGGGCTGGGACCCGGACATCCTGCCGGTCACCGCCGCCTACGGGGCGGGCTATGTCTGCGCCCACACCGGCGGGCTCACCCCGCGCACCGACCCGGTCCGCCCGACGTACGACGACGTCGTCGGCGACGTCGTCGAGGTCACCACGGCGCTGGCCGAGCGGGCGGTCGCGGCGGGCGTCCCCCGCGAGGGCCTCCTGCTCGACCCGACCATCGACTTCGGCAAGAACACGCTGCAGAGCCTCGAGGTGCTCCGCGGGCTGCCGCGTCTCGTCGCGACCGGGACGCCGGTGCTGCTCGCGATGTCCAACAAGGGCGTCGTCGGCGAGACGCTGGACGTGCCGCTGCACGGGCGCCTCACGGGCACGCTCGCGGCGACGGCGCTCGCCGCGGCGGCCGGGGTGACGATGGTGCGCGCCCACCAGGTCGAGGAGACCCGCCAGACCCTGGAGATGGTGGCGAGCGTGCTCGGCGACCGGCCGCCGTCGCGCGCGGAGCGCTGGATGTGATGCAACAGGTCTGGCCGCCGCCCGTGGCGGAACTGGACGACGCCGCGCTCGAGGAGCTCTACACCTACCCCGCTGGTTCTGCGCTCCGGGACTCCTGGCTCGCGGTGAACTTCGTCAGCTCGCTCGACGGCGGCATCGAGGTCGAGGGGCGCTCGGCGGGCCTGTCGACGCCGGCCGACCGGCGGGTCTTCGCGCTGGCGCACGACCTCGCCGACGTCGTGCTGCTCGGCGCGGGCACCGCCGTCGCCGAGGACTACCCGGGCCTGCGCCCCGACGCCACGACCGCCGCGCGGCGCGCGCGGCACGGCCTGGCCCCGGTCGCGCCGCTCGCGCTGGTCACCTCGGGGTCGTCGCTGCCGGCGGACGCCACGAGCATCGTCGACGTCGCGGTCCCCTCGATCGTGGTGACGAGCGCCGCCGGCGCCGGGAAGCGGCAGGCCTGGGAGGACGCGGGCGCGGAGGTGATCGTCGCCGGTGAGGGGGACGTCGACCTCGCCGACGCGGTCGCGCAGCTCGCCGCCCGCGGCCTGCGCCGGATCGACTGCGAGGGCGGGCCGGGGCTCGTCGGCACCCTGCTCGCGTGCGACCTCGTCGACGAGATCCGCGTGAGCTACGCGCCGTTCGCGGTCGCGGGGCACGCCGCGCGCATGGCCCGCAGCGCCGAGGCCCTCAGCCCACCGGCGCGGTTCGACGTCGGGTCACTGCTGGTCGACGACGGCACGCTGCTGGTCCGCTACCTGCGGCGTCGCTAGGGCGTCGAGCGCCTCCGCGACGGTCGTGGTGCGCACGACGCCGGCCATGCCGCGCGCCGACACGAACCCGCTGCCGACCAGGCTCTCGAGCCAGCTGAACAGCGGGTCGTAGAAGCCGTCGGGGTCGAGCACGACCACCGGCTTGTCGTGCATCCGCAGGTAGCCCGACGTCCAGGCCTCGAACAGCTCCTCGAGCGTGCCGAGCCCGCCGGGCAGGGCGAGCACCGCGTCGCTGCGCGCGTCCATCTCGCCCTTGCGGGTGCGCATGTCGGCGACGACGACGAGCTCGTCGGACTGGTCGTCGGCGACCTCGTGGGCCACCAGCGCCTCGGGGATGACGCCGACGGTGCGCGCGCCGCCCTCGCGCGCGGCCCGGGCGACCGCGCCCATCATCGACACCCGTCCGCCGCCGGAGACGAGGCTCCACCCGCGCGCGGCGATCGCGGCGCCGACCTCGCCGGCCAGGGCGATGAAGGGCTCGGGGACCGGCCCCGACGCACAGAACACGCAGACCGCGAACGGCCTCATGAACCGACGACCTCGCGGAAGCCCTCCTCGACGATCTTCACGACCTCGTCGATGTCGTCGGTGAGGTGCACGAGGTCGACGTCGCGCTCGCTGATCGTCCCGGCCTCGACGGCGGGGCCCTTCAGCCACTCCAGGAGCCCGCCCCAGTAGCGGGTCCCGAGCAGGACCACCGGGAACCGCGTGACCTTGCCGGTCTGCACGAGCACCAGCGCCTCGAACAGCTCGTCGAGCGTGCCGAACCCGCCGGGCAGGCACACGAACGCCTGGGCGTACTTGACGAACATCGTCTTGCGGGCGAAGAAGTAGCGGAACCCGACGCCGAGGTCGACCCACGGGTTCAGGCCCTGCTCGAACGGCAGCTCGATGCCCAGGCCGACCGAGAGCCCGCCGGCCTCGGACGCGCCGCGGTTGGCGGCCTCCATCGCGCCCGGACCGCCGCCGGTGATGACGGCGTAGCCGGCGCGCACCAGCGCCCCGCCAAGCTCCATGCCGAGGGCGTAGTCGGGGTGCTCGCGGGGGGTGCGGGCCGACCCGAACACCGTGACCGCGCGCGGGATCTCGGCGAGGACGCTGAAGCCCTCGACGAACTCGGCCTGGATGCGCTGGAGGCGCCAGGCGTCGGAGTGCACCCAGTCGACGGGACCGCGCGAGTCGAGCAGGCGCTGGTCGGTCGTGGAGCTCAGTCGGGCCGGGTCGCGGTGCTCCGGGCGACGGCGGTCGATGGTCGTCGGGCGGGGCGCCGTCGCGTCCTGGCCCGCCGGGTCGTCGTGGAGCATGCCGCCGAGCGTAGGAGCACCACCCGAACGGGGCCGGGCCGCGGGGCCAACGGTTTGCGCCGGGCCGCCGCGTGGCACGCCTGTGGTTGAAAGACGAACTTCTTCTCGAGGGAGGCATGCACCGTGGCGACGGTCACGCCGAAGGTCGCGATCATCTACTACAGCTCCACCGGCACGATCCACTCGCTGGCCCAGGACTACGCCAAGGGGCTCGAGGGCGCGGGCGCCGAGGTGCGCCTGCGCAAGGTGCACGAGCTGGCGCCGCCGGAGGCCATCGCGTCGAACGAGGCCTGGGCGCAGCACGCCGAGGCAACCGCGGACGTCCCCGAGGCCACCGCCGACGACGTGCTCTGGGCCGACGCGGTCGTGTTCGGCACGCCGACGCGCTACGGCAACGTGGCCGCGCAGCTCAAGCAGTTCATCGACACGCTCGGGCCGCAGTGGGCGCAGGGCCAGCTCGCCGACAAGGTCTACTCGGGCTTCACCTCGACCGCGACCGCCCACGGCGGTCAGGAGTCGACGCTGCTCGCGCTCTACAACACGATCCACCACTTCGGCGGCGTGCTCGTGACCCCGGGCTACACCGACCCGATCCAGTTCCAGGTCGGCAACCCCTACGGCCCGTCGCACGTCGACGGGCAGGGCTCGATCCCGATCTCCGAGGAGACGCGCCGGGCCACGCAGTACGCGGGCCAGCGCATCGCGACCGTGACGCGCCAGCTCGTCGCGGGCCGCAGCGAGGTCGCCGCGATCTGACCGAGGGACTCCCCGGGTGCGTCGGGGGCAGCGAGGGTGACCCTCGCTGCCCCTACGCGCGCGTCAGGTAGGTGCGCAGGGTGTCGCAGGCGTCCGAGATCGCCCCGACGGGCACCGACTCCTCGCGGGTGTGGGCGAGGTTCGGGTCGCCGGGGCCGAAGTTCAGCGCCGGGATCCCGAGCGCGGCGAAGCGGGCGACGTCGGTCCAGCCGTACTTGGCGACGGGGGTCGTGCCGGTCGCGCGGACGAAGTCGCCGGCCGCCGGGGCGCTCAACCCCGGCAGGGCGCCCGGGGCGGCGTCGGTCTCGGTGAGCGCGAAGCCCGCGAGGACGTCGGCGACGTGCGCGCGGGCGTCGTCGAGGCTGCGGTCGGGCGCGAAGCGGAAGTTGACGGTCACCTCGCACGCGTCGGGCACGACGTTGCCGGCCACGCCCCCGGCGATCTTCACCGCCTGCAGGCCCTCGCGGTAGCGGCAGCCGTCGATGTCGACCTCGCGCGCCGTGTACTCCGCCAGCCGGGCGAGCACCGGCGCGGCGGCGTGGATCGCGTTCTCCCCCAGCCACGACCGCGCCGAGTGCGCCCGCCGCCCGCTGGTGCGCACCACCACGCGCAGCGTGCCCTGGCAGCCCGCCTCCACCTGCCCGGAGGTGGGCTCGCCGAGGAGGGCGAGGTCGGCGTCGAGCCAGTCGCGGTGCTCGCGCTCGAGGCGCCCCAGGCCGTTGCGGGAGGACTCGATCTCCTCGCAGTCGTAGAGCACCAGCGTCACGTCGTGCGCGGGCTCGGTCAGCGCAGCGGCGAGGTGCGTCATCACCGCGACCCCGGACTTCATGTCGCTCGTGCCGCAGCCGTAGAGCGTGGCGCCGTCGCGCCGCGAGGGGACGTTGTCGGCGATCGGCACAGTGTCGAGGTGCCCGGCGAGCAGGACCCGGCGCGGGCGCCCCAGCCGGGTGCGGGCGAGCAGGGCCTGCCCCGAGCGCAGCAGCTCCAGGTGCGGCGCCTGGGCGGCCAGCGCGGCCTGCACGGCGTCGGCGAGCGCCTCCTCGTTCCCGGACACGCTCGGCACGTCGACGAGAGCGGCGGTCAGCGACACGGGATCGGCCAGCAGGTCGAGGGTGACGGGAGGAGCGCTCACGCGGCCCGAGGCTAACCGGGTGGTCGGTCTGCTGGAGTGAGCCGTCGTCTCATCGAGCGGTGGGCCGACGTCCGAGAACGACGAGCGCAACGACGACGAGGACGATCGCCAGCACCGGTACCGCCGACCGGAGCAGGGCCAGCAGGAGTGCCGCGGCGGCCGCTCCGACCACCACCGCCGCCAGTTGCTTCAGGGCCGCCACCGGTCCGCGCGGGCCGCCGGTGACGAGCGCCGCGACGGCGCCGGTCAGCGTGCCGGTCAGGTAGGTCGTCGACTCCCCCAGCCGCAGCGCGATGCTGCTCTGCCCGCCCATCGCGACTGCGGCGCCGGCGAGGAGGACCAGCGCTGGGGCGGCGAGGACCCACCCCACCGCCAGGGCGGCGAGCACCGCGAGCTCCGCCCCCAGCGGCCACCCGACGGCCTGCGTCCGCCGCCGCCACGCGAACGACCACACCGCCACCCCGGCCGCGAACCCGAGCACCGCGACGAGCGGCGGCCACAGCGCGGTCGCGTCGCCCCGCCCGGCGGCGCCGCCGACGGTGACGAGGTTGCCGGTGACGACCCCGGCGAACGGCCCGCCCAGGCTCGTCACGGCCCACAGGTCGACGACGCCGGACGCCGCCGCGAGCAGCGTCGAGGCCGTCGCGACCCGGGAGGCCGCGCGCCCGGCGACGAGCTCGGTCACGTGCGCCTCCTCGGGTGTCGGCCGGATAGCCTGGCGCACGATGAGCACTCCCGCTGCCCCGCGTTCCTCCCGCGCCGTCGGCGTCGGCCTCGCCACCGTGGCCCTCGACGGCACCGTCCTCGACACCTGGTATCCGCTGCCCGAGCTCTCGGACGCCGCGGACGGGATGGCCGAGGAGCCGGGCACGGTCGTCGTGCCCGCCGGCGAGCTCGAGCCCTCGCTGGTCGAGGCGCTGGGCCCCGACGAGGCGCGTGGCGTCGAGGTGGTCGCGGTGCGCACGGTCGCCGACCTCACCGGCCCGCCCGCGTCGGCCTACGACGTCTACCTGCGCCTGCACCTGCTGTCCCACCGGCTGGTCACCCCGCACGGCGTCGACCTCTCGGGCATGTTCGGCCTGCTCGCCAACGTCGTGTGGACCAACCACGGCCCGTGCCCGGTGCCCGAGTTCGAGCGGGTCCGCGCCCGGCTGCGCGCCCGCGGGCCGGTCACCGTCTACTCGGTGGACAAGTTCCCGCGCATGGTCGACTACGTGATCCCGTCGGGGGTGCGGATCGGCGACGCCGACCGGGTGCGCCTCGGCGCCCACCTGGCCAGCGGCACCACGGTCATGCACGAGGGCTTCGTCAACTTCAACGCCGGCACGCTCGGCACCTCGATGGTCGAGGGTCGCATCTCCGGCGGGGTCGTTGTCGGCGACGGCTCCGACGTCGGCGGCGGTGCCTCGATCATGGGGACGCTCTCGGGCGGCGGCAAGGAGGTCATCTCGATCGGCGAGCGCTGCCTGCTCGGCGCCAACGCCGGCATCGGGATCTCGCTCGGCGACGACTGCGTCGTCGAGGCGGGCCTCTACGTCACCGCGGGCACGCGGGTGACGCTGGACGACGGCAGCGTGGTCAAGGCGGCCGAGCTCTCCGGGCGCTCGGGGCTCCTGCTGCGCCGCGACTCGGTCACCGGTGCCGTGCACGCCCTGCCGCGCACCGAAGGCGCGAAGGTGGAACTGAACGCGGCGCTGCACGCGAACGACTGATCCCGCCGTGGCGGGTGGCGACTGATCCCGCCGTGGCGGGTGGCGACTGATCCCGCCGTGGCGGGTGGCGACTGATCCCGCCGTGACGGGTGGCGACTGATCCCACCTTGACGGGTGGCGACCGATCCCGCCCGAGCGGATGGCGGCTGCGCCGGGGCGGCCGCGCGGCGATGGGCGACTGATCCCGCCGCGCCGGGGCGGGCGCGCCCTCAGAAGGGCGGCGGGTCGTCGGGGTCGTGGCGGGCCGGCGGTTCAGGGGCGGGTGGGGTGCTGGCCTTGCCGAACTTGGCGGCGAAGCGTCGTCGCCAGTCGTCGAGGTACTCGCCGTCGGTGTCGGCCCGGCCGTCGTCGGGGAGTGGTCGCGGGCGCTGCGCCGGGCTGGGTGTCGGGAGTGGTCGCAGGATGCGTGGTGGCCGGGTGGTGTGGGTGATCCCGGCGCGGGTGCGGATGACGAACCAGCCGGGTAGGGGTTGGCGCACGTGCCAGCCGGCGTGGTGTTTGGCGCGGTGGTCGTGGCTGCACCAGGCGCCGAGGTTCCAGGTCACGGTCGGGCCGCTGTGGGCGTGGTCGCGGGTGTGGTCGATCTCGGCGCGGTGCGCGGCGCGGCGACACCACGGGACGATGCAGTGCCGGTCGCGGGCGCGGGTCCAGCGCTCGGCCTCGGCACCCGGCCGCCGACGCAACCAGTCGGCGGGCCCGCTGTCGGCGTCCGGGGGCAGCCCGAGCCGCCCGGTGGTCTCGAGGTCGGTGAGCCGGGCGTGGAGTTCGCGCAGCAGCGGACCCCACAGGCCGTGATCGTCGGGGTCCAGGGCGGCCAGGAGTGTCGTCGGAACGTGGAGTTCGACGATGGCCCCGGTCCGGGTCGCGCCCGGTGCCCGCCCCCGCACCCGTGCGTGGTTGCGGGGGCGGGTTGGTCGGCTGCGGGCGAGCAGGACGTGCTGGAGGTGCCCGTCGTCGTCGACGAGCACGACCCGCCACTCCCCGCGGTGGCGTTGAGCGATCAGGTCGCGGGCGATCTGGGCGGTGACCGCCCCGAAGCCGGGCACGGTGGCGGGGTGTTGGTCGAGTCCGAGCGCGGTGGTCAGCCGGAGGCGGATCTCGACGGTGCCGTGGCGCACCCGCCCGGCCCGTGGCACCACCGGCTCGGGCTCGACCGGCTCGGGCTCGACCACCGGATCGGGTAGTCCGTTGAGGTCGAGGACACCCTGCGCGGCGGGTGAGCCCGGCGCGGGCAGCGCGAGGTCGAGGTCGTGGCGGCCGCCCGGCCCGTCCTCGTCGGAGTCCTCGTCGGAGTCCTCGTCGGAGTCCTCGTCGGAGTCCTCGTCGGAGTCCTCGTCGGAGTCCTCGTCGGAGTCCTCGTCGGAGTCCTCGCCGGAGTCCTCGCCGGAGCCCCCGTCGGAGCCCCCGTCGGAGCCCCCGTCGGGGCTGGGCCCGCGGTCCTCCGGCCCGTCGCCAGGGTCGCCGGTGTCCGGGCCATCGTCGTCGGGCCCGTCGTCGGGCCCGTCGTCCGGTCCGTCGTTCGGCCCGTCTTCGGGGCCCTCGCCATCGGAGTCGGGACCGTTCGCGGCGTGGTACTCCGCGGTGAGCAGGGCGACCACTTCCGGGTCGGTCATCCCGGCGGTGGACCCGTTCAACAGCCGCATCCCGACCTGCATCCGCAGCCGGTTGATCGGGGTCAGCACCCCCGCCGCCCGAAGCTGCGCCGCCACCGCCTCCACCCGCGAGGTCGACGCGATCCCCTCCAGAGACGGGGCGTCGACGAACGACAAGGTCGCTGTCCCCGACGGGTTCGCCCGCAGCTCCAACCGCCCGCGCGCCTCCGCGCGCCGGCGGCGCCGCTCGGCCCACTCCGGGTCGAGCGCCAGCGCAATCTCGGTGACCCGTTCGCGCAGCGCCATCACCGGCAACCCGCCGGCCTCGTCGAGCACCTCGGCCACCGCGAGGCGGGCGTGGTCGGCGGACAGATCAGCCACACACTCGCTGATCGCGCGCACCTTGGACTCGTCCAACACGCCGCGCCACAACGCCGCCCCCAGCGCCGGCAACCGCGAGAACAGATCCTCGGCCAGCTCCAGGCGCCGCGAGGCCATGGTGCGTGAACAGCCCAGCACCCCGGCGACCTCGTCGCCGGAGAACTCATCCGAGCTCGGCAACCGCCGCGGGCGCCCGTCGGGGTCCTCCACCGCCAGGCCGAGCTCGCGCAGCCCGGCGAGTAGCTGGGCCTCGGCGCGGTTGTGCACCGCGAACCGCGCCCGCACGTAGGCGGCGAGGTCCTCACCCGTGAGCGAGGTGGGATCGACGCCGTCGAGCACCCCCACCAGATCGGCATCCGGCGCACGACCCGACAGCCGGGCCGCCAGCCCAGGCCGCTGATCCTGCTCCACGCTCACGGGAAGAACGCTAGAACCGACCCCCGACAACGTCGCCCGAGAAAGCGCAGGTCACCGCAAGGGTGCAGGTCACGGATTGGTAACGATGGAGGAGGTGGCCCCCGCCGCGGCGAGCGCGTGGCGTTACGGACACCCAACGTCTGCAGCGCCACGCCGCTGACACTCCGCGCGCCCCGGGGCCCGACAGCGAGCGGGTGGACCGGGGACAGGGCGCCGCCGCGGCGCAGGGTCCGCGACAGGCGCGCACTGCCGGCGCGCTCATCAGCGCCATCGCCCGGCTCCGCGGGCAGGCCGCCCTCACCCCGTGCCGACCACCTCCCGGAGGTGATCGCGAGCGCGGTGTGGAACGACTCGTAAACTGGGCGTGTGGACGTCGAGGTGACCCGGCTGCCCGGCATCGGCACCAAGCAGGAGTTCGACACCGCGTCCGGGCGGCGGATCGGGGTGCTGACCCACCGCGACGGCCACCGCGAGCTGCTCGTCTCGGCGCGCGAGGACCCGGACGCCTGCAGCGCCTCGGTGGCGCTGTCGGACGCGGAGGGCCAGGCACTCGGCACCCTGCTCGGCGCGCCCAACCTCGTCGCCCAGCTGCAGGACCAGCAGCGCGAGGTCGAGGGCATCAGCACCGCCCAGTTCCCGGTCGGCGTCGGCTCGCCCTACGACGGCCGCACGCTGGGCGACACGGCGATGCGCACGCGCACCAGCACCTCGATCGTCGCCGTCGTCCGCGACCACGTCGTGTCGCCGTCGCCCGGGCCGGACTTCGTGTTCCGCGCCGGCGACCTCGTCGTCGTCGTCGGCACCGGCGAGGGGCTCGGGCAGGCGGCGGCGATCCTCGAGGGCGGCTGACCGGCGCGTGCACTCCTCCGCCCTCTCGCTGATCGAGCTGGGCGCGCTGTTCTTCGGTCTCGGCGTGCTCGGGCGGCTGGCGGGGCGCCTGGGCATCTCCCCGGTCCCGCTCTACCTGCTCGGCGGGCTCGCGTTCGGCACCGGCGGCCTCGTCCCCCTCGAGGGCATCGAGCCGTTCACGGGCATCGCCAGCGAGGTCGGGGTGGTGCTGCTGCTCCTGCTGCTCGGGCTCGAGTACTCGGCGTCCGACCTGGTCGGGGGCCTGCGACGGTCGTGGCTCGCCGGGCTCGTCGACATGGTGCTCAACGCCGCGCCGGGCGCGATCACCGCGCTGATCCTCGGGTGGGGCCCGCTCGGCGCGCTCGCGATGGCCGGCGTCACGTGGGTGTCTTCGTCGGGCATCGTCGCGAAGCTGCTCGAGGAGCTGGGGCGGCTCGGCAACCGCGAGACGCCCGCCGTACTCTCGGTCCTCGTCATGGAGGACCTCGCGATGGCCCTCTACCTGCCGATCACCACGGCGGCCCTGGCCGCGCTCGGCCTGGCCGCCGGGCTGCGCACGGTCGGGATCGCGCTGGCGCTGCTCGTCGTCGTGCTCGTCGTCGCGCTGCGGTTCGGGCGGGTGGTGTCGGCGGTCGTCGAGTCGCCGAGCTCCGAGGTGTTCCTGCTGCGGGTGTTCGGCATCGCGCTGCTGGTCGCCGGGATCGCCTCGCAGCTGCAGGTCTCGGCGGGCGTCGGCGCGTTCCTGCTGGGCATCGCGATCTCCGAGGACACCGCCGAGAGCGCCACGCGGGTGCTCGCGCCGCTGCGCGACCTGTTCGCCGCGGTGTTCTTCGTGGTGTTCGGGCTCAACACCGACCCGCGGCAGATCCCGGCGGTGCTGCCGGCCGCGATCGCGCTAGCGGTGGTGTCGACGGCGACGAAGATCGCCGCCGGGTGGTTCGCCGCGCGTCAGATCGGCGTCGGGCGTCTCGGACGATGGCGCGCGGGGGCCGTGCTCGTCGCACGCGGGGAGTTCTCGATCGTCATCGCGGGGCTCGCGCTGACCACCGGGTCCGTCGACCCCGGCCTGGCCCCGCTGGCGACGACCTACGTGTTGCTCATGGCCGTCCTGGGTCCGGTCGCCGCGCGCGTCGTCGAGCCCGTGCACGGCGCGGTCATGCGCCGCCTGCGTCCGTCCCCGCCGTGACCAGGCGCTCCCGCAGCACGTTCTTGCGGATCTTCCCCGACGCCGTCACGGGCATGACGTCGACGACGTGCCAGCTCGCGGGCGTCTTGAACGCCGCCAGATGGGCGCGGCACCAGGCGTGCAGCTCCTCGGCCGTCGGCGCCGTGTCCCCCGCGGGCCGGACGAACGCGGCGACGGTCTCCCCCCAGTGCGGATCGGGGCACCCGACGACGGCGACCTCGGCGACGCCGGGGTGGCGCTGCAGGAGCTCCTCGATCTCGCGCGGGTAGACGTTCTCGCCACCCCGGATGATCATGTCCTTGATCCGGCCCTCGACCCGCAGCGTGCCCTGCGCGTCCATCGAGGCGAGGTCGCCGGTGTGGTACCAGCCGGCCGCGTCGAGCACGGCCGCGGTGGCCTCGGGCCGGGCGTAGTAGCCCTCCATGACGCAGTAGCCGCGCACGCACAGCTCGCCCACGGTGCCGACGGGCACGGCCTCGCCGTCGACGGGGTCGGCGATCTTCACCTCGGTGTGCGGCAGCGGCGCCCCGAGCGTCCCCGTGCGGACGTCCTCGGGGTCGTCGGGCGACGTGGCGGTGACGATCGGCGCGGTCTCCGTGGTCCCGAACACGATCGACATCCGGCCGCCCAGCCGCTCCTCGACGGCGCGCGCCACCTCCTGCGGCACCGGCGAGCCGCCGGAGAACGTGCACCGCAGCGACGACGTGTCGCGCGTCGCGAGGTCGGGGTGGGCGAGGATCGCGATGAGCATCGTCGGCACGCCGCCGGAGATCGTCGCGCGCTCCGCCTCGATCAGCTCGAGCTGGCGGGCCGGGTCGAACACCGTCAGGTAGACGATCGTGGCCCCCGTCGTGAGCGCGCCGAGCACGCCCATCCCGCAGCCGGCGGTGTGGAACAGGGGCATCGGCCAGACGCAGACGTCGTCGGGGCCCACGCCCATGCGCTGCAGGGTCAGGCGCGCGTTCTCGAGCATCGCGTGGTGGCGCAGCAGCACGCCCTTCGGGAACCCGGTGGTGCCCGACGTGTACTGGATCTGGACCCGGTCGTCGGGGCGCACCGACGGCAGCTCCGCGTCCGGGTCGCCGGTCGCGACGAACTCGTCGAGCTCCGCGAGGTCGACGACCTCGCGCAGGTCGGGCAGGTCGTCACGGATCTCCGCGACGATGTCGGCCATCGGGTTCCCGCGGTAGCTCGCGACGTGGAACAGCCCCGCGGTGCGCGACTGCCGCAGCACGTAGGCGAGCTCGGAGGCCTGGTAGGCCGGGTTGGCGGTGACGAGCACGAGCCCCGCGAGCGCGGCCCCGTACTCGAGCTCGATCCACGCCAGCGAGTTGCCCGACCACACCGCCACGTGCTCGCCCGGCCGGAAGCGGGTCAGCAGCGCGCGGGCCACCGCCTCGGCGCGGATCAGCAGCTCGCCGTAGGTCAGCGTGCGCAGCGGGCCGGGTCCCGGCGCGCCCTCGACGACCGCACGCCGGTCGGGACCGGCCGCGGCCGCCTCCCGCAGCGCGTCCCCGATCGTCTGCTCGGACAGCGGCGCCGAGGTGTCCCCGCTGCGGTACGACGCCTCGTCGACACCGGTCGTGGCCATCGTGGTCCCCTTCGCTCGTCCGCCCGGGCACCACGGTGCTCGCTGACGTGAGCCGTGTCACGGGACGTGGCCGGCGACCGACCGATCGGCCTATACGTGGTCAGCGGGTCGTCGCCCCGACCGGGTCCGTCGACCGTGTGCCGGTCCGGGCCGGCCCGAGCCCCACGGCGGCGGTCACCGCGAACGCGACCGTGGTGAGCAGCCAGGCGAGCCCGTCGAGCACGTGGTTCGGCACGATGACGGCCACCATGAAGTGCAACGGCTGGGAGACGATCAGCGCGACCGCCGCCCACGTCGGGATCGTGCGCCAGAGCGCCGCGCCGAGCAGGACCAGGCCGAGGATGTGGCCGGCGACCCAGAGTGTCGTCGCGGCCGCGCTCACGGGGTGGGCGGCCGCCGCGTCCAGCACCGCGGCCGTCGCGGGCGTCGGGAGCCCGGCCTCGACGCCGGCGAGGGCGATCTGGTCGGGGCTGACGAGGAACGGCAGCGTCGCGAAGGAGCACCAGGCGAGGACGGCGGCGACCGTCCCCAGCACGGGGCGGGCCCGCACGGCGACCGCGCCGACGACGAGGATCCCGAGCGGCAGGGCGAGCAGCGCGACGAGGCTCAGCCACAGCACGGCGGACTCCGCGCCCGGGTGCGAGGCGACCTTCGCGACGAGGGTCGTGTGGTCGTCGGTGGTGTCGTAGGGCAGCAGCCAGCGCAGCGCGGCGACCACGAGCGGTCCGAGCGGGGTGACGACCAGGGCGGCACGCCGCCAGGCCGGTGACGGGAACAGTGGTGTGGTCATGGCGGTCACGGTCGGCCCGCGCCGTCCCCGGTCGACAGGGCCGCACTCCTGGTCCCGGCCGGGCGCACGCCCGGGTCGGACCGGGACGCCGACCGGGGACAACGGGGTGCCCGGTCGGTCAGACTCCCTGTCGTGACCACGACGCCCGTGACCAGGACCGACGGGCCGGGCCGGCGCTCGGCCGTCGCCGCCTGGGCTCTCTTCGCGGTCGTCGTCCTCGAGGTGGCGACCGCGGTCGTCGGCGCGGCCGTCGCCGGCGTCTCCCTCGCCGAGGCGGTGGACGGGTTCGTCGTCACCAACATCGCCATCGGGCTCTCGTGCGCGACGGCAGGGGTCCTCATCGCCTGGCAGCGTCCTCGTCGCGCTCTCGGCTGGCTGCTCCTCGCGGCCGGGGTCAGCCAGGCAGCGACCGCGGCCGTGGCCCCGCTGCTCGACCTCGGGTCGCAGCGGGCCTGGGCCGAGCCGGTCCTGCGGACGCTCGACACCGTCTTCGTCCTCGCCTGGCCGTGGTCGATCGCGCTGTTCCTGCCGCTCGCGCTCTTCGTCTTCCCCGACGGGCTGCTCCCCGGACGTCCCTGGCGGGCGATCGCGGCCGCCACGGTGCCGGCCTCGGTCCTGTTCGCGCTCAACGTGGGCACCGAGCCCGGCCAGACCGTGGGCCCGCGGACCCTGCGCCCCTGGCTGGTCATCGAGGACTACGCGACGCTCCAGCCGCTGTGGACGATCTCGGAGATCCTCCAGGTGCTGACGCTGATCGCCGCCGTGACGGGGCTGGTCGTGCGCTACCGCCGCGGCGACGAGCAGCAGCGCCGCCAGCTGCTGTGGCTGGTGCTCGCGTTGCTCGGGATGATCGCGATCGTCGTGCCGTGGGGGATCTTCGACGCCGGCCCGATTCTGCAGCTGCTGGCCATCGCGCTCGTTCCCGCCGCGATGACGATCGCCGTGCTGCGCCACCAGCTGCTCGACATCCGCCTCGTGCTCTCCCGCACGGTCCTCTACGCCCTGCTGACCGTCGGCGTCGTCGGCGTCTACCTCGCGCTCGTCGCCGTCGCGGATGCCGTCCTGCGCCGCGAGGGCGCGAACGTGCTGGTCACGCTGCTGATCGCCGTCGGCTTCAACCCGGTGCGAGTGCGCCTGCAGCGCGTCGTCGACCGGGCCCTCTACGGCGACCGGAACGACCCGGTGCGGGCGCTCTCGCTCATGGGCGACCGACTCCGCACGGGCACCGGGCCCGACGACGTGCTCGTCGCGGTCGCCGAGGCGCTGCGTCTGCCGCACGTCGCGGTGCGGCGCGAGGGCGTCGTGACCGCGGCCCACGGCACCGAGCCCTCGACGACGGAGGTCCTCCCCCTGCGCTACCGCGACGAGCACGTCGGCGACCTCGTCGTGGGCGTCCGGCGTGGTCAGGGCACCCTCCACCAGGCCGACCGCGCGGCCCTGGAGCTGCTCGCCGTGCCGCTCGCCGTCGCCGTCCACGCGACGGAGCTGTCCGCGCAGGTGCAGCGGTCGCGCGCGGAGCTCGTCGGCGCCCGCGAGGAGGAACGGCGCCGCCTGCGCCGCGACCTCCATGACGGTCTCGGACCGGCGCTGACCGGCATCGCCTTCGCCGCCGACGCCGCCGGCAACGTGCTGACCACCGACCCGCCGCGCGCCGAGGCGCTGCTCCGCGGGCTCCGGGCCGCGGCCGGCGAGGCGATCGACGACATCCGCCGCCTCGTCCACGCCCTGCGCCCGCCCGCGCTCGACGAGCTCGGGCTGGTCGGGGCGCTGCGCCGCCACGTCGACGGGCTGGGCGGGGACGCCGTCACGGTGACCGTCCACGACGACGGCGAGCTGCCCGCCCTCTCCGCCGCGGTGGAGGTGGCGGCGTACCGGATCGCGGTCGAGGCGGTCACCAACGCCGTCCGGCATGCCGGCCCGTCCCGGGTGGACGTCCGGATCGAGGACAACGGCGCGCTCGAGCTGGCGATCACCGACGACGGCCGTTCCGCGACGACCTGGGACTCGGGGGTGGGGCTGGCGTCGATGCGCGAGCGGGTGGCCGAGCTGGGCGGCACGCTCGTCGCCGGTCCGCAGGCCGGGGGCGGACGGGTCAGCGCGAGGCTGCCGCTATGAGGTCGGCGCCGTGAGCCCGGTGCGCGTTGTCATCGCCGACGACCA
The DNA here is from genome assembly GCF_037400335.1 of Actinomycetospora flava. Lineage (NCBI taxonomy): Bacteria > Bacillati > Actinomycetota > Actinomycetes > Pseudonocardiales > Pseudonocardiaceae > Actinomycetospora > Actinomycetospora flava. The sequence continues at coordinate 85,587 of NZ_JBBEGM010000014.1, forward strand.
CCCCGTCATCCGGGACGGGCTCTCCGCGCTGCTGTCGTCCGTGGTGGGGATCGAGGTCGTCGCGACGGCGGCGACCGGCCGCGAGGCCGTGCGGGCCGCGGTGACCGAGGCCCCCGAGGTCCTCGTGCTCGACGTGCAGATGCCCGACCTCGACGGGGTCGCGGCCGCGACGGAGGTCCTGCGCGCGGCGCCGTCGGTCGCCATCCTCATGCTGACGATGTTCGACGACGACGACACCGTCTTCGCCGCCATGCGCGCCGGCGCCCACGGCTACCTGCTCAAGGGCGCCAACCAGGAGGAGATCGTGCGCGGCATCCACGCCGTCGCCGCCGGGGAGGCCATCTTCGGCCCGGGCGTCGCCCGCCGCGTCCTGGGCCTCGTCGCCGGCCCCGACCGCTCCGCCGAGCCGTTCGCCGAGCTCACCGCCCGCGAGCGCCAGGTGCTCGAGCTGCTCGCCACGGGGCTGACCACCACGGCCGTCGGCACCCGGCTCGGGCTAGCGCCGAAGACGGTCACCAACCACGCGTCGTCGGTGTTCGCGAAGCTCGGGGTCAGCGGGCGGGCCGAGGCGGTCGCGCGGGCACGCCGGGCAGGGCTCGGGGGCGCGGGCTGAGGGCGTGTCCGGGTCGAGGCGGGCGACTCTTCGGTGAGAATGCTCCGATCCTCGAAGCGTTCTCGTCGGAGCGAGGACGCTCCGTCGGACGCCCTGGTGCTCGTCAGTCCGCCAGGCGTTCCGCCGCCGCCGCGATGCGCTCGTCGGACGCGGTGAGGGCGACGCGGACGTGCGCGCCGCCCGCGGGACCGTAGAACTCGCCGGGCGCGACGAGGATGCCGCGCGCGGCGAGGCGGTCGACCGTCGTGCGGCACGGCTCGTCGGCGGTGGCCCAGAGGTACAGGCCGGCCTCGGAGTGCTCGACGCGCAGGCCCGCGGCCTCGAGGGCGGGGCGCAGGACGCGGCGGCGCCCGTCGTAGCGCGCGCGGGTCTCGGCGGCGTGGGCGTCGTCGCGCAGGGCCACGGTCATGGCCTCCTGCACGGGGCGCGGGACGATCATCCCGGCGTGCTTGCGGACCTGGAGCAGGCCCGCGACCAGCGCGGGGTCGCCGACGACGAGGCCGGCGCGGTAGCCCGCGAGGTTCGAGGTCTTCGACAGCGAGTGCACCGCGAGGAGCCCGTCGACGCCGCCGCCGTGCACGACGGGGTCGAGCACCGAGGTCGTCCGCACCCCCGGTCCGGGCAGCGCGAGGTAGCACTCGTCGGCGGCGACGACCGCGCCCATCGCGCGGGCCTCGGCGACCCGGTCGGTGAGCGCGGCGGCGTCGAGCACCCGCCCGGTGGGGTTGGACGGCGAGTTCAGCCAGACCAGCCGCGTGCCCGCGGGCAGCGGCTCGTCGTCGGCCACCCGGGCCGGCCGCGCGCCCGCCAGCTGCGCGCCGACCTCGTAGGTCGGGTAGGCCAGGTCCGGGAACGCGACGACGTCGTCGGCACCCAGCCCGAGCAGCGTCGGCAGCCACGCCACCAGCTCCTTGGAGCCGATCGTTGGCAGCACCGCGTCCGGGTCCAGGCCCTCCGTGGCCGACAGGCCGGCGCCGTGGCGACGCGCGAGCGCCTCCACGGCGGCCTCCCGCAGCGCGGGGGTGCCCCACGTCTGCGGGTAGCCCGGGGAGTCCCACGCGGCGCACAGCGCCTCGCCGACCGCCGCCGGCACCGGGTCGACCGGCGTGCCGACGGACAGGTCGACGACCCCGTCGGGGTGGCCGCGGGCGACCGCGGCGGCCCCGGCGAGGCTGTCCCACGGGAAGTCCGGGAGCGCGGGGAACCGCACTCCCGAGCCGGTGGTCACTCCCCCTGCGGCGGCAGGTCGGGCACGGGGCCCGCGTCGCGCTCGACCTTCCCGACCTTGGACGCGCCGCCCGGCGAGCCCAGCTCGTCGAAGAAGTCGACGTTCGCCTGGGTGTAGACGGACCACTGGTCCGGCACGTCGTCCTCGTAGTAGATGGCCTCGACCGGGCAGACCGGCTCGCACGCCCCGCAGTCGACGCACTCGTCGGGGTGGATGTACATCATCCGGCCCCCTTCGTAGATGCAGTCGACAGGGCACTCTTCGATGCACGCCTTGTCGAGCACGTCGACACACGGTTCGGCGATCACGTACGTCACGTCTGCTCCTGCTCCTCACTCGCGTCGTCCGGCGTCCCCGGACCCTCGCGTGGTGGTGTCACGCGGCCTCAGGGAACGCCTGCGGCGAGTATTCCGGTCGTCGTCGCGTCACGCCCGTGCGGGGGCGTCCCGATTGCTCCGCAGCGGCATGTCAGCCGTCACACCCTCGTCACACCATGCACCCGCAGCGTGCCGTCAGCGCTGCTCGCGGGCCACCCAGCGTGCCGCGGACCGGGCGGCGCGCTTGAGGCCCGACCGCTCGCTGCGGTAGCTCGCCAGCGCCCCCACCACCGGCAGGTTGGCCAGCAGGCGCCAGAAACGGTTGCCCTGCGGGCGCCGGTCGAGCTCGCCCTGCAGGCCCCACAGCGTCCTGCCCATCCGCCACACCGCGCTGGCCAGGGCCCCGAGCCGGCCGTGCTCCTCGCGCTCGGTGCCGACCGTGCCGGTGAGCTCGCCGGCCTCGCGCTCGACGTCGGCGTGATGCGGGTCACCGTGCTTGCGGGGGTCGACGTCACGCCCGAAGAGCACGGAGGCGAGGAGGCGGACCTGCTGGTCGCGGCCGTCCATCCCGTGCTCGCTGGCGATGGCGCACACGACGAGGCCCTGCGCGCCGAGCCCGAGGATGTCCGAGACGGGCAGCCGGCGCGCCAGGGCGCCGCCGATGCCGGGGATCGACGCGACCACCGAGGTGAAGCGCCCCACCCGCGACACCCACCACTGGTCGCGCTCCTCGGGACTCATCGCCTGCCAGCGCGGCGTGCCGGGGAGCTTCGAGGTGGCGAGCCGGTCGAGGACGCGGGCCCGCACGGTGCGCAGCGCCCGGCGGAGCCTGCCGATGCGGGAGGTGGGCGCGGGCTCGGGCGCACGCCCGTCGCTCGCCTGCAGCTCGAGCGCGCGGCGCTGCGCGAGGCGTCCGAGGCGGAAGGGGTCGGCGTCACGCAGACCGCGCAGCACCGGGCCGGTGGCGGCCACGAAGGGGCGCAGGACGCGGACGACGTGCTCGTCGGGGATGGCGGGCATGGCGGCACGTTTCCCGACCAGGTCGCCGCTCAACCGTCCAGGGTGTGCACGCGCCTCTTCGCGGACGTCCACGAGAGCGCCAGCGCGCCGGGCAGCACGCCGGCGGCGAGCAGGAGGATCGCGCGCCAGTCGGGCGGCAGCACCCCGCCGCCCGCCGGGCTCCACAGGCCCGCGACGAGGACGGTCAGCGTCCACGCCGCGAGCGGGACCAGCGCGGCGCGGCTCCCGGGCCACGCGGCGTCGGCGGCGAGCACGAGCACCGGGGTCGTGACCAGCGCGACCGCCGCGGAGAGGGGCAGTGGGACGCCGTCGCCGGCCGTGCGCAGGGTCAGCCACGCCATCTCGGTCCACGCGAGCATCACCGCGTCGAGGGCGAGGAGCACCACGACGACCACGGGGAGCACCCGGCGGCGGGGTGCCGGCTCCGGGGAGCGAGGGTCACCCTCGCTGCTCTCCACGCAGTCGGGGCGTCCCTCGGTGCTCGCGTCGCTCACGACGGGGGGAACAGGTCGTCGGGGGCGCTGGCCGGGCCGCGCAGGTGCACGAAGCACTCGGCGGGCAGGACGGGCTGGGCGAGGTCGTTGGAGAGCGCGTACGCCGGGGGCTCGCTGCCGTCGTCGAAGACGGTGATCTGGGTGGCGTGCGCGCGCAGCGCCGCGAGCTTGGCGATGCGGGCGGCGCCGAGCGGCACCCGGGTGGTGATGGTCGCGTCGGGGACCGTGGGCAGGTCGTCCACCGGCGGCACCGGCACCGGCAGCCACGACCGGCGGCGCAGGGCGGCCAGGCCCGCCTCGACCTCGTCGTGCGCGGCGGCGGTGGCCACCACGGTGATCGTCGAGGCGTCGGGGTCGACGCGCTCGACCGCGGCGAGCGTGATGTCGTGTGCCCGCACGTGGTCGGGGTGGCCGTAGCCGCCGCGCTCGTCGTAGGTGACGACGACCCGCGGGCGGACCTCGCGCAGCACCGCCACCAGCGCCTCGACCTGCTCGTCGAACCCGTCGGGGGCGGCGAACGCCTCGGCGCCGATCGTGGCGGGCGCGGCGGCATGGATGCCCGCGCCGGCGCGCACCATGCCCGAGTCCTGCCAGGCGCCGACCCTGGCGAGCCAGCGGTGGTCGGTGACGCCGACGGCCGCGCAGGCCCGCGCGAGCTCGCCCTCGCGGTACTCGCCCAGCGCGTCGCCGGAGAGGTGCTGGAGCCCGGGCGGGATCACCTCGCCCTGCTCCCCGCGGTTGCACGTCACGAGCGTGACCGGGATGCCGGCCCGGGTGGCGAGCGCCATCACGCCGCCGCAGGTGATCGTCTCGTCGTCCGGGTGGGCGTGGACGAGCAGCAGCGGACCGGAACTCACCCGGGGCACGGTAGGCCGTCCGGGCGCGCGCGACCGGTCGGGGTGGACCGTGTCCCCATGACGGATCCGCGTTGGACGGTGTCGTGGGAGACCGATCTGGACGCCGCGGCGCACGCCGACGTGGCGGCGCTGCTGTCACGGGCCTACGCCCGGCAGTCCGCACGGTTCTCCGACGGGCGGAGCTGGGCGGGCGCGCGCCCGGAGCTGCGGGTGGTCGGGCGGGTCGGCGGGGTGGCGGTCGCCCACGCCGGCGTGGTGCGGCGGTTCCTGCGGGCGCTGCCCGACGGCGGGGACGTGCTCGTCGGCGACGTCGGGCTCGTCGCCGTGGACCCCGGGCACCAGGGACGGGGCCTCGGGGCGGCGCTGACGGCGCGCGTGGTGGACGTGCTCGTCGACCTCGACGTGCCGTTCGGGTTCGTGTCGTGCGGGCCTGCCGTCGAGGGCTTCTACCGCGCCGCGGGGTGGACGCGCCTGCCCGGCGTGACCGTGCGCCTCGTCGACACGCACCACCGCACGCGCGTCGACACCGACCCGGCGATGGTGCACGCGGCGGGCCGCCCGCTGTCGGCGTGGCCGCCCGCGCGGGAGCTCGCCCGGGACGGGCAGCTCGTCTGACCGGACCAAGCCCCGGAATCGAGCGCGTGGCGATACGGACGTTGAGTGTCAGCGACGCCACGTCGCTGACAGAACCCGGCTACTCCGCGCGGACGAGGTGCGGGGGTTCGGCGAAGTGGCACGCCGCGGGGTGGTCGGTCGACGCGCGGACCTCGAGGGCCGGGGGGTCCTCCGCGCAGATCGCCGCCGCCTTGGGGCAGCGGGTGCGGAACCGGCACCCCGAGGGCGGGTCGGCGGGGCTCGGGACGTCGCCCTCCAGCCGGATCGCCTCCCGCCGCCCGCGCAGGGACGGGTCGGGCACCGGGACCGACGACAGCAGCGCCTGGGTGTAGGGGTGGGCCGCGCGCCCGTAGATCTCCTCCGCGGTCCCCGTCTCCACGATCGACCCGAGGTACATCACCGCCACGCGGTCGCACAGGTGGCGGACCACCCCGAGGTCGTGGGCGATGAACAGGTACGCCAGGTCGAACTCGCGCTGCAGGTCCGACAGCAGGTTGAGCACCTGCGCCTGGATCGACACGTCGAGCGCCGACACCGGCTCGTCGCAGACGATCACCTTGGGGCGCAGGGCCAGCGCGCGGGCGATGCCGATGCGCTGGCGCTGCCCGCCGGAGAACTGGTGCGGGTAGCGCCGGATGTGCTCGGGGTTGAGCCCGACCACCTCGAGCAGCTCCTGCACCCGGCGCCGCCGGTCGCTCTTCGGCGCCACCTCGGGGTGGATGTCGAACGGCTCGCCCACGATGTCGCCGACGGTCTTGCGCGGGTTCAGCGACGTGTAGGGGTCCTGCAGGACGATCTGCATGTCGCGGCGCCACGCGGTGAGCGCCGACCCGCGCTTGGCGAACAGGTCCTCGCCCTCGAAGGTCGCGGTCCCGCTCGTCGGCGGGGTCAGGCGCATGAGCACCTGCGCGAGGGTCGACTTCCCGCAGCCCGACTCCCCGACCACCCCGAGCGTCTCGCCGGGGTGCAGGTCGAGCGAGACGCCGTCGACGGCGCGCACCTGCCCGACGGTCTTGCGGAACACCACGCCCCGGGTCACCGGGTAGTGCTTGACCAGGTCGCGGACCGACAGGATCGGCTGGGTCACCGGGAGACCACCTCGTGCGTCGTCGGTCGGTCGGGGTCCTGCGCGACGAACTGCTCGGCGAAGTGGCACGCCGCCTGGTGGGCCTGGTGCGCCGAGCCCACCTCGCGCAGCGCGGGCACCTCGTCGGTGCACACGTCCTGCGCGTGGGCGCAGCGCGGGTGGAACGGGCAGCCGTTCGGGATCGCCGACAGGCTCGGCGGCAGCCCCGGGATCGGGCGCAGCGGGGCGCCCGAGACGTCGTCGACGCGCGGCACCGAGTCCATGAGCCCGCGCGTGTACGGGTGCGCCGGGTGCGCGTAGAGCGAGGCGGCGTCGGTGTGCTCGACGATCCGCCCGGCGTACATCACCGCGATCCGGTCGGCGACCTCGGCGACCACGCCGAGGTCGTGGGTGATGAGGACCAGGCCCATCCCCCGCTCGCGCCGCAGCTCGTCGAGCAGCTCCATGATCTGCGCCTGCACCGTGACGTCGAGCGCGGTGGTCGGCTCGTCGGCGATGAGCAGCTCCGGGTCGAGCGCCAGCGCCATCGCGATCATGGCGCGCTGGCGCATGCCCCCGGAGAACTGGTGCGGGTACTCCCGCACGCGCTGCTTCGCGTTCGGGATCTTCACGAGGTCGAGCATCTCGGCGGCCCGGACCATCGCGTCCTTGCGCGACATCCCGCGCCGGAACCGGAACTGCTCGGCGATCTGGAAGCCCACCGAGTAGACGGGGTTCAGCGCCGACAGCGCGTCCTGGAAAATCATCGCCATCGACTCGCCGCGCAGCAGGCGACGGCGCTCCGGGTCGGCGCCGAGCAGCTCCTCGCCGCGGAAGCGCACCGAGCCGCCGGTGATCCGCCCCGGCGGGGTGTCGAGGATGCCCATCACCGTCTGCGCGGTGACGCTCTTGCCGGAGCCGGACTCGCCCAGCACGGCGAGGGTCTCGCCCTCGTCGACGTGGTAGCTCACGCCGTTGAGCACCGAGGCCGTGTCGGGGCCGCGGCCGAACTCGACGCGGAGGTCGTCGACCTCCAGGAGTGGACTCATCAACGCCCCCGCGGGTCGAGGGCGTCGCGCACGGCGTCGCCCATCATCACGAAGGCCAGCACCGTGATCACCAGGAAGCCGGCCGGGAAGAACAGCGCCCAGGGGATGTCCTGCACGCGGTCGCGCGCCTCGGAGATCATCACGCCCCAGGAGACCACGGGGTCGCGCAGCCCGATGCCGAGGAACGACAGCGTCGCCTCGGCGCCGATGAACACCCCGAACTGGATGGCGCCGTACACGAGGACCGGGGCCAGCGTGTTGGGCAGGATGTGCCGCAGCACCACCCGGAACGGGCCCGCGCCCAGCGCCTTCGCCGCCTTGACGTAGTCCTGCTGCGAGGTCTCGATCGCCGCCGCGCGCATGATGCGCATGGCCACCGGCCAGGTCAGCACGACGATCGTGAGCACCACCTGGAACACCAGCTGGCCGGCGCCGACGATCTCGCCCGGCCGGTTGAACGAGGTCAGGATGACGATGCCGCCGAGGATGAACGGCAGGCCCGCGAAGATCTCGCCGACCCGCGAGAGCAGCGAGTCCGTCCAGCCCTGCGCGTAGCCGGCCAGCAGCCCGGCGAGCGAGCCGACGACCACCGTGCCGAACGTCGCGAGGAAGCCCACCGCGAGCGACGGCGCCGCCCCGTAGATGGTGCGGGCGTAGACGTCGCGGCCCTGGAGATCAGTGCCGAAGATCCCGCCCGGTCCCGGGGGCAGGCGCGAGCGCTCGAGCAGCCCGACCGTGGGGTCGACCGACGTGAACAGCGACGGCACGACCGCCATGAGCAGCAGCAGGACGATCAGCGCGGCGGCGATCCAGAAGCGCGGCCGGCGGCGCAGGTCGTTCCAGCCGTCGGCCCACAGGCCCCGCGTCGCCTCGGCGCCCGCGCTCGGGGCGGCCTCGGCGGCGGTGGGCGGCGGGGCCGTGGTCAGCGGCTCAGTCATAGCGGATCCTCGGGTCGAGCACGGCGTAGAGCAGGTCCACGACGAGGTTCGCGATCAGGTAGACGATCACCAGCAGCGCGACGATGCCGACGACGGTGGCGGTGTCCTGCTGCTGGAGCCCGCGGTAGACGAGCCCGCCGATCCCGCGGATGTTGAACACGCCCTCGGTGACGATCGCGCCGCCCATGAGGGCGCCGACGTCGGTGCCGAGGAACGTGACCACGGGGATCAGCGAGTTGCGCAGCATGTGCACCCCGACGACGCGGCGCCGCGTGAGGCCCTTGGCGACGGCAGTGCGCACGAAGTCGGCGCGGGTGTTCTCCATGAGGCTCGTGCGGGTCAGGCGCGCGACGTAGGCCATCGACAGGCTGGCCAGCACGAAGCCGGGCACGATGAGCTCGCCGATCGACGGGTCGCCCGGCACCGAGGTGCGGATGATCCCGAGCTCGACGCCGAGGATCTGGCGCACCACGAGACCGGTGACGAACACCGGCAGCGCGATGAGGAAGAGCGTCGAGACCAGGACGAGCGAGTCGACGAACCCGCGCCCGCTCAGCCCCGAGACGACGCCGGCGAGGATGCCGATGATCGCCTCGATCACGATCGCGACGAGCGCGAGCTTCACGGTGATCGGGTAGGCGTCGGCGATGAGCGTCGAGACCTCGGTGCCCGAGAACGTCTGGCCGAAGTCGCCGGTCAGCAGGTTCCCGAGGTACTTGAGGTACTGCAGGATCAGCGGGTCGTCGAGGTTGTACCGCTCGGTGATGGCGGCCTTGAAGGACGCTGAGCACTCGCGCTGGCCGCACTTGCCGGCGAACGGGTCGTCGCGCAGGCCCCAGACGAGGGCGTAGACGATGAAGGTGGTCCCCAGGAAGACGGGGATCAGCTGCAGCAGGCGCCGCAGGGTGTAGCGGCCCACGGGGGCACTCCTCGGTCGTTCCGACCCGCCGTGCGGGACGCGGACCTCCCCATGAGAACAGGGAGTGCCCGGCCCCGCACGGACGGTGGTGGTGGTCGGGGACGAAGGTCAGTTCTGCGGGTTGAGCTGGAACGACGTCGTCACGAGCCGGTCCAGCGGGTTGCGCTCACCGGAGGCGAGGCGCGACGAGTCGCCGTAGATGATCTGCCGCGTGAACAGCGGGATCGACGGCATGTCGGTGAGGATCAGCCGCTCGGCCTCCTGGTACCCCGCCTCGGCCGCCTGCTCGTTCGCGGCCTGGTCGGCCCGGTCGAGCGCGGCGTCGACCGCCGGGTTGGAGTACTTGTAGTCGTTCGAGGACGCGTCGGTGCGGTAGAGCTGCGTCAGGAACGTCTCGATGTTCGGGTAGTCCCCGATCCACGCGGCGCGGAACAGGCCCGTGAACCGGAACGCGTTGGCCTGCTGGCGGACCTCGGAGAACGAGGGCAGCGGGGTGTACTGCGCGTCGACGCCGAGGTTCTGGCGCAGCTGGTTGGTCACCGCCTGCATCCACTCGCCGTGCCCGCCGTCGGCGTTCGCGGTGAGGGTCAGCGGGCCCTGGAAGCCGCCGGCCTGGGCGAGCAGCTCGCGCGCCCGCTGCGGGTTGAACTGGCAGTTCTCGCCGCACTGGTTGGGCAGGTAGCCCTGCGCCGCCGGGGTCGCGAGGCCGTCGGCCGGACGATAGGTGCCGCCGAAGATCTGGTCGACGATCGCCTGGCGGTCGATCGCCATCGACATCGCCCGGCGCACCAGCGGGTTACCGAACCGCGGGTCGTAGAGCGGGAAGCCCAGCGCCGTGGTCTGCAGGCCGTCCTTGGCGTGCGCGCCGGCGCCGAGGTCCTGGCGCCACCGGCCGCCGGTCAGCGCGGAGGCCGGGATCGCCTTGATGTGGTCGAGGTTGCCGGAGACGACGTCGTCGTAGGCGGTCTGCAGGTCCGAGTAGACGCGGAACTCCAGGCGCGGGACCTGCGGCCTGTCGGTGCCGGCGTACTGGTCGTTGCGGACCAGCGTCAGGTTCTGGTTCGGGGTGCGGGACTCGAAGCGGTACTCGCCGTTGCCCACCGGGGCGGCCTCGTAGCCCGCGCGGTCGGTGAAGAACTTCTGCGGCAGCGGGTAGTACGCCGAGTACCCGAGCGTCGTCGGGAAGATGACGAACGGCGCCTTGAGGGTGACCTCGAAGGTCTGGGGGTCGACCACGCGCAGCCCGCGCATGGTCTGGGCGGTCGGCGTCTCGCTGGAGACCTCGTCGTACCCGTCGATCTTCTCCATGAACGACGAGGCCTGCGCGGCGTTCGGGCCGTAGGCGACCCAGTTCCACGCGTCGACGTAGTTCTGCGCGGTGACCGGCGTGCCGTCGTGGAACGTCCAGCCCGGCTTGAGCCGGATCGTCCAGACGCGGTTGTCGGCCGAGGTGATCGACTCCGCCGCCTCGTTCGAGGGGGCCGCGGTGTTCACGTCGTACTTGACGAGCCCGGCGAACAGGGCGTCGAGGACGTCGCCGCCGTTCTGCTCGGTGTTGTTGCCCGGGATCAGCGCGTTCTCCGGCTCGCCCCAGTCGAGGCTCACGGTCTGGGCGGCCTGGTCGTCGCCGCCCCCTCCCCCGCCGCACGCCGTGACGACCAGCGCCACGGCGAGCGTTGCGGCCACGAGCGTGGCCAACCGACGCAACGGCAACGTTCCTCCTCGTGTGGTGGTACCCCGACCCGACTCCCTCGCGCGGGGCAACCAACCGATCACCGCGCGTGACTTCGCCGCGTGAAACCTAGGGAAAGCGTTTGCGTTCGGCAAGATGTTGACCCACGAGTAACGAACACGCCTCGTGGGAGTCACGAGATCGTCGGGTCGTGGTAATCCGACTAGTTGACGCCGTCGTCCCCGCGCTGGGTCGCCGGCGGCGGGGTCCAGCGGTCGGCGCCCGCGAACGGGCTCTCGGTGAGCGGGCCGACGACGACGTCGGTCCGGGCGGTCGGGCTGACGAGCACCGAGGCGGCCTGGAAGAGCGGGATCGTCGGCAGCGAGTTCCACAGCGAGGGCTCGGCGAGCGCGAGCGCCGTGTCGGTCGAGACGGTGCCCGCGGAGGCGCCGTCGAGCAGCGACTGCAGGGCGGGGTCGCAGAACCCGGTGGGCGTCAGCGCCTCGGAGGCCTGGGGGTCCGCGAGGTCCTCGGCGAGCTCGTCGACCTCGTCCGCGTTCGGCGTCGTCGCGGCCGTCGCGGGTCCGGCGGCGTCGGTGGAGGTCGGCGCCGCGCCGGTGGTCGTCTCCGGCGGTGCGGCGCTCGTCGGCGGGGAGGTGCTCGTCGGGGCGGCGGGCGAGCTCGCCGCGGGCGCGCCCGGGGCGTTCGGCGAGGTCGGCGCCGTGCCTGCCTCCTCGGCGGCCAGGGCGACGCCGGGTTCGGCGCTCGTGCGGCCCGAGGTCGTCGGGGCCCGGCCGCCGGGGCAGCCGACCACCGAGGCGAGGTCGGCGATCGGGTCGCCGCCGACGGGCAGGGACTCCACGGCGATGTCGGCGACGACGAGGTCCGACGCCGAGTTGGGCGTGGGGGGCACGGTGGTCGTGGTGGTGCTCGTGCTCGAGCTGGTCGTCCCCCCGCCCGGGCTCGGGGTGGGGGTGGTCGCGAGCAGCGCGCCGCCGGTCGGGGTGCTGGTGCGGGTCGGCGGCGCGGGGGTCGGGATCGGCGGGCCGGTGGTCGTCGTCGACGACGGCCCGCGGCCCGGCGCGAACCCGGAGGTGCCGCCGTCGGCCACGACGACCGAGGCGATGCCCGCCGCGCGCAGCTGCGTGCCGAGCGTCGCGATGAGACGTCCGTACGGCGCGACCTGGGGCGGGGCCGCGAGACGCAGGATCAGCGGCTGCCCGCCGCGCTCCCACGTGCCGTCGGCGCCGCGCGTGTACCCGGCGTCGGTGAGCAGCCGGGCCGTCTCGTCCAGGTCCTGGCGGGCCGCGGGCGAGTCGGCCGGCAGGGTCGGGCGGTAGTCCTCCTCGGACGGCGCGCGGCCGAACGCGTCCGCCGGCAGCTGCGCCGACGGGCCCCCGTTGGTGCCGACCGAGCGCAGCGCCGACCGGTCCATCGCCGACGCCACGGCGCGCCGGACCCGCAGGTCGGCGAGCGGGCCGTCGTCGCTGCGCAGGGCGAGCTGCACGAGCGCGGGCTCGGGCAGGGCGCGGACGGTCAGCTGCGAGCCGACCGCCCGGAGCGCGGCCAGGTCGTCGGCGTCGGCGCGGAACTGGGTGGCCTGCACGTCGCCGGAGCGGACCCGGTCGATCAGCGACGGCGCCTCCGCCGCCTGGAAGACGACCTCGTCGGGGACCGCCGGGGTGCCCCAGAACCGGTCGTTGCGGGCGAGGGTGACCTGGCCCCGGATCCGGTCGACGACACGGACGGTGAACGGGCCGGCCGACACCGGGATGCTGTCGGTGAGCCCGCCGCCCCAGGAGCCGGGGGCGTCCTTGAGCAGGTGCGCGGGCAGCATGTGGTCGAACAGCGTCTGCCACGCCGGGTACGGCCGGTCGAACACCACGTCGACGGCCTTGCCGCCCGCGCGCGAGCGGACGTCGGTGATCGCCCGGTAGCCGGCCGCGCCGACCACCCCGGGCTGGCTGCGCATCTGCTGCCAGAGGTAGACGAAGTCCTCGGCGGCCACCGGGGCGTTGTCCGACCAGCTCGCCGCGGGGGCGATCTCGTAGGACACGGTGAAGGGCTCGGTCGAGGTCACGCGCGCCGAGGTCACCACCGCCGTGTCGAGCCGCGGCTCCCCGTCGGGGCCGGGGCGGAACGCCGACGGGAGCACCAGCGAGGCCATCGCGCGCGACAGGGGTGTCTCGTCGGCGACCCGGTGCGGGTTGAAGCCGACGCCGAGGTCGTCGACACCGATGCGCAGCTCGGTCGGGTCGGGCTCGAGCTGGGGGGTCGGGGCCGGCGCGGGGACGGGCACCTGGCCGACGACCGGCGGGGGCGCTCCGGAGCAGGCCCCCAGGACCGCGAGCACGAGCGCCAGGGCGGGGAGGACACGGGCGACTCCGACAGCACGTCGGGGACCGCTCACGCCGTCGTCCGGCCCTTCTCGTCGGGAGACCGCTCCGTGGCCCGATCGGCGGTCGGCAGCACCGGCCGCACCGGGGATCGTCATCGTGACACGGTCACCGCGGGTGGGGACCGATGGGTCTGGTCCTCGCCCCCGAGTGGAGGTTAGCCTCACCTCATGGGCAAGGGCGGCAAGAAGAAGGGCAAGGAGCCCAAGAAGATCAAGGAGGCGAAGTCTCCGAAGGTCCCGCTGCACCTCGTCCAGTACGCCGACGCCATGCCGCTCACCGGCGCCAAGAAGATCAAGAAGAAGTGCTGCCGGTCGCGCCCGCGCTGCAAGAGCTGTCCGGTCCTGCTGATGCGCGCGTCGCGGTTGAACGAGGCCGGCGTCACCGGCAAGGACCTCAAGAAGGCGCTGAAGAAGGCCCGGGCGGCCTGAGCAGGGCCCCCAGGGCCGGCAGCACCGCGCGGTCGGCGTCCAGCCAGTCGATCCCGTCCAGCTCCTCGGGGCCGAGCCACGCCAGCGCGTCGTGCTCGAGCGCCGTCGGTTCCCCCGCGGCCGCGCACACCCGGATGCGCAGCACGCGCTCGCCGGGCAGCGGCACCTCCGGCCCGACGCGCTCGCCGACGCCCACGTCGTGCAGCGCCAGCTCCTCGCGCAGCTCCCGGGCCAGCGCCGTGGCCTCGTCCTCCCCCGGCTCGACCGCGCCACCGGGCAGCTCCCAGCGACCCGCGGCGGACGCGGGCCGGGTGCGCCGCGCGGCGAGCACCCGCCCGTCGCGGACGAGGGCGGCGCCGACCACGACCCTGCTCACGACGATCAGTGTGGGCCCCGCCGCGACGTGTCAGGATCCGGGCATGGCTGAACTCCTGACCGAGGACGCGATCGCCGACGCTCTGAAGGGCCTGCCCGGCTGGGAGCGCGAGGACGACGCCACCATCGTGCGGTTCGCGAAGCTGCCGAGCTTCCCGGAGGCGATCGCCGCCGTCGACGCGGTGGCCGAGCTCGCCGAGGCCGACAACCACCACCCCGACATGGACATCCGCTACAACAGCCTGAAGTTCAAGCTGTCGACGCACTCCGAGGGCGGGCTGACGGCCAAGGACACGGACCTGGCCGCGAAGATCTCCTCGGAGCTCGACGCGCGCGGCGCGTCCTGAGCGACTCCCGACTCCGGTCGGCGCCGTTCGTCGCGGTCCTCGTCGCGACGGTCCTCGCCTTCGGCGGCTACGCGCTGCTGCTGCCCGTGGTCCCGGTGCACGCCGCCGCGGGCGGGGCGAGCCCGGCCGCGGCGGGCGCCACGACGGGCGTGTTCATGGCGGCGACCGTCGCCGCCCAGCTCACGGTGCCCGCGGTGCTCCGGCGCATCGGTCCGCGGGCCGCGCTCGTCACCGGCGCCCTGGCGCTCGGGGCACCGGCGGCGCTGCTCGTCGCCACGTCGGCGCTGCCCGTGCTGTTCGCGGTGGCCGTGGTGCGCGGGATCGGGTTCGGCCTGGTCACGGTGACCGGGGCCGCGCTCGTCGCCGACCTCGCCCCCGCGTCGCGGCGGGGGCGTGCCGTCGGCCTCTACGGGGTCGCGGTCGGGCTCCCGCAGCTCCTCCTGCTCAGCGGCGGCGTCTGGGCCTACGAGGTGCTCGACGCCGCGGTGGTGCTGGCGGCCGGGGCCCTGCTGCCCCTGGTGGCGGCGCTGTGCTGCACGCGGCTGCCAACGGCGCGCGCCGCGCCCCGCGACCGCTCCGGCTCGCTCCTCCTCGGCGTGGCGATGCCGCCGTGGACGGCGATGGTCGTCTCGGCGGCCGCCGCCGGCGGGGTGATCACGGTGCTGCCGCTGTGGGCGTCGTCCGGTCTCGCGGGCGGGACCTCGGTAGCGGCCGTCGCGCTCGCCGTCCTCACCGCGGGCCAGCTCGCGGGGCGCGGGCTCGGCGGGGAGCTCGCCGACCGGGCCCGCGTGCGCAGCCCCGCGCTGACGCTCGCCGGGCTCGCCGTCGTCGTCCTCGGGGCCGTGGTGGTGGCGGTGGGCGGCTCCTCGGCGGCGCTCGCCGTGCTCGCGGGCGCCGCGCTCGTCGGCCTGGGCTTCGGCGCCGTGCAGAGCGACACGCTGCTCGCGCTCTTCGCCCGCGCCGGGCCGAGTCGGTCGGGCGCCGCGAGCACCTGGTGGAACACCGCCTACGACGCGGGCACCGGGCTCGGCGCGGCGGTGCTGTCGGCGGTGCTCGGCGCGGCGGGCGGTGGCGCGGCGTTCCTCGTCGCCGCCCTCGCCGCCGGACTCGCGGCGCCGGTGGTGCTGGTGGCGCGGGGTTCTGACCGAAGGGCCCCTTCGGTCGACTAGATCGGCGAGGGGCGCCCTCGGCCGGAACGGTCGGCGGCGCCCGGGGTTCGGCAGCGACCGTGCTGTTCGCTGCTTCTCGGCGTCGGGAGTCCGCGTTCGCGGTGCCGGGCGGGGCCGGTGCAGGGTCCTCCGCGCCGTGCTCGCTGCCGGTGCTCCTCCGGGGCGACGTCGTCGCCCCCGCGGAGCACCCGTGGCGATCATGACCGCCGCATCGCGCCGAGGAGCACCTCCCGCATGATCGTCGGGCCTCGCCGGCTGCCGCACGCGCCGGTCGCCACTGCTCCATCGGCGAGATCCGGATCGCCCGTCCGGGCTGCGCCGATCAGCGCAGCGTCGAGGTGACGCGTCCCCGAGGGTGATCTCTCGGCGCGATCGGGCGAGACGACGTCATCGCAGGTCACGCGCCCGGTGTCGCCCGCGATGTCCGGCTGCCCAGGGAGGGAGGCCGGCGTGCTGAAGAAGGTGCTGTTCGCGACGCTGTTCGGTGCCGTCGTGATGCTCGGCTCCGCGCAGGCGGGCTACCTCGCGCCCGGCACGCTCACCGACGCCAGCGGCCCCGTCGATCCGGCCGCCCCGGACCGCGCGCCCGCGCTGTCGGGCTCGGCCACCACACCGGCCACGCCCCCGCCCGGGCCGGCCGGGCCACCGGCACCCGGCGTCGCCCCGGCCCCCGGCGCGCCCACCCCGGTCGAGGCCGCGGCGAGCGCGCGGGACACCGCCACGCCCACCCGCGGCAGCGCGCCGAGCGCCCGGCGCGCCCCGTCGCGGGAGCCGTCCGGGGGCGCGTCGGGCGGCGGCCCGTCCGGCACCGGCGGCGGCGCGAGCAGCTCCGGGGGCGGCTCGGGCAACGGCTCGGGCAACGGCTCCGGGGGCGGCTCGAGCGGCGGTGGCGCGAGCGGGGGCGGCAGCGCGCACGACGGCGGCGGCTCCCAGGGCGGGATCGGCGTGCAGGTCTGTCTCAAGCGGGTGCTCGGGACCTGCGTGGAGGTCGGGCTGCGCTGACCGTCAGGTCGCGGTGACCGCCGCCCGCACGTCGCGCTCGGCGCGGAGTGCGCGCTCCGCCGACTGCACGGCCGCGATGGTGTCGTCGAGCAGCGCGACGAGCATCCGGTCGCGGGCGTCGGCGTCGAGGTCGGCCACGCGGGCGGCCACGAGCAGGTGGGCGCAGGCGTGGTTGACCGGGCCGACGTGCAGCAACGTCGCCAGGCGCCCGCCGTCGCCCTCCTCGCCGCGGCCCCGGCGCGGGGGCCGGGTCTCGGCGCGACGCTCGAGGCGGCGCTGCAGACGGGGGAAGAAGCGGTTGGCGGGGTCGATCGCGAGGCCGGCGCGCGCGATCACCGCGAGGACGATCGGCCGGACCTCGACGCCGGCCTCCCGCCCGAGCCCGATCAGCGTCACCGCGCGCACGCCCAGCTGCTGGCGCGCCGTGGACGACACGGCGTCGTTGACCTGCCACGCCACCGCCGCGAGCGCGGGATGGGTGCAGCGTGGTCGGTCGGTGAAGCGTTCACCGGCCAGCACGGAGACGTACTCCATGAGACAGCTGCCGGCTTCCGCGTCGCGGTGCGCGCCGGCCTCGAGGACGGGCAGGCCCTCAGGAGGGCGGGTGGACGTCATGGGAAGCTCCCCTCCCCGGCCCCGGGCCCTCGCGCCCGGTTCGGATGCCCTACCGTAATCCGTTTCGCGCCCCGCGACAGGGGGTCCGGTCGAGGGATTCGTCCGAGTGCAGCCACCCGGACGCGATCAGTGGTCCGAACCGATCACGGTGGTCGCGGTGAGGGCGGCGAGGACGGCTCCGACGGTCGGCGAGACGAGCCGGCGGATGTCCTGGGCGACGCCGAGCGTGACGTGCCGGCCGTCCGCGATCGCCCGCGCGCGGCGGGCCGCCGTCGTGGGGTCGGACGGGCTGAGCTCGCGGACGCGGCGCCCGTGGTGGAGCAGCACGACGAGCATCGCGACGGCCTCGTCGGGCTCCTCCTCGCCCTCGAGGACGGCGCGGACGGCGGCGCGGTCGTGGTGCAGCGCGTCGACGTCGTGGACGCGCAGCGCGGACCCGAACACCGGCATCGTCAGGTAGCCGAACACCCGCCGGGGCTCGCGCGCCGCGAGCCCCCGCTCGACGAGGCGGTCCATGGTCCGGCGGATCATCTGCGCCCCGCGGTGACCCGTGACGGCGTGCTGCAGGTCGGCCTTGGCGCCGCCGTGGGCGACGAGCCCCTCGCCGACCCAGCGCAGCAGCGGATCGGTGACCTCCACCGGCCCGCGCCGGTACGCCGTCCCGGCGTCGAGCAGGGAGGCGTCGAGCAGCAGCTCCACCATCGCGGCCGCGACGAGCAGCCCCGCGGGCTCGGTGAGCGTGGACAGCGGGCGGCCCTCGTCGTCACCGAGGACCCACGCCACCCGCTCGGGGAGCGTCAGGTCCGCGGTCCGGGACGACCACCGCTCCGAGCGCACGGAGACAGACTAGGCACGAACGTCCCCCACCCGAGTCAGCAGTCCCCGGATGACAGCACGCCGCGTCGAGCGGTGCGTCCGGGCGGGTCAGGCGCGTCCGCCGAGCGGCCCGACGACGGTTGCGGCGGGTGACGTCGTGCCTGGTGGGACGGGCGGTCGGGTCGGCGGCCCGATCGACAGACGGGTCGGCACCGTCGGTCCCACGCGGCAGACTCCACGGACATGAGCACGACGAGCGTGGACCCGGCGCCGGACCCCGATCTCGCCCGCGCGCGGGCGGGCGACGACGCGGCGTTCGCCCGGCTGGTCGCGCCGCTGCGCCGCGAGCTCCACGCCCACTGCTACCGCATGCTCGGCTCGGTCCACGACGCCGACGACGCGCTGCAGGACGCCCTGCTGCGCGCCTGGCGGGCGATCGACCGCTTCGAGGACCGTCCCGGGCGCCCCGGCGCGCTGCGCTCGTGGCTGTACACGGTGGCCACCAACACCAGCCTCGACACCGCGGGACGGCGCGGGCGGCGGGCGCTGCCGATGGACCTCGGACCGTCGAGCGAGCACCCCGGCGACGACCCGCCGCGCACCGAGGTGGCCTGGCTCGGGCCGTACCCCGACGACCCGGACGCGACGGTCGAGGAGCGCGAGAGCGTCGAGCTCGCCTTCGTCGCCGCCCTGCAGCACCTGCCGGGCAATCAGCGCGCCGCCCTGCTGCTCATGGAGGTGCTGGGGTTCTCGGCCGCCGAGGTCGCGACGATGATGGCGACGTCCACGGCGTCGGTGAACAGCGCCGTGCAGCGCGCCCGGGCCACGCTGGCCAGCAAGGTCACCGGGCCGAGCCAGCAGCGCACGCTGCGCACGCTGCCCGACGCGCAGCTCGCCGCCACCGTCGCGCGCTACACCGCCGCGCTCGAGGCGGGCGACGCCGAGGCGCTGGTCGGGCTGCTCACCGCCGACGTCACGTGGGCGATGCCGCCGAACGCCGAGTGGTACCGCGGCACCGCGGCGGTCACCGCGTTCCTGCACGCGGGCCCGCTGGTCACCCCCTGGCGCCACGTGCCCGCGCGCGCCAACGGCCAGCTCGCCGTCGGGTGCTACACGTGGGACGAGGAGGCGCAGGAGTGGCGGGGCATGGTGCTCGACGTGCTGACGCTCGCGCCCGACGGGCGGATCGCCGAGGTCACGGCGTTCATCGGTCCCGAGCACCTGGCCGGCGCCGGGCTGCCCGCGACCCTGCCGGCGGGCACCCCGCTCACAGCTCCCGGATGAGCGCGTCGGTGCGCTCCTCGGCCGCCGCGAGGAACGCGCCCATGCGCGCCAGCTCCGCAGGGTCCGCCTCCTCCAGCAGCGCGGCCAGCCGGTGGTTGAGCGGCTCGTAGACCGCCCCGATCCGCGCGAGCGACGCCGGGTCGGCCTCGACGAGCACGCGGCGGCGGTCGGACGGGTCGGGCACGCGATGCACGTGCCCGCCCGCGTGCAGGCGCTCGACCATCCGCGACGCCGACCCTGTCGTCAGGTTCAGCCGGGCGGCCAGCGCGCCGGGCGTGGCCGGGCCGTGCTGCGCGAGCTCGTAGAGGCACTGCAGCTCCGTGGCCCCGACGCCCAGGCGCGCGGCGACGATCCCGTTGAACTGGACGAGCCGCACGCTCCACGCCGCCAGTGCCGCCACGACCTCCTCGGGCTCCACCGCCGCCTCCTCGATTTCGCTGCAGGATGCAGCGAATGTGTGTCACAGTATCTGCATGACGCAGCAATCGTCGCACGGCGCCTGCCCGTTCACCGGCGGGACCCGCCGACCCGACGAGCCCTACCCCGGCCGCGACGCGCTGCGGGCCGCCGGTCCCCTCGTCGTCACCGAGGCCCCGGCGGGCGGGCCGGTCGCCGTGGTGACCACCGCCGCCCTCGCCCGCGCGGTCCTCGGCGACCCGCGGATCGTCAAGGACACCGCCCTCGCCCCGACGCACTGGGAGCCGCGGGCCGCCGGCCTCGAGCCCACCGCCGCCGACGCCCTTTCGCTGACCACCGCCGAGGGCGCGCCCCACGCGGCGCTGCGCCGGGCGCACGCACCGATGCTCTCGCCGCGCGCCATGCGCGCCCGGGCCGGCGCGATGCGTGACGCCGCGCGGGAGCTGCTCACCGGGCTGGGCGACACCGCGGACCTCACCGCCGACTTCACCACCCGCTACCCCCTCACGGTCGTCGGCGACCTGCTCGGCGTGCCGCGCGCGATGACCGACGACGCCGTCGACGCCTGCCGGCGGATGTTCGGCGACGCCGCCGACGGCGCGGCCGCGATGGGCGCCTTCGCCCGCCTCGGCGCCGCGGCGATGGAGCACGACGGTCTGGCCCGCGAGCTGCGCGGGCGCCTCCCGGCGTCGGTGACCGACGAGCAGGTGCACTACCTGCTCTTCGCCCTGATCTTCGCCGGGCAGCTGACCACCGACATCGCGCTGGGCTTCCTGCTCGCCCGGGTGATGATCGAGGGTCTGCCCGACGACGTCCCCGCGCTCGTCGACGACGTCCTGCGCCGCGACCCGCCCGCCCCGTTCTCGCTGTGGCGCTTCACCGCCGAGGAGGTCGAGCTCGCGGGCGTCGTGCTCGCGCCCCGCACGCCCGTGCTCGTCGACCTCGCCGGGATGGCCGACGACCCTGACGCCGCGGCGGGCAGCGGGCTCGCGTTCGGGGCCGGCCCGCACGTCTGCGCGGGCATCCACCTGGCGCGCGCCGAGCTCGCCGCCGCCGTCGACGTCCTGGTCACCGACTTCCCGGACGCGCGCCTCGCCGTGCCCGCCGCCGACCTGCGCCGCGTCGACCCCGGCGGCGTCGAGGGCAGCCGTCTCGCCGCCCTGCCCGTCGAGGGCCTGCGGCCTCGTGAGTGAACTGGGTCGCCCCGGCGACCCATCTCGCTCACCTGCCTAGGGCATCCCCCCGTGCGGCACGTCGACGCGGGTCGAGAGCAGCACGGCCTCGCGCACCGGGCGGCGCTCGTGCTCGGCGAACGAGGGCGCCGCGCAGGCGTAGAGGGTGCGCCCGTCGTCGCCGCCGAGCATGCAGGCGTAGACGCCGAGGCCGCCGGTCGGGCGCTCCTCGAGGATCGTGCCGCCCTCGGCCACGCGCAGGACCCGCGAGTGCAGGGCGTCGGCCACCCAGATCGCGCCCTCGGCGTCGCCCCCCATCCCGTCGGGCGCGACGGTGAGGCCGCCGAGGGCCTCGCCGACGTCGTCGGTCGCCGGCGGCGGCGCGAAGCGCGCCCAGTCGCGGCGCCGCGCCAGCCCACCGTCCTCGGCGACGTCGAACGCGGTCAGTCGCGCACCGAAGGTCTCGGCGACGACGAGCACGCGGCCGAACAGCACCATCCCGTTCGGGAAGAGGAGGTCGTCGGCGATGGTGCGGGGCGTGCCGTCGGGGTCGACGTAGGTCAGCGTCGTGCGGGAGATCGGCGCGCCGCCCATGAGGTCGAAGCCGAAGTTGCCGACGTAGGCGCCGCCGCGGGCGTCGACGAGCATGTCGTTGAGGTGGTTGCTCACCAGCCCCGACAGATCGGCGTGCTCGACCAGCGACCCGTCGTTCTCGCGACGCAGGATGCGGTGGTCCCGCATCGAGACGATCAGCAGGCGTCCGTCGGGCAGGAACCCGAGGCCGGACGGCTGATGGGGCACCTCGGCGATCACCTCGTGGCCGCCGTCGGGCTCGATCGCGACCACGCGCTCGGTGTAGAAGTCCGAGACCCAGAGCCGCCCGTCGTGCCATCGCGGGCACTCCAGGTACGACCAGCCGTCGGACACCACGTCGAAGTCCTGCGCTCCCACGTCACTCCTCCTCGAGCCCACGATGATCGGTGCACGATCGGGCGCGCGGGACGGGCCGTCAAGGGCAGGATGGCTCCGTGCCGACAGCGGCCGAGCTCGCCCGGGCGAGGGTGGAGCGCGTCCGCGACGACCCGGAGGCCCGGCTCGCGCTGATGCACGGGCTCTACCGGGGGGACGACAGCACCTTCCTGCCCTACCGTCGCGGCGCGGTCGCGTTCACGCGCTGGCAGGTCCGCCGCGGCCTGCTGCGGCCGCCGGGCGGTCCGGAGGGAGGCAGTCCCTGGTGGCGCGCGGTGAACGAGCGGCTGCTGCGCGACGGGTGGGAGGCGCGCGCCCTCGACGACGGGCACGACCCGACCGGCGCCACCGGCGAGCGCGCGGCCGTGGTCCCCGCCGCCCACGGTCCTGACGCGGCTGGCGCGCCGCGTCGTGCCGCACCGGTGACGTGTCAAGACCCGGGATCTGCGAATCCCCGGCGGCGTCCCCGGCGCCCGACACTGCGCATCTCCCGATCTCTGCGAGGTGCGCCATGACCACGACCGACAGCCGCCCTGCCTTCGGCGGCTTCCACCACGTCGCCGTCACGGCGAGCGACGTCGAGGCCAGCGTCGCCTGGTACCAGCGGGTGTTCGGCATGGACCGGCTCCCGCCGCGCTTCCCCCACCACGGCCCCGACGCGAAGGGCTACGCGACCGTGCTCGTCGAGCCGGAGACGGGCATGTGCATCGGCGTCGAGCACCACCCCGACAACGACGGCGCCGGGGCCGACGAGCGCCGGTGCGGGCTCGACCACATCGCCTTCGCGATGCTCTCCCGCGACCACCTCGACACCTGGGCGGCGTGGCTGGACTCGCTGGGCATCGCGCACTCCGGCGTCGTCGACGCCGGCGACCCGGTGCCGTACTCGGCGCTCGTCTTCCGCGACCCCGACAACGTGCAGCTCGAGCTCTTCTTCATGGACCAGGGCTGACCGCGCGGTCACGACGGTGACTGCGCCGTCGCCCACCGAGGCGCCAGAGTGACTCCCGTGCGGCGGTCGACGGTGCGGGTCGGGGTCCTGACGATCGCGCTCGCGCTCGTCGTCGCGGCGTGCTCGACCGCGCGCGGCGAGAGTCCGCCGCCGGGCGACGTCGCCGGGCTCTTCGCGGTGGACGGCCGCGAGCTGTACCTCGAGTGTCACGGCAGCGGCAGCCCGACCGTCGTCCTCCAGTCCGGGTTCGGGAACGCGGCGGACATCTGGTCGGTCGGGGCCGAGCGGCCGCCCTCGGTCATGGCGGGCGTCGCCGGGTTCACCCGCGTCTGCGCCTACGACCGGCCCGGCGCGACGCGCGTGTCGACCGACGACGGACAGATCTCCGAGACGCCCCTGCCCGGGCGCAGCCAGCAGGCGCCGATGCCGCGCACGGCGGCGGACGTGGTCGCCGAGCTGCACGCCCTCCTGGCGGCGGCCGGCGTCCCCGGCCCGTACGTGCTGGTCGGGCACTCGCTCGGCGGGCCGTTCACGCAGCTGTACTCCCGGACCTTCCCGGCCGACGTCGCCGGGATCGTGCTCGTGGACCCGACGCCGCCGGCGCTGCGCGACCTCATCGCGCCCGCGCAGTGGGACGCGTTCGCCGCGGGCGTCCTGCATCCGCCCGAACCGATCCCCGGCTACGCCATGGAGGCCTACGACCTCACGGCGAGTATGGACCAGCTCCGGAACGCCCCGGCGCCGCCGCAGGTGCCCGCGACCGTGCTGATGGCGCAGGACGTGGATCAGGTCCCGCCGGGCGACCCGTCGGCCGAGGCCGTCGCCGCCATCGGCCGCGTGCGACCCGAGGCGTTCACCCGCCTCGCCGCCGACATCCCGGGTGCGGCGCTCGTCACGGTGCCGGACACCTCGCACTACATCCAGATCCAGCGGCCCGACGCCGTGATCGAGGCGGTGCGGTCGGTGGCGGGTCGCTGACCGGAATGAGGT
Source organism: Actinomycetospora flava (assembly GCF_037400335.1). NCBI lineage: Bacteria > Bacillati > Actinomycetota > Actinomycetes > Pseudonocardiales > Pseudonocardiaceae > Actinomycetospora > Actinomycetospora flava. The sequence continues at coordinate 109,310 of NZ_JBBEGM010000014.1, forward strand.
TCGCCGCACCGTCGTTGGTTGAAGCGTGAAGAAGATTGGGTTCCTCTCCTTCGGGCACTGGTCGCCGTCCTCGCAGTCGATGGTCCGGTCCGCGCAGGACGCGCTCCTGCAGTCGATCGACCTGGCCGTGGCCGCCGAGGAGGCGGGCGCCGACGGGGCGTACTTCCGCGTCCACCACTTCGCGCGCCAGCTCGCCTCGCCGTTCCCGCTGCTCTCGGCGGCCGCGGCGAAGACGAGCCGCATCGAGCTCGGCACCGGCGTGATCGACATGCGCTACGAGAACCCGCTCTACATGGCCGAGGACGCCGGCGCCGCCGACCTCATCTCCGGCGGACGCCTCCAGCTGGGCATCAGCCGCGGCTCCCCCGAGCAGGTCATCGACGGCTACCGCTACTTCGGCTACGTGCCGCAGGACGGCTCGACCGACGCCGAGATGGCGCGCAACCACACCCAGCTCTTCCTGGACGTACTGAAGGGCGAGGGCTTCGCGCAGCCCAACCCGCGGCCGATGTTCGCGAACCCGCCCGGCCTGCTGCGCCTCGAGCCGTACGCGCCGGGCCTGCGCGACCGGATCTGGTGGGGCGCCGGCAGCCGCGCGACCGCCGAGTGGACGGCCGAGCAGGGCATGAACCTCATGAGCTCGACGCTGCTCACCGAGGACACCGGCGTGCCGTTCCACCGCCTGCAGGCCGAGCAGATCCAGCGCTACCGCGACGCGTGGACGAAGGCCGGGCACGAGCGCGAGCCGCGCGTGTCGGTCAGCCGCAGCATCTTCCCGATCGTCAGCGACCTCGACCGCCAGCTCTTCTGGCGCGAGCGGCACTCGACCGACCAGGTCGGCCACCTCGACGGCGGCGACGCCCGCTTCGGGAAGACCTACGCCGGCGAGCCCGACAAGCTGATCGCCGAGCTCGCCGAGGACGAGGCGATCGCCGCCGCGGACACGCTGCTGCTCACGGTGCCCAACCAGCTCGGCGTCGACTACAACGCCCACGTCGTCGAGAGCGTCCTGACCCACCTCGCCCCGGAGCTGGGCTGGCGCTGACGATCAGCTCTCGAGCAGCTTGTTGACGGTGCCGGCGAAGTCCTCGTAGCGGCGCAGCGCGCTCACGTTGATCGTCACGTACTGGCCCATCTCGACCATGATCGGGAGGGTCAGCGAGATCTCGTCGAGCGTGTCGTGGCTGTCCACGTCGACGATCGCGATGACGCGCCGCTCGCCGGCGACCTTCCAGAGGTCGACCACCACGCCGGCCTTCTTGGCGCCGAGCGCCGCCTCGGCCTCGCGAGACCACGTGGAGAACAGGTCCTGCTGACTCATCGCGGCGCCGTACTCCACGTGGAAGTCGAGGTGGAAGAGCATCGGTGGCCTCCGCAGGAGTGTCGACGGTGATCGCCCGGAACGTACAACCGACGATGACACCCGAGCACGGGAATCTTTCCAGGATCCCTTGGTCCTGTTGTAGGATCGCCCGATGCTCATCATCGCCGGGCACGTCCGCGTCGATCCGGAGCGCCGTGACGCGCTGGTCGCGGAGTTCGCCGACCTCGTGCGGCGGGCGCGCGCCGCGCCCGGATGCCTCGACGTCGCCATCACCGCCGACTCCGTCGACCCCGGGCGGATCAACAACGTCGAGCGCTGGGCCTCGCAGGCCGACCTCGACCACTGGCGCTCGGTCGCCCAGGCGCCCGACGTCGACGACGTGTTCCTCCAGACCGAGGTCAGCCTCTTCGACGCCTCGAACGAACGGCCGCCGTTCTGAGCTACTTCCGGGTCTGGCGGTAGGCAATGACCGCGATGACCGCGATCGCGGCGAGGATCGGGAGGATCCACCCGACGGAGGTCAGGGTGCTGCTGCCGCCGGCCTCGGCAAGAACGATCACTGCGCCCCCTCGTCGACGTAATTTGCGCAGAGTATCCGGTTCGTGACGGACCGGAAGGCGCTTCCGAACTGTGCGCGTCACCGCCGCTGGGGCGGGACGGGGTCGCCGGGCGGCACGAGCGTCGTCAGCTCGGGCAGCTCCTGCGCCAGGCCCTCGTCCAGGGTGGCGAGTGTCGACGCCGGCCGACCGGCCGCGAGGCTCGCGAGGTAGGCGTCCGTGACCTGTCGGTGGCCCCTCACGTGGTCCACGCCCGCGTCCGCGTAGGACAGCGAGTCCGGCCAGAAGTCGCACCCGGGCAGGGCGTGGATCGCGCGCAACAGGGCCGTCGCCACTGCCGGAGCCTCACCGGTCCGGACGAGGAAGCGCACGAGCGCACCCTCGACCAGCGGGCAGACCGCGAAGCTCTCGACCCCGGCGGCCCACGCCGACGTCCGCTCGTGGTGCTCGTGCTCGGCGACGGTGAGAGCGATGAGCACGTTCGCGTCCAGGAGGTAGGTCGTCACTCCTCGTCCAGCGCGTTCGCGACGTCGTCCGCGGTGACCCGGCGACCGATGCTGACGACGGGGAACCCCGATCGCTCGTCGATACCGATCACGGGCGGCTCACCGAGCTGGATCAGTCCGCGTGCCGTCAGTTCCGCGACGACGGCCGAGAGCGACAGCCCTCGACGCTCGGCGATCTCCCGGACCTGCCGGTGCACGGCCGGCGGGAGGTCCACGGTGGTGCGCACACGTGAACCGTACCCGCATCAGCCCTGATGCAGAGCTGGTTCACCAGGGACGGCTCCGCTTCGGACCGATCAGACGTTGAACCGGAACTCGACGACGTCGCCGTCCTGCATGACGTAGTCCTTGCCCTCCATGCGGACCTTGCCCGCCGTCTTCGCGGCGTTCATCGAGCCCGCGGCGACGAGGTCGTCGTAGGAGACGATCTCGGCCTTGATGAAGCCCTTCTGGAAGTCCGTGTGGATCACGCCGGCGGCCTCGGGGGCCGTGGCGCCGATCCGGATCGTCCAGGCGCGGGACTCCTTGGGGCCCGCGGTGAGGTAGGTCTGCAGGCCGAGCGTGCGGAACCCGGCGCGGGCCAGGGCGTCGAGACCCGGCTCGGGCTGGCCGATCGACTCGAGCAGCTCCAGGGCGGACTCGTCGTCGAGCTCCAGGAGCTCCTGCTCGACCTTCGCGTCGAGGAACACGGCCTCGGCCGGCGCGACCAGCTCCGCGAGCTCCTTGCGCCGCGCGTCGTCGGTGAGCACCGGCTCGTCGGCGTTGAAGACGTAGAGGAACGGCTTGACGGTCATGAGGTTCAGCTCGCGCAGCCGCGGCGAGTCGAGCCCCGCCGAGAACAGGGTGCGGCCCTCGTTGAGCACCGACTGCGCGTGCGCGATCTCGTCGACCGCGGCCTTGGTCTCCTTCTTGACCCGCGCCTCCTTCTCCAGGCGCGGCAGGGCCTTCTCGATCGTCTGGAGATCGGCGAGGACGAGCTCGGTCGCGATCGTCTCGATGTCCGCGGCCGGGTCGACACGGCCGTCGACGTGCACGACGTCGTCGTCGGCGAACACCCGCACGACCTGGCAGATCGCGTCGGCCTCGCGGATGTTGGCGAGGAACTTGTTGCCCAGCCCCGCGCCCTCGCTGGCGCCCGCGACGATGCCGGCGATGTCGACGAACGACACCGTCGCCGGGACGATCTTCTCGGAGGAGAACATCTCGGCGAGCCGGTCGAGCCGGGGGTCGCGCAGCGGCACGACACCGACGTTGGGCTCGATGGTGGCGAACGGGTAGTTCGCGGCCAGGACGTCGTTGCGGGTCAGGGCGTTGAACATCGTCGACTTGCCCACGTTGGGCAGGCCGACGATGCCGAGGGTCAAGCTCACGGGATCCCAGTCTGCCAGCGATGGATCCGGACGGGCTCCGGCGGCGTCCAACCAGGGTGACGACCGTTCTCACCCGGAGGCCCCCGTGTCCGCTCTCGCCACGATCCCCACCTCGCTCGGCCCGTTCACCACCCTCGTCGACGACGAGGGCGTGGTGCTCGCGTCGGGGTGGACCGACGACCTCGACGGCCTCATCGCGCTCGTGCACCCCGACGCGCGGCCGGCCGAGCCCACGGTCCGGCGCGACCTGGGTGCCGTGACGGCCGCGGTCGTCGCGTTCCACGACGGCGACCCGGCGCCGGCCGCCGCGGTCCCGGTGCGCCAGATCAGCGGGCCGGCGACGACGGCGATCTGGGACAAGCTGCGCGAGGTGCCCGCCGGGCACCCGACGACGTACGGCGAGCTGGCGACGGCCGCGGGGCACCCGCGCGGCCACCGGCTGGCCGCCCGGGCGTGCGTGCGCAACGCCGCGACGCTGTTCGTGCCGTGCCACCGCGTGCTGCGCCGCGGCGGCGGGCTGGGCGGCTACCGGTGGGGGCTGGAGCTCAAGGACCGGCTGCTGATGATGGAGGCCTCGTGGTTGCCGGAGCGGCCTGCCGAAGGATCACTGTCGGGGGTGTGATCCATCCTCTCGGCCATGACCGTCGACGGGGTGCTGGCCGGGCTGCTCCTGGGGCTCGTGCTGGGCGCGGGCGCCGGGGCGTGGGTCGCGCTGCACCTGGCGGCCGCGCGGCGCGAGGCGGCGGTCGCCGAGGCCGTCCGGCGGGCCGGTGCCGAGGTGGCGGCCGCCCGCGCCGAGCTCCACGCCGAACGCCGCGGGGCGAGCGACCGGGAACGCGCGCTGGTCCCGGCCGCGGCGGCCGCCTCCACCGACGCGCTCGACCGCGTGCTCGAGCCGGTGTCCTCGGCGCTCGGGCGCATGGAGCGGCAGATGGCGGGGGCGGAGCGCGAGCGGGAGGCCGCGTTCGCCTCGCTGCGCGAGCAGGTCGGGGCGGTGGCCGCGAGCGCGCAGGGCGTGGCCGGCGAGACGCGCGCGCTCGTCGGCGCCCTGCGCGCCCCGCACGTGCGCGGGCGATGGGGGGAGCTGCAGCTCGAGCGGGTCGTCGACCTCGCGGGCATGGTCGAGCACTGCGACTTCACCCGCCAGGCCCACGCCCGCGGCGGGGACGACGACGGCGCCCAGCGTCCCGACCTGGTGGTCCACCTCGCGGGCGGCAAGCAGGTCGTCGTCGACGCCAAGGTCCCGTTCACCGCGTACCTCGAGTCCACCGAGGCGCGGGACGACACCGCGCGGCGCGAACGGGTCGCGGCGCACGCCAAGCAGGTCCGCGCGCACGTCGACACCCTGGGCGCGAAGGCCTACTGGCGCCGCTTCGACCCGACGCCGGAGTTCGTCGTGCTGTTCGTGCCGGGCGAGGTGTTCCTCTCCGCCGCGCTCGAGGCCGACCCCACGCTGCTGGAGCACGCGTTCGGCAGCGACGTCGTCATCGCCACCCCGACGACGCTGATGGCGCTGCTGCGCACCGTCGCGTACGCGTGGCGGCAGGAGGCGCTCGCGCGGAACGCGGCGGAGGTCCACGCGCTCGGGCGGGAGCTGCACGGGCGGATCGCGACGCTCTCGGGCCACCTCGCCCGCCTCGGCCGCTCCCTGGACGGCAGCGTGCGCTCGTTCAACGAGACGGTCAGCTCGCTGGAGTCCCGGGTGCTGGTCAGCGCACGCCGGTTCACCGACCTGTCGGTCACCACCGCGGACCTCGAGACCCCGGACCAGGTGGAGCGCCGGCCCCGGGCGCCCGCTCCCGAGAACGGGGACGCCTAGGTCGATCGGGTGGTGCACGTCACGGAGATCGCCGGGGCCGGTGGAGGCTGAACGGCCGACGATCAGCCGACCGCTAGCGTTGAGGGGTGACCAGTACACGGGAGGACGCCGCAGGTGTCGGGGCCGTCGGCCCCGGCGAGCGCTCCGTCGTGCGGTCACTGCGCGGGCTTCGGTGGTGGGGGGCGCTGCTGCTCGCGGCGGCCCTGACCGGCGCCGGCCTCGCCATCGACATGCTGGCCTCCGGCGAGCTGGGCGTCGTGTTCACCGCCTGCTTCGCGGGCGGCTGCATCCTCGCGACCGCCTGGGCCCGGCGTGACTCGCTGTTCGTCCCACTCGTCCAGCCGCCGCTGCTGCTGGCGATCGGCGTGCCCGTGGTCGTCGCGGCCACCGGGTCGCTGCCCCGCAACGGCGGTCTCGCGTCGACGCTGCTCGCCGTCGGCGGCCCGCTGGTCAACGCGTTCCCCACCCTCGCGGTCACCACGGCGATCTGCCTCGCGCTCGGGTTCATCCGCTCGCGCGTCGAGCCCTGGCGCAAGCCGGGCGACGACCTCGACCCCGATGGCCGCGCCGACCCGCGCGACCGGCCCGCGCGCCCACCCAAGGACCGGCCCGCGAAGGACCGGCCGCCGAAGGAGCGGGCGCCGAAGGACCGCCCGCCCAAGGACCGCGACCCCCGCGACCGGCCGGCGCGCGATCCCCGCGACCGCGACCCGCGCGACCGGGATCCCCGCGATCGTCCGCCGCGCGAGCGGGATCCGCGGGACCGTGACCCCCGCGATCGCGACCCTCGTGACCGCGACCTCCGTGACCGCGACCCCCGCGACCGCGACCCCCGGGAGAAGGAGCGGCCCCGTCGCGTCCCGGTCGAGGCCCGGCCCGCGCGGGACGAGCGTCGCCGCCCCGCCGACGACCGCCGCCGGCCCGTGCGTCCCGACGACCCCGACGACGAGTTCGGGCCCGGCGTCCGCCGCGTCCCCCGTCGCGTCGACGGTCCCGACGGCCCCCGCTGACCCCGCCCCGCCTCCCAGAGCGGTGATCAGGGGCGTCGTCATTCACCTCGCCGGCGGCGCGACGTGGATGGCGTCGCCCGTGATCTCCGCCCCTCCGCCGCGCCTCAGTGCGCGTACTCGTCGCGGCGCAGGAGCATCGCGGCGAGCATGGTCACGAACATCAGCACGTGGGCGCCGATCATGAGCGTCTCGCCGGAGATCACGCCGAGCCAGTAGGGCACGAGGCCGAGGACGAACGGCGCGCACATGGCCGCCGACATCTCCGTGATCTGCCGCGCCAAGTGCCGGCGAATCGCCATCCACAGGGCCATGCCGACGGTCATGTCCGCCGCCATGACGAGCGCGCCGACGTCCGGGCGGGCGGTCCAGGCGTCGGGCCACAGCGGGGCGAGCAGCATCATGCCGATGACCATCGCCGCGACCATCTCGAGGTAGTGGCCGACGAAGCGCAGCACACGGCGGCGCAGGGGACGGGGCTGGACGGTCAGGGCGGTCATGGCGGGTCCTCTCCGGGAACGGCTGGCGACGCGGACGAGCATCGCGAGCCCCGGCCCCGCGGAGAGGTGCCGAACGTCATGACCCCGGGTCATGACCTCACAGGAGGTCGAGCGCGCGGGCCCGCAGGGCGGCCTGCGTGCGGTCGCGGGCGCCGAGCTTGCCGAGCACGTTCGTGACGTGGTTCTTCACCGTGCCCTCGGCGAGGTGCAGAGTCCCGGCGATCTCGCGGTTGCTGCGCCCGTCGGCGAGCAGGCGCAGCACGTCGACCTCGCGCTCGGACAGCGGCACGACCAAGGGCTGGGCGCGCGGCGTCGGCGACTCGGCGGGCAGACGCGCCACGCGCGCGACCACCTTCGCCGCCACCGACGGATCGAGCACCGAGCCCCCGGCGGCCGCGGTGAGCACGGCCTCGACGAGCCGGGCCGACGGGACGTCCTTGAGCAGGTAGCCGACGGCGCCGGCGCGCAGGGCGGCGAAGACGTCCTCGTCGTCGTCGAAGGTGGTCAGCGCGATGACGCGCACCTCCGGGTGCTCGACGTGCAGCCGGCGGGTCGCCCCCACGCCGTCGAGCACGGGCATGCGCAGGTCCATGAGCACGACCTCGGGCGCGAGCTCGGCGACCCGCCGCAGCGCCTCCTCGCCGTCGCCGGCCTCGCCGACCACGACGACGTCGTCGCGCACCCCGAGCAGCGTCGCGAGCGCCTCGCGGAACAGGGCCTGGTCGTCGACGAGCAGGACCCGGACGGGAGACGCGGCGGAGCGGAGCTCGACGCGGGACGACGTCACGCCGGCACCTCCACGCGCAACGCGCAGCCGCCGTCGGCACCCGGACCGAGCGAGAGGCTCCCGCCCAGCTCCTCGGCACGCTCGCGCAGGCCGATCAGGCCCACACCGCTGCCGACCCCGGTGCCGTCGCCGTCCGGTCGTTGCCCCCGCCCGTCGTCCCGGACCTCCACCCGCACCGCCCCCGCCGCGTAGTCGAGGACGACCTCGGCGCGGCTGGCCCCGGCGTGCTTGCGTACGTTGGTCAGCCCCTCCTGGGCGGTGCGGAACAGCGCCTCGCGGGCGGCCGCGGACAGCGGGCGCTCGTCGCCGTCGACGGTCAGGCGGGTCGGCACCCCGGCCGCCGAGCTCTCCGCGGCGAGGTCCTGCAGCGCCGTGGCCAGCGGCGGGGCCTCGCGCGGCGCGCGCAGCGTGCGCACCGAGCGCCGCACCTCGGCGAGCGCCTCCTGCGACTGGTGCTGGGCCTTGGCGAGCACCTCGTCCGTGCCGCCGGACCCGTTCGCCAGCAGCGCCCGCGCCGCCCGGACCTGCATCGCGACGACGGTGAGCGAGTGCCCGAGCCCGTCGTGGATGTCGCGCGCGACGCGCAGGCGCTCCTCCTGGGCCGCCTGGTCGCGCAGCCGCGCGTGGGCCGCCGCGAGCTCGGTGCGCATCGCCTTCTCGCGGCGCAGCAGCTCGGTGACGACGGCCGCGAACACCACCGCCACCAGCGTCCCGAGGCCCTCGCGCAGGCCGTCGACCAGCGGCATGCCGGCGTGCACCATCGGCACCATCGCGATGACGACGATCGTGGCGGGCAGCGGCAGCAGCAGCACGCACTGGCTGACCAGCACGACGAGGAACAGCGTGCCGCCGACGCCGGGCGCGAACGCGAAGATCACCGACGCGAGCACGAGGCCGGCGACCACGTAGCCCGCCGACCACCAGCGTCGTCCCCGGCGCTCGACCCACCGGAACGCGAGCGTCGCGAGCAGCGCGAACGCGAGGCCGAGCGGCAGGACGACCACCGGGTCGCCGCCGCCCACCACCCCGAGCACCAGGGTGAGCAGCGCACCCCCGGTGAGCAGGGTCAGGGCCAGGAGCACGGGAACACTGTGCGGCCCCGGCGCCCCGAGGACAACGTCCCGCTAGCGCACGGCCTGCGGCTTCATGTCCCGCTTGAGCTCGCGGGGCAGCGAGAAGGTCAGCTTCTCGTTGGCGGTGGTGATCTCCTCGACGTCGGCCCAGCCGCGGTCGGCGAGCCAGTGCAGGACGTCGCCGACGAGGATCTCGGGCACCGACGCGCCGCTGGTGACGCCGACCGTCGTGACGCCCTCGAGCCACGCCTCGTCGATCTCGCCGCAGTGGTCCACGAGGTGCGCGTCGCGCGCCCCGGCCTGCAGCGCGACCTCGACGAGGCGCACCGAGTTCGAGGAGTTGCGCGAGCCGACGACCAGCACGAGGTCGCACTCGGGCGCCATCTGCTTCACCGCGACCTGGCGGTTCTGGGTGGCGTAGCAGATGTCGTCGGAGGGCGGGTCCGCGATCGCCGGGAACCGCTCGCGCAGCGCGGCGACCGTCTGCATCGTCTCGTCGACCGACAACGTCGTCTGGGAGAGCCAGATGACCTTCTCGGGATCGCGGACGGTGACGTGCTCCACGGCGGCGGGCCCGTCGACGAGCTGGACGTGCTCGGGGGCCTCGCCGGCGGTGCCCTCGACCTCCTCGTGGCCCTCGTGGCCGATGAGCAGGATGTCGTAGTCGTCGCGGGCGAAGCGCTTGGCCTCCTGGTGCACCTTCGTGACCAGCGGGCAGGTGGCGTCGACGGTGCGCAGCTCGCGCGCGGCGGCCTCGGCGTGCACCGCCGGGGAGACGCCGTGGGCGGAGAAGACGACGGTGGCGCCCTCGGGCACCTGGTCGGTCTCCTCGACGAACACCGCTCCGCGCTCGGCGAGGGTGTTCACGACGTGCCGGTTGTGCACGATCTCCTTGCGGACGTACACGGGTGCGCCGTACGTCTCGAGCGCCTTCTCGACGGCCACGACCGCACGGTCGACGCCGGCGCAGTAGCCACGGGGCTTCGCGAGCAGGACACGGGGGGCCTGCTCGCCGGAGTGCTCGGTGGACATACCGCCAGCCTACGGGCGACGAGCGTCACGGTCCGGGCGTGAGCCACCCGGCCGTGGCCGTCCACACATCACCCGCGTCCGGCTGGCACCCTGTCGCTATGAGTTCGCTCCCGTTCCCGGTGCGTGTCGCCGCCGGTCTGGTCGTCACCGCCGTGGAGGAGGCCCGGGACCTCCCCCGCACCGTCGCCGGTCTCCCCATCACCGCCGTCAGCCGTGTGCTGCAGCTCTCGATGCGGGCCCAACAGGTGGTCACCGAGCTGGCGATCAAGGGCGACAGCGCGCTCGACGGGGTGCGCCCGGTCGAGGAGGCGCCGTCGTGGGCGCGCTTCGACGACGACCTGCCCGAGGCGCTGCCGGGCACGTGGCCGCGACCCGACCTCGACGACACGTCGCTCGAGCACACCGACCTGGCGCCGACGCCGACGACGCCGCGTGTCAACGGTCACGCGCCGAAGCTCGGGGTGGTCGCGCAGACCCCCGACGCGCTGCCCGGGTACGAGTCGATGTCAATCGCCCAGCTCCGCGGCAAGCTGCGCTCGCTGTCGGTGGACGAGGTCGCCGAGCTCCTCGCCTTCGAGGAGTCCCACGCGAACCGCCCGCCGTTCGTCACGATGCTGTCCAACCGGATCGCGACGCTCAACGCCCAGTAGGTGAGCACCCCGCCGGCGGCCACCAGCGCCGAGGAGCCCTGGCCGGTCCGCACGGTCGCGCGCAAGATCCAGGCCTGGATCGACCGGCTCGGCGCGGTGTGGGTGGAGGGCCAGCTCACGCAGGTCACCGCCCGTCCCGGGTCGCAGACCGCGTTCCTCGTGCTGCGCGACCCCGCCGCCGACGTCTCGCTGCAGCTCACCGCGCCGACGTCGATGGTGCGCGGCACGGTCCCGCCGCTGGCCGAGGGCGCGCGGGTGGTCGTGCACGGCAAGCCGTCGTACTTCTTCGGGCGCGGGACGCTGTCGCTGCGCGTCGACGAGATCCGGCCGGTCGGGGTCGGCGAGCTGCTCGCGCGCATCGAGCGGCTGCGCCAGCTGCTGGGCGCCGAGGGCCTGTTCGACCCGGGGCGCAAGCGCCGCCCGCCCCGGCTGCCGCGCTGCGTCGGACTCATCACGTCGCGGGCCAGCGCCGCCGAGCACGACGTCATCACCGTCGCCACGTCCCGCTGGCCCGCGGTGCGGTTCCGGACCGTCAACACCCCGACGCAGGGCACCCAGGCCGTCCCGGAGATCCTCGACGCGCTCGGCGTGCTCGACCGCGACCCGGACGTCGACGTGATCGTGCTGGCGCGCGGCGGCGGCAGCGTCGAGGACCTGCTGCCGTTCTCCGACGAGACGCTGTGCCGGGGCGTGGCGGCGTGCCGGACGCCGGTCGTCTCCGCGATCGGGCACGAGCCCGACACCCCGCTGGTCGACCACGTCGCCGACGTCCGCGCGGCCACGCCCACCGACGCCGCCAAGCGGATCGTCCCCGACCTCGCCGAGGAGACCGCCCACCTCGCCCAGCTGCGCCGCCGCGCGCACCGCGCCCTGCACGCGTGGGTGGAGCGCGAGGACGCCCGGCTCGCGGCGCTGCGCCGGCGGCCGGTGCTCGCCGACCCGCTGGGGCCGGTCAGCGCGGGCGAGGACGCCGTCGCCCGGCTGCGCGCCCGGTCCCGCCAGGTGCTCGAGGCCGGGCTCGTCGCCCGCGAGGCCGACGTCCGCCACCTGCGCGCGTCCCTCACGGCCCTGGGACCGGCCGCGACGCTGGCCCGGGGCTACGCGATCGTGCAGCACGGCGACGCTGTCGACGCGCCGGTGCTCCGCTCGGCGGGGACGCCCTCGCCCGGCGACGCCCTGCGCGTGCGCCTCGCCGACGGTGCCGTGCACGCCGCCGTCACGGACCGCGACGACCCCGCCTGAGCGCCCGATCGAGCGCGTGGCGTTACGGACACTGGGTGTCAGCGACGCCACGTCGCTGACACGAGGGGGGAGGATGCGCGGCATGACGGAGAGCGACGAGCCGGGCTACGAGGAGGCGCGCGAGGAGCTCGAGAAGGTCGTCGGGCGTCTCGAGGCCGGCGGGCTGAGCCTCGAGGACTCGCTCGCGCTGTGGGAGCGGGGCGAGGCGCTCGCGCGGCTGTGCGAGCGCCACCTGGCCGGGGCACGCGAACGGGTCGAGACCGTCCTGCAGGAAGCGGAGGGTGGCGACGACCCGGCGCGCGGGTGACACCCCGGCGAGGGAGACCCGACGCCGGGACGTCATGCACCACACTCGGCGGGCATGAGCAGCCCGCACGGCGCAGGGGACGTCGACCGCGCGGTGACCGGCGCCCACGCCGACTACCACCGCGAGATCCAGCAGCACGTCGAGCCGGACGGGCTGGTCGACGACGTCGTCACCTACCGCATGCTGGCGCCGCACCTCATGCGCACGCTGCTGTTCCTCGTCACGCCGACCGTGCTGCTCCTGCTGAAGTTCGTCCTCGACTACCTCGCGTCGATGTCCACCCCGGACGACCTCACCGACATCGTCTCCACGCTGCTCGGGCTGCTCGTCGTCGTGCTCTACCTCGCCGGGATCGCGTCGTTCTTCGCGCCGGCCAAGGAGCCGATCGCCGAGCACTCCCGGCTCCTCGAGAACCGCGGCGACGTCGCGACGGCCGCGTTCGAGTACGTCCGCGCCGCCGCCGAGTCCCGGCAGAGCCCCGCCGAGGTGCAGCCGTCGACCGTGGCGGGCGTGCCGGTGCTGCTGTTCCGCCAGTACAGCGAGCGGGCGATGCTGCTCGTCCAGCCCTACGGCCGCGACCTCTACGTCGGCTGGACGATGTGGCGCTCGCGCTCCACCGCGACGCTGCTGGTGCACTTCCTGCGCGACACCTTCGGCCGCTTCGCCCCGGCCCCGCGCTTCTCCGCCGAGCTGCGCGCCGCCGCCACCCGCGCGCTGCGCGAGAGCGTGCACTCGCTCTCCCGCGAGGGGGTCGCCGCCGCGACGCACCTCCCCGCCGGGCCGCACACCGCCCCGCCACCGCGGGACGAGGCCCCGTTCGACGCTCCGTACACCCCGCACGACCGCGACGCCCACCGCCCGTCCCCGCCCGCCGACCCGCCCCGCACGTGGCACCCCGAGCCGCACCCCGACCAGCACGACCAGCACGACCAGCACGAGCGCCCGCCCCACCCGCCCGGCGCGCTCCCCACCTCGGGGCCCCCGCGCGGCACCGACACGGGCGGCTGGAGCACCCGCGGCGAGGAGCAGGAGCGGGTGAGCGTGCGCCGGGACCGTCCCCGCGAGACCGACGACGGCTGGGGCCCGCCGCCCCGCGACCGCTGGTGACCCCGGCGGCTCAGCGCACGAACGGCGCCGCCAGCGCGGCGCCGGCGAGCTGACCGAGGCGTTCCCCCGACGCGCTGCCCGTCACCAGCAGGCGCACGCCGTCGACGTCGGTCACCCAGATCGCCTCGCCGCGGCGGCCCGTGTGCGTCACCCAGGTCCGGCCGCCGGCCTCGACGGTGCCGGTGGCCGTGGGGTCGCCCGCCTCGGAGACGACGACGGCGGCCTCGTCGGCGTTCGTCTGCACGAGGCGCGCGAACTCGTCGTCCGGCGTCACCCACCCGACACGGACCGCGCGCAGCCCCGGCGTCCCGCCGAGCACGACGACGTCGGACGACTGCGCGATCCACTCCGGCGACAGCGACGGCCCGCGCAGCGGGAACGTCACGGTCGGCGCCACCCGCCGCAGCTCGGCAGCCGGGTCGACGCGGGGGATGGCCTCGCGGTCGACCTCCGGCGCGCCGGGCGCGAACGAGCAGGTCCGCAGCAGGCCCGCCAGCAGCAGGACGCCGACCCCGATCACCACGAAGGCGCGCAGGAGGGCCGCGGGGCCGCGCTGGGGCTCGGGGTCACGGGCGCCGGGACCGGGTGAGGGGGTGGCCACGGCGTCATCCTCGCAACGAACGCGGCGCCCGGCCCGCGAGGAGGTCGTGTGAGGCGGATCGGACCGGCGGCCCGGAGAGCCGGATTCTGCGAGGATGGGCGACCCGCCCGACAGGTCCGTCCTGCCCCATGGAGGTGCACCCGGTGAGCTCGCAGCCAACCGCGTCGACCAGCCGGAGCCCCGAGCGGCCCGACCGCAACCTCGCGCTCGAGCTCGTCCGGGTCACCGAAGCGGCCGCCATGGCCGCGGGCCGCTTCGTGGGACGCGGCGACAAGAACGGCGGGGACGGCGCCGCGGTCGACGCGATGCGCAAGCTCATCGGCTCGGTGTCGATGCGGGGCACGGTCGTCATCGGGGAGGGCGAGAAGGACGAGGCCCCGATGCTCTACAACGGCGAGGAGGTCGGCAACGGCGACGGCCCCGAGGTCGACGTCGCCGTCGACCCGGTGGACGGCACCACGCTGATGAGCAAGGGCATGCCCAACGCGCTCGCGGTGCTCGCCGTCGCCGAGCGCGGGGCGATGTTCGACCCGTCCGCCGTGTTCTACATGTCGAAGCTCGCCGTCGGCCCCGAGTGCGCCGACGTGGTCGACATCGACGCGCCCGTCCGCGACAACCTGCGCGCGGTCGCCCGCGCCAAGGGCATCAACGTCGCCGACGTGTCGGTGGTCGTCCTCGACCGCCCGCGCCACGACCAGCTCGTCCAGGACATCCGCGACGCCGGGGCGCGCATCCGCTTCATCTCCGACGGCGACGTCGCCGGCGCGATCGCCGCGGCCCGCCCGGAGAGCGGCGTCGACATCCTCCTGGGCGTCGGCGGCACCCCCGAGGGCATCATCACCGCCGCCGCGCTGGCCTGCATGGGCGGCGAGCTGCAGGCCAAGCTCTGGCCGAAGGACGACGCGGAGCGCGAGAAGGCGCTCGCGGCGGGCCACGACCTCGACCGCGTGCTGCGCACCGGCGACCTCGTGCGCGGCGAGAACATCTTCTTCTGCGCCACGGGCGTCACCAACGGCGATCTGCTGCGCGGCGTGCACTACCGCGCCGGCGGCGCGTCGACGCAGTCGCTCGTGATGCGCTCGAAGTCCGGCACCGTGCGCATGATCGACGCCTGGCACCGGCTGCGGAAGCTGCGCGAGTACTCCGCCATCGACCTCGGCGCGGACGACGACCACCTCGACCCCGACGGCCCGGCCTGGGTGCCCGACCACTCGGTGCTCTGAGCGGCGTGTCGCTCGGTCGGGCTAGCACACGCCTGGGATGATCCCGCGCCACTCGGGGTAATCCGATGTGACCAGATCTTCCTCGGAGGTTCTCGTGTCGTCGACCCACGCGCGTCGGTCCACCCCGTCGGCCCTCGTCACCGTGATCATCAGCGCGCTCGCCGCGCTGCTCGTCGGCGCCGGGAGCGCCGGCGCCGCCCCGGCCGCGGCGCCCGCTCCGGCACCCGCGGTCCCGGCACCCGCCGTCCCGGTCGCGGCCCCCGCCCCCGCCGTGGCGATGACGGCCGGGACGCCCTGCAAGGCGAGCGCCGACGCCTGCGTCGACCTCTCCTCGCAGCGTGCCTGGCTCACCGACGGCCAGGGCAACGTCACCTACGGGCCGGTCGGCGCGCTCGGCGGCACGCGGAAGTACCCGACGCCGACCGGCACGTTCTCGGTCGACTACAAGGACGCCGACCACGTCAGCAACCTCTACGACGCCGACATGCCGTTCTCGGGTGTTCTTCGCGCCGGCGATCGCGTTCCACACCGGCAGCCTCTCCGAGCGCTCGCACGGCTGCATCCACCTCGGCAAGACCGCGTCGAAGCGCTTCTTCGCCAACCTCTCGCCGGGCGACACCGTGCAGGTGGTCAGCTGAGTCCGGTGAAAGACTGAGCGGCATGACCGAGGAGCAGGAGTACCGGACCGAGCACGACACCATGGGCGAGGTCCGGGTGCCGGCCGCCGCGCTGTGGGCCGCGCAGACCCAGCGCGCCGTCGAGAACTTCCCGATCTCCGGCCGCCCGATCGAGCCCGCGCAGATCCGGGCCCTCGGTCTGGTCAAGGGCGCCTGCGCGCGGGTGAACAAGGACCTGGGTGTCCTCGACGCCGCGAACGCCGACGCGATCGCCGCCGCGGCCGACGAGGTCGCCTCCGGGGCGCACGACGCCGAGTTCCCCATCGACGTCTTCCAGACCGGCTCGGGCACCAGCTCGAACATGAACGCCAACGAGGTCATCGCGACCCTCGCCTCGCGCGCCTCGGGACAGAAGATCCACCCGAATGACCACGTCAACGCGTCGCAGAGCTCGAACGACGTCTTCCCGACGACCATCCACGTCGCGGCCGCCGAGGCCGTCGTGCGCGACACCGTGCCGGCGCTCGACCACCTCGGCGCGGTCCTGAACCGCAAGGCCCAGGAGTGGCGCCACGTCGTCAAGGCGGGCCGCACCCACCTCATGGACGCCGTGCCGATCACGCTCGGGCAGGAGGCCGGCGGCTGGGCGAGCCAGTGCGCGCACAGCACCGAGCGGCTGCGCGCGGTCCTCCCCCGCCTCGCCGAGCTGCCCATCGGCGGCACCGCGGTCGGCACCGGCATCAACACCCCGGAGGGCTTCGGCGGCAAGGTCGTCGAGCAGCTGCGCCAGGCCACCGGCATCCCCGAGCTCTCCGAGGCCCGCGACCACATCGAGGCCCAGGGCGCCCGCGACGGGCTCGTCGAGGCGTCGGGCGCGCTGCGCACGGTCGCCGTGAGCCTCTACAAGATCGCCAACGACGTCCGTTGGCTGTCGTCCGGCCCGTCGACCGGCCTCGCCGAGATCCGCATCCCGGACCTCCAGCCCGGCTCGTCGATCATGCCCGGCAAGGTCAACCCGGTGATCTGCGAGGCGACGATGATGGTCGCCGCCCAGGTCATGGGCAACGACGCGACCGTCGCGTTCTCCGGCAGCCAGGGCAACCTCGAGCTCAACGTCATGATGCCGGTCATGGGCTACAACGTCCTCGAGTCCTGCCGCCTGCTGGCCGCCGCGGCGCGCCTGCTGGCCGACCGCGTCCTCGAGAACACCGAGCCCGACGAGGAGGCCTGCCGCCGCTACGCCGAGTCGTCCTCGGCGATCGTCACCCCGCTCAACCGCCTCATCGGCTACGAGGAGGCGGCGAAGATCGCCAAGCAGGCGATGAAGGAGCGCAAGACGATCCGCGAGGTCATCGAGGCCGAGGGCTACGTGCAGGACGGGCGCCTCACCCAGGAGCAGCTCGACACCGCCCTCGACGTGCTCGCCATGACGCGCGTCGACAAGTAGGGAGACGAAGCGGAGCGAGAGCTCGACCCATGGACACCGCGTGACGCTGCTCGGGCAGGTCGTCGCCGCCTCCGGCGAGGTGGCGGCGACCCGCTCGCGCAAGGCCAAGACGGCGGCGCTCGCGACACTGCTGGCCGGCCTCGAGCCCGGCGAGATCCGGCCCGCCACGGCCTGGTTGGCCGGCGAGATGCTCCAGGGCCGCACCGGCATCGGCTGGCAGACGCTGCGGTCGGTGACGCCCACGCCCGCAGAGGCGTCGACCCTGACCGTCGGCGACGTCGACGCGTCCCTCGACCGGCTCGCCGCCATGGCCGGGTCGGGCACCGGGGTCGGCGCGCGCCGGGCCGCGGAGCTCGGCGCGCTGCTGGACGCCGCGACCGAGGACGAGGGCCGCTTCCTCGTGCGCCTGCTCGGCGGCGAGCTCCGCCAGGGCGCGCTCGAAGGGATCATGATCGAGGCGGTGGCGGCCGCCGCGACCCTGGCGAGCGAAGCGACGGGCAGTCGGGTGGAGGTGCCGGCCGACGCCGTGCGCCGGGCGTTCATGCTCTCGGGCCGCCTGCCGACCACCGCCGAGGTGGCCCTGACCGGCGGCGACCTGGGCGCGATCGGCCTCGAGGTCATGCGGCCCGTGCGCCCGATGCTCGCCTCCCCCGGCGACTCGCTCGAGGCGGCGCTCGCCGAGCTCGGTCCGCCCGACGGCGACCCGGGTGTCGTCGTGGAGCACAAGCTGGACGGCGCGCGGATCCAGGTGCACCGCCGCGGCGACGAGGTGCGCGTGTGGTCGCGGACGCTGAAGGAGATCACCGACGCCGTCCCCGAGATCCTCGCGCTGACGCGGTCGCTGCCCGTCGAGACCGTCGTGCTCGACGGCGAGACCCTCGCCGTCGCCGAGGACGGGCGGCCCCGCCCGTTCCAGGAGTCGATGCAGGGCCTGGGGTCCGGCGCGATGCAGCCGTGGTTCTTCGACTGCCTGCACCGCGACGGCGTCGACCTCGTCGACGAGCCCCTCAGCGTGCGGCGGGAGGTGCTCGCGGAGGTCGTCGGCGAGCGCCTGATCCCCGGCGTCGTGCGCCCCACCGCCGAGGAGGCGGAGACGGCCGTCGCCGACGCACTCGCCGCCGGGCAGGAGGGCTCGATGGTCAAGGCGCTCGACTCGACCTACTCCGCGGGGCGCCGGGGCCGCGCGTGGCAGAAGGTCAAGCCGTCGCACACGCTCGACCTCGTCGTCCTGGCCTGCGAGTGGGGCTCCGGGCGCCGGCGGGGGTGGCTGTCGAACATCCACCTCGGCGCGCGCGGCGAGGACGGCGACTTCGTCATGATCGGCAAGACCTTCAAGGGCATGACCGACGCGACGCTGACCTGGCAGACCGAGACGTTCCCGCGGTACGAGACCCACCGGGACCCCTACACGGTGTACCTGCGCCCGGAGATCGTCGTGGAGATCGAGCTCGACGGCGTCCAGACCTCCACGCGCTACCCGGGCGGCGTGGCCCTGCGCTTCGCCCGCGTCGTGCGCTACCGCGACGACAAGACCGCCGCCGAGGCCGACACCATCGACACGGTGCGGGCGCTCCGCCTCTGACCGAGGGCTCTGACCGAGGGCTCTAGCCGAGCTCGCCGCGGCGCACGGCGCGGCGCTCGAACCAGATCGTCGCGGCCGGCGGGATGCTGGCGAGCAGCGCGAGGACCGTCGTCACCGCGCTCCAGCGGAACACCCGCGCCGTGACGAGCGCGACCACGACGTAGGCGACGAACAGCGCCCCGTGGATCGGCCCGAACACGCGGACCCCGACGTCGTCGAACACGACGAGATACTTGAACGCCATCCCGATCAGCAGCCCGATCCAGGAGCACGCCTCGGCGATCGCGACGACGCGGAACACGCGGGCGAGGGCGGCGGCGCGGGGGCTCGTCAGGGCGGTCGACACGCCTCCACTCTGCCGGGGCGATCACGGGTCGAGGCGGCAGTGCGGCGATCGCCACGCGTAGTCTCGTGACACGTGCAGTTCCTCGCCGGCGAGCGCCCGCCCCACGACCTGACCTACGACGACGTCTTCCTCGTCCCGAGCCGGTCCGACGTGGCCTCCCGCTTCGACGTCGACCTCGGCGTCGCCGACCCGTCCGGCGCCACCATCCCGATCGTCGCGGCCAACATGACCGCGGTCAGCGGGCGCCGGATGGCCGAGACGCTCGCGCGGCGCGGCGGGCTCGCCGTGATCCCGCAGGACGTCGACGCCGACGCGGTCGCCGACATCGTCGCCGGCGTGAAGTCGCGGCACACCGTGTGGGACACGCCGGTCGTGCTGCACCCCGGCGATGCGGTGGCCGACGCGCTGAACCTGGTGAACAAGCGGGCGCACGGCGCGGTGGTGGTCGTCGACGAGGCCGGGCGCCCGATCGGCGTCGTCAACGAGTCGGCGTGCACCGGCGTCGACCGCTTCACCCGCCTCGCCGACGTCCTCTCCCCCGCCGTGGCGCTGCCGGTGACGACGGCACCCCGCGACGTGTTCGACGCGCTTGCCAGATCAGGGTCGGGCACCGCCCCGGCGCACACGGGTGACCCGGCGCTCGGGGTCGACGGCGACGGCCGGCTCGCGGGCGTGCTCACCCGCACCGGCGCCCTGCGCGCCGAGGTCTACCGGCCCGCCGTCGACGCCGACGGCCGGTTCCGGATCGCCGCCGCGCTGGGCGTCAACGGCGACGTGGCGACGCGGGTCAAGGAGCTGGGCGCCGCCGGGGTCGACGTGCTCGTCGTCGACACCGCCCACGGCCACCAGGAGAAGATGCTGACCGCGCTGGCCGCCGCCCGCGAGGCCGCGCCCGAGGCCGTGATCGTCGCCGGCAACGTGGTGACCGCGGAGGGGACGCGCGACCTCGTGGCGGCCGGCGCGGACGTCGTCAAGGTCGGCGTCGGGCCGGGCGCGATGTGCACGACGCGGATGGCGACCGGCGTCGGGCGCCCGCAGTTCTCGGCGGTCGCCGAGTGCGCGGCCGCGGCCCGCGCGGTCGGCGCGCACGTCTGGGCCGACGGCGGGGTGCGCCACCCGCGCGACGTCGCCCTCGCGCTCGCCGCCGGCGCGTCGGCGGTGATGGTCGGGTCGTGGTTCGCGGGCACCTACGAGTCGCCGGGCGACCTGCTGCGCGACGAGCACGGCGCGCCCTACAAGGAGTCGTTCGGCATGGCGTCCAAGCGCGCGGTCAGCGCTCGCACCCGCGGCGACGGCGCCTTCGACCGCGCACGCAAGGGCCTGTTCGAGGAGGGCATCTCCTCCTCGCGCATGCGCCTGGACCCGCAGCGGCCGGGCGTCGAGGACCTCCTCGACAGCATCTGCGCGGGCGTGCGGTCCGCCTGCACCTACGCCGGCGCCGCGACCCTCGAGGAGTTCCACGCCCGCGCCGTGCTGGGCGTGCAGTCGGCGTCGGGCTTCGCCGAGGGCCGCCCCCTGCCCGCCGGCTGGTGACGCCGGTGGGCCCGCGGTTTCCGACCGAAGGTCCCCTTCGCTCGCGTAGACCGGCGAGGGGTGCCCTCGGCCGGAACAGGGTTCGGCGCCGCCGCGGGCGAGAGGTCCGCCGCGCAGGCCCGCGATCCTGTTGATCATGGGTGACGTGCCGCTCGCCTCGCCGTGCCGGTGATCAGGAGCGCGCTGTCCACCTCTGGGAGCCGGTTCCGGTGCGTGACGACGCCCGTGATCTCTCCCCGGCGAGAAGCGAACGGCGCTCTCGCTGCTCCCGTAGCAGCGAGAGCGCCGTTCGTTCGTCACCAGGCGGGCGTCAGAGCCGCTCGCCCTCCAGCATCTCGGTGACCAGCGCGGCGATCGGCGAGCGCTCCGAGCGGGTCAGCGTGACGTGCGCGAACAGCGGGTGGCCCTTGAGCTTCTCGATCACGGCGGCGACGCCGTCGTGGCGCCCGACGCGCAGGTTGTCGCGCTGGGCCACGTCGTGGGTGAGCACGACGCGCGAGTTGGTGCCGAGGCGCGAGAGCACCGTGAGCAGCACGTTGCGCTCCAGCGACTGGGCCTCGTCGACGATGACGAACGCGTCGTGCAGCGAGCGCCCGCGGATGTGGGTCAGCGGCAGGACCTCGAGCATCCCGCGCTCGATGACCTCCTCGACCACGTTGGACGAGACCAGCGCGCCGAGGGTGTCGAACACCGCCTGCGCCCAGGGCGCCATCTTCTCGTTCTCGCCGCCGGGCAGGTAGCCGAGATCCTGCCCGCCGACCGCGTAGACGGGGCGGAACACGACGACCTTGCGGTGCTGCTGGCGCTCGAGCACCGCCTCGAGGCCGGCGCAGAGCGCGAGGGCCGACTTGCCCGTGCCGGCGCGCCCGCCGAGGGACACGATGCCGACGTCGGGGTCGGAGAGCAGGTCGATCGCGATGCGCTGCTCGGCGGAGCGGCCGTGCAGCCCGAAGACGTCGCGGTCGCCGCGCACGAGGCGGACCTGCTTGTCGGGCGTGACGCGCCCGAGCGCCGAGGAGCCCCCGCCGAGCAGGCGCAGCCCGGTGTGGCAGGGCAGCTCGCGGGCCTCCTCGACGTCGGCGAGCCCGTCGGCGAACAGCGCGGACACCTCGTCCGGGGTGGCGGCGACCTCCGCGGTACCCGTCCAGCCCGTGGTCGTGACGTCCTGGCCGTGGTACTCGTCGGCGGGCAGGCCGACCGACGCCGCCTTGACGCGCAGCGGCATGTCCTTGGTGACGAGGGTGACGAGATGGCCCTCGGCGGCCAGGTTCAGCGCGCACGCGAGGATGCGGCTGTCGTTCTCCGCCGTGCGGAAGCCCGCGGGCAGCACCGACGGGTCGGAGTGGTTCAGCTCGACGCGCAGCGTCCCGCCCTCGGGGGTCATCGGGAGCGGCGCGTCGAGGCGGCCGTGGCGGATACGGAGGTCGTCGAGCAGACGCAGCGCCTCACGCGCGAACCACCCCAGCTCGGAGTGGTGGCGCTTGCCCTCGAGCTCGGAGATCACGACGAGCGGGAGGACGACCTCGTGCTCGGCGAACCGCGTGGGGGCCCACGGGTCCGACAGGAGCACGGAGGTGTCGAGGACATAACACCGCGCGCCGTCGGCGGCCCCGGAGGGACCGGCGGCGGCCGGGGTGCTGTCGATGCTCACGGAAGCGGGACGCTCGGCTGGTGCTGCGCTCACGACTACTCCCTCGAGCGGCCACGGCACCCGCGACCACCTTGTTCCTCGGAGGAACGGGTCGGCTAGTCCGGCGGCTCGACGGCGCGGTGGCGCGGCCCGGGGGCCGTCCTGCGCCATCGCGGGGCAGAACCGGGTGCCGGCCCTCCCCCGGGACCGGACCAGGGCGGTCGCGTCGCGCCGGCCGCGGTGCGCGGCGCCGTGGCGCCTGCTCCGCGAGCGGTGGACGTCCCCGTCCCGCTCCGATCTGCCACTACCGGCCTCCCCGGACGCCCCGCATCCGGTGCGGGTCCGTCGGCGCGGACGCTACCGCCGGTAGCCGGTCGTTGTCGCGCGCCGAGCGTGACGACTTGGTGACGTGGCTCACCGATTTCCGGGAGACGCCCGGTCGACACCGACCGTTCGTCGCAGCCACGGCGTCCGGACGGCTCGGGCGGGTACCGGGCGCGGCGTCGCGGTGGGCGGACCGACGCCGAGCGCGGCGGGCGTCGGCGGGTCGTCGAGCACGCGGCGGAGACGCGCCGTGACCACCTCGCGCGGCGGCGCGTCGTCCTCGGCGCCCAGCAGCCACGGCCGCAGCAGGCGGGCGCCCTCCACGTAGGTCGTGGTGTGCGTGCGCCAGCGCGGGTGGGCCAGGAACTCCAGCATCCGCCGGGCCCGGGCCTCGTCGACCAGCAGCCACCGCCGCAGGTGCGCGACGACCTCGTCGGCGTCGCGGTGCTCGTCGTGCAGCATCAGCGCCGCGTCCTGGCGCACCGGGGCGAGGCGGGCCATCACCGTCTCGACGGCCTCGCCCAGGGCGCCCCGCTCCGGGTCGGCGGGGACGCCGGCGGCGGCGAGCACCTCGGCGTTCCACCGCCCCCAGCCCGGCCCCACGACGGCCTCGAGCCCGAGCTCGGCGGCGCCCTCGGCGACCAGGCTCTGCGGTGTGCGCGCCAGGAACACCCGGCGCTCGGGCCGGGCGCGCAGCCCGTCGGGGTCGGCGGCGAGGCGGCAGTGCTCGGTGTGGTGGCCCGGGTAGGCCTCGTGGGCCACCAGCAGCGGCAGGTGGGTCACGCGGTGCCCGATGCCGGCGTTGACGGTCACCGCCGAGTGCCGCGGCCCGATCCAGCGACTGAACCCGCTCCACGGCGCGGCGTCGACGACCTCGAGCGACACGTCCTCCCCGGGCGGCAGGCCGACCGTCGCGGCGGTGCGCTCCCGCAGCGCCGCGACCGCCGCACGCAGGCCGGGAGCGAGGTGCTCGGGCGCGAGGCGGTCGCCGTCACGGAAGGCGGCGAGGCGGCCGGGCAGGTCGCCGCCTCCCCCGAGCAGCCCGTCGAGCGCGCGGTGGGCCTCGCGGTAGCGGTCGGGGTCGTCGCGGGTGATGCGCACGCCGAAGCACCGCTCCACCTCGTCGACGAACCCCACCTGGCGGCCCGCGGCGCGCTCCGCGAGGACCCGGCAGGCCCGCAGCTGGGCGTCGAGGAACGCGACGCGGGCGGTGTCGCCCTCCCCCGGGAGCCCGGCCCGCAGCCGGTCGGCCTCGCGCGCGAGGTCGCCGGGGTCCGGGGTCGGCTCGTCCGCGATGCGCGCGACCTCGGCCGCGTCGCCGAGGTGGGCGTCGAGCACCCCGGGCAGCACGCGGTCGAGGCGCAGCGCGAGCCCGACGTAGGCCCGCGCGAGCCCGTCGAGGCCCGGGTCCGCAAGCACCGGCCGAGGCTACGCCGAGTGGCCCCGGACGGCCTCGTCCCGCGGCGACCGACCCTGAATACGACACCCGGGTGTCGAGGTCCGCGACGGACGGCCACTGAATACGCCGCCGGTCGTGCGATCCGGGCTCCGAACGCCCCGTGGATCACCCGGATATCCCACTACAGTTGCAGTCGGAATTGTCAATCACTCGATGGGGGTTCCGAGCTGGAAATGCCTGCTCGGCGGCGGCTAGCTTTTAGCCCATCAGCCGCACCGTCCGTGGGGCTGGAGCCGATCGGCGGGAACCCCGAATTCCCTCCGAGACCACGAACGAAACTGGAGTTTCTGGATGCTGAAGAAGGCGGGAATGGTCGTCCTCGGGGCGACGGCGGGCATGCTCTCCCTCGCGCCGCTGGCCAGC
The DNA here is from genome assembly GCF_037400335.1 of Actinomycetospora flava. NCBI lineage: Bacteria > Bacillati > Actinomycetota > Actinomycetes > Pseudonocardiales > Pseudonocardiaceae > Actinomycetospora > Actinomycetospora flava. Next base: position 133,716 of record NZ_JBBEGM010000014.1, read on the forward strand.
GCCGGCGAGGCCCCCCAGCACGGCGGGGGCGACCACCACGGTCACCACGCGGGCCACGACCACGACGGCCACCGCGGTCACGGCGGCGACTGCAGCAAGTTCGCCGGCTCGAACGGGGACCGGCTCATCAGCCTCGACAACGTGGCGTCCAACGCCACGATCTCCGACGTCGACGTCCTCTCGCGTGACCGCGACCGCGGCGGCGACTGCGACGGCGACCGTGGCAACGGCCGTCACGGCCACGGTCACGACCGCGGCGACCGCGACGACCGCGACGGCGGCGACCGCAAGGTCGCGTTCTCCAACGGCGACCGGCTGATCAGCGCCGACAACCTGCTGGCGAACGCCGACATCCGCGACATCAACGTCCTCAGCTCGGACGACTGAGACCCGGCCCGACCGGGCGTCCGTGTTTATCGGGGGATAGCACGGCCGCCCGGTGGTGCCGGGCGCAACACGGGTGAGCAACGGCCCCGGGAGCATGCGCTCCCGGGGCCGTTCGCGCGCCTATTGCCCGAGGCGTCGATTTCGTCGCGAATAGTCGCGCAGGGCACGCAGGAAATCGATGTGCCGGAATTGCGGCCACAATGCCTCGGTGAAATAGAACTCCGAGTACACGGACTGCCACATGAGGAAGCCCGACAGCCGCTGCTCGCCCGACGTGCGGATCACGAGGTCCGGGTCGGGCTGCCCGGACGTGTAGAGGTGCTCGGCGATGTGGTCGACGTCGAGCACCTCGGCGAGCTCCTCGATCGACGTGCCCGCCTCGGCGTGACGCAGCAGCAGCTTGCGCACCGCGTCGGCGATCTCCTGGCGCCCGCCGTAGCCGATCGCGACGTTGACCTGCATACCGTCCCGGCCGGCCGTGCTCCCCGCGGCGGCCTCGATCCGCTCGGCGATCGGGCGCGGGAGGGCGTCCGGGTTGCCGACGACCCGCAGCCGCCAGCGCCGGTCCGGGGCCGCGAGCCCCTCCACCGCCGCGGCGATGATCTCGAGGAGCTGGTCGAGCTCCGCGGCCGGCCGGTCGAGGTTGTCGGTCGAGAGCAGGAACAGCGTGACCAGCTCGACGCCGGCGTCCTGGCTCCAGTCGAGCAGGTCGACGATCTTCGCCGCGCCGGCCCGGTGCCCCTCGCTGGGATCGGCGAGCCCGGCCTCCCGCGCCCAGCGCCGGTTGCCGTCGAGGATGACCCCGATGTGCCGGGGCGGCTCGACCGTCGCTCCACGACGCTGGAGCCGCCGCTCGTAGAGCGAGTAGGCGACCCGGCGCAGATCGTCCCGGAGTGTCACGGGCCACCACGCTAGCCGGTGCCTCTCGGGGCCGGGATCCCCGTGACGGGGCAGTGACGGGCCCGGGTCGGGGCCGGGAACCTCGCCACAGGGGACGGGGTACGCACAGGTCGGCCACCTACCCTGGCACCGTGACCCTCATCGACCCCCTCGCCGAACCGGCGGCGGTCAAGCCGCGGATGCGGGGCTGGTTGCACCTGTGGTCGTTCGTGGTCGCCGTGGCGGCCGGGATCACGCTGGTGTCGCTGGCCGGTGCGACCGTCTCGGCGGAGGCGGCGTTCGCGGTCGCCGTGTACTCGGTGACGGTCTGCGGCGTCTTCGGCATCAGCGCGCTATACCACCGGCGGACGTGGGTCACCCCGCGCGGCCGGACGCTGATGAAGCGCCTCGACCACGCGATGATCTTCGTCTTCATCGCCGGCACCTACACGCCGTTCGCGGTGCTCGCGCTGCCGGAACGGACCGGCCTGATCGTGCTCGCGATCGTCTGGGCGGGCGCGCTCGGCGGCGTGGCGCTGAAGATGGCGTGGCCGCACGCGCCCCGGTGGGTCGGCGTGCCGTTCTACCTGGCCCTCGGGTGGGTCGCGGTGTTCGTCATCCCCGACCTGCTCCACCGCGGCGGGGTCGCGGCCCTGGTCCTGCTCATCGTGGGCGGGGTGTTCTACAGCATCGGCGCCGCGTTCTACGCGCTGCGCCGGCCGGTCGGCTGGCCCGCCACCTTCGGCTACCACGAGTTCTTCCACGCCGCGACGGTCGTGGCCGCCGCCTGCCACCACGTCGCGATCTGGCTGGTGCTCTACGCCGGCTGACCGGCCCCGGCCCACGCAGCGAGGGACGCCCCCGCTGCGTCGTGCGCAGCGAGGGCGTCCCTCGGTCACCGGTGTCGTCAGCCCTGGGGCGGGACCGGGTCGCCGCCGCCCCCGTCACCGGGATCGGGGCGGTCGTCCACGCCGCCGGCGTCGCCCGGGCCGTCCGGGTCGTCGTCGAGGATCGGGCCCTTCGACCGCAGCTCGTCGACCGCGCTCATCGCGCCGCGCAGGTCCTCGAGCCACGTGCCCGCGTGCTCGCCGACGAGCGCCACGGCCCACGCCAGCGCGTCGGACCGCGACCGCGCGACGCCCGCGTCCACGAGCGTGTCGAGCACGAGGCGCTCGTTCTGGCGCAGCCGCGTCATCACCGGCACCGACAGGGTCGTGAACAGCTCCTCGACCTCGCCGATGCGCGCGCCCCAGGCGACCTTGCGCCCGTAGCGGTGCTCGGCCTGGCGCGCGACCTCCATCCGCTCGCCGCGGGTCTCCTCGCGGAAGCGCTCGATCCGGCCCCGCGCGGCCGCGCTCCGGGCGGCCTCGTCGGCGCCCTCCTCGAGCGTCGGGGCCGGCAGGTCGCCGACCACGAGGATCTCCTCCCGGTCGACGGTCACCGCCGGCGCGCCCGTGAACCATCCGTCGGGCAGCCGGCCCGCGAGCCAGCCGGTGAGGTCGTCGGTGCCGGGCAGGTCGGTCGGGACCCGTCCGCCGCCCCGGCGCCCCGGACCGCCTCGCCCGGGCCGACCCCGGTGTCCACCGCGTCCCACCATCATCGCGCTCTCCCTCCGTACTGTGCTTACAGCATTACACAGCAACGGGGTCATCGGTGTTCGCTGCCCGCGAAGGGCCGCACCGAGTGACCAACGGGCAGCGAGCGACCTGCTGAGCACGCCGATGGGGCGTTCGATGCAACGGACCGCGACGGGTCAGCGGGCCAGAGCGGCGGCGAGGTCGTCGGTGGCGGTGCGGGGGCGGTCGCAGACGAACCCCCGGCACACGTACGCCGCGGGGGCGCCGTCGACGAGCGGGCGGTCGGCGAGCAACGGCACGCCGGCGGCGTCGGGCTCCCCGGCGACGACGACCGAGCCGCCGGGGGCGTGGCGGCGGGCGGTGTCGGCGAGGCGGTCGCGCCCGGTCGTGTCGTCCACGGCCACCACGGCGACCTGCAGCGGGCCCTGCGCGGCGGCCTCGGCGACGCCCAGCCAGCCGCCGGCGAAGCGGGCGTGCCGGGCGAGCAGCCCGCCGACCGCGGCGACCGCGGCGTCGGCGAGCTCGCGGTAGCGCGACGACGCCTCGGGCTCGACGAGCACCGACGCGGTGAGCAGGGCCCCGGCCAGCAGCGACGACCCGCAGGGCGAGGCGCCGTCGGTGACCTCGCGGGGCCGGGTCACCAGCGACTCGGCGTCGTCGGCGGTGTCCCAGAACCGGCCGGTGAACGCCCCGTCCTCGCCGATCTCGGCGAAGTGGTCGAGCGTGGTGTCGAGCAGCGTGCGGGCCTCGGCGAGCCAGCGGGCCTCGCCGGTGGCCTGGTGCAGGGCGAGCAGGCCGTCGACGAGCGCGGCGTGGTCCTCGAGCACCGCGGGGGCGTCGCCGACCTCGCCGTCGCGCGACGTGCGGCGCAGGCGGCCGTCGACGACGTGCACGCGCAGCAGCAGCGCCACCGCGCGCCGGGCCGCCGCCAGCCACTCGCTGCGCCCCAGCGCGGCGGAGGCCTCGACCAGCGCCGTGGCCGCGAGCCCGTTCCACGCGGCCACGACCTTGTCGTCGCGCTCGGGCTGCGGGCGCCGCGCCCGGGCGGCGAGCAGCGCCTTGCGCACGGCCTGCCAGCGGCCCGGATCGTCCGGGTCGGCCTGCATCTGGAGGGTCGAGCGGCCGTGCTCGAAGGTGCCCTCCGCGGTCACCCCGAGCAGCCCGGCGGCCCAGGCACCGTCGTCGGCACCCAGCACCTCGACGAGCTCGGCCGGGCTCCACACGTACGTCGAGCCCTCCTCGCCCGCGGCGTCGGCGTCGAGCGCGGACGCGAACCCGCCCTCGGGGGTGCGCAGGTCGCGCAGGAGGAACGAGGCGGTCATGTCGGTGATGCGCGCCGCGGTCTCGGAGCCGGTGAGCCGGGCGAGGTGGGCGTAGACCCGCAGCAGCTGCGCGTTGTCGTAGAGCATCTTCTCGAAGTGCGGGACGGTCCACGCCGCGTCGACGGAGTACCGCGCGAACCCGCCCGCGAGCTGGTCGAACAGCCCGCCGCGGGCCATCGCCTCGGCGGTGATCTCGGTCATCGCCAGCGCGTCGGAGCTGCCGGTGCGCTCGTGGTGGCGCAGCAGGAACTCCAGCACCGCCGACGGCGGGAACTTCGGCGCGCCCCCGAAGCCGCCGCGGTGCTCGTCGAAGTCCTCGGTGAGCGCGGCGACGGCCCCCGCGAGCGTCTCCTGGTCCACGGAGTCGGCCGGCAGCGACCGCGACACCGACGCGAGCCGCTCGGTGATCGAGCGGGCGGCCGAGCGCACCCGCTCGCCGTCCTCGGTCCACGCCGTCACGACCGCGCCGAGCAGCTGGGTGAACGACGGCATCCCGCCGTACGGGCGCGCGGGGTAGTACGTCCCGCAGTGGAACGGGTCGCCGTCGGCGGTGAGGAAGCAGGTCATCGGCCAGCCGCCCTGGCCGGTCATGGCCTGCGTGGCCTCCATGTAGACCGCGTCGACGTCCGGGCGCTCCTCGCGGTCGACCTTGATCGCCACGAAGTGCTCGTTGACCAGGGCGGCGACGTCCGGATCGGAGAACGACTCGTGCGCCATGACGTGGCACCAGTGGCAGGCCGCGTACCCGACCGACAGCAGCACCGGGACCTCACGCCGCCGCGCCTCCGCGAACGCCTCGCCCGACCAGGGCTGCCAGTCGATCGGGTTGTCGGCGTGCTGGCGCAGATACGGGCTGGTGGAGCCGGCGAGCCGGTTGGGCATGACGGGAGATGGTCGCACCCGGGTCGGGCTCAGGGCGAGCCAGGAGAGCCGTCGCCCGGCGGTCGCGCGGACCGGTCCGTCCCGTTCCCGGCACCGTTCGGAGCAGGCGCCGGGCGATCGTCGCCGTCCGGAGCATCGTCGGCCTCCGAACGCCCGGACCCGTCGTCGTCCGCGGGGTCGAACGACGTCGGCACCTTGCGGAGGTGCTTGGTCATCGAACGGATGAGCAGGGCCGTCGCCACCCCGAGCAGCAGGATGACCACCAGCGCGATCGGCGAGGTCTTGCCGAACTCCTCGCCGCGCTCGGTGCCGGGCGCACCCCCCGGCGGCGGCGCGGGCACCGACACCGGGAGCAGCGTCCACCAGACGGCCAGGCGGGTCATGCGCCGACCCGCTCCCGCACACCCGCGAAGAGGTCGTCACCGGGGTGCTCGTTGCTCTCCTCGGTGTCGACCAGGGAGCGGGCGAGCTCGTAGTCCTCGGTCGGCCACACGCGCTGCTGCATCTCCATCGGCATCTGGAACCAGCGGCCGTTGGGGTCGATCTGCGTGGCGTGGGCCCGCAGCGCGTCGTCGCGGACGGGGAAGTACTCCGCGCAGGTGATGCGCGTGGTGATGCGCGCGCCCGGGTCCTGCCGCGAGTCGTCCCACTTCTCCAGCCACTCCGCCCAGGGCGACTCCATGCCCGCCTCGAGCAGCGCCTCGTGGAAGGCCTGGATCCGGGCCTTCGAGAAGCCGTGGGAGTAGTAGAGCTTCAGCGGCTGCCACGGCTCGCCGGCCAGCGGGAACCGGTCCGGGTCGCCCGCCGCGTCGAACGCCGCCATCGACACCTCGTGGGTGCGGATGTGGTCCGGGTGCGGGTAGCCGCCGTTCTCGTCGTAGGTGACGACCACGTGCGGGCGGAACTCGCGCACCAGCCGGACCAGCGCCTCGGTGGGCACCTCGAGCGGCTCCAGGGCGAAGCAGCCCGGCGGCAGCGGGGGCTTCGGGTCGCCCTCGGGCAGCCCCGAGTCGACGAACCCGAGCCAGCGGTGCTGCACCCCGAGGATCGCCGCCGCCTTGTCCATCTCGGCGCGGCGCGTGCCGACCATGTCGGCCCGGACCTCGGGGGTGTCCATCGCGGGGTTGAGGATGCTGCCGGCCTCGCCGCCGGTGCACGTCACGACCATGACCTCGACGCCGTCCGCGACGTAGCGCGCGCAGGAGGCGGCGCCCTTGCTGGACTCGTCGTCGGGGTGGGCGTGGACCGACAGCAGCCGCAGGGGCTGATCGGGAGGGAGTGCGCTCATCGTCTGTCCGGAGCCGTCCTCGTGCGTCGAACTGGTGACCACCGGGGAACAACGCCCCCGCGTCCCTCCATCATCCCGGGCACCCCCGACACCCCGCCGACAGCCCCGCCGCGACCATGGACGGCCGCGTCCGCCGAGATCTCCACCGGGGCTCTGCGGCGGGACGCGATCCAGAGAAAGTGCAGGTAGTCAAGGCCCTTCACGCCCACCCGATCCCCTCGGCGCCACCCTCGAACGGGTTTCGCACGGGCTCGGGCGTGTTACCGTGGGCCGACACGGCCCGCATGCCGCGGGCCGTGTTTTTCCGTCTGTGGCCCCCGGGCCGCCGGCACCGTGCAACCCGGCACGGTGTCGGTAGGACCCGTGTGGAGAACAGGCCGCCGACCCGCGCAGCGCGGGAACGGACCTCCGAGGAGTTGATCGACGTGACCGAGACGCAGACGCAGGTGACCTGGCTGACCCAGGATGCGCACGACCGGCTGAAGGCCGAGCTCGACGACCTCGTCGCGCAGCGTCCCGTGATCGCGCAGAAGATCAACGCGGCCCGCGAGGAGGGCGACCTCAAGGAGAACGGCGGCTACCACGCCGCCCGCGAGGAGCAGGGCGTCATGGAGGCCCGGATCCGCCACCTCCAGGAGCTGCTGCACACCGCCAAGGTCGGCGAGACGCCCACCGAGAGCGGCACCGCCGTCCCCGGCACGGTGCTCACCGTGCGCTTCGAGGGCGACGACGACACCGAGACTTTCCTGCTCGGCTCCCGCGAGGAGGGCGCCCACGGCGACCTCGAGGTCTACTCGCCGAACTCCCCGCTCGGCTCGGCGCTGCTCGGCGCCAAGGCCGGCGACACCGTGAGCTACGACCTGCCCGACGGCGGGTCGATGGAGGTCACGCTGGTGTCGGCGGAGCCGTACAGCGCCTGAGGCCTCTCACTCCGCGGCGACGTCGTACCCCGCTCCGGCGAGGTCGGCGAGGATCGCCGCGCGGTGGTCGTGGCCCCGCGCCTCGAGCGTGAGGGCCACGTCCACGGTGCCCGGCGCTGTCGCCGCATCCGGGCCGGACCCGGTCAGCCGGCGGTGCTCGACGTCCACGACGTTGCCGCCCGCCTGCCCCACGCGGCGCAGCACGTCCGCGAGGTAGCCCGGGCGGTCGGTGAGGCGCACGCGCAGCGCCGCGTAGCGCCCGGCGGCCACGAGGCCCCGGCGGACGATGTCGACCAGCAGCATCGGGTCGACGTTGCCGCCGGAGAGCACCGCGACCACGGGCCCCGGCCAGCGCCGCGGGTACTCGGCGACCGCCGCCACGGCCGCCGCGCCCGCCGGCTCGACGAGCAGCTTCTCGCGTTCGAGACAGCGCAGCACCCCGCGGGCGATGGCCTCCTCGTCGACGGTGACGATCTCGTCGACGAGCGCCTGCACGTGCGCGAACGTCACCTCGCCCGGGCGCGAGACCGCGATGCCGTCGGCGATGGTCGCGCCGGCCACGCCGGTCGGGGCGCCCGCCCGCAGCGACGGGGGCCAGGCGGCGAGCCCTGCGGCCTGGGCGCCGACGACCCGGACGCCGGCGGGCGCGCACGCCGCGGCGATGCCGGAGAGCAGCCCGCCCCCGCCCGTGCAGACCACGATCGTCGCGACGTCGGGCACCTGCTCGAGGATCTCCAGCCCGACCGTGCCCTGCCCGGCGACGATGTCGGGGTGGTCGAAGGGGTGGATCAGCACCGCCCCGGTCCGGTCGGCGAAGTCGGCCGCCGCCGTGAACGTCTCGTCCAGCGTGTCGACGAGCTCGACGTCGGCCCCGTACTCGCGGGTGGCCTCGATCTTGGGCAGCGGCGCCCCGGCCGGCATGAACACCGTCGCCCGGGTGCCGAGCATCTGCGCGGCGAGCGCCACGCCCTGCGCGTGGTTGCCGGCGCTGGCGGCCACCACGCCGGCGGCACGCCCGCCGGGCGCGAGCCGCTGGATGCGCCGGTAGGCACCACGGATCTTGAAGCTGCCGGTCCGCTGCAGGTTCTCGCACTTGAGGAGCACGGGGCCCTCGGCGACCCCCTCGAGTGCCCTCGACGGCGTCACCGGCGTCTCGCGGACCACCCCGGCCAGCGCCTCCCGCGCCGCCAGGACGTCGGCAGGTGCGACGAGCTCCACGGCGCCGATCCTGGCAGCAGGCCGTCGCCCGGCACGCGCTCGGGGCCCGCTCAGGCCGTCCTCAGGTCCTGCTCAGGACGAGCGGCCGACGAGCGGTGAGGACCGTGTGAGGCCCGCCGGGCGGTTCCGTGCGCCGACCGGTCGTCGCGCTGCCGTCGACGCCGGACGCCCGATCGTGCGCGTGGGGCCCGCACTCGCGAAGCGTCGGTAGCCTTGTGGTATCGGCGTGAGGATCCGCCGTCACGAGGGGTCGGAGGGGGGTGGGAACGATGGGCACGATCTCGCCTCCCGACGCGCGCGTCACGCGCCTCGCGCGGGCCCTCCCGCTGCTCCTCGCCGCGCTGCTCGCCCTCGCCGCGGTGGGCACGGTCGGCTCCGCGGGCTGCGACGACCCGGCGCGCTACGTCAGCACCCCCGACGGCATCTCGCTCGAGGGCGGCTGTCTCAAGCCCAGCCAGATCGACCCGCTGGTCGGCGACCCGAGCGAGCACGACGCCTGGTCGCGCCGCGGGTAGGCGCATCATCGGGGTGTGACCTCGACCGCGTTCGACCCCCGCGCCCTGCTCGCCGAGAGCCGCCTCGGCGTCCTCGCCACCGTCAAGGCGAACGGCCTGCCGCAGCTCTCCCCCGTCATGCCCTTCTACGACCCGTCCGCGGGCACGCTGTCGGTCTCGATGACCGAGGGCCGGGCGAAGACCGCGAACCTGCGCCGCGACCCGCGGGCGGCGCTCGAGGTCACCGCCGCCGACGGGTGGGCGTGGGCGACCGCCGAGGGCCCGGTGACGCTCACCGGCCCGGGCGCCGACCCGCACTCCGCCGAGGTCGAGGCACTCGTCGAGTACTACCGCCGCGCCGCGGGTGAGCACCCCGACTGGGACGACTACCGCGCGACCATGGTCGCCGACCGCCGCGTGCTCATGGTCATGACCGTCGAGCGCGTCTACGGGGAGCGCATCCGGGGTTAGGCCAGGAGGTCAGCCCAGCGTCTCGAGGGCCTGGCGCAGGTCGTCGACGAGGTCGTCGGCGTCCTCCAGGCCCACCGACAGGCGCACCAGGTCGGCGGGCACCTCGAGCAGCGAACCGGCCGTCGACGCATGGGTCATGGCGCCCGGGTGCTCGATGAGCGACTCCACCCCGCCCAGCGACTCCGCGAGCGTGAACACCCGCGTGGCCGCGCAGAGGTCCCGGGCGGCCTGCTCGCCGCCGGCGACGCGCACCGACACCATCCCGCCGAAGCGGCGCATCTGCTTCGCGGCGACCTCGTGGCCCGGGTGGTCGGCGCGCCCCGGGTAGAGCACCGAGGTGATCGCGGGGTGGGCGGCGAGGACGTCGGCGACCCGCTCGGCGTTGTCGCTGTGGCGCTCCATGCGCACCGCGAGGGTCTTGAGCCCGCGCTGGGTGAGGAAGCAGTCGAACGGCGAGGGCACCGCGCCCATCCCGTTCTGCATCTTCCCGAGGACCTCGTGCAGCGCGTCGTCGTCGGTGACCACCGCGCCGCCGACGACGTCGGAGTGCCCGCCCAGGTACTTCGTCGTCGAGTGCACGACGGCGTGCGCGCCGAGGGCGATCGGGGTCTGCAGGTACGGCGACGCGAACGTGTTGTCGACGACCAGCATGAGGTCGTGCTCGCGCGCCAGCGCCGCCAGGGCCGCGATGTCGGCGATGCCGAGCAGCGGGTTGGTCGGCGTCTCGCACCACAGCACCTTGGTGTTCGGCCGGATCGCCGCCCGCACCGCGTCGAGGTCGGCGGTGTCGACCGCGGTGTACTCGACGCCCCAGTCGGCGTAGACCGTGGAGATCAGCCGGTAGGTGCCGCCGTAGGCGTCGAGCGGGATGAGCACGTGGTCGCCGGGGCGCAGGACGCCGCGCAGCAGCGCGTCCTCGGCGGCCATGCCCGACGCGAACCCGCGGGCGTGGCGCGCGCCCTCCAACGAGGCGAGCGTGGCCTCCAGCGAGGTCCGCGACGGGTTGCCGGTGCGGGCGTACTCGTAGCCCGAGCGCAGGCCGCCGACGCCGTCCTGGGCGAACGTGGACGTCGCGAAGATCGGGACGACCACCGAGCCCGTCGTCGGGTCCGGCTCCTGGCCGACGTGCAGGGCGCGGGTGGAGAAACCGTTCACCCCGTCCACCCTAGGCATGGCGTGGTCACGCCGGTCCACCCATGTCGTACCGGCTGCCGGTGGCCAGGAAGGCGAGGATGTCGGCGCGCGTCACGATGCCCGCCGGGCGCCCGTCGACGACCACCATGGCGCCGTCGCCGCCGCGCAGCGCCTCCACCGCCTTCGAGATCGGCTCGCTGCTCCCGAGGCTCGGCAGCGGGCGCGAGAGGTGGCGCTCGACGGGGTCGGTGAGCGAGGCCTGCCCGTTGAACACACGGTCGAGCAGGTCGCGGACGGTCACCGCGCCCCGCACCTCGGCGGCCATGACCGGCGGCTCGGCCTTGACGATCGGCATCTGCGAGACGCCGAACTCGCGCATGATCGAGACGGCGTCGGCGACGGTCTCGTTGGGGTGGCCGTGCACGAGGTCGGGCACCGAGCCGTCCTTGCGGCGCAGGACGTCGCCGACGGTCCACTCGGTCGTGTCGGGCGCGAGGAAGCCGTACGACGACATCCACTGGTCGTTGAAGACCGTGGACAGGTAGCCCCGGCCGCCGTCGGGCAGCAGCACGACGATGACGTCGTCGGGGCCGGCCTCGGCCGCCACCTTCGCGGCCGCGCACACCGCCATGCCGCACGAGCCGCCGACCAGCAGCGCCTCCTCGCGGGCCAGGCGCCGCGTCATGGCGAACGAGTCGCCGTCGGGCACGGCGACGATCTCGTCGCAGATGTCGCGGTCGTAGGTCGTCGGCCAGAAGTCCTCGCCGACGCCCTCGACGAGGTACGGGCGCCCGTCGCCGCCGGAGTAGACCGAGCCGACGGGGTCGGCGCCCACGATCCGGACCCGGCCATGCGAGGTCTCCTTGAGGAAGTGACCGGTGCCGGAGATGGTGCCGCCGGTGCCGACGCCCGCGACGAAGTGGGTGATCCGCCCCTCGGTCTGCTCCCAGATCTCGGGGCCGGTGGTGGCGACGTGCGAGGCGGGGTTCGCGGGGTTCGAGTACTGGTTGGGCTTCCAGCCGCCCTCGGTCTCGCGGGCGAGCCGGTCGGACACCGAGTAGTAGGACTCGGGGCTCTCGGGGTCCACCGCCGCGGGGCACACGACGACCTCGGCGCCGTAGGCGCGCAGCGCGTCCTGCTTGGCGACGCTGACCTTGTCGGGCACCACGAAGATGCAGTGGTAGCCGCGCTGCTGGGCGATGATCGCCAGCCCGATCCCCGTGTTGCCCGACGTCGGCTCCACGATCGTCCCGCCGGGCTTGAGCTCCCCCGACGCCTCGGCCGCGTCGATCATCTTCTCGGCGATGCGGTCCTTCACGCTGCCGCCGGGGTTGAAGTACTCGACCTTGGCGAGCACCAGCGGCGCGTCCGGGCCGGTCGGCACCACGTGGTTGAGACGGACCAGCGGGGTGTTCCCGACGAGGTCGGCGACGTGCTCGACGTAGCGCATGGGGTCAATCTTGCTGGTTCGCCGCGCCCCGCGCCGCTCTCCCCCACGGTCGTGCCGGGCGTCACGCTCGTGTCAGCGACGTGGCGTCGCTGTCATCCAGTGTCCGTATCGCCACGCGCTCGCCTCACGGTCGTAGGGTCGGCGGCATGGTCGCCCCTGGCCGCGAGGCCGTCATCGTGTCCGCCGTCCGCTCGCCCATCGGCCGCGCCCGCAAGGGCTCGCTCGCCGGGACGCGCCCGGACGACCTCACCGCGCAGGTGGTGCGCGCCGCGCTCGACGCAGTCCCGGCGCTCGACCCGACCGAGGTCGAGGACCTCCTGCTCGGCTGCGGCCTGCCCGGCGGCGAGCAGGGGCACAACCTCGCGCGCATCGTCGCCGTCGAGCTCGGCCTCGACCGGCTGCCCGGGGCGACGATCACCCGCTACTGCTCGTCGTCGCTGCAGACCGCGCGCATGGCCGCCCACGCCATCCGCGCCGGCGAGGGCGACGTCTTCCTCGCCGCCGGCGTCGAGACGGTGTCGCGGTTCGACAAGGGCAACTCCGACTCGCTGCCCGACACCCACAACCCGCTGTTCGCCGACGCCGAGCAGCGCACCGCCGACGTCGCCGCGGCCGGCGCGACCGAGTGGCACGACCCCCGCGCCGACGGCCTGTACCCCGACCCCTACATCGCGATGGGGCAGACCGCCGAGAACGTCGCGCTCGCCGAGGGCGTCACCCGCGAGGAGATGGACCGCTTCGCCCTGCGCAGCCAGCAGAACGCGGCGCGGGCGCAGTCGTCGGGGTTCTGGGCCCGCGAGATCACGCCGGTGCGCCTGCCCGACGGCTCGGTCATGGAGCACGACGACAGCCCCCGCCCCAGCACGACGTACGAGGCGCTCGCCGACCTCAAGCCGGTCTTCCGCCCCGACGGCCGCATCACCGCCGGCAACGCCTGCCCGCTCAACGACGGCGCCGCGGCGCTGCTGGTCATGTCCGCGGAGCGCGCCGACGCCCTCGGGATCACCCCGCTCGCGCGGATCGTGTCGACGGCCGTCAGCGCCCTGTCGCCGGAGATCATGGGGCTCGGGCCGATCGAGGCCTCGGCACGCGCCCTGGCCCGCGCCGGCCTGACCGTCGCCGACGTCGACCTCGTCGAGATCAACGAGGCCTTCGCCGCCCAGGTGATCCCGTCCGCCCGCGGGCTCGGGATGAGCGACGACGACATGGAGGCCAAGCTCAACGTGCACGGCGGCTCCATCGCCGTCGGGCACCCGTTCGGCATGACGGGCGCGCGCATCGCCACGACGCTGATCAACGGCCTGCGCACCCGCGACGCGACCCTGGGCCTCGAGACCATGTGCGTCGGCGGCGGGCAGGGCATGGCGATGGTGCTCGAGCGCCTGAACTGAGCGGGCGGATTTCCTGACGTTGAACGTCAGCGTGGCCGCCAGGCTGGAAGACCCCGCCGGCCCCGGAACGTGCGACGGCCCCTCCCTGCGAGTGCAGGAAGGGGCCGTCGTCTCGGGGAGGTGCTTACTCGCGGAAGTAACTGAGCAGGCGCAGGATCTCGATGTAGAGCCAGACCAGCGTGGTCATGAAGCCGAAGGCGAGGTACCACGCGAAGCGCGCGGGGACGCCGGCCTTGACCGCCTGGTCGGCCTGGTCGAAGTCGAGCATCAGCATGAACGCGCCGATGGCGATGCAGACCAGGCTGAAGATGATCGCCAGGGCGCCGCCGTCGCGCAGGCCCATGCCGCCGGGGACGAAGAAGCCCGCGACGAGGTTGGCCAGCATCAGCACGACCACGCCGATGGCCGCACCGATGACCATCTTGGTCAGGCGCGGCGTCACGCGGATGGCGCCGGTCTTGTAGACGACGAGCATGCCGATGAAGATGCCGAGCGTGCCCAGGATCGCCTGGACGCCGATGCCGGCGAAGCTCGAGCCGTTGGGCGAGGTCGCGAGGTTCTGGAACACCCCGGTGATCGCGCCGAGCGCCATGCCCTCGGCCGCCGAGTAGCCGAGCACCAGGAACTTGTTGGTGCTCTGCTTGAAGATGATGACGAGCGCCAGGACCAGGCCGACCACGAAGCCGAGCAGGCCCAGCACGTAGAGGCCGCTCCACGCGGTGGCGACGCCGACCGCGAGGGCGAGGACCACGTTGATCGCGGTCTTCTGGACCACGTCGTCCACGGTGAGCGGACGGTCGTCGGCCGCCGCCGTCGGCATCGGGCTGCCGCCCCCGCCGAACATGCCGCCCGCTCCGGCCATGCCGGCCGGGGCGTCGCCGAACCGCGCATACCCACCCGGTGAGGTGGGCAGGTTGCGGAACGCCGGGTTGCTGCTGGTGCGCACCTCTCGTCCTCCTCCTACGCGAAGCCGGCTCCGGTGGCGGGATGCCACCGACCGGTTCGACCGCGGACTGTCGTCCACCTGGTCCAACGACGGGCCGGGTGGATCGGTTCCCGCCTCGGTAAAAAGAACTTTACCGGATCGGCGATGAACACAGCGTGTCCGCTTCGCCCCGGGATGGGGCCCGGAGCGAAGTCTATCCGCCCGTTCGGAGGTACTGAGGGGGGTCGGAGGTGTCGGCCCGCGACGGGACGGGGCATGCTCCGGTGTCAGGACCTCGCAACCAGGGACGAGGAGGGTGTCGATGGTGGACTTCGGCAAGATGGTGGACAAGGCCAAGGACTGGGCCGGCGAGAACCCGGAGAAGGCCGACGGCTACGTGGACAAGGGCGCCGACGCCGTCGGGCAGCGCTTCGGCCACGAGGAGCAGGTCGACCAGGCCGGGGACAAGGCGAAGGAGTGGCTGCACGGCGGTCAGCAGGAGGGCCAGGCGCCCCCGCCTCCGCCGCCGGGCGAGGAGCCCCCGCGGCCCTGAGCCCGCCCGAGTCGAGCCCAGCAGAGACGACCACGGCCCGGTCCCGCACACGCGGGGCCGGGCCGTGGTCGGTCCTGGGGGGTCAGTTCCGGGTGACCGCCGCCGGCCCGTCCTCACCCTCGAGGCGGATCGCGAGCAGCACCGCGTCGTCACGCAGCCCGTCGACGCCCAGCATGCCGAGCAGCCGGTCGCACATCTCCTCGACGGGCATGTCGGACGGCTGCGCGGCCAGGGTGTCGGCGATGAGCTGGGTGCGGTCGTCCGGGTCGGCGCCGGGCGCCTCGATGAGTCCGTCGGTGTGCAGGACGAGCAGGTCACCCTTGCCGCAGTGCACCGAGGTCTCCTCGCGCGTGATCGCGCGGGTCGCCCCAATCAGCGGCGAGAGGTTGCCCGTGAGCAGCTCCACCGTGCCGTCGGCGCGGCGCAGCAGCGGGGGCGGGTGCCCGGCGTTGGAGTAGCGCAGCAGCCAGCCGCCGTCCTTCCCGTCCTGCGAGTCGCGCTCGAACCGCGCGTAGACGGCGGTGGCCATCGCGGCCATGCCCAGGCCCTGGACGACGTCGTCGCACCGGTCGACGACGTCCGCGGGCCCCAGGCCCTCCCACGCGTAGGAGCGCAGCACCCCGCGCAGCTCGCCCATGGCGGCGGCGGCGCGCAGGTCGTGGCCGACGACGTCGCCGACGGCGAGGCCCACGGCGCCGTCGGGCAGGCCGAGCATGTCGTACCAGTCGCCGCCGACCTGGGCGCCGTCGGTGGCGGCGAGGTACCGCGACGCGATCGACATGCCGGGCATGGCGGGCACCGCGGGCAGCAGGCTGCGCTGCAGCGTCTCGGCCGCCCCGTGCTCACGGGCGTAGAGCCGGGCGTTGTCCAGGGCGAGCCCGGCGCGGGCGGCGAGGTCGGCCGCGAGGTAGAGGTCGCGCTGCGAGTAGCGCCGGCCGTAGGGCAGCTCGGTGCCCAGCGTCAGCGACCCGAGCACCTGCCCGCGGGCGCGCAGCGGGACGACGATCGCCGAGCGCGGCCGCAGCGCCTCGTAGCGGCGCAGCAGCTCGGGCTGGTCGGCGATGCCCGCGGGGCGCACCGGCAGCTCCGCGAGCAGCGCGGGCGTGCCGGACGCGAGGGCCTCGCCGATGGGGTCGGTGCCGTCCTCGGTGGGGCTGACCCAGCGGCCGAGCCCGTTCACCTCGTCGACCTTGGACTCGTCGCGGTGGTTCGCCGCCGCGCGGCGCACCGTGGAGTTGCCGTCGGCGTCCTCGAGGAGGTCGACGCAGCAGAAGTCGGCCATCGCGGGCACGACGATGCCGGCGAGGGCCTCCGCCACACCCGTGGTGTCCAGGCTCGCCGACATCGCCGACGTCGACTCGGTGAGCAGGCGCAGCTGCTCCCGGGTCTCCTCGGCGGCCGCGAGCGCGGCGCGACGCTCGTTCTCGACCATCACGCGCTCGGTGACGTCGGCCTGGACGCCGACGAAGTTGACGACGCGGCCGCTGCCGTCGAGCACCGGCGTGATCGACACCTGGTTCCAGAAGGCGGTGCCGTCGCGGCGGTAGTTGAGGAGCACCTCGGTGATGGCGCGCTCCTCGGCCAGCGCCGTGCGGATGCGCGAGATCGAGGCCGGGTCGGTGTTCGGGCCCTGCAGGAAGCGGCAGTTGCGCCCCATGACCTCGTCGAGCTCGTAGCCCGTCAGCCGCGTGAACGCCGGGTTGACCCACACCAGCGGGTTCTGCTCGCGCGCCGGGTCGGAGATCGTGAACGACAGCTCGGTGGCCACCACCGCGCGGTCGCGCACCATCTCGAGGTGGCGCTGCGCGCCGGCGCCCGAGAGCTGCAGGAACACGACGAGCGCGAGGCGGCGCTGGTCCGCGTTCACCGCCTCCGAGAGCGGGAAGCCGGTGACCCACAGCAGGCGCCCCTCGGCCTCCTCGCGCTCCTCCTCGGTGGCGTCCGAGCCCCGCCGGGCGGCCTCGGCGACGGCGACGGGCTCGCCGGAGACCGGGATGCCCTGGGCGACCCGGGACAGGGGCGACGCCGTGTCGCGCATGGGGCGCCCGGACAGGTCGGTGAGTCCCGCCGCCTCGCTCCACGCGTCGATGTCGATCGGGAGGGTGGCCCGGCCGCCGGTCAGGCCGGCCGCCGAGTCGTTGGCGTAGGTGACCAGGCCCTGGCCCAGGTCGATGAGCGCGACCGCCGCCGGCGCGGTGTGCAGGACCGACGGGAGATCCGACTGGGCGAGCCCGTTCGTCGGGGCGACGCTGTCGCGGACGCGCTGGGCCTCGGCGGCGTAGTCGGCGCCCAGGTCGGGTGCCGGCTCGGGGATCTCGGTCGCCACCTCGCCGTGGTCGCCGTTCGTCCAGCCCGTCACCTGACGGAGCCTATCGGCCCCGTGCGGTCACCGGCCGGGGTGTGACACCCACGGGCGCGCGCGACGACGCGACGCGCCGACCGGTCGGGCGAAACAGAGGGTGTCGGGACACCCGGACGGGCGACGGGGGACGTGCTCACACCAGGAAGACCTCGCGGGGACCGGGGGCCGAGCCGTCGGGCAGTTCGCGGTCGCGTCCGGGACGGCCACCGAACGCTGCGCTGGCGGCCAGTTTACGAGCTTGCACCGTCTCCGACAGCGCGAGCTGGCGGGCCCGTCGCCACGGCACCTCCGCCGACTCCGGTCCGGCCCAGCTCCAGGCCTGGTCGAGCCAACGGACGAGGCGCACGCGGTAGGCGGCGCACACGATCTCCGCGGCGCGCCCGGCGGCCTCGTGGTCGTCGTCGCCGTCGCCGGACCAGGGCGCGAGCACGCACAGGCCGTGGGGGTCCTCGGCGAAGCCGACGATCTCGCTCAGGGCGGCGACGACGTCGGCCTCACGTCCGGCGAGGCCGGCGTCCGGGAGCCCGAGGCGGTGCCGGCGGACCTCCGCGACGCCCAGCGCCTCGTACGCCTCCTCGAGTTCGGCCTCGTCCGGGTCCACCGACGACTCGCCGGCCGGGTCGTCGTCCGCCGCGTCGTCCAGCCGCGCGAGCACCGAGGCCAGCGTGTCGGGGTCCGCGAGGTCGTCGGGGCGCACCACGAGGTCGCCGAGCGGCCGCTCCGGCTCGCGGGGTACCGCCAGCCCCTCGGGCGGGGTGCAGGTGCGGCCCGGGCCGTCGGTGAGCGCGAGGACGTCGACCGACGCGTGCCGCGCGGCGAGGCGGCGCAGCAGACCGCCGGCCGCGCGGATCTCGTCGCGCGGGTGGGGCGCGACGACGACGAGCCGCCGGCACGCGCGCAACGTCAGCGGGCGCAGCCCTTCGAGCTCGCGCCACGGCGGGCGTGCGCCCCCGGGCGCGGGGATCCGTCCCGACAGGTCCCCTTGGTCAGCCACGACGCTCACCTCCTCGCGCCGAGTCTCGCCGATCTTCTCGCCCGTTCGGAGCAGCTCCGGGGGGTCGGCGTCGAGCGGTCCGTCCGGGGCGTCCGAGCGGTCACGCACCATCCGACACGGCGACGCACCGACCGCTCTTCGCGCAGCGCTGCGACGGGCGGGTGACGGGACGGCGACCCGAGGAGGTGCCGTCGGTGACGCCCCGGCGTCCCGCACGCGGACAAGGGGCCAACAGGGGTGAGACTCCGGGGCAGCGGGGGGACAGCGGAGGGACACCGTGCCCCCGGTGGGACTCGAACCCACACTGCGGCGATTTTAAGTCGCCTGCCTCTGCCGATTGGGCTACGGGGGCCAGGAGTCGACACCCTAGCCGGAGGGCCGCCGCGGAGAGGCCGGTTCCAGGCCGGCGGCCAGCGCGGCGTCGGCGAGGACGTCCTCGAGCATCGCCGGGGTCAGCCGTCCGGTGAAGGTGTTCTGCTGGCTGACGTGGTAGCTGCCGAACAGCTCGAGCGGGGCCGCCTCGGATGAGGCCGCCGCCAGCGTCACGCGCGCCGCGTGCCCGAACGCCGGACGCGGCTTCGGGACGATCCAGCCGGGGTGCCCGCCCGCGGGATCCGGGGTCGCGAGCACCGGCAGCAGGGCCTGCCACCCGAAGCCCCCGAGCACGACGACGGCGCGCACGGTGTCGCGGAGCAGGGCGAGCTCCCGCGCGAGCCAGGGGCGGCAGCGGTCGCGCTCGGCGGGGGTCGGCTTGT
This sequence comes from Actinomycetospora flava, assembly GCF_037400335.1. Classification (NCBI taxonomy): domain Bacteria; kingdom Bacillati; phylum Actinomycetota; class Actinomycetes; order Pseudonocardiales; family Pseudonocardiaceae; genus Actinomycetospora; species Actinomycetospora flava. The sequence continues at coordinate 152,718 of NZ_JBBEGM010000014.1, forward strand.
TCTCGGGCGGGGCGCAGCGCACCGGGGCGGTGATGCGGGTGCCGAACAGTTCGAGGCCGTCGCCGATCGCCACCGACGTCGGCTGGGACGCGAGCCCGACGGCGTGCAGCGCGGCGTAGAGGACGTCACCGCTGCGGTCGCCGGTGAACATGCGCCCGGTCCGGTTGGCGCCGTGCGCGGCCGGCGCCAGGCCAACGATCAGCAGCCGCGCGTCGGTCGCCCCGAAGCCGGGGACCGGCCGGCCCCAGTAGGTCTCGTCGCGGAAAGCGGCGCGCTTGGTGGCCGCGACCTCCTCGCGCCACGCGACGAGCCGCGGGCAGGCGCGGCACTCGGCGACGGCGGCGTCGAGCGCGGCCAGATCGGCCACCGTGTCAGCGGTTCCAGGCACCCCAGGCCTCCCGTGCGGCGAGCACGGCCACCACCGCGGACACCGCGGGCGCGGCCACCGAGGGGGCGACGGCGGTGCTCGCGAGCAGGTCGACCCCGGAGGCCGCGACGAGCACCGCGGACAGCGCGACCACGAGCACCGGCGGGGCGGCGGGCCCCACCCGCGGGTCGCGGTCGGCGCCCTCGCGCCGGGACGCCCGCGCGTCGAGGGCGACCAGCACCGGCAGCGCCACGGCCGCGGCGAGGCCGAGCAGGCCGCCGACCAGGGTCTCCCCCGGGCGCGCCGGGGCCAGCGCGTCGAGGACGGCGTCGACCGCGCTGTACACGGCGAGGATCACGAACGACACGGTCATCGCGCGGACGGCGCGGTGCTCGCGGAGCGCGGGGTCGCCCGCGAACTGCCAGCGCACGGGCAGGGCGGCGCCCAGCGAGATCGCGAGGTGCGCGGCGAACGCCGCCACGCTCGGCAGCGTCGGCCCGTTGCCCAGCAGCCACGCGGCGACCGCGAGCACCGTGGTGTGCACGACCGTCACGGCCACCAGGGCCCGCACCCGCCGGGCCAGCACCAGCGCCGCCAGCGGCAGCACGCCCGCGCCGCGCGGGTCCGCGGGTCGCGCCGTCACCGTTGCGTCACCGGGTCTCACCAGCGGGCGGCGAGCGCCCGCGCGATCCCGTCGAGGATGTCGTGCTCGGAGATCACCAGCTCGGTGACGCCGGCGCGCTCGGCCAGCTCGTCGGCGAGCACGCGCATCACCAGCGACCCGCCGCCGATGACGTCGACGCGGCCCGGGTGCATCGGGCCCAGCGCGGCCCGCTGCTCGCGCGGCATCCCTTCGAGGCGCCGGGCGGTGGCGCGCACGTCGTCGAGCCCCAGCCGCGAGAGGTGGATGCGCTCGGGGTCATAGGTGCGCAGGTCCATGGCCACGGCCGCGAGCGTGGTCGCCGTGCCCGCGACCGCCACCCAGGTCTGGACGTCCTCGACGGCCACCGCGGCGAACGCCGGCGCGAGCGTGGCGCGCGTGAACTCCTCGGCCTCGGCGGTCTGCTCGGCGCTCGGCGGGTCGTCGTGCAGGAACTTCTCGGTCAGCCGCACACAGCCGACGTCGGTCGAGCGGGCGCCCGTGACCTCCGCCGCCACGGCGTCCCAGGTGCCGGTGACGAGCTCGGTGGACCCGCCGCCGACGTCGGCGACGACGAACGGGCCCTCGTCGGGGTCGAGGTCGGCGACGGCGCCGGCGAACGACAGCCGTGCCTCCTCGTCGCCGGTGATGATGTCGGCGTCGACGCCGATGACCTCGCGGACCGCGCCGAAGAACTCCTCGCGGTTCTCCGCGTCGCGCGTCGCCGAGGTGGCGCACACGCGGACGGTGTCCGGGCCGACCGCGACGCCGTGGCGGCGGAGCATCTCGGCGTACGCCCCGAGGGCCTCGCGCGTGCGGGCCAGCGACTCGGGCGCCAGGCGGCCGGTGGCGTCGACGCCCTGGCCGAGGCGGTTGATGCGCATCTCCCGGTGGACGTCGCGCAGCCACGCCGACCCGTCCTCGCGGACCGTCACGTCGGCCACCAGCAGGCGGATCGAGTTGGTCCCGCAGTCGACGGCCGCGACCCGTGGCATGGGCGCTCCCTGCACCAGACGTGTCCCGGGGGACCGGGCTGGGGACGACGCTAGCGAGGTCTCCCCCGCCGTGCCCGGCGCGGGGGCGTGATGTGGCCGGACCGGTCGCCGGACGCCCCCGGCGGGAGGGGCCGTCCGGCGACCGGTCCGCGGGCGCGGGCCCGTCGGGCCGCCACGACAGGGCGCCATACGGCGGGTCGCCACCCGGTGCGCGGCGGGCCGTCCGCACCGTCGCGCTGTGCCGGTCGGGGGAACCGGCTCCACCATCCTGGGGTGCGAGGGGCCGGACGATCAATCTGGGAGCGGGGTCGTGACCGGGCCAGGGGTCAGGTCCACCGTTCCGTGGCGGACAGGCCACGGTGCGTGCGTCCCGCTCGGGTGCTGCCGTCGCCGTGTGGGGCTGGTGGTGTCAGCCCGAGGGGTCGCGGTGTGCCGTCCCGACGCAGGGCCCGGCGTGCCACCAGTCGTCCAGACGGTCGAGCGTCTCGTCCCCGGCGGGGTTCACGCCCCGCCCGCGGGCCAGCGTGTGGGCGACGTGGACGTGCAGGCACTTCACCCGCTCGGGCATGCCGCCGGCGCTGACGTCGGTGCCGAGCGACTCGATCGCGTTCCGCTCGGCGAGGTAGTCGGCGTGCGCGGTCGCGTACCGGGCGGCGAAGTCGGGGTCGGTGGCGAGCCGGTCGGTCTGCTCGCGCATGAGCCCGTCGGCCTCGAGCGTGCCGACCCGCGAGGTCAGCCGCGGGCAGGTCGCGTACCAGAGCGTCGGGAACGGCGTGCCGTCCTCGAGGCGCGGGGCGGTCTCGACGACGTCGGGCAGCCCGCACGGGCAGCGGTGCGCCACGCGCCGCAGCCCGCGGGGACGCCGGCCGATCTGGGCGGCGACCGCGGCGCGGTCGTCCTCGGTGGGGGTGTCGCTCACGGGGTGTCGCTCACAGGGCGGTGCTCACGGGGTGGTGCCCAGCGTCGTCCGCGCCACCCGGGAGTACCAGGGCAGCTCCGCCTCCTCGGGCGGCAGGCCGGCGCGCGGGTCGGTGTCGCGGGCGTCGCGCGGGTTGCCGGCGTCGCCCGGGAGCTGCACGCGGTAGGGAACCTCGCCGGGGCGCGCGTAGCCGAGGCGCTCGCGGGCCAGGGCCTCGACGTGCGCGGGGTCGCGCAGGGCCGCGCGCTCGTCGGTCAGCGAGCGGACGTCGCCGGCGAGGCGCTCCTGCTCGGCGGCGACGGCGGCGAGCTCGTGGCGCTGGGTGACGTAGTTGCGCAGCGGCACCGCCACGGTCAGCGCCACCGCGCACACGACCACGGCGAGCACCGCCGCGCGCCGCGCGGTCGAGAGCCCGAGGGCGCCGCCGGTGGCCTGGGCGGCGCGGCGGGCGCGCGCGGCGGCGGCCGCGGTGCCGGTGGGGACGCGCAGCGGGCGCCGGCGCACGACCCGCTGCGGGTCGCGGCGGGGTCCCTGACGCGCGCGGGTGCGGGCGGGCGACGACTTGGTCGTCCCGGACCGCTCGCTCCCGCGACCACCCCGCCGCCCGCGCCCGCGCCCCACGCCGGACCGCCCCGTCGAGCGGTCGGCGGGGCCGTCGGAGGTGTCGCGGTCGGCGGGGGGCACGGGGCTCAGGCGTCCGGGTCGAAGCGCGGGAAGGCCAGGTCGCCGGCGTAGCGCGCGGCGTCGCCGAGGGCCTCCTCGATGCGCAGGAGCTGGTTGTACTTCGCGACGCGCTCGGAGCGTGCCGTGGCGCCGGTCTTGATCTGCCCGCAGTTCGTGGCGACGGCGAGGTCGGCGATCGTCGTGTCCTCGGTCTCGCCGGAGCGGTGGCTCATCATGCAGCGGTAGCCGTACTGCTGGGCGAGGCTGACCGCGTCGAGCGTCTCCGAGAGCGTCCCGATCTGGTTGACCTTCACGAGCAGGGCGTTGGCGGCGCGCCGCTCGATGCCCTCCTCGAGGCGCTCGATGTTGGTGACGAACAGGTCGTCGCCGACGATCTGGATGCGGTCGCCGATGTCGCCGGTGAGCTTCGTCCAGCCCTCCCAGTCGTCCTCGGAGAGCGGGTCCTCGATGCTGACCAGCGGGTACGCGTCGAGCAGCTCGCCGTAGTACGAGCTCATCTGGGCGGCGCTGCGGGTCTCGCCCTCGAAGGTGTAGACGCCGTTGGAGAAGAACTCGCTCGCCGCCACGTCCAGGGCCAGCACGATGTCGCGGCCGGGCGTGTACCCGGCGTCGCGGATCGCGGCCATGATCAGGTCGAGCGCCTCGCGGTTGTTGGGCAGCGACGGCGCGAAGCCGCCCTCGTCGCCCAGGCCCGTCGAGAGACCCTGCTTCTTGAGCACCTTCTTCAGCGCCTGGTAGACCTCCGCGCCCCAGCGCAGGGCCTCGCGGAAGGACTCGGCGCCGATCGGCGCGATCATGAACTCCTGCACGTCGACGCCCGAGTCGGCGTGGGCGCCGCCGTTGAGGATGTTCATCATCGGCACCGGGAGCACGTGGGCGTTCGGGCCGCCGATGTAGCGGAAGAGGTCGAGCTCGGCGGACTCCGCGGCGGCGCGGGCCACGGCGAGGCTCACGCCCAGCAGGGCGTTCGCGCCGAGCCGCGACTTGTCCGGCGTGCCGTCGAGGTCGATGAGCTTCTGGTCGACGACGCGCTGCTCGGCGGCGTCGATGCCGACGAGGCCGGGACCGATCTCGTCGAGGACGCCCGCGACCGCCCGCTCCACGCCCTTGCCGAGGTAGCGGGAGTCGTCGCCGTCGCGCAGCTCCACCGCCTCGTGCTCACCCGTGGACGCCCCGGAGGGCACCGCGGCGCGGGTCAGCGTGCCGTCGTCGAGCGCCACCTCGACCTCGACCGTGGGCGTGCCCCGCGAGTCGAGGATCTCCCGTGCGCCGACCTGCTCGATGACCGCCACGGACCATGCCTCCGAATGCTGGATCGCTTCACCGCGCCCCGGGGCACGGCACGTCGCCCGCATCGTAGACGTCGCCGCAGACCCGATCGGGCGCGCCACGCACGGGAGCGGTCCGCGCCCGGGAACCCTCGCGCCGTTCCGTGACGCGGCCTACGGTGGCAGGGATGTCCGCCGCGCAGCCCGAACCCGCCGAACCGGACCCTCGGGCCTCCGCGGTGGACGAGTTCCGCCGGGCCGAGGACCTCCTCGAGCGCCGGCGCCCGCTCGACGCCCTCAAGCTCCTCGCCCCGCTGCTGGAGACCGAGCACGCCGCCGCGTCGGTGCACCTGCTCGCCGCGCGCGCCTTCCTCGCGTCCGCACAGTTCCGGCGCGCCGAGGAGGGATTCCTGCGCGTGCTGGAGCTCGACCCGTCGGACCACTACGCGCGCTTCGCGCTCGGGCGCACGCTGCAGCGTCAGAGCCGGCTCGCCGAGGCGCGCACGCAGCTGCGGATGGCGGCGGCGATGGACCCGCGCCCGGAGTACCAGGAGGCCCTGGGCGAGGTCAGCGCCACGATCGCCCTGCGCTCGGACCGCGCCGGCGGGGCGTGATCGACGGAAGATTTCGGACGTTCAGTGTCAGCATCCTGTTGAGCACGCCGATAGGGCCACGTCGCTGACACGGAGCTAGCCCTGGCTGGCGCGGGCGTACTGGTCGGCGGCGGCGTAGACGCGGCGGCCGTACTCGTCGGAGTTGTTGTACGACAGCACCGCCGAGCGCCAGCCCGGGCCGGTCGCGAGGTCGCGGTCGTTGGCGCAGAGGTAGCGCCCGGCGGCGAGGGCGGCGTCGTCGATGTTGTTCGGGTCCGCGACGCCGTCGCCGTTGCCGTCGGAACGCCACTTCGCCCACGTCGACGGGATGAACTGCAGCGGGCCGACGGCGCGGTCGAGGGCCGCGTCACCGTCGAGGACGCCGCCGTCGGTGTCGCCGATCGTCCGGTTGCCGCCGGTGCCGTCGAGCGGGACGCCGATGATCCGCGGGGTCACGTCGCCGTTGTCGGCGATCGCCGCGCCCCGGTAGCGCCCGTGGTTGGACTCGATGCGCGCGAGGCCGGCGATGGTGACCCACGACAGGTTGCAGTCGGGCTGCTCGCGTTTCACGGCCTGGTCGGCGACGCCGTAGGCCTGCAGCGCGCGGGCGGGGACGTCGACGCGGCTCGCGATGCCCTCCGACCAGCTCGCCAGCGACGTCTGCTGCCCGCCGCCCCCGGCCGACGGGATCGGGGCGAGCGCGTCGGGCTGGGCGACCGTGCCGAGCTGCACCGGCGCGGGCGCGACCTCGAGCGCCGGGATCTCCTCGGCGCCCGCGTCCTCGCGCCCGAACTCGCCCTGGCGGTTGACCAGCAGGACGGTCGCGGCCACCGCCAGGAGCAGGACGACCACGAGGCCCAGCCGCCCGAGGACCGCGAGCCGGCGCCGCGGCGGCGCCGGGGTCTCGTCGGCGCCCCCGTCGGCACCCTCGGTCGCGCCGCTGCGCACCGTCGAGCGGCGCGGCGCGGGCTGGCGATCGCGGGAACCCGGGGTGCGATCGGTCGGCGCGCTCATCCTGCGGGAGATTACGCGGCGGTAGACAGCGCTCTCGGCTCACCCGGGCGGCTCAGCCCTCCAGGACCGTTCGGCCCCAGTAGTCGCCGTCGCCGAGCCCCGCGGGCACCGCGAAGACCGCCGACCCGGTGTGGTCGATGTACTCCATCATCTTGTCGAAGCGGGCCAGCTGGCTCTGCATCGGCACGAACTGACGGTGCGGGTCGCGCATGAACGCGACGAAGAACAGGCCGGCGTTGAGGTGCCCGAGCCCGTCCGAGCCGTCGACGAAGTTGTAGCCGCGCCGCAGGATCCGCGCGCCGCCGTTGTTCTGCGCCGACGCCAGGCGGATGTGCGCGTCGGTCCCGATCGGCGAGTCCGGCGCCAGGTTCGGGACGTCGAACTCCTGCGCCTGCCCGATCGGCGCGCCCACGCCCTTGGTGCGCCCCGTCAGCGACTCCTGCTCGGACAGCGACGTACGGTCCCAGGTCTCGACGTGCATCGAGATCCGGCGCGCGACGAGGTAGGTGCCGCCCGCCATCCACGGCGGACCCTGCTGCGGCGGCACCCACACGTGCTCGTCGAGCAGCGCGCCCTCCTCGGCCTTGAGGTTGTTGGTGCCGTCCTTGAAGCCGAAGAGGTTGCGGTGGGTCTGCTGGGCGGTCGACGTCGACGACGTCCGCCCGAACCCGAGCTGCGACCAGCGCACCGCCGTCGTCCCGAACCCCGTGCGCACGAGGTTGCGCACGGCGTGCACGGCGACCTGCGGGTCGTTGGCGCACGCCTGCAGGCACAGGTCGCCGCCGGAGAACGCCGGGTCGAGCTGGTCCTGCTGGAACGGCGGGAGGTCGGCGAGCTCGGGCGGGCGCGGGATGCCGAGCTTGTCGAGCAGGGTCCCGCCGATCCCGAACGTGATCGTCAGCGCGGCCGCGGGCAGGCCGAGCGCCTCGCCGGTGTCGCTCGGCGGGGCCTCCGGGTTGCGGTTCACGGCCCCGCCGGGCGCCGCCTCGGCCCCCGCGGTCATCCGCTCCGCCGCCGTCGTCCAGCGCTGCAGGAGGCTGATCACCGCCCGGCGGTCGGTCGTCGTCAGGTCCAGGGCGACGAAGTGCAGCCGGTCCTGGGCCGGGGTGACGATCCCCGCCTGGTGCGGGCCGCGGAACGGGACGACGCCGCCCGACGGGTCGGGCGGCGCCTCCTGGGCGGACTCGCCGGCCGCGAAGCCGGCGACCGCACCTGCTCCGGCCAGGGCGGCCCCGGCGCCGGTCCATCCGAGGAGCCGGCGCCGGGACACACCCCCTCCGATACCGCGGAGTCCCGAGCGGGTCATGCAGTCCTTTCCGTCACGTGGTCACCAGGCCGGCGACCTGGCTGACCGGCTCGCCGAGAGCGTCGACCGCCTGCGTCATCTGCTGCTTGTCCTGCTCGGTCAGCTGCGTGTAGAGCACGTACCCGTCACCGGAGCGGTACCGCTCGAGGAGCGCGTCGACGTCGGCGAAGCGCTGGTCGAGTGTCGGGCCGAGCGCCGGGTCGCGCTGGTCGATCGCCGGGCGCAGCGCGGCGACCGCCGCCTGCGAGCCGTCCACGTTGGCGCGGAAGTCCCACAGGTCGGTGTGCGAGTAGCGGTCCTCCTCGCCGGTGATCTTGCCGGTGGCGACCTCGTCGAGCAGCTCCTTGGCGCCGTTGGCCAGCTGCACCGGGGTGAGCTGCACGGTCGCGGCGCGGGTCTGCAGGTCGCGCAGGTCGGCCATCAGCTGGTCGCCCATCGCCGCCGAGTCCGGCTGCAGGCCGGTGACCCACAGGTCCTTCTCCAGGCGGTGGTAGCCGGTCCACGCCACGCCCGGGTCGCGCTCGTCGTCCTCGCGGCCGTCGACGCGCGGGTCGATGTCGCCGAACGACTCGGCCACGGGCTCGATGCGCTCCCAGTAGGTGCGCGAGACGGGGAAGAGCGCCTTGGCCTGCTCGACGTTGCCGGCCTTGATCGCGTCGACGAACTCCTGGGTGCGCGCGATGCCGGCCTCGATCTGCGAGTTCGTGTAGCGCTGGTAGCCCGCGACCGCCGAGGCGAGCAGCGCGTCCTGGCTGGTCGAGCCCGCGGTGTTGCCGGTGACCGTGAACGGCGCGCGGATGCCGTCGCCGACCATGCCGGGCTTGCAGGCCGTCGTGTACTGCCCGCCCTGCGGGACCTCGACGATCAGCTGGCGCGACAGCCCCGGCCCGATGTTCTCGACCTCGCCGATGATCCGGTCACCGGTGCCGTAGACGTAGAACTCGGTGATCTTCGTGCCGGTGTTCTGCACGGCGAACGAGATGTTGCCGGCGGGCGCCTCGGTCGCGGAGACCTCGCAGGCGGTGTCGGACGCGCGGACCGAGATGGGCCCGCCCTGTCCGCCCTGGCCCTGGGGCGGGGGCGCGGTGCTCGTGCACGCGGCGAGCGCGAGCATCGCGAGGGCCGCTCCGACCAGCATGGTCGAGCTCCGCTTCGCTCCGTCTCCGGAAGCGAGGATCCTGCGGGACATCGTTCTCCTCCAGGGGGCGCGCGGCGGTGCACGCCGGCTTCGTCCAGGGTTTCGGGGGGTCAGGCCGCCGTGTCGGCCGTGTCGGTGGAGCCGCCCGACGTCGCGGCGGGCCCGCTCGGGGCGTCGTCGCGGCGGCGGGGCCTGCGCACGAAGAGCGTCAGCACGATCGCGACGTAGAGCACCCACACCACGGCCTCGAGGACCGTGGTCTGCGGGGAGAAGTTGAAGACGCCCTTGAGCAGGACGCCGTACCAGGAGTCGGCCGGCACGGCGGCGCTGACGTCGAAGGCCAGGGTGTTCAGGCCGGGGAGGATGCCGGCCTCCTGCAGGTCGTGGACGCCGTAGGCGAGGATGCCCGCCGCGACGAACACGAGCAGCACGCCCGTGACCGTGAAGAACTTCCCGAGGTTGAGCTTCACCGCGCCGCGGTAGATCAGGTACGCGAGCGCGATGGCGATCGCGATGCCGATGAGGAACCCGATCAGCGGGCCGGTGGTCTCCCCCGCGGCCTGCGCCGCCGCGAAGAAGAAGACGGCCGTCTCGAGGCCCTCGCGCCCGACCGCCAGGGCCGCCATGAGGACGACCGCGACGGATCCCATCGCGATCGCCTTCTCCAGGCCGCCCTCGAGCTCCGCGGCGATCGTGCGGCCGACGCGGCGCATCCAGAAGATCATCCAGGTCACGAAGCCGACCGCGATGATCGACAGCGAGCCGCCGAGCGCCTCCTGGGCCTCGAACGTCAGCGCCTGCTGGGACAGGGTCAGCGCGAGGGTGACGCCGACGCTCACGGCGATCGCCACGCCGACGCCGAGCCAGACCTTCGGCAGCTCGCGCCGTCGGTCGGTCCGGACCAGGAACGCCACGAGGATGCTGACGACGAGGGAGGCCTCCAGCCCCTCGCGCAGCCCGATCAGGGCGTTCCCCAGCATGGCGTCCTCTCGGGCGTCGCTCAGGTGATCCTCACCTGCTGTGAGGTGAGGCTAGCCTGGCTACGCCGGACGACGGAAGAACGCGCGGTCGTGATCACAGAAAGTGACCGAAATGTCCGTTTCCTGACGCGGACCTCACGCCGGCCAGTGCCGGCGCCACCCCGCGTCGTCGAGCGCCGTCGGGTCCTCGCCCGCGGCACGGGCGGCCGCCTCGGCACCCCGCACGCGCCGCGCCAGCTCGGCGGCGGTCGCGCGGAGGTCTCCCTCGGGGTCGGCGTGGGCCGCGGCGGCGGTGTAGAGCGGGTCGTCCGAGGCGGCGGCGAGGAGGTCGTCGGGGACCCCGGCCCGACGGGACCGGGAGAGGTACTTCGCCACCAGCGCCGCCGCGGGCTGGGCCCGGGCGACGCCGTCGAGGGCCGAGTCGCGGCGCTTCTCGACGGCCTTGAGCTCCTCCCAGCGGACCTGCTGCTCGCCAGGAGTCATCACAGCCCCGGTGATCGTCTCGCCGTCGCCGAAGACGTGCGGGTGGCGGCTGACGAGCTTGGCGACGAGCTCGCCCGCGACGGCGTCGATCCCGAACGGGTCGGCCGCGTCCTCCTGCGCGATCCGAGCGTGGAAGAGCACCTGGAGCAGGACGTCGCCGAGCTCCTCGCGCACCGCGACGCGGTCGTCGTCGGAGACGGCGTCGTAGAGCTCGTAGGTCTCCTCGACGAGGTAGCGCAGCAGCGAGGCGGGGGTCTGCGCGGCGTCCCAGGGGCAGCCGCCGGGCGAGCGCAGGCGGTCCATGACCCGGACGGCCTCGAGGAGCTCGGCGCCGGGCGGTCCGTTCACCCCGGGCACGAGCTCGACGACGGTGCCCTTCTCGGGTATCTCCGGGCCGACCGCGCCCAGCTCGCGGGCGAAGGCGTCGGCGACGTCGGCGGGGAGGTCGGGGTGCAGCCGCACCTGGTCGGCGGCCGCGACCGTGCGCACCGCCGCGGCGGGCAGGACCGCGCCGAGCCGGGGGTCGACGGTGACGGTCTGCCGCCCGCTCACGGGGTGGCGGCGCTGACCGGGGTGACGACGCCGACCGCCCCCGGGTTGTCGACCACGTCGAGCTGCGTCGGGTCCCACGCGCCGTAGCGGGGGCTGACCGTCACGCCCTGCTCGAGCGCGAGCGGCTGGAGCTGGCGCAGCCCGAAGCCGAACATGGTGTCGTCGTCGACGGCGCTCGCGGGCGTGATGCCGGGTCCCGGCGGCGGCGCGTCGAGGGTGCGCTCGCGGACGTGGATCACCGACCACGGGCCCTGCGCCGGGTCCTGGCCGCGGGACTGCGAGGACCCGCCCGGCGTGATCGTCACCGTGCCGGCGGGCAGGCCGAACAGCAGCGACGACGCCGACGACCGGATGCCGCCGCCCTGGTCCTGGCCCGGGCGCAGCGTCAGCCCGTTGGCCCCGGCGCCCTGCTGGCCGAACAGCTGCGGCGCGCGCGACGGGTCGGCGGCCACCCGGCGCGCGAGGGCCTCGGCCGACGCGCGGTCGGGGGCGGTGGCGTAGTCGATGGTGACCGAGAGGCGGTCGAAGACCTCGCGGCCGATGTCGCCGGCGGCGAGCTGGTCGGCGACGAGCCCGCGGATCGTCGCCGGGTCGAACCCGCTGCCCTGCGCCGCCGCCTCGGCACCGCCGGCGCGTGCGAGCGCCGCGTCGACCCGCTGCGGCGCGACGACGATCCCGTCGCGGCGCGACTGCTCGGCGATCAGCTCGTGGAGCACCCGGACCGTGACCAGCCGCCGCGACTCCTGCGCGAGCAGCTGCGGCGGGATCGGCGCGCCGGGCGCGATGCCCTGCTGCGCGGCCTGCTGGTCGACGGCGATCCGCAGGTCCGGGACCGCCGTCCGCAGATTGCTCTGGATCTCGTCGATCGGGATCACGGTGTTCCCGACGATCGCGGCCGCGCCGGCGCGCTCGGGTCCGGTCCCGCACCCGGCGAGGACGAGGAGTGCCACGACGACCGAGGCGACCAGTGCAGACAGGCGACGCACGGGCGTCACCTTCTCACCCGCCCGGCCGCGGCCCGCACGCCGCCCGGCTGATCGGGGCCCGTGTGCTGCAGCCAACGTCCTATCGGCGTGCTCAACTGGACGTTCGCTGCTTCTCGGCGCTCGACGTCCGCGTTCGCCCGCCGCCTCCGGTGATCAAGGGCGACGCCATGCACGCCGTCGACGTCCCGAGGTGCATGAGGACGCCCGTGATCACCGGGGCGGGGCGGTCAGGTCGCCGCGGCCGCCGGCTCCGGGAAGAGCTGCCCGAACAGTTGCTCGCACCACGCCAGCAGCGCCAGGTCGCGCAGCGGCGCCGCGCCCATGCGCACCGGGCCCTTGCCGTCGGAACCCTCGACGGGCCGGGGCAGCGACAGCGTCCGCGAGGCCGCCTTGTACTGCGCGCGCGGGTGCAGGCGCCGCAGGCGCATCTGCATCGACTCGGGCAGGTCGACGGGCGCGAAGCGGATCTGGTTGCCCTGCCCCGCGACCTCGGTGATCCCGTGGCGCCGGCACGCCTGGCGGAACGCGGCGACGGCGAGCAGGTTGGTCACCGGCGTCGGCGGCTCGCCGTAGCGGTCGACGAGCTCCTCGCGCACCGCGTCGAGCGCGGCGGCGTCGCCCGCCTCGGCGATCTTGCGGTAGACGTCGAGGCGCAGGCGCTCGGTGTCGACGTAGTCGTGCGGCACGTGCGCGTCGATCGGGAGGTCGACGCGGACCTCGGCGAGCGGCTCGTCGCCGCCCCCGGCGTCGGTGTGCGCCTTGAACGCCTCGACGGCCTCGCCGACCAGGCGCACGTAGAGGTCGAAGCCGACGCCCGCGATGTGGCCGGACTGCTCGGCGCCGAGGATGTTGCCGGCACCCCGGATCTCGAGGTCCTTCATCGCGACCGCGGTGCCCGCCCCGAGCTCGGAGTGCTGGGCGACGGTGGCGAGGCGGTCGTGCGCGGTCTCGGTGAGCGGCTGGTCGGCCGGGTAGAGGAAGTACGCGTAGCCCCGCTCGCGCCCGCGGCCCACACGCCCGCGCAGCTGGTGGAGCTGGGAGAGCCCGAGGGTGTCGGCGCGCTCGGCGATCAGGGTGTTGGCGTTGGAGATGTCCAGGCCGTTCTCGACGATCGTCGTGCACACGAGCACGTCGTGCTCGCGCTCCCAGAACTCGTTGACGGTGCGCTCGAGCCGCTCCTCGGCCATCTGCCCGTGCGCGGTGGCGATGCGCGCCTCGGGCACGAGCCGGCGCAGGCGCGCGGCGGCGTCGTCGATCGAGCTGACGCGGTTGTGGATGTAGAAGACCTGCCCGTCGCGCAGCAGCTCACGCCGGATCGCCGCGGCGACCTGCTTCTCCTCGTAGGCGCCGACGTAGGTCAGCGTCGGGTGCCGCTCCTCGGGCGGGGTGAGGATCGTCGACATCTCGCGGATGCCGGCGAGGCTCATCTCGAGCGTGCGCGGGATCGGCGTCGCCGACATCGACAGCATGTCGACGTGCGCGCGCAGGCCGGTGATGTGCTCCTTGTGCTCGACGCCGAAGCGCTGCTCCTCGTCGATGATCACCAGCCCGAGGTCCTTCCACGCCACCCCGGTCTGCAGCAGACGGTGGGTGCCGACGACGACGTCGACGCTCCCGTCGGCGAGGCCGCGCAGGATGCCGTCGACCTCCTTGGCCGGGGTGAACCGCGAGAGCCCCTTCACCGTGATCGGGAAGTTGTGCATGCGGTCGGTGAACGTCTGCAGGTGCTGCTGGGCGAGCAGCGTCGTCGGCACCAGCACCGCGACCTGCTTGCCGTCCTGCACCGCCTTGAACGCCGCGCGCACCGCGATCTCGGTCTTGCCGTAGCCGACGTCGCCGGAGATGACGCGGTCCATCGGGACCGCCTTCTCCATGTCCGCCTTGACCTCGTCGATCGCCGACGCCTGGTCGGGCGTCTCCGTGAACGGGAACGCGTCCTCCATCTCCCGCTGCCACGGGGTGTCGGGCGCGAACGCGTGCCCCGGCGCGGACTGGCGCGCCGCGTAGAGCTGCACCAGCGACGCCGCGATGTCGCGGACGGCCTTGCGCGCCTTCGACTTGGTCTTCGACCAGTCCGAGCCGCCGAGCTTGTTCAGCGTCGGCAGCTCGCCGCCGACGTAGCGGCTGACCTGGTCGAGCTGGTCGGTGGGCACGAACAGCCGGTCGGAGGCCTGGCCGCGCTTGGAGCTCGCGTACTCCAGCACCAGGTACTCGCGGGTGGTGCGCGCGGGGCCGGTGCCGGTGGTGCGCTGGGTCATCTCGACGAACTTGCCGATGCCGTGCTGGGCGTGGACGACGTGGTCGCCGGGCTGCAGCGTCAGCGGGTCGACGGCGTTGCGGCGCTTGACCGGCGCGCGCTTGACCGTCCCCTCGGTGCCCGCGCGGGTGCCGGTGAGGTCGGACTCGGTGACGATGACCAGGGACGTCCCGCCCGCCGTGACGCCGTCGGCGAGCGACCCGCGCGTGATCGTCACGACGCCGGGCTCGGGCGCGGCGAGCAGGCCCTCGTCGGCGAGCTGCACCGGCACCTCGTGCTCGCGCAGCTGCTCGGCGGCGCGCTGGGCGGTGCCCGCGGCGGGCACGACGAGCACGCCGGTGCCCCCGGCCGCGGCCAGGGCGCGCAGGTCGGCGGCGGCGCGCGGGATGTCGCCGCGGTAGGCCTCGACCGCCGTGAACCCGGGCCGCAGCACCCGGGCGCCGTCGCGGGTGTGGGAGTCGTCCTCGACGTCGGGGTCGGTGGCGAGGCTCGAGAGCGTCCACCAGGGCCGGCCGGCCTTCGCCGCGACCGCGCGCACGTCGCCGAGGTCGCGGTACGCCGAGGCGCCCAGGTCGATCGGGGCGCGCCCGTCGGTGCCGTCGGCGGCGGCGAGCCAGGACGCCTCGAGGAACTCCTGGCCGGTGCGCACGAGGTCGGCGGCGCGGGTGAGCACGCGCTCCGGGTGGCAGACGAGCACGTGCCCGCCGGCCGGCAGCAGCTCGGGCAGCAGCGCGAGCTCGGGCGTCTCGCCGTCGCCGCCGAGCAGCGCCGGGATCAGCGACTCCATGCCCTCGGACGGGATGCCCTCGGCGACGCGGGTGAGCAGCTCGCCGAGCGCCTTGTCCTTGCTGTGCTCGGCGGCGAGCTCGGCGGCGCGGGCGCGCACCGTCCCGGTGAGCAGCAGCTCGCGGCACGGCGGCGCGACGACCTCGGCCGGGCGGGAGTCGGGGCCCTCGCCGGGCAGGGAGCGCTGGTCGGCGACGGAGAAGCAGCGCAGCTCCGACACCTCGTCGCCCCAGAACTCCACGCGCACCGGGGCCACGGCCGTCGGCGGGAAGAGGTCGACGATGCCGCCGCGCACCGCGAACTCGCCGCGCTTCTCGACCATCTCCACGCGCGCGTACGCGAGGTCGACCAGGCGGGCGGTGAGCGCCTCGAGCTCGTACTCGGTGCCCTCCGCGAGGCGCACCGGCTCGAGGTCGCCGAGCCCGGGCACGACCGGCTGGATGAGGCTGCGCGTCGCCGCGACCACCACGCGCAGCGGGACGTCCGGGGTGTCGTCGGCCTCGGGGTGGGCCAGGCGGCGGAAGACGGTGACGCGCCGGCCGACGGTGTCCGCCCGCGGGGAGAGGCGCTCGTGGGGCAGCGTCTCCCAGCTCGGCAGGTAGGCGACGGTGTCGGACCCGAGCAGCTCGCCGATCGCGCCGGCCAGCTCCTCCGCCTCGCGCTCGGTCGCGGTGACCACGAGCAGCGGGACGCCGGCGCCCCCCTCGGCGGCGAGCGCGGACGCCACGAAGGGGCGCAGGCCCGTGGGCCCCTCGACCGCCGCGTCACGCCCGGCGGCGGCGACGATCTCCTGCAGGCCGGGGTCGGCCAGCACGGGAGCCAGCAGGGGCGCGAGGAGCGCTGAAGGTGCGGTGGTGGGAGCGGGAGCGGCGAGCGACGCAGCGGGCGACAACGCGAAGGGACCCTTCGACGGACCGTCGGGGCGCGACCGTGGGCGGATCGCGCGGGGGGATGCCTCCAGGGTACGTGCGCACCCCGACGAGCACCCCGCGGCATTCGAGCGCGTGGTGTTACGGACACTGAACGTCTGCGACGCCACGTCGCTGACATCTCGACCAGGCGGGGGTCGGGAGCGCCGGCGGTCCGCCACCGGCGCCCCCGGTCCCCGCGACGTCCGTGCGTGCCCCCCGGTCGATCCGCACGGGCTCCCTCGGCGCCGCGGAAAAAGTACCGTGCGGTCCGTTCACCGACAACACCAGGTACCGGACCCGGACCGGCGGGCGAGAATCCCTGCACAACGGGCGATCACGACGAGGGCCCCACGGAGATCGGACAGGGCACGCGGCATCATCGTCGCCGTGACCCCGAGCCGATCACGCCCGGCGCGCGCGCACTCGACCCTGATCGGGGCCCTCTCCGCGCTGCTGGCCCTGGCCCTCGCCGCCTGTGGCGAGGGCACCGAGCAGACGTCCGCCGCACCGCCGAGCGGCGGCGGGGCGGGCGCCGCCGCTCCGTCCGTGCCGACCACCACCACGCCGTCCGGCACCGCACTGCGCGTCGAGACCGTCGCGGGCGACTTCGCGAACCCCTGGGACGTCGCGTTCGTCGGTGGCGACCGCCTGCTCGTGACCCAGCGGGACGGCTCGTTGTCGCTGGTCACGGGCCTCGGGCCGGGCGCGCGCGTCACGCCGGTGCAGGCCGACCTCCAGGACGTCTACGCCCGCGGCGAGGGCGGGCTCATGGGCATCGCGGCGGCCCCGGACGTCGCGACCTCCGGCACGTTCGTCACCTGCCAGACCCACCAGGAGGGCGGCCGGCCGGTCGACGTGCGCGTCGTGTCGTGGCGCCTGTCCCCCGACGGCGCGAGCGCCGAGCGGGTGCGCGACCCGCTGGTCGGCGGCCTGCCGATCAACCCCTCCGGGCGCCACTCCGGCTGCCGGCCCACCTACGCCCCCGACGGCATGCTGCTCGTCGGCACCGGCGACACGGCCCGCGCGACCATCCCGCAGGACCGCAACTCGCTCGGCGGCAAGGTGCTGCGCGTCGACCCGGCCACCGGCGGACCGGCCCCGGGCAACCCGTTCGCCGAGTCGGGCAGCGCCGCCGAGCGGCTGATCTCGGGCTACGGCCACCGCAACGTCCAGGCCGTCGCCGTCCAGCCGGGTTCGGGCCGCGCCTGGAGCGCCGAGCACGGCCCCGACATCGACGACGAGGTCAACGTCGTCATCCCCGGCCGGAACTACGGGTGGGACCCCGCGCAGGGCGGCGAGTCGCCCGGCGGGTACGACGAGGACGTGCCCATGACCGACCTCCGGCGCTATCCCGACGCCGTCCCCGCCGCGTGGAGCTCGGGCGACCCCACCGAGGCCATCAGCGGCGCGGCCTTCCTCGACGGCCCGGCCTGGGGCGACATGGCCGGGATGCTCGCGGTGTCCGCGCAGAAGGGCGAGAAGCTCTTCCTCATGCGCCCCGGCCAGGGCGCGGACGAGGACCGGATCGTCGAGGTCACGGTGCCGCGGGAGCTCGACGGCGAGTTCGGCCGGCTGCGCGGCGCGCGCCTCGGGCCCGACGGCGCGCTCTACCTCACCACCGACAACGGGTCGGACGACTCGATCCTGCGCGTGACCCGCGGGTGACCGACCGGCCCGGGCCGGAGCGGTACACGCCCGGCGGGTACCGCCCGAGCCCGCCCGCAGGCCCGGGCGGGCGGCAGGGTCCGCGGCCGGGCCCCCCGGGACTGCCGGGACCCTCAGGACCGCCGGGTCCCCCGCGGCGTCCCGGTCCGCCCCCGGGCCGGCCGCCGCAGACCCCGCCCACGCGGCAGATGCCGCCACCGGGGGCGCCGGCGGAGTCTCCGGCGGGGCGCACCGAGGCGATGCCCCGCCACGACGAGCCGCCCCGACGGCCCGCCCGCCCGCCGGTCGGCCGCGCGCTGCGCGACCGCTTCCGCGCCCCCGGCCCGGGCGCGATCGCGGCGGCGGTGGTGCTCGGCCTCCCCGCCGCGATCGTCACGTTCTCCGACGTGCTCGGCATCGACGACCGCACCCCGTTCGTGCAGACGATCGCGTTCCGGCCCCAGCTCGCGGCCGGGCTGTTCGTGCTCGGCGGGCTGGTCCTGCTGATGTCGCACCGCGCCTGGCCGGCCGGGCTCGCCCTCGGGCTCGTCGGGGTCCTCGGGCTCGGGATGGTGCTGCCGCGCGCGGTGGGCTCGTCGGAGACGGGCGCGACCGGCGGCCCGGAGCTGACCGTGCTCACCGCCAGCGCCTACCTCAGCCGCGCCGACCCGGACGCGCTCGCGTCACTGATCAGCAGCCGCACCCCGGACGTCGTCGTCCTGCCCGAGGCCCGCGGCACCCTGCGCGACCGCCTCCAGCAGGCGCTCGTCGACGAGTCCGGCGGCGAGGCCGGCCAGAGCGGCTACCGCGTGTTCGCCGCCGACGCGCGGCGCGACGACAGCCCGATGACCGTGTTCGTCCGGCGCAGCGTCGGCAGGCCGGCCGTGACGCCGAACCGCGACACCGAGTTCCCGTCGCTCATCGTCGACCTGCCGGACGTCGACGGGCAGGCGGTGCGGGTGGTCGCGACGCACCCCCAGTCGCCCCGCCCCGGCGACACCAACGCCTGGCGCCGCGACGTCGAGGCCCTGTCGCGCTGGTGCACCGGGGACCGCCCGACCGTCGTCGCCGGCGACCTCAACGCCACCCTCGACCACGCCGAGCTGCGCGCCGCGACCGAGGGCTGCACCGACGCCGCGAGCGACGTCGGCGAGGGCCTGGTGGGCACCTGGCCCGCCGCGGCGCCGCGCCTGCTCGGCGTCCAGATCGACCACGTGCTCGTGTCCGGGGGGCCGCGTGCCCGGGAGGTCGAGATCGTCGACGTCCCGGGCAGCGACCACCGCGGTGTCCTCGCGCGGGTGGGGCTCGGCTAGGTCGACCGGGTCAGCGGACCGACCCCGGCGCTCGTCCGCCGGACCGCGGCCTCCGCGCGGCGCTGCGCCGGCATCCCCGGCGCGTGGACGTCCTCCAGGCCGCGGCGCCAGGCCTCGTCGAGCGCGCTGCGGGCGCCCTCGCGGACCGTGCGCAGCATGTCGTGCATCGACACGGCGAGCGCCCGCGGGATCAGCGGCGAGTCGGCCAGCCGGCTCAGCGGCTCCAGGCGCGCGACGGCGTCCCGGAACAGCGCCGAGGCCGCGGCCGGCCCGTCCGGCGGCTGCGCCACGATCCGGTCCCCCAGCGACGTCTGCCACTGCCGCACGCGCTCGGCGAACGCCGTGGACAGGCGCTCGAGCAGACGCGCCTCCACGTACGACCCGAACCCTCCCCGCACCGGGCCCAGACCGTCGATCGCGGGGTCCTCGCCCCGCCGGAACGCCTCCAGCCAACTGACCCATGCGGCGTAGCCGCCGCGTGCCGGCGCGCTCACCGCCGGTCCCCCTCGTCGGGCAGGAATGCTGTCGAGCTCACGTCGAAACCGCCTTCTGCACGTGCCGGCCCGGGCCGGTCGTGACGTCCGTGTCGTCAGACGCAGCATTGCGTCCGGTTACGGCCCGGAAGTCGCTCGGCGGTCAGAGTCCGTTTCGCCGAACGGCCAGAAGAGTTCAGGTTCGCTCGCCCGGCCCAGTCCGTGGTCACGGACGAGTGACGACGACCGCACGATCCATGCAGGGACCGAGGTGGTTGTCCGCTGCGCGACCGGACCTCACGCCCGGACGACGAGCGTCTTCGCCGCCATGTCGCCGACGCGCTGGTGACGGGCCGAGGTCGACATGACGATGAGGCCGACGATCCCGGCGAACAGGCCGTCGACGACGAACAGCAGCCAGCGCACCACGCACTGCCCCAGCGACGGGACGCCGCCGTCGTCCTCGCGCACGATCCGCAGGTTCAGCCACTTCATGCCCGGCGTCTGCCCCTGGTGCGTGGACGGCCACCAGGCGTAGACGACGAAGCCGCCGACCGCCGAGAGGATCAGGGTGATGAAGTAGCCGATCCCGAAGATCGTGAAGGCGGTCTCGGGGCTCCCCGACGCCGCGGCGCTCCCGATGCCGATCACGATGAACAGGACGACGAACGGCGGCACCGCGGTGAGCAGCGCGTCCACGATGTACTGGCCGACGCGCGAGCCGACGACGTCCGTGGGGTCGCCCGTCGGCGTCGGCGCGCCGTAGCCGGGCTGGCCGTAAGGCTGCTGGCCGTACTGCTGGCCGTACTGCTGGCCGTAGCCGGGCTGACCGTAGGGCTGCTGGCCGTACCCGGGCTGGCCGTACTGCTGGCCGTACCCCGGCTGCGGGCCGTAGCCGGGCTGGCCGTACTGCTGGCCGTACTGCTGCCCGTACCCGGCGTCCGGCTGGGCGAACGGCTGGCCGTGTCCGGGCTGCTGCTGCCCGTAGCCCGGCTGCTGGCCGTACCCGGGCTGCTGGCCGTACGGCTGCTGACCCTGCGGGCCCGCAGGGTCCCCGAAGCCGGACTGCTGCTGGTAGCCACCCGACGTCGATCCGAAACCTGATTGCTGCTGGTATCCGTCGGGGTTGCTCACGCTCTGTTCTCCCGAAGTCGTCGACGAGAGCGTTCCGCTCCCCGTTGGCTGCACACCGTAGTGCTCGATCGGCGCATCGGGCTCTTCCGCGCGGTGGCCGGACGCGCACCATCCGTCCGTGGTCCGCGCCGCTGCGCCCATCGCGCGGCAGCATGCCAGCGAGCGGTGACGCAGGGCACGACCGGCCGGGCCGTCCGGGGGATCTCGTCGCCCGCACGGAGTGATCAGGGCGCTCACACTGCGCTGTCGGTGCTGCTCGCGGGCGGGATCACCCCTTTGCCCACCGTGCCTCGCCCGGCCGGAGCATGACACCCGGGGGACCTCGCGCGTTGGGTGTAGGTCAGGTCACGACATCGCAACATTCCCGGGAGGAGGTCACGATGGCCGTCCCGTCCCGGCCCGCCGCCACCGCGGGCCCGCCGACCACCCCGGCGCCGGTCGCCGCCGTGCCCGCCCCGCGGCTCGCGCCGGCCTCCGGCACCTCCACCGCCCTCGTCGACGCCCCCGGCACCGGCGTCGCCGGCCTCGCGTGGATCGTCCGCGAGGTCACCCACGTCCCCGGCGTCCTGCGCCTGCGCGACGGGCGGCTGAGCTTCGAGTCCACGCGCGGCGTCCTGTTCGAGGGGACGCCGGGCGACCTGGACCTCGAGGTGCCGCGCTCCTCGCGCTCGGGCCTGCGCGTCTCCGCGGGCGGCGAGCGCCTGCGCATCTGCGTCGTGCGCCCCGCCGGCGGCGTCGCCCCGTGCGGCGACCTCGTCGAGCGCGCCGCGGACGACCGGCCGGTCACCTCCGGGGAAATGGACTCCTGGAGCGTGTGGCGGCCCCTGCTCGCCCCCGAGCAGGTGGCGGGCACGCGTCCCGGCGCCCGCGTGCGCCGCGCGCTCGCCTTCACCCGCCAGGCCTGATCCGCCCGGCACGCTCGTCGAGCGGGTGGCATCGCGGACGTTCAGCGTCAGCGGTGGGCCCCCGCTGACACGGTGCCTCAGCTGCCGGCGCGGGGGACGGACGAGGCCCGCTCCGGCAGATCGTCGGCGTCGCCGTGGTACGGCGCGCCGTTCCCGTTGCCGTTGCCCTGGGTGCCGTTGCCGTGGGTGCCGTTGCCCTCGGCGGCCGCGGCCCCGCGGTCGGGCGCGAGGCCGTCGCGCTCGTCCGGGGTGGGCGGCGAGAGCGGGTCGGCGGTGATCGACGGCCGTCGACCCGCGGTCTGGGCCGGCAGCGGCGGGGCCCCGGGCGGGGTGCCCGGCGGCGGTCCGAGGGGGCCGGCCGCGGGCGGTGCCCCGTGCCGTCCCGGCGGGGTCCCGAACGACATCGGCGGGCCGGGGGGTGGCCCCGGAAGCGGACCGTGCGGCGGCCCCGGTGGCGGCATCGGCGCGCCGGGCGGCGGCATGCCGGGCGGGCCGCCGACGGGCACCGGGCCCCGCGGCGGCGGGCCGGGGTGTCCGGGGTGTCCGGGGAATCCGGGACGGCCGGGGGGCGGTCCGGGCCGTCGGGGCGCGCGGGACGGCCAGGGCACCGCCGCCCCGATCGCGTCCACCAGGGGCCGGATCGCCGCGTGCATCCGCTGGGCCGCCTCGACGTGGGCCTCCACCTCGCCCTGCACGGGGTCGGGGATGGCGTCGTCCTCGGCCTCGACCGGGGTGCCCTGGCCGCGCTCGGCGAGGGCGGCCGCGACGAGGGCGTGCGCGCGCTCGCGGGGGTCGGCGGGCAGCGCCGCGTGGTCGACGCCCTCGAGCAGGCGCGCGAACTCGCGCATCGTGAACGTGCTGCGCAGCGCCCGCGGCTCCAGCTCCAGCACCGCCGAGCGGTGCGAGCGGCTGACCGTCAGCACCAGGTCGGCGAGCTCGACGTCGCGGGCCGGGAGCTGGCGGGCGCGGAAGGCCGCCACGTCGGCGTGCGCGGCGAGCGGGCCGAGCTGCGCGCGGGACAGCGGGTGCATCTCCGCGCCGACGACGGCGCCCGTGCCGCCGCTGGCGACGTCGAACCACGACGCCCAGCGCGGACCGAGCCGCATCTCGAGCAGCGCGCGGGCGTGGAAGCGGGCGAACGGGGACCGGCAGATGTTCCCGGTGCAGACGAACAGGAGCCGGAAACGCCGCGGCGCCCCGTCTCCCCGACCGTTCATACGTCCGATCGTCGCAGTCGTGGCGCGGTTGCGCGAGCCGTCACGTCAGCTGACCTGCCCGTTCGGGGCGCGGACCCCCCGAAGGAGGGCGAGCACGGCGCTGTTCAGCGGGGTGGCGACACCCGTCCGGTGACCGGTCGCGACCACCGCGCCCGTGAGGTACTCGTGCTCGAGGGGACGCCCGGCGAGGCGGTCGTAGAGCATCGAGGTGCCCAGGTCGGGCGGCATGCCGTCGTAGAGCGCGACGAGCCCGTCGACGTCGTCGTCGGTCAGCGCGGCGCCGACCGAACGCCCGACCGCCATCACCTCGCGCGCCAGGTCGACCACCAGCGCGCGCGTGGCCGGCTCGGTGAGCACGTCGTTGCGCCGTCCGGTCAGCGCGGTGATCGGGTTGGCGACGGCGTTGCTGAGCAGCTTGCGCCAGAGCACGGTCGTGAGGTCGTCGGTGGCCACCACGGCCAGGCCGCCGGGCACGCCCGGGGCGCCCGTCGGGTCCGCGCCGTAGAGCGCCGCGAGGCCGTCGGCCGCGTCACCGGCCGGCACCGTCAGCTGCGCCCAGCTGCGGTGCACGATCCGCCCGGGCGCGACCGCCTCCGCCCCGAGCCGCACCGACGCGGGCAGCACGACGGCGCCGGGGTCGACGAGCCCGTCGACGCGCGCGGCGTGGTCGACGCCGTTCTGGGCGACCACGACGACGGTCCCGGCACGCGTGAGCGCGCCCAGCCACCCCGCGGCGGACGCGGTGTCCTGCGCCTTGGTCGCGAGCACCACCCAGTCGACGGGGCCGACGGCGCCCGGATCGGTCGCGACGGTGACGGGCACCTCGCGCTCGACGTCGTCGGTCGTCACCGTCAGGACCTCGAAGGGCGTGCGGACGCACACGGTGACCTCGTGGCCCCGGTCGGCGGCCAGCGCCGCCAGGACCCCGCCGATCGCTCCCGCCCCCACCACCGCGACGCTCGCCACGGCGGTGATTGTCGCTTCCGGGGACGTCAGCGTCCGTGGCGGGCGAACGCCTCCAGGTCGATCACCATGCGGGCGACCTGCAGCGCCGTCGCGACCGCGTCCACCTCGACCGCCGACCCGGTGCGCTCCTCGGCGTCGAGACGCTCGAGCAGCGACGCCGCCGCGGCGTGCAGGGCGGCCGCGAGCTCGGCCGCGTCGGCCAGCGCCTCGGCGTCGACGCGGTCCTCGCCGGACCACCCGCCGTCGGGCACGCCCGCCGCCGAGCGGTCGAGGGCGCGCAGCAGGGCACGGCGCTCGGGCGTCCGCCCGTCGTCGTCCTCCAGCTCCGCGAGCCGGGCCGCGAGCGCGTCCACGGTGCGCAGGAGGTCGGCGGGCGGTGGCCCGCTGCCCCGCTGGAACGGCACCGGCGGCACGACGCCCTCGGGCGTGCGCGGTGCCGGGATCACGGTCTCGGCGGGCTGGAGCCGGGCGCGGGCCTCCCGCAGGCGGGCGGTGAGCCGGCCGCCGGCGTCGTCCGACACGGGGCCGGGGGACGAAGCCGTCGGGGCCGCCGCGGCCGACGTCACCGGGGCACGCGTGGTGTCGTGGACGGGCTCGGCGGGCGCCGGCACGTGCGCGACGACGGGCGGGTCCTCGGCCGGGGCGGGGTCGGCGGGCTCCTCCGCCTCGTCCTCGGCACCGACCTCGCTGCCGGCCTCGCTGCCGGCCTCGGCGCCGGCCTCGGCCGGTGCCGAGGACTCGGTCGCGGTCTCGTCGGGTCCGTCGGGCCCGGAGTCGCCCGGCCCGTCCGGTGCGGGCCCGTCGACCGCCGGCCCGTCGGTCGCCCCGTCGGGTTCCGGGGGCACGGGTGTCTCGGGGGTCGCGGCGTCGGTCGACAACGGCGCTCCATTCACGGGCGTGGACAGGACGTCGCCGGGTGCGCCGAAGCGCCGTTGCGGCGACGAGGGGTCACCCGGTGGATCGTCCCTGCCAGAGTGACGCGTTGCAGACGGCTCACGGAACAGCCCGTTCGGGGGATCTCCTTCACCCGGTAAGCCGGTGACCCGTCGCGATCAGCGCCGTTGAGCGCCGACCCGTGGGCCGCACGGACCAGCACAGACCGACACACCGACCGACACCCACCGTCTCAGTGCGCGCCCCGGTGGCGGGTGCTGCTCAACCGGGGCCGCGGCCCCGAGGGGACGCCGCGGGCGGTCCGCGTCATGAGGGCGCGCCGGGTCTCGGCCGCGGAGCTCCCGCGGATCCGGCTGACGATGACGACGGCGGCGAACGCGAGGCCGTTGAGCGACCCGAGGGCGAGCATGGCCACCTCGAGCACCTGGGAGTCGTCGAAGGAGCCGCCGGGGTCGGGGTTGTCGAGCGCTCCGCCGTAGGGCACGGGCGCCGGGGCAGGCGCGGGGTCGGCGGCGAGCGCGGGACCGGGGTCGGGCAGCTGCGCACTGCCGATCAGGCCGCCGACCGCGAGGGCCGCGACCACCAGGACCCGACCGAGGATGCCGGCGACCCGGGCCCCGCCGCGACCACGCAAAGTGAACGACTCGCCCATGTGCCTGCCCCGTTCGCCCGGTGTGTTCTCGGGCACTCATCGGGATTCAGGCCGGGTCGTTACCGACACGAGGCCGCAGCGACTGCGACACGCAGCAATCGTGACCTTGCCGTGACCTCACGCGGTTGTTATGTCCGCGAGGTCCGATTTCCGCAGCGCACGGCGCCGCCTGGTCGAGCGGGAGTCAGGCGCGCTGGCCGAGGTAGTCGTCGACGACCTGGCGGTACTCGTCGTCACCGACCTCGCGGCCCAGCATCCGGCCGGCGAGCCGGCGGGAGAGGCGGGCGACGTCGGGCTGGAGGTCCGAGGCCACCGAGGAGCGCTGGGTCGCGAGCTCCTCGCGGCCCTGGGAGACCAGGTTCGCCGACTCCTCGCGGGCGGAGGCCAGCACCTCGTCGTTGCGGCGCTGGCCCTCCTCGCGGGCGGCGTCGCGGATGCGGGCGGCCTCGTCGCGGGCCTCGCCGATGCGGGTGCGGTACTCGGTCTGGATGCGGCGGGCCTCGGCGCGGGCCTGCTCGGCGCGCTCGAAGCCGCCCTCGATGCGGTCGTGGCGCTCGGCGTAGACCTTCTCCAGGCGCGGCATGAAGACCTTGGTCATGACGAGGTAGAGCGCGCCGAACGCGATCAGCCCGATCACGATCTCGTGCCAGATCGGGGTGAGCACGAAGTAGCCACTCGCCAGGGTCATCGCCGGCTGCACCGCCTGTTCGGGTCGTCGTACTGCGTCGCGGGCACCGCGGACCGGCAGCGCAGGGCACGGCCGGTCGGGCGCTCGCGCACAGTCTGTCCGATCTCTCCCGCCGCGGCGACCCCGGGTCACCCGTGAGCCCCCGCACCGCGCCCCCGGCGGTGCGCCCCCTAGGGTGCCGCCGTGGGTGACTACAAGCTGGTCGCGGTGGGCACGGACGGCTCCTCCTCGGCCACGACGGCCGTCTCGCGGGCGGCGGCGATCGCCGCGGACGCGGGCGCGAAGCTCCTGATCATCTGCGCCTACGAGCGCGGCAGCCGCTCGGGCACGCGCGACCGGGCCGAGGCCGAGCGCGCTCTGGGCGACGAGGCCTACAAGATCATCGGCTCGAACCCGGCGGAGGAGAAGCTGCGCGACGCCCGCGACGTCGCCCAGCGCGCCGGCGTCGAGGAGGTCAACACGGTCGCCGTCGAGGGCGAGCCGGTGCAGGCGATCTGCGACAAGGTCGAGCTGCACCACGCCGACCTCGTCGTGGTGGGCAACAAGGGCCTCGCCAGCTTCGCCGGGCGCCTGCTCGGCTCGGTGCCCGCGGAGGTCTCGCGCCGCGCGCCGACCGACGTGCTGATCGTGCACACGACCTAGGTCCCGGCCGGCGACCTCCGCCGGCGATCTGCCCGTCCCGCGACGGAGGAGCGGGACGGGCCGTCGCTTCGGCGGCTATCTCGCAGCTTCCTCCAGCGTCGCCGACGCCTCGACCTGCTCGGACAGGTCGCTGCGCCGGGGCGCCGGGGTGGCCGGCGTCGGGGGCGTCGCCCACGTGCCGGGCACCGAGCAGTAGGGCGCCGCGCCGTGGCGTCCGAGCAGCTCGGCGAGGGGGGCGTCGGCGAGCACGTCGCCCAGCGCCTGCTCGAAGCAGCGCCGGGTGCCGCGGTCGCGCGGGCGGGCCAGCGCCTCGGCGAGCCGGCGCGTGAGGCGCTCGGACTCGGCGAGGAACGTCGTCAGCGACAGGCGCCCGCGGCCGAGCTCGCGACGGCAGCGGCCCGCGACCGTGTCGCCCTCGCCGACCACGCACACCTCGACGTCGACGTCGCCGTCCTCGAGCATCGCGCCCACGGGCCCCGTGCCGTCGGCGGCGGGCCGCGCCATCGTCGCGCGGAACACCGCGTTGGTGACCCGGTCGGAGGGCTCGCGCACGAGCGCGGCGAGGAGGTTCCACCCGCCGCGGCTCTCGAGCACGTCGCGCAGGCCGCGGACGTCGACGGTGAGCCGCCGCACGCGGACGCCCCCGTGGTCGCCGGCCCGCTCGAGCAGCTCGGACACGGAGTCGGGCCGCGGGCCGTCGTCACCCACCACGACGTGCAGCCGCGGCACCGCCGGGGTGCCGGGCACCTGCGGGTCGATGCCGCAGACGGCGATCTCCGGGGCCGGCGTCCGGGGCGCCTCCCGCGCGGGGAGGTCGAGGTACTCCATCCCGACCATGACGTCGGGACCGGGCACGCGGCGGGCCGTGGTGGTGGCCCGCGGCATGGTGGTGGCGCCGCCTGGGGTGGTGCTCGTGGTGGAACGACGGCGGACGAACGGGAGGCGCACGGAGTCTCCGTCCAGTGGGCTGTCCGAATCACCCACCCTGCCAGAGCGACGTGATCGCCGCCACGTCGAACGATTCAGTCGACCTGTTCGGCGGCGCCGTTCACCCGCCGCGATCAACCCACCCGCTCGGTGCCCGAGCCGTCGAGGATCCGCTTGAGGTCGGCGAGGGTCTGTTCGAGGCCGGCGCGGATGCCGGGGCCGTCGGCGCGCTCGGTGTGCAGCGTGACGGTGACCCGGGAGTCCTCGTCGCCGATGCCGGTCACGAACAGTTCGCCGTGGTAGCCGCTCGCGCGCTCGGCGCCCCAGCGCAGGCTCTTCGCGTCCGGGTCGGCGTGCATCCAGGCCGTGCCCTCGTACCGCTCGCCCTCGACGTTCGCGACGACGTTGACGACCTCGCCGCCGCCGCTCCACGCCTTCTCGAGCCCGCTGAAGTACTCGGGCAGGTGCTCGACGTCGGCGAGGTAGGCGAAGACCTCCTCCGGCGGGCGGCGGACGTCGGTCGTGTGCTCGTAGTCACCCATCCCCGGGGCTACCCCGGAATCGGCGCTCTCAGCGGATCGCCGGGGTGATCGCCGCGCCGCCGCCGAGCCCGGCCACCCCGGTGGTCTCCGCGCCGAGCCCCAGATAGGCGTTGACCAGCACCGGAGCGGCCCCCGGGCTCGTGTCGCGGTCGGCGCCGGTGCGGGCGTCGAGGACGAGCGGGCCGTTCACCGTCGTCCCGTAGACCGCGCCGTGCCAGGCCGTGGTCATGCGCGGGGCGACGCGGTTGGCCGCGGGGTCGGGCAGCTCCCACAGCGGCGCGGCGGTGCCGGCGTCGACCGCGAGGACGCGGGTGTCGCCGCCGCAGACCGTGGTGGCGGCCTCGTCCCAGACGCAGCGGGGCGGCGTGTAGGTGCTCCCCACATCGACGGTGCGCACGGTCGCGCCGCGGGCGTCGACGAAGCGCAGGGACGCCGCGGGCGCGGCGAGCGTCGTCGCCGTCGTGCGGCCGCTGACCACCGCGAGCCCCGGCCCGGCGGGCGTGATCTCCGGAGCCCGCAGCACGTCGGGCGGCGCGAACCTCCGCAGCCCGGTGACGGCGTCCAGGCCGACGATCGTCGAGTCGGCGTAGGCGCGGCTGCCGCCCGGGGCGGTCGCGACGCCGAGCGCGGTGCCGCCGGCCGGCCCGTCGGCGAGCAGCGCGTCCACCGCGACCCCGTCGGCGGTCCACAGCACCCGCCGCGAGGTGAGGTCCACGCCGAGGGCGGTGCGCTGGGTGTCGGTGCTCGCGGTCATCACGGCGACCCCGGCGACGACCCCGGCGACCGTCATCGTCACTGCCGGCGGGCGCTCCGCCCACGGCAGCCGGGTCGGGGCGTTCCAGCGCAGCGCGCCGCTCTCCGCGTCGAAGGCGAGCAGGTCGACGGCCAGGCCGGGCGGCGTGGTGCCCGACCCCGGCACGACGCTCGACGCCCCGACCAGTACGCCGCCGTCGGGCGAGGGCACCGGCTTCCCGGCGGCGTAGCGGCCCGGCGGGGCGGCGGGACCGGGGATCCCGGTGCCGGTGGAGTCGGTGCGCGCCACGCGCCCGCCGTCGGTGAGCCAGATCGCGGTGCCGACCAGCGCCGCGGGCAGCGCGTCGGCGTCGCGCCCGAACACCCGCGTCCCGGAGCCGCCGAAGAGGCTGCCGGTGGGCGCGGCGAAACCGGCCGGCGGGTCGTACGCGGGCGGCGGGGCGCTGCCGGCGGGTGCCGCGCCGCAGGCGGCGAGCAGCAGGGTCGTGGCGACCGAGGCGACCGCTACCGCGAGCAGACGGACTGGCACGGCGGGCAGGATTCCATGCCCGCGCCCGTCACTCCGTCGGGACGGTGTTCGCCGTGTTCGCGGGGTTCTCCGTGTTCTCCGTGTTCTCGGGCGAGCGGCGCTGGGGCACGACCGGCAGCGGGCCGGTGGCCTGGGCGAGGCGGCGCTGGGCGCGCGCGACACGGGCGGCGAGCTCGGCGGCGGCGGCCTGCTCGGCCTTGAGGGCCTTGCGCTCCGCGCGCGTCAGACGGCGCGGGGGGTCGTCGATCGCGGCGGGCGTGTCGGGCGTGCGTCCGGGCGGAGCGACGGGTGACTCGTCGGCACGGCGGCGCAGGAACGACATCGGCGGTCTCCTCGATCACGGTTCTCGCGAGGAGTGTCGTCGCGATCATCGCCGCCGTGACCGTCATCCACACCATCGTGTCGCAGCTGTGACCGTGTCCGGTGACGGACGCGGACGCTTCGCCACCATCGGGGACGAATCGGGCGTCGCGCCAGGTCAGCGCGCGTATTCCAGCGTGGCGGCGCCCGGGGCACCGTGAGTGTCAGCGTGGCGGCCACGCTGACACTCAACGTCAGGAAAGCCCCCCGCTCGCGGTGAGGGGTCGCCCGGCGAGGAGGTCCGCGGCCCGCTCCCCCAGCATCAGCGCCGTGGCCGCGGGGCCCCGGCGCGGCACCGTCGGCAGCACCGAGGTGTCGACGACGCGCAGCCCGCGCAGGCCGTGCACGCGCAGCTCGGCGTCGACGACGGCCTCGGGGTCGTCGGCCGTCCCGAGCCGGGCGCTGCCGCACAGGTGCGCCGACGTCCCCAGGTGCGCGTCGATCCACGCGTCGAGCTCGCGGTCGTCGAGGGTGCGCGCCGGCCCGAGCGCGAGCCCGCCGGCCGCCAGCAGCTCCCCCGCGCGCCGCACGACCTGGCGCATCCGGGCGCGGTCGCGGGCGGACGCGAGGTAGCGGTGCTCGAGGCGCGGCGGGGTCCGCGGGTCCGCCGAGAACGTCATCAGCCCGCGGCTCTCGGGTGCCTGCAGCGCGCACATGAGGTGGCACGGCCCGCCGGGCGCGAACGGGCGCGCGAACAGCAGGATCTCGAGGTCGCCGGCGGGGTCGTCGCCGCTGTCGAGGTGGACGGCGGCCTGCGCGCCCGGAGCCTCGGGGTGCACGGCGTCCCCCGACGTGTCGGGGAAGGACAGGTAGACGCTCGGGTGGTCGGTGTAGCCCCGCCCGACGCCGGGGCGGTCGTGGTGCACGGGCAGCCCGGCGGCGCGCAGGACGTCCGCGGGCCCGATGCCCGAGAGCGCGAGCAGCTGCGGCGTGCACACCGACCCGGCCGCGAGCACGACCTCGCCGGCCTCGATGCGCTCCCCGTCCACCCCCTCCACGCCCACCGCCCGGTCGCCGTCGAGCAGCACCCGCGCGACGGTGACGTCGCCGCGCACCGTGAGGTTGGGGCGGTCGAGGTGCGGCAGCACGTAGGCGATCGCCGCGTTCACGCGCACCCCGCGCCGCACGTTCGCCGGGACGAGCCCGGCACCGGGGGGCTGGTCGCCGTTCTTGTCGATCTCAGTGGGGACGCCGATCCGCGCGGCCGCCGCGAGGAACCGCTCGGTCACCGCCGCGCGCAGCTCGCCGGCCGGGCGCACGACGGGCACCGGCCCGGCGTCGCCGTGCAGCGGACCGGTCATGTCGAGGTCGCGCTCGCCGCGCACGTAGTAGGGCAGCGTCTCGTCGTACGACCAGCCCGGCCAGGAGTCGAGGTCGGCGCGCGTGGCCCGGACGTGGTTCGCGCCGTTGACCGCGCTCGACCCGCCGAGCAGCCGCCCGCGCCCGACGCGCGTGCTCCGCCCGGGGGTGAGCTCGACGCCGACGTCCCACGTGTGCGGGCCGTCGGGGTCGCAGGCCGCCAGCGAGGAGACGTCGCGGACCTCGGCCGGGAACGCCGCGGGGTCCCCGACGGCGGTCCCGGCCTCGAGCAGCAGCACCCGCCGGTGCGGGTCCTCGGAGAGGCGCCCGGCCAGCGCGCAGCCGGCCGAGCCCCCGCCGACGACCACGACGTCCCAGCTCATGCCTCCGGCATACCCGCTCTCAGCGCGGCGTGTCCGACAACTGCTCCTGCGGACGGGTGGCGACGTACTGCGGCACCGCGTCGGTGTTGACCGCGAACCACAGGTCCCGGCCCGCGGCCTGGTTGAGGTAGACCACCGACTGGTCGCCCTCCATCCCGGTCCCGGTGACGGGCACGGTGAGGAACGAGACGTTCGAGTTCCGCAGGTCGCGCATGCTGAAGGCGAGCTGGGCGAGGCCGGTGTTGGACAGCGAGTCGTCGACGCCGACGTGGCGGCTCACGGTGTCGACGAGGGCGTAGGCGCTCGTCGGGCTCGAGAGCGTCCCGGACGACAGGGCCTTCTGCAGGAAGGCTCGCAGCGCTGCCTGCTGGCGCCGGACGCGGTCGAGGTCGCCGCCGGGCAGGTTGTAGCGCTCGCGGACGTAGACCAGGGCCTGCGCGCCGTTGAGGTGCTGCTCGCCCGCGGGGACGACGACGCCGTCGCGCTCGGACTCCTGGCCGACGTTGACGTCGATGCCGCCGACCGAGTCGGTCATCTGCGCGAAGCCCGCGAAGTCGATGACCGCGTAGTGGTCGATGCGCATCGCCGTCAGCTGCTCGACGGTCTGGATCAGCAGCGGCGGGCCGCCGAACGCCAGCGCCGCGTTGATCTTGTTCTTGCCGCGGCCCGGGATGTCGACGTAGGAGTCGCGCGGGATCGACACGACGCTCGCGCTCTGGCCGTCCTCGGCGAGGGTCGCCACCATGATCACGTCGCTGCGCTGCGAGCCGAAGACGGCGTCGGGCGCGGCGTCGGTGCCGGTGGTGGGCTCCGGCGAGCGGGAGTCGGTGCCGATCAGCAGGAACGTCTGCCCGGCGGAGTCCGCGGGGCGGCTCGACGGGTCGATCGGCGCGAACACCGAGGGGTAGCGGCCGACCTGCGAGCCCAGCTGCTGGGTGACGATGACGACGCCGGCCGCGGCGAGCAGCACGAGCACCAGCAGGGCGATGAGGCCGTAGACGAGCGCGCGCACACCACGGCGGCGGCGTCCGCGCTCCTCGTCCGGGTCCGGACCGCGCCCGTCCTGGTCAATCATCCCGCCGACGCTCATACCCCGACCACCCCTGCTCCCGCGGGACCGACCTCCACTGGTCGGCTCCTCACTCGCGTTCTCTCGGACGACGAGCGGCGGTCGTTACGCGCCGCGCGGTGTGGGCCCGTCCGGAACGACCCAGCGTGACAGGCCGTCCACACGCCGTTCTCACGCGGTCGTCGCGCCCAGCCTGCCGTCGCCCGCCCGGAGGCCGGTGTTCGACCCCTCGGACGTGTGCCTCGCCCTACGCTCGGTCGGGTGACCCCCGATCGAGACGGTGACACGGTCATGGACGCGGTGGACGTGGTGGAGGTTGCGAGCGCCGCGGCGGAGGTCGCGGTCGGCGACGTCCCGGCCCCGCGCCCGGAGGTCCTCGCCCGCGTGCTCGAGGGCCTGCGCGACCTGCCCGCCGTCGCGCCCGAACCGCGCGCCCCCTCGGGATCGGCGAGCGACATGCCGCTCCCGCGCCGCCGTTCCTGAGGCGCCCGGCGCGCCGGTGATCAGGGGCGACGGTGTGCACCTCGGCGTGCCGCGCGGGTGCATGGCGACGCCCGTGATCTCCGGCGGCGGCCGGTGATCAGGAGGCCGAAACGCACCTCGGAGCGC
>NZ_JBBEGM010000015.1:0-158148 GCF_037400335.1 Actinomycetospora flava
CGCCGCGGGCGGGGGCCGGCCCCCCCCCCGCCCGCCCCCCCCCCCCCCCCCCCACGGCCGGACGGTCACGCCAGCTGCCGTCCGAGACGCTGCGGCAGCCGCGCGACGACCTCGTGCCCGAGCTCGCCGGGCTGCGGGAGCGCGTCGAGGAAGCCGGTGGCGACGATCGCGCGCAGCACGTCGTCGCCGTCGCGGAACTCCTGGGCCAGCGCCACCACGACACGGTCGGCGACCGCCCGCGAGCCCGCCACCGGCCCGAGCGCGGCCGCGACGTACCAGTGGGCGAGATCGGCGAGCAGCACCGTGAGCTCCACCTCGCCGTACTGCTCGCCGTGCTCGCGCACCAGCTCTGCGGTCTGGGGCCCCGCGTCGACGAGGACCCGGGCGACGGCGAGCGCGATCGAGGGACGTGTGTGCCGGCGGTGTCGCAGCCGCAGCATCGCGTGTTCCCCTCTGCTCGGTGTCGTGCTGCACCATGGCGCCCCGCATCGCGACGGCGCATCCGGTTTCCGTCGAGAACGCCGCGCCGGCTCCGTCCCCGGGTCAGGAACCGGAACGACGGGGAGGACCACCATGACGATCAAGCAGATGCACCACGTCGGCGTCGTCGTCGACGACCTCGACGCGGCGGTCGCGTTCTTCCTCGAGCTGGGCATGGAGCTCGAGGAACGGACGCCGGTCGAGGGGACGTGGGTCGACCGCGTCGTCGGCCTCGAGGGCGTCCGCGTCGAGATCGCGATGGTGCGGACCCCCGACGGGCAGAGCCGCCTCGAGCTGACGGCGTTCGCCACGCCGACGGCGACCACCACCGAGCCGGACGCGCCGGCGAACACCATCGGCCTGCGCCGGCTCATGTTCGCGGTGGACGACATCCACGACACCGTCGACCGCCTGCGCGCCCACGGCGGCGAGCTCGTCGGGGAGATCGCGCAGTACGAGGAGATGTTCCTGCTCTGCTACCTGCGCGGGCCCTCGGGAATCATCGTCGCGCTCGCCGAGGAGCTGAGCTGACCGCGCAACACCAACTTGTCGAACTTCCCCGTGCTCGTGCGCGGGATCTCCTCGACGAACGCGTAGCCGTCGGGCAGCCACCACCGGGCGACGCGGGTGGCGAGGAAGTCGCGGAGCTCGTCGACGGTCACCGGGCGGTCGGCGACGACGTAGGCGAAGGGGCGTTCGCTCCAGCGCGGGTCGGGCCGCCCGACGACGGCGGCCTCGCGGACGGCGTCGTGGGCCATGAGCTCGGCCTCGAGGTCCACCGAGGAGATCCACTCGCCGCCGGACTTGATCGCGTCCTTCGACCGGTCGGTGATCCGCAGCCATCCCCGGCGGTCGAGGGTGCCGACGTCGCCGGTGCGCAGCCAGCCGTCGTGGAAGCGGTCGGCGGTGTCGGTCCCGGGCGCGAAGTAGGCGCCGGCGACGGCGGGTCCGCGGACCTCGACCTCCCCGACCGACGCCCCGTCCGACGGCAGCGTCGACCCGTCCTCGCCGGTGACGCGCAGCTCGTAGAGCGGGCTGACGCGGCCCGCGGCGCCGCGGTGCGACCAGCGCTCGGGGTCGTCCGCGCCCTGGTCCATGCTCAGCGTCGCGCCCGGGAAGATCTCGGTCATGCCCCAGCCCTGCACGAGGTCGACGCCGAAGCGTTCCGCGTAGGCGCGCATGAGGCTCTCGGGCACCTGGGTACCGCCGGAGATGACGGTGCGCAGGGTCGCCAGCGTCACCGGCCGTCCGCCGGTGCGCGCCATCTCGTCGGCATGCCGCAGGACGTCCATCCAGACCGTCGGCACCCCGCACGACCAGGTCACGCCCTGCTCGTCGACGACCCGGCCGACCGGCCCGGGCTGCAGGTGCGCGGCGGGCATGACGAGGTCGGCGCCGGCGACGGCGCAGACGAACGGCAGGCCCCAGCCCATGGCGTGGAACATCGGCACGATCGACAGCACGCGGTCGCGGCGGGAGATGCCGTACGCGTCGGTGCCGGCCATCGCGAGCGCGTGCAGCACGATCGAGCGGTGGGAGTAGAGGACGCCCTTCGGGTGTCCGGTGGTCCCGGACGTGTAGCAGAGCGAGGCGGCGGCGCGCTCGTCGAGCTCGGGCCAGTCGTAGGAGCCGGCGCCGTCGAGCAGGGTGTCGTAGTCGAGGGCGTCCGGGACCTCGACGCCGTCGGGCAGCGCGCCGACCACCACGACGTGCCGCACGCCGCGGACCCGCGCGAGCACGGGCAGGAAGCGCTCGGCGAGGGTCGCGTCGAGCAGGATCACCTCGTCGCCGGCGTGCTCGACGGTGTAGGCGATCGTGTCCTCGTGCAGGCGCAGGTTGATGGTGTGGAGCACGGCGCCCATGCCCATCACCGCGTAGTAGATCTCGAGGTGCTCCTGGGTGTTCCAGGCGAACGAGCCGACGCGCGTGCCGACCCCGACGCCGAGTTCGGCCAGCGCGGCGGCCAGGCGGTCCACCCGCTCGGCCACGGCCCCGAAGGTCGTCGTGCGGCACGCCCCGGACGCGTCCGTCACCGTGCTGACCCGCGCGTCCGGGTGCACCGCGCGCATCCGCCACAGCAGGTGCGCCGTGGTGAGGGGGACGTCCATCATCAGCCCGGGCAGGGCGGTGCTCATCGACTTCCTCCGGGGTCGCGGTCCGCGCCGGTCAGCTGTTCGTCGGCTTCCCGACGACCTCCTCGCCCATCGAGACCGTGAGGCTCACCCCGAAGCGCTCGATGATGTCGCCGGAGCACCCCCGCATCTCGGCCCACTCGGGCGACCGGGTGCTGGCCTCGAACGCGGCGCGGTCGGCGAACGCCATCTCGGCGATCCGGTACGTCACGGGCTGGGCGTCGCCGAGCCCGTCGGTGGTCAGCGTCGTGACGATCGACTCGAGGTGCGGGACCGCCGCGGCGCGCGGGACGTGGGTGCTGGCGTAGTACTCCTCGAAGGCCTCCCGGTCCTCGGGCTTCGGCGCGGACCAGAAGGCGTAGAGCTTGTACACGGTGACCTCCGGGTTGGGGTGTTCAGATCGGACCGCCGGCGGCGGCGTACTCGGATGCGAGCCGGTCGACGAGCTCGGCGAGGGCGGGGACGTCGTCGATGACGCCGGTGACGTGCCCGGCGCTCCAGGCGTCCTGCCAGCGCGAACGGCGCCCGCCGTTGGCGCCGGCGAGGGTGGTGGTGACGTCGAAGCCGGCGGCCTTCTCCCCGGCGCCGTCCTGCGGCAGCGAGTCGCGCAGGAACGAGGCCGGCAGTCCGGTGACGGCGTCGGTGAGCACGATGTCGCCGCTGGTCGCGCCGGCGACCATGGCCTTGTACCCGGGCGCGGCCAGGCTCTCGCGGGTCGCGAGGAAACGGGTGCCGGCGTAGCCGAGGTCGGCGCCGAGCACGCGCGCCGCCGCCAGGGATGCGCCGTCGCCGATGCCGCCGGCGAGCACCACCGTGCCGGCCCAGCGGCGGCGCACCTCGCGCACGAAGGCGAACGGGTTCATCGTGCCGGTCTGCCCGCCCGCACCGGCGGTGAGCAGGATCAGCCCGTCGGCCCCGGCCTCGATCGCGCGGTCGGCGTGGCGGATCGAGGCGACGTCCGACCAGACCGTGGTGCCGGCGGCGTGCAGGTCCTCGATCACTCCCGCCGGCGAGCCGACGCTGGTGATCACCAGCTCGCAGCGGCGCCGGACGAGGACCTCCAGGTCGTCGCCGAGACGTCGGTTCGAGCG
Source organism: Actinomycetospora flava (assembly GCF_037400335.1). NCBI lineage: Bacteria > Bacillati > Actinomycetota > Actinomycetes > Pseudonocardiales > Pseudonocardiaceae > Actinomycetospora > Actinomycetospora flava. Next base: position 3,704 of record NZ_JBBEGM010000015.1, read on the forward strand.
GTGGACGATGAGGTTCGCGGCGACGGGGGCGTGCGCGGCGTCGAGCTTCCCGTCGAGGAGGCCGAGCCAGTCGTCGAGCTCGTCGACCGACCGGCAGTTCGCCGTCGGGAAGGCGCCGATCACCCCGGCCGTGCACGCCGCGGCCACGACGTCGGGACCGGAGACGGTCAGCATCGGGGCCGCGACGAGGGGCAGGCGCAGCCGGCCCCGCAGGCGGTCGGGGATCACCGACGTCCCCACTGCTCCCAGTGGATGACCTCGGCGGGGTCCGGGCGCATCGCCGGACGGAAGTCGGTGCCCTTCGTGTACGCCACCGGCGAGAGCGCCGCGATCGTCACCTCGTCGATCGGGATGCCCACGACGTCGGCGGTCTCCTGCTCGCGGAACAGCGAGACGGAGGTCCACGACGTCCCCAGCCCGCGGGCGCGGGCGGCGAGCATGAACGACCACATGCCGGGCATGACGCTGCCGAGCAGCGTGGTCTTCGCGATGGCCGGGCCGTTGTCCGGCCGGCCCATGGCGCAGGCGAGGACGAGCGCCGGGGCGCGGTGCATGTTCTCGGCGAGGTAGTCGGCCGACGCCGAGGTGCGCTGCTGGCTGGCGTTGCGCTCGGGCGTGCCCTTGTCGACGGACCCGATGTAGGTCGGGATCTGCCGGTACTGCTCGTAGGCGGCCCGGTAGACCGCGGCCAGGGCCTCGCGGCGCTCCCGGTCGGTGACGATCACGAACTGCATCAGCCACCGGTTCGACCCCGACGGGGCCTGCAGCGCGACCCGGACGCAGTCGGTGAGCAGCTCCTTCGGCACGGGGCGCTCGAAGTCGAGGCGCTTGCGCACGCTGCGGGTGGTGGTCAGGACGTCCTCGGCGGACAGACCGAGTTCGGTGTCGGCGGGCAGAGCCACGGCGTCGTGCTCCCTTCGGGCAACCTACGCAGTAGTATGTTGGCTCGTCGCCTAGTGTCAAGGGTCACGTCGGAGTCGTCGAGGGGAGCCGGGTGAGCGAAGCGACCGCGATCAGTCAGGGACGGCCGGGGCCCGGTGACCAGGGCCGATCCGCCGTCCTGGACGCCGCGGCGAAGACCTTCGCGCGGCGCGGCTACGCCGGCTCGAGCATGGACGACATCGCCGACGAGCTGGGTTCGACCAAGGGCCGGGTCTACCACTACTACCGGAGCAAGGCGCGGGTCCTCGAGGACATCCTGCTGCTCGGCGCCCGCACGCTGCACGAGGCCGTCGCGCCGGTGGCCTCCCGACCCGGGCTCGCCCCCGCCGCACGGCTCGAGGAGATGGCGGTCGAGCACGCCCTGGTGCTCATGCGCCAGAACGACGTCCAGGCCGTCACCCTGCACACGATCCACCTCGTCACCGGGCGGGCCAGCGAGCCCGGCGAGGCCAACCCGTTCCGCTACATCGTCGAGGCCCGCGACGCCTACGAGGAGCTGTGGCGCACGGTCATGGCGGACGGCGTCGTCGCCGGCGCCTTCGCCGCCCCCGACCCGGACCTCGCCGTCCGCGCCGTGCTCGGGGCCTTGAACTGGTCGACGGTCTGGTACCGCCCGAGCCCGCACGACACCGACGACCGCACCCGCCGCCTCGCCGAGGGCCTGGCGTCCTACGCCGTGCGCGGGGTGCTCCGGCACGACGGCTGAGATCCCCTGGCTGGTCATGCCGACCGGGTGGCGGGGGCGCCGACCTCGCGACCCAGGACGTGGGAACAACCCCGGGCTCCCGGACCGTCACAGCAGCATGGAGCGACAGACGATCCGGCACCCCGCCCCGCCGCGGATCGAGGCGCCGGCCGGGCTGGCCGACGTGGGCGAGCTCGGGGAGCCGTGGGCGGCCGCCGCCTGGCAGCACGCCGTCGCGATCGCGGCCGGCTGGCGGGGCGACGCCCCGGCGCGGACGCCCTGGGGCTACCCGCCGCCCATCCCGTACGCGGCGATCCCGCGGCCGCGGGGCCCGATCCCCGCTCCTCCGCAGCACGCCCGACCCGGCACGACCCCGCGCCGGCTGCTCGCCCCGGCGTGATGCGCTCCGCGCAGGTGAGTGATCCGGGTCGTCATGACGACCCGGATCACTCACCTGCGAAGCATCAGAAGTAGGTCTTGCGTCCGCCGACCCCCCGCCCGGCGGCGCCCAGCAGGGTGAGCACGAGACCGACGACGAGCAGGATCGCGCCGATCGTGTAGAGGATCGAGATCCCGAGCACGTAGCCGAGGATGATGAGGATGACGCCGAGGACGATCACTGATGGTCTCCTTGGTGGCGCGGGGCCCGCGGGCCCGGCACCCGGCCGACTGCAGTCGAGCAGCCGCCGGATGCTCGACGGCTGCGCGGCCGACAACACCTCAGATCGGCGCCCGCGGGTGGAGGAAATCGGGAACTAATTTCCTGCTCTGCTGCCGATCTCGAGGCGGACGTGGGTGCCGTCGACGCCGGTCCAGAGGTGCAGGACGTCGCTGAGCTGGCGTGCGAGCCACACACCGCGGCCGCGCACCGACCGGATCTCGGGGCAGCGCAGCCCGGGCGTCGTGGTGGTCATGTGGCCGGGGTCGCTGATCTGCGCGACGAGCCGGTCCGGCCCCGACCACCAGGACAGGGTCCCGTGCCCCGGACCGTGCTCGATGCTGTTGCTGACCAGCTCGCCGATCGCGAGGACGAGGCCGTCGAGCTGGTCGTCGTCGAGGCCGGCCTCCTCGCCGCGGAGGTGGGTCTCGCGCCGCACGTCGCGCAGCGCCCCGACACCGTCGAACGCGGTGACGTGCTGCGGCGGGCCGAGCGCCGGCGCGGGCGGGGCCGGGACGGCCGTCAGCACCGTCTCCGGGGTCCGGTAGCGCGGGTTCGGGCTCGCGGTCGCGCCGACGTAGAGCTCGGGGTGGTTCCAGTCGAGGAAGCGCTCGGCCTCGTCCGCGGCGCGGGTGGCGTCGCAGAGGCAGAGCAGGGTGACCGGGAGCCCGCGCAGGGCCAGGTTCGAGCTCGCCTCCAGGACGCTCCACGCGTCGGGCGTGCCCGCGGCCGAGCTGTCGGAGAGGACCAGTGCGGCGCGCCCGTCCGCGGTCATCTCGCGCAGCGTCGTGGCCCGGCGCGCGGCGGTGGTCTGGCCGCTGTAGCTGTAGGGCTGCGCCGGCTCGCCGAACACGATGCCCGCGGCCGTCGCCCCGAGGTGGCGTTCCAGGGCGTCGCGGACGACGTCGTCGATGACGGCGAGGACGAGGTCGCCGCGGGTCAGCGCCTCCTCCAGCACCGGGGCCAGCGTGGCGACGAGCACGTCGACGTCGCGGTAGTTGATCGCGAGGTGGCGGAAGGGATCCGCCGCGCCGCCGGTCGGCGGGGCGGGACGGTCGGGGGCCGCGGTCACGTGGCCGGGTCCTCGGGTGCGGCCCGGTCGAGCACCTCGAGGCGGCTCGTGAGCCCGAGGATGTCGAACATGCGGCGTGTCTGCCCGTGCCCGAGGCGCACCGCGAGACGCCGGTTCGCGGCGTCCGCGCCGTGCTGGGCGAGCAGCACCAGGCGCACGCCGCACGACCCGACGTACTCCAGCCCCGACAGGTCGAGGACGAGGACCGGCGGGGCGTCGGCCTCGGCCGCGGCGACCTGGTCCTGGGCGACGGCGAGCGTGTCGTTGTCGAGCTCGCCGCGCAGGGCGAGCTCGAGGCGGTCGTCGTAGGACGTGCGGTCCACCTCCAGGACGGCGGGGGTCTCGGTCATCGCTGCGCCTGCACCACGAGCAGGGCGACGTCGTCGCGGAGCCGTCCGCGCTGGAAGTCCGAGACCGCGGCGAGGACGCCGTCGGCCAGGGCGTCGGCCGACCGGCCGGCGAGGCCCGCGACCACGGCCGCGAGACGTTCGGGCCCGAAGAAGCCCGCCGGGCCGCGGGCCTCGGTGACGCCGTCGGTGTAGAGCACCAGCGTGTCGCCCGGGGCGAGACGGATCTCGGTCTCCGCGAGGTCGAGGTCGGCGAACACCCCGACCAGCGTGCCGGGGAGGTCGATCCACTCGACACGATTCCCGCGGAGCACGAGACCGGGCGGGTGCCCCCCGTTCACCAGCGTGACCGTGACGTCCTCGGCGTCGCGCGACATGACGGCGTGGGCCATCGTCGCGAACCGGGAGCGGGCCTCCCCGCGGTGGCGCAGCATCGCGGCGTTGACCCGCCGCAGCACCTCCGCGGGCCGCAGCCCGTGCCGGACCTCGGCGTGCACGGTGTGCCGGATGAGCGAGGTCAGGGCGGCCGCCTGCGGGCCCTTCCCGCACACGTCGGCGACGGTCAGCGCCCAGCGCCCGCGCTCCTCGTCGAGGTGGACGTCGTAGAGGTCGCCGCCGACGTAGACGTCGGTGAGGTCCGGGTCCGGCGGGAGGTAGCGCCCGGCGCAGGACACCCCGGGGATCTCCGGCAGCTCGCTCGGCAGCAGAGCGGTCTGCAGCGTGCGCGCGACCAGGCGCTGCTGCTCGTAGAGCGCGGCGTTGTCGAGGGCGAGCGCGGCCGTCGCGGCCAGCTGGCCCACGAACGTCAGGTCCTCCTCGCCGAAGCGCCGCCCCGACTCGGCCTGGACGAGCGTGAGCGCGCCGAGGCTGCGGCCCCGCACCAGCAGCGGCACGACGATCGCCGAGCGCATGCCGAGCTCGCGGATCAGCTCGAGGTGGGTCTCGTCGACCGCGGACGCGACGAGCAGCTCGTCGGGGACCTCGGGCAGGACCACCGGCGTGCCGGTCCGGGCCACGTCGACGGCCCCGCCGCGGGCGTCGGGGTCGCGCGGGTAGCGGCGCTCGAGCCGGTCCACGAACTCGATCTTGCCGGGGTCGAGGTGCGCGACGGCGACCTTCTCCACGCGTGACCCGCGCACGAGGTGCACGGCCGACCAGTCGGCGATCCCCGTGACGGCGAGGTCCGCGAGCTGGCGCAGGCGCTCCTCCACCGACAGCGGCGCCTCCATCAGCCGGCTCGCCTGCGCGAGGAACGCCATGCGGTCGCGCTCGCGTTCGGCGGCGGCGCGCGCGTCGCGCTCGGCGCTGTAGAGCCGGGCGCGGTCGAGGGCCTGGGCGCACAGCGAGGCGACGGTCACGAGGAACTCGCGCTCGGCGGGGTCGAAGGCCCGCGTGCGGTAGAAGCTGAAGACCACGGCACCGAGGTCGCGGTCGTCGACGCGCAGGGGCAGGACCGCGGACGCCTCGTGTCCCTGCGACACCCCGAGCGGGGCCATCTCCGGGTAGCGCGCGCGCCACTGCTCGGCGTCCTCGAGCCACACCGGCCGCCCGGTGAGCACCGCGTCCGACATCGGCCGCCCGCGGTGCAGCGGGATCGTCGCGAACGCCCGGGTGTCGCCGGGCCAGCCGTGGGTGTGCAGCGACTCCATGACGTCCGCCCCGTCGCGGCGCCCGTACGCCGCGCAGGCGTCGGCGCCGATGAGGGCGGCGGCCGTCGTCGCCGTCAGCCGGCCGATGTCCGCGGGCGTGAGGGCGCGGGACAGCTGCTCGGTCAGCTGCTGGATCCCGGCGGCCCGGGCCGAGGTCGCGTCGAGCACCGACTCGGCCACGGCGAGTAGCTCGTGTGCGTCGGCCGTCACCCGGCGGAGCCTAACCGCCACGACTCCCCGCGGACAGGGAGCGATTCCGGTGACAGAAGGTGATCATTCGGGTGACGCGAGGAATTCTGCGCGCCGATGTCGATCCGCGTCGCGGCCGCTCGACCTGAGGGTGCCAGGGTCCGCGAGGGACCCGGAACACGCCAGGGAGACAGAGCCATGAAGTACATGCTGATCATGCGCGCGACCGACGAGGCCTACGCCGGGATGGCGGACGTGAGCATGGACGAGATGATCGAGCTGATGGGCCGGTTCCAGGAGGAGATGCTGCGGGCCGGGGTGCTGCTCGCCGCGGAGGGCCTCGACGACCCCGCCGACACCGTCGTCGTCGACCACGGGTCCGAGCCGCCGGTGGTCACCGACGGCCCGTACGGGGAGACCAAGGAGCTCTTCGGCGGCTTCTACCTGCTCAACGTGGCCTCGCGCGAGGAGGCCGTCGAGTGGGCGAAGCGCGCGCCGGGGACGGGCCCGGGCTTCAAGACCGAGATCCGCCGTGTCACCCAGATCGACGAGTTCCCCCAGGACAACGAGTGGATCCGGAAGGAGCGGGCGTGGCGCGAGGCGACCGGTCAGCTCTGAGCGGCCGTGACGCGGTCGCCGCGGTGTGGCGGATCGAGTCCCCGCGCATCGTCGGCGCGCTCGCGCGCTACACCGGCGACTTCGCGCTGGCCGAGGACCTCGCCCAGGAGGCCCTCGCCGAGGCCCTGGTGACCTGGCCCCGTGACGGTGTCCCGCGCGAACCCGCGGGGTGGCTGCTCACGGTCGGGCGGCGGCGCGCCATCGACGCGTTCCGCCGGCGCGCCGGGCGCGACGAGCGCTACGCCGCCCTCGCCCACGAGCTGGGCGAGGGCGGCGCGGCGACCGGGGGCGCCCCGACCGGCGACCCCGGCGACGACCTCCTCTTCGACCCCGACCGGATCGACGACGACGTCCTTGCGCTGATCTTCGTCTCGTGTCACCCCGTGCTGTCGCGCGAGGCCCGGGTGGCGCTGACGCTCCGGGTCGTCGGTGGCCTGACCAGCGACGAGATCGCCCGGGCGTTCCTCGTGCCGACGGCCACCGTGCAGGCCCGGATCACCCGGGCGAAGAAGACGCTCGGCGCGGCGGGGGTGCCCTTCGGGGTGCCGCCGTCCGACGAGCGGGCCGAGCGGCTCTCCTCGGTGCTCAACGTGATCTACCTGATCTTCACCGAGGGCTCGTCGGCGAGCTCGGGCGACGACCTCATCCGCTTCGACCTCGCCGCCGAGGCCGTCCGGCTCACACGGGTGCTCGCGCGCCTGGTGCCCGATCACGCCGACGTCCACGGCCTGCTCGCCCTGCTCGAGCTCACCGCCGCGCGCTTCCCGGCGCGGATCGGGCCCGACGGCGAGCCGGTCCTGCTCGAGCACCAGGACCGCCGCCGGTGGGACGTCGCCGCGATCGGCCGCGGCCGGGCCGCGCTCGCCCACGCCCAGGGCGTCGGCCGGGGCCTCGGCGCCTACGGGCTGCAGGCCGCCATCGCCGCCTGCCACGCGGTCGCCCCGTCCGTCGAGGACACCGACTGGGAGCGGATCGTGCTGCTGTACGAGGCGCTCGGCCGGCTCGCGCCCTCCCCGGTCGTCGAGCTCAACCGCGCGGTGGCGGTGTCGATGGCGCAGGGGCCGGCGGTCGCGCTCACGATCGTCGACGAGCTGGAGGGCTCCAAGGTCCTCGCGGGCTCCCACCTGCTGCCGAGCGTGCGCGGCGAGCTGCTCACCCGGCTCGGGCGGCCCGACGAGGCCCGGGCGGCCCTGGCGCTCGCCGTGGAGCGCTGCGGCAACGAGCGCGAACGGGGACTGCTGCGGCGCAAGATCGCCGCGCTGACCTGACCCGGACACGACGACGGGGCCGCCGCACCGCCCACCGGGGTGGGGGTGCGACGGCCCCGTGACGGCCGTGCGGGTGGGTCAGCCGACCCCGACGGCGTCGTCGGACGCCTCCGCGCCGGAGTCCGAGCCGGAGTCCGAGGACGAGCTGCTGCTCGCCTCGTGACCGCTGTCGGAGCTGGACGAGGACTCGTGCGACGAGGAGCTGGACGCCAGGTCCTCCTGCCCGCCGCTGTTCTGCGCCGGGATCTCGGTCGCCTCCCGGGTCTCGGCGCGCGGCGCCGGCTCCGTGGTCTGGAACGGCGCCGACGAGGTGTCCGGCGTCGAGGGCTGCGACGTCCCGAACGGCTCGTCGACCGGCACGGTGGTCTGCGCGCCGCCGAACGGATCGGTCGTGGACGACGGCTCCGGGAACGTCGTCGGGACCTGCGTCTGCGGGACCGGCGAGGCCTCGCCGCCGAAGGGCGAGGACCCGACCGTGCCGAGGTCCGTGCCCGCCGGCGTCGTGCCGACCGGCTCCGTCGTCGGGAGGCCCTCGACGGGCGGGTCGACCAGGGTGTGGTCGATCGTCTCGGGCAGGAGCGGCATGCCCTGCTCGCCGGCGATCTCGGCCTCGATGCCCTCGTTCTCCTCCTGGGTCCGGAGGTCGTCGCCCTCGTCCCCGCCGTCCTTCGGCTCCCGGTCCTCCGGGCGCTGGAACGGGTTCTCGATGTCGACCGGCTGTCCGTCGACGCCGAGGGGCCGGCCGGTGTCGGCGTCGAAGCTCGTGACACCCGGAGGCACGGTCACGACCACGTTCGGCGCGGGCACGGGGTTGCCGTTCTTGTCGTAGTCGATCGGCAGCCCGTTGGTGGTGTCGTAGTCGGGACGCTGCCAGGGGTTCCTGGCGTCGGGCAGCTCCTTGCCCGCGGCGTCGAGGGGCCGGCCGGTGTCCGGGTCGAAGCCGGCGATGTTCGGGTCCTTCGGGAGGTTGGTCGCGGGGAGGCTGGGCTGCCCGAGCTCGTCGTAGGTGATCGGCTTGCCGGTCGTCTCGTCGTACATCGGCCGCTGCGACATGACGTGCCCCGTGGGGTCGACGTCGTCGCGCAGGTCGACGTCGTTCTTGAAGACGTGCTCGCCGAGCGGGTTGTCGTAGTCCTCGACGACCTTGCCGTCCTTGTCGAGCGGCTCGCCCGTGATGGGGTCGAAGCCGACGACGTTCGCCGGGTGGGTCGGCACCAGGTCCGTGATCGGCTCGAGCGCACCGGTGACCGGGTCGACCTTGTCGAGCGGCACGCCGGTGACCGGGTCGAAGTTGTGCAGCGGCTGGTCGGGGAGGGTCTTGTCGTCGACGTTCTGGTGCGGGTTGCGCGCTCCGGGCACCACGTCGCCGTTCTCGTCGAGCGGGTCGCCGGTCTTCGGGTCGTATTGGTGGACGCCCTCGGGCTTGTCGACGTGGATCTGGGGCAGCGACGGCGCGCCGGTGTGGGGGTCGTAGTGGATCGGCAGCCCGGTGGCGTCGTCGTAGGCCGGCCGCTGGTGGGGGTTGACGGCCCCGGGCACCGGCTCGCCGAAGACGTCGAGGGGCTCGCCGGTCCGGTCGTCGAAGTGGTCGACGCCCGGGGGCTTGGTGGTCGGGGTGGGCGGGACGAGCGGGTTGCCGAAGTCGTCGTACCGCAGCGGCAGGCCGGTGTTCAGGTCGTACACCGGGCGGTTCTCGATGACGTGCCCGGAGGGGTCGACGCCGTGGCGGTGCTCGACGGCGGTCTCGAAGTCCCACCGACCGAACGGGTTGTGCTCGTTCGGGATGGGGCGGCCGTGGACGTCCAGCGGCCGGCCGGAGATCGGGTCGTAGTGGTCGACACCCTCCGGCTTCGTGAGATCGGTCGTGGTCGGGTCGAAGGGCGTGCCGTCGTGCCGGTACTCGATGGGGTGGCCGGTCTCGCGGTCGAAGTTGGGCCGCGGGGGCGGGGGAAAGCAGTGCTGCTGAGTCATGGTGTCCGCCTCGGGGTGTCGGTGTGGCGTTCGGTGACACCGAGAATGGGCGATCGAGGCGACGACATCATGAGTAGAGCATTACTCAGCTTTGACCGTCGTGATGGGCCGGCCGTTGAGTGCTGACGGTTCGCATTCCGCCGCTCACGAGCGGTCCGGAATGGTCGTCCGGCACCGCTGTGAGGGTGAAGAGCTCGCCTCGGAACGGGTGACCGCTCAGACCTCGACCGACGGGGTGCGCTCCCGGACGGGCTCGCGGGTCGCGAACAGCATGAGCAGGGCGCCGATCGCGGTCAGCACGCTCATCAGCACGAAACCGCTGGTGAAGGTGCCCGTGGACTGGACGATGAAGCCCATGGCGGCCGGCGCGACGATGCCCGCGAGCGCGAACGCGGCGTCGGCGAACCCGGCGGCGCTGCCCGGCTGTCCGGGCTCCGCGTCGATCGAGGCGACCCACCAGATGCCGCCCGTGACGAATCCGCAGCCGACACCCAGCGAGATGAAGATCAGAGCGACCGTGAGTGTCGGGTCGAGGAACACGGGAATGAGCGATGCGCCGGAAAGCAAGAGGGCAAACCCCATGATGGTGAAACGGCTGCGGATGCTCTGCGTGCGGCGGTAGACCCGGTCGACGAGCACCCCGCCGACGAGCGCGCCGACCACGCCGGCCGCCCACGGCGCCACCGAGAAGGCGCCGACCGCCTTGATGCTCAGCCCGTAGTTCGTCGAGAGGAACTGCGGCAGCCAGTACATGAAGCCCCAGAACATGAAGCCCCACGCGAAGTAGCCGACCGCGACGATCCAGAGGTTGCGGTTGGTCAGCAGCGAGCGCCAGTCGACGCCGCCGGTGCGGTTCTCGGCCTCCTCGACGTCCTGGCCGGCGGCGATGTGGGCGCGCTCGGCCTCGTTGACCCGCGGTGACTCGTTGGGCGTGTTGCGCAGCAGCCCGATCGCGACGACGGCCCAGACGACGCCGAGCACGGCCATGACCCAGAACGTGCCGCGCCAGCCGACGGCGCCGATGAGGTTGGTGAGCACCGGGCCCGCGATGAGCAGGCTGCCCGAGACCGCTACGCCGCCGATGAGCGCGAGGGCGAAGCCGCGCTCGGCGCGCGGCAGCCAGCGGCTCACGGTGCGCGTGGCCGCCGGGAACGCCGGGGCCTCGCCCGCGCCGAGGACGATGCGGATCAGCAGCAGGCCGATGAAACCGCCGGCGAGCGGGATGAGCGCCGTCGCGAGCGAGAAGATCGTGATCGCGACCAGGAGGACCTTGCGGGGCCCGAAACGGTCCACCAGCGGGCCCGACAGGAATGCGAACACCATGTACCCGATGGCGAACGCACTTGAGATGATCCCGTACTGCGCCGTCGAGATCCCGAATTCACGCTGGAGCGGCTCGACCGCGTAGGAGACCGCTGAGCGGTCGATGTAGTTGATGATGATGAGGGCGACGATCAGCGCGATGGTGGCCCAGCGGAACCGTGTCTGCATCGGTGGTGTTCCGTTCGGAGAAACGGGATTTCCTGGTCGTTGATTCGAGCCTGGCCTGTTGAACAGTGCAGGTCAAGGGCCTGCGAGGCCGCCGTATCGTCGATTTCACCATTGTTCCGGTGAGAGGAACAATGGTCAGAGGCGGGAGCCCAGATCGGCGAGGAGATCGGTGACGGGGCGCCCGCCCTGCAGTTCCCGCACGGCGTCGACCACCGTCGGCACCTCGTCGGCGGAGATCGAGCGGATCGCATTGGTGCGGAATTTCTCGGCGACCTCGTCGGGCGAGAGCGGGCGCTCGGGCCCGCCGCGGTTCTCCCGGATCCGCTCGGTCACCGATCCCCCCTCGTCGAGCCGCACGGTGAGGACCGCCGGGAACTGCCGGGGGAAGATCGCGGTCGACTCCTCGTCGGGCACGCACCGCACGCGCTCGGCGAGCGCGAGGCGTCCCGGGTCGGCGGCCGCCGCGTCGGTGAAGTCGTCGTGCGAGAGGCCCAGCCCGCCGCCGCCGAGCAGCGCGGCGGCGACGGTGTAGGGCCCGCTGAACGCCGCGTGGTACCCCGAGCGGGGCCGCGCCTTCTCCTCGGGCGGCTCGGCGATCGTGCGCAGCACCGGTGCCGGCGCGCCGAGGGTCAGCTCGCGGATGCGCTCCGGGGCGACGCCCGCGTCGCGGATCCGCAGCGCCGCGTCCACCCCGGCGTGGGTGAAGTGGTTGCACGGGTAGGGCTTGGTGAACACGCGCAGCGTCTCCCAGTGCTCGCCGAGCCCGTCGGTGACGCGGTCGGCGCGGAAGCGCTCGCCGCAGAACGCGCGCAGGAAGCCGAAGCGGCCCTCGATCACGGTCGGCGGGCCGGTGAGCCCGTGGCGTGCGAGGTCCGCCGCGGCCACGCCGGCGTGCGCCGCCCAGCCGCAGTGCACCCGCTTGACCGTGCCGCCGGTGCGGTTGGCCTCGATGACGCCGGCGCCGGTGCTCGCGGCGATCCCGATGGCCGAGGTGAGCCCGTCGGCGTCGAGCCCGCGCAGCATGCCGGCGGCGACCGCCGCGCCGACCGCCCCGCAGATCGCGGTGGCGTGCTGTCCGTGCTCGAAGAACACGGAATTGCCGAGCTCCTCGTCGTAGCCCGCCATCCCCAGCCGGCAGGTCAGCTCGACGCCGACGGCGGCGGCGTCGAGGTACGCCGTCCCCGACGCGCCGGCGGCCTCCGCGGCGGCGAGCGCGGCGGGCAGCACCGCCGCCGACGGGTGCAGCACCGAGGGCAGGTGCGTGTCGTCGAAGTCGAGGCTGTGCGCGAGCGTGCCGTTGACCAGCGCCGCCGACGGCGCCGGCAGCCGGCGCCCGTCCGCCAGCGAGGTCGCCGCGCCGGTGCCGCCCCACTCCGCGACGACGGCGGCGGCCACACGGGCGGGCTCGGCGTCGCGGGCCGCGAGGGAGTTGCCGAGGACGTCGGCGGTGCGCGCGACGAGGTCGGCGCGCAGCTCCGGGGGCAGGCCCTCGGTCGCGGCGCGGGCGGCGAAGGCGGCGAACTCCTGGGCGGGTGTCATCGCGGGTGTCATCGCGGGGCTCACGCGCCGACCACCGCGACCGGGCGCACCGGCGAGCCCGTGCCGCCGACGATGCGCAGGGGCGTGAGGACGAAGAGGAACTCGGTGAGCCCCTGCTCGGCGGCCTCCTCGAGGGCCATGTGCTCGATGATGTGGATGCCGTGCTCGACGAGCAGGATCCGGTGCACCGGCAGCACGCGGTGGCCGTCGCCGGGCGGGATGCGCTCGAAGGCGGTGGTGTCGGCGCCGGCGGCGACCACGCGGCGCTCGGCGAGCCAGCGCGCGCCGTCCTCGGTGACGCCGGGCACGCCGGTGTCGTGGCCGAGGTACGACGCCGCGTCGTCGAAGCGCTGAGCCCAGCCCGTGCGCACGAGCGCGACGTCGCCGGGGCCCGGCTCGGCGCCGGCGCGCTCGGCGGCGGCCGCGAGGTCGTCGGCGGTGACGCCCTCGCCCGGGTCGAGCGCGGTGACCCCGCGGGCGCCGGGGACGTCGAGCAGCACGCCGCGCGTGATCATCGGCGGGATGCGCTCGGCGCCGTGCTCGGTGTGCCGCCCGCCGCGCTGGGCCGCCTCGGCGTCGACGCCGCCGTGCAGCAGGCCGTCGTGGCTGACGTGGGACAGCGCGTCGACGTGGGTGCCGACGTGGCCGCCGGTCACGAGGATCTCGTTGGACGCCGACCCGCCGTCCGGGCGCACCGCGTCGCCGTGGCGGCGGATGAGCGTCATACGGAAGCCCGGGTGGTTGGGCGAGGTCGGCATGCCGGTGAACAGCGGCTGCCCGAGCTCGACCGTGCGGGTGCCCGCGGCGACGGCGTCGATCAGCGCGCGGGTGCTCGTGGCGGTGGTCATCGGTTCTCCTCGACGAGGGTGGAGTCGGCCTGCTCGAGCACGCGGTGGGCGCCCGCGACGACGGCGGGGTCGACGAAACGCCCCTGCCCGTCGACCCAGGCGCTCTCCCCGCGCCCGGCAGCGTCGGTCAGCGAGTCGAGCAGGGCGCGCGCGCCGGCGACCTCGTCGGCGCTCGGCGTGAACGCCCGGTGCACCGGCTCGACCTGCCGCGGGTGGATCACCGAGCGCCCGAAGAAGCCCAGGTCACGGGCCTCGCGGCTGTCGCGCTCGAGGCCGTCGGTGTCGGCGAGGTCGGTCCAGACGCTGGTGATCGGCGCCGCGAGCCCGGCGGCACGCGCGGCGACGACGACGCGCTGGCGGGCCCACGCGAGCGCGTCCGGCCGGCGGACGCCGAGGTCGGCGGCGAGGTCGGCCTCGCCGAGCGACACCGCGACGACGTGCGGGTGCGCGCGGGCCAGGGCGAACGCCTGCTCGATGCCCAGCGCGGACTCGAGCAGCAGGTGCAGCGGCAGGTCCAGCCGCCGGGCGAGCACCGCGACGGTGTCGGGGTCGCCGGCCTTGGGCAGGCGGACGCCGTCGAGCGCGGTGCCGGCGAGCGCGGCGACGTCGTCGGCGAACCACGGCGTGCCGACGGCGTTGACGCGCACCCAGAGCGGCGTGGCGCGCGGAGCGGCGGCCGCCTGCACCGCGGCCTCGCGGCCCGCGGCCTTCGCGTCGGCGGGTACGGCGTCCTCGAGGTCGAGCACCACCGCGTCCGCGGGCCCGGCGAGGGCCTTGTCGAGCAGCTCGGGGCGGTGGGCCGGGACGTAGAGCCAGCTGCGCGCCCGCCCCGGACCCGGTCCGGCCGTCACACCGCCCCCGCGGCCCGCAGCTCCGCCAGTCGCGCGTCGTCGACGCCGTGCCGGGCGAGCACCTCGGCGGTGTGCTCGCCGAGGCGCGGGCCGGTGGTGCGGACGCGTCCCGGGGTCTCGGAGAGCCGGAACGGCACGTTCTGGAAGCGCACCGGGCCGAGCTCGTCGTCGTCGACGGAGACGATGCTGCCGAGCGCGGCGTACTGCGGGTCGTCGAGCACGTCGGCGGCCGTGTAGATCGGTGCCACCGCGGCCTCGGCCTTCTCGAAGGCGGCGACGACCTCCTCGCGGTCGCGCTGCGCGATCCACGAGCCGACGGCCTCGTCGAGCACGTCGGCGTGCCGCGCGCGCTCGGCGCCGGTCGCGAACCACGGCTCGTCGATCAGCTCCGGGCGCCCGACCAGCCGCATCACGCGCTCCGCGATCGACTGCGCGCTCGTCGACACGGCCACCCAGCGGCCGTCGGCGCACTCGTAGGTGTTGCGCGGCGCGTTGTTCGAGGACCGGTTGCCGTGGCGCGGCTGGAGCTCGCCGAGCTGGTCGTAGGCGATGACCTGCGGGCCGAGCACCGTGAGCAGCGGCTCAATGATGGCCATGTCGAGCACCTGGCCGCGGCCCGTCTGCTCGCGGGCCCGCAGGGCGGTCATGATCCCGAACGCGGTGGTCAGCGCGGCGACGCCGTCGGCGAGGCCGAAGGGCGGCAGCGTCGGGGGACCGTCGGGCTCGCCGGTGATCGCCGCGAAGCCGCTCATGGCCTCGGCGAGCGTGCCGAACCCCGGCCGTGACGAGTACGGGCCGAACTGCCCGAACCCGGTGACCCGCGCGAGGACGAGCCCGGGGTTGGCCTCGGACAGCACGTCCCAGCCGATGCCCCAGCGCTCGAGCGTCCCGGGGCGGAAGTTCTCGATGACGACGTCCGCCTCGGCCGCGAGCGCCCGGAACACCTCCTGGCCCTCGGGCGACGAGAGGTTCAGGGTGATCGCCTGCTTGTTGCGGCCGAGCATCTTCCACCACAGGCCGACGCCGTCGCGCTGCGCGCCGTGGGTGCGCGACGGGTCGCCGCGCGGGTGCTCGACCTTGATCACCTCGGCGCCGTGGTCGCCGAGCATCGTCGCGGCGAGGGGGCCGGCGAACAGCGTGGCGACGTCCAGGACCTTGAGGCCGGCGAGGGCGCCGGTGGGGGCCGTCATCAGGCGTTCCTTCCCGCCGCCACGGGGGCGGCGCTGCGGCCCGGGTCGCCACCCAGGCGCCGGGAGATCTGGGCGGCGACCGTCGCGACGCGCGGGCCGAGGTCGGCGACGAGCTCGTCGGTCATCCGGTAGCGCGGGCCGCACACGGAGATCGCGCCGAGCACGTCGCCGGAGACGCCGAAGACGGGGGCCGCGACCGAGCCGGCGTCGGCCTGGCGCTCGCCCGCCGAGACCGCCCAGCCGCGGGCGACGATCTCGTCGAGCTCGCCGCGCAGCGCGGTCGTGTCGACGGGCGTGTGCGGCGTCAGCGACTCCAGCGGCCCGGCGAGGGCCTCCTCGCGCTGCTCCGGGTCGAGGTGGGCGAGCATGCACTTGCCGGAGCTGCCGGCGTGCAGCGGGAACCGGCGGCCGAGCTCCACGGTCATCTTGATCTCGTGGAGGCCGACGACCTGGTCGAGGTAGACACGCCCGTGGGGCACCGGCGTGGACAGCGTCGCGGTCTCGCGCGTCTCGTCGCGCAGGCCGCGCAGCAGCGGCAGGGCCGCGGAGCGCAGGTCGGAGTCGCGCAGCGCCCGCGCCCCGAGCGCCGCGGCGGCGCCCCCGAGCCGGTACTCGCGGGTGGCGGGGTCGAGCGCGACCATGTCCCGCGCCGCCAGCGACTGCAGGATGCGGTGCACCACGGCCTTCGACAGGCCCAGATCGCGCGCGATGCGCGACACCCCGAGCGTCGAGGGTCCCTCGACGAACAGCAGCAGCACGTCCGCCACCCGTGAGGTGGACTCCGTGCCCCCCGCTGTCCCGGCTGCGTCTGCCATGGACACCGACCTCCCGTCTCGCTCGACGGAACACACCTTCAGGGCGTTCCGGTCGGCGTGTCAACCGCTCCGGACCGCTCTCTTGCTAACGAGCCGCTGAGCTGCTGTCATGCGGCGAGAAGCCCGTAGCAAGTCGTTTCTTCCAGCGGAACGAGGTGAGCGCGGTGGCGGACACCGACCTCGTGGTGGTCGGCGCGGGCGGCGGCCTGGCCGGCGCGCTGCGCGCCGCGGAGCAGGGCCTGGACGTCGTCGTGGTCGAGGCCGACGAGCACTTCCGGCGGGGCAACAACACCGCCATGTCGACCGCGATGGTCCCGGGCGCCGGCAGCCGCTACCAGCGCGCCGCGGGCATCGACGACTCGCCCGAGCGCTTCCTCGCCGACGTCGAGGCGAAGACGGGCGGGGCCGCCGACCGCCGCGTCGCCCGCGCGCTGACCGGCGTGAGCGCGGCCCTCGTCGAGTGGCTCGCCGACTCCGTCGGGCTGCCCATCGAGCTGCCGGTCGACATGGACTACCCCGGGCACTCCGCGCGGCGCGTGCACACCGTGCCCGGCCGGCACGGCTCGTCGCTGCTGCGCGGTCTCGCCGACGCGGTGACGGCGTCGGAGCGGATCGACCTGCTGTGCCCTGCCCGGGCGGTGGACGTCCGGCTGGACAACGGTGCCGCGGTCACCGTCGAGGACCCCTCGGGTGCGCGCGAGACGATCACCGGGCGGGCCGTCCTGCTCGCCACCAACGGCTTCGGCGCCGACGCCGGCCTCGTCGCCGAGCACCTGCCCGAGATCGCCGGCGCGACCTACCACGGCAGCGAGTACGCCCGCGGCGACGCGCTGCGGCTCGGCATCGCGCTGGGCGCCGCCACCGGGTGCCTCGACGCCTACCAGGGTCACGCCGCGCTGTCGGCGGCCGCGCGCACGCTCGTCACCTGGACGACGGTCATGCACGGCGCGGTCGTCGTCGACGCCGAGGGGCGGCGCTTCGCGGACGAGACCGCCGGCTACTCGGAGTTCGCCGCCTGGCTCGCGGCGCGCCCGGGCGCCCGCGGCTGGGTCGTGCTCGACCAGCGCATCGACGTGCTGTCCCGGGCGTTCGGCGACTACCGCGACGTCGTCGACTCCGGCGCCCTGCGCTGGGCGGGCGACGCCGCCGACCTGGCGGCGCTGATGGGCGTCCCCGCCGGTGTCCTGGCCGGCGAGCTCGCCGACGCCGCCGCCGTCGCCCGGGGCGAGCAGGCCGCCGACCGCGTCGGGCGGACCGCCGTGGAGGCGCCGCTCGAGGCGCCCCTGGCCGCGGTGGAGATCGTCCCCGCGCTGTTCCACACCCAGGGCGGCCTGCGGGTCGACGAGCACGCCCGCGTGCTCGACGCCGCCGACCGCCCGCTCGGGCCCGTCTACGCCTCGGGCGGCGCGGCGGTCGGCATCTCCGGCCACGGCGCGGCCGGCTACCTCGCCGGCAACGGCCTGCTCCCCGCCCTCGGGCTCGCCCACCTCGCCGCGGACCACTGTGCTGGTCGTAAGGCGGCGACCCGACTCCTGGAGGTCTCCCCGTGAGCCACGACCTGATCATCCGCGACGTCCGCGTCGTCCGTCCCGGGGTCGAGGAGGTCGCCCACGCCGACATCGCCGTCGACGACGGGCGCGTCACCGCCGTCGGACCGGACCTCGGCACGGACGCCGCGCGGGTCGAGGAGGGCCGGGGCCGGCTCGCGTTCCCCGGGGTCGTCGACGCCCATCAGCACTGGGGCATCTACAACCCGCTGTCCCAGGACGCCGAGACCGAGAGCCGCGCCTGCGCGCAGGGCGGCGTGACCACCTCGCTGACCTACATGCGCTCGGGGCAGTACTACCTGAACAAGGGCGGGGACTACGCCGACCTGTTCCCCGAGGTCCTCGCCGCCGCCGACGGCCGCTCGTACGTCGACTACGCCTTCCACCTCGCGCCGATGCAGGCCTCGCACATCGACGAGATCCCGATGCTGGTCGACGAGCACGGCGTCACGTCGTTCAAGATCTTCATGTTCTACGGCAGCCACGGCCTGCACGGGCGCTCGAACGACCAGAACGCGTTCCTCATGATCCCCGAGGGCGAGCGCTACGACATCGCGCACTTCGAGTTCGTCATGCGCGGCATCCAGCGGGTGCGCGAGCAGCGTCCCGACATCGCCGACCGCATCTCGCTCTCGCTGCACTGCGAGACCGCCGAGATCATGACGGCGTACACGCGCATCGTCGAGCAGGAGGGGCGGCTCACCGGCCTCGAGGCCTACAGCGCCTCCCGCCCGCCGCACTCCGAGGGGCTCGCGGTGACGATCGCGTCGTACCTCGCCCACGAGACGGGGCTGCCGACGATCAACCTGCTGCACCTGTCGTCGGCCAAGGCGCTGGAGGCGGCGCTGCTGATGGCCGGCACGTTCCCGCACGTCGACTTCCGCCGCGAGGTGACGATCGGCCACCTGCTCGCCGACACCACCACGGCCGACGGGGTGGGCGGCAAGGTCAACCCGCCGCTGCGCCCGCGCGACGACGTCGAGGCGCTGTGGCGTCACGTGCTCGCCGGCGAGGTGTCGTGGGTCGTGTCCGACCACGCCTGCTGCAAGGAGGCGACGAAGTTCGGCGACGACCCCGCCGACATCTTCGCCGCGAAGTCGGGGTTCGGCGGGACCGAGTACCTGCTGCCGGGCCTGGTCGGCGAGGGGCTCAAGCGCGGCCTGCCGCTCGGGGCGGTGGCCGCGCTGACGTCGTGGAACCCGGCGCAGCGCTTCGGCCTCGGCTCCAAGGGCGACATCGCGCCGGGCTACGACGCCGACGTCGTGCTCGTCGACCCGGACCGCTCGTGGACCGTCGACCCCGCGCAGTCCGAGTCGACCCAGGAGTACACCCCGTTCCGGGGTCTCGAGATCGGTGCGACCGTCGACGCGACCTTCCTGCGCGGGCAGCGCGTGTGGGCCGACGGCAAGGTCGAGGGCACCCCGACCGGCCGCTACCAGCACCGCCCGACGTCGGTCTGAGGCGCGCAGGACCTCGGCCCGACCCGTGTCCTCGGGACACGGGTCGGCGTCCTACGACACGCCGCGGTCGGCCGCCGACCAGCGCTCCGCGCGCAGGTCGCGCTTGAGGATCTTCCCGGCGCCGGAGATCGGGAGGGCGTCGCGGAGCTCGACGGTGCGCGGGGCCTTGTAGCCGGCGATGAGGCCCTTGACGTGCTCGCGGAGCTCGTCGCTCGTCGGCGCGGCGCCCGGGACGGCGACGACCACCGCGTGCACGCGCTCGCCCCACTCCTCGTCGGGCACCCCGATCACCGCGCAGGACGCGACGTCCGGGTGCTTCGCCAGGGCGTTCTCGACCTCGACCGAGTACACGTTCTCGCCGCCGGAGACGATCATGTCCTTGATGCGGTCGACGACGTAGACGTAGCCCTGGTCGTCCATGCGCCCGCCGTCGCCGGTGTGCATCCAGCCGCCGCGCAGCGCGGTCGCGGTCTCCTCGGGACGGTTCCAGTAGCCGATCATCACGTGGGGTCCGCGGCTGACGATCTCGCCGACCGTGCCGTAGGGGACCTCCTCGTCGTTCTCGTCGACGATCCGGACCTCCGAGTGCGGCGCCGCGCGCCCGGCCGAGCGCCGCAGCCGGTCGACACCGTGGTCGGCAGGCGAGAGGAGCGTCGCCACCGGCGACAGTTCGGTCATGCCGTAGGCCTGCGTGAACTCCGCGGACGGCAGGCGCTTGGCCGCGCGCTCGAGCACCGCCTCCGAGATCGGCGAGGCGCCGTAGAGCAGGTGGCGCAGGCTCGAGAGGTCGGCGTCGGCGGCCTCGGGCGCGTCGACCAGCATCTGGATCATCGTCGGCACCAGCAGGACGTCGGTGACCTCGTGCTGCGCGATCGCCGCGGCCACGCCCGCCGGCGTGAACATCGGGACGATGACGTGCGTGCCGCCGACGACGTTGCGCGCCACCCAGGACGCGCCGTCGGCGAGGTGGAACATCGGCGCGGCGTGCAGCAGGCGTCCGCCGGGGGTCATGAAGTCGCCGCTCGCGGCGCAGCCGAGCGCGGACGCGAGCAGGTTCGTGTGGCTGAGCACCACGCCCTTCGGCGTCCCCGTGGTGCCGCCGGTGTAGTAGATGCCGTACGGGTCGGCGCCGCCGCGACGCGCGTCGGGCACCGGCGCGGCGTCGGCGACGAGCGCCTCGTAGGAGAGCGTCCCGTCCGGGAGCTCGCCGTCGCCGCAGTGGACGACGGTGGCGACGACCGGCGCGGCCGCCCGGATCGCGGGCACCGCCGGAACGAAGGTGTCGTCGACCAGCAGGATCGTCGCGCCGGCGTCCTCCAGCGAGAACGCGATCTCGGCCGGACTCCAGCGGATGTTCACCGGGGTGACGACGCCGCCCGCCCACGGCACCGCGAACAGGTACTCGTGATAGCGGTCGGAGTTCAGCGAGAGCATGGCCACGCGGTCGCCCGGACCGATCCCGAGACCCTGCAGTGCGCCGGCGAGCCGGGCGACGCGCTCCCGGCACTCGGCCCACGTCCGGACGCGGTCGCCCGCGATCGTCGCCGGCCGGTCGGGGGTCTGCTGGGCGGCCCGGTGCAGCGCCTGGGTGATCTCCACGGCCGGTCACTCCTCGATGCTTGTCGCGCTATGTGAATGATGATTAGCTGCCGATGCAGTGAAGCACGTCACCTCGGTGCGGGGGAAGCGTCCGTTGTGTCCACAGGAGGCGGGATGAGAGGGGTCGACGACGGCTACAGCCCGTACCCCTGGCCCCCTCCGGCCCCGGAGCCGCCGCAGCGCTCTCCCTCGACGACACGCGAATCGTCGTTCACATGACCGCCGCGCCCGTGCGCCGGCGTCCCCGCGACCGGCGCCGGCGGATCCTCGCCGCGGCGGCCGCCCTGTTCTGGTCGGAGGGCTACCACCGCGTCGGGATGGCGGACGTGGCGACGGCGGTCGGCATCGCGCCGAGCGCGCTGTACCGCCACGTCCGCGGCAAGCAGGAGCTCCTGCTGGCGATCCTCGACAAGCACCTCGCGCGCATCGAGGCGCTGGTCGCCGAGCCCGACGGCGACCTCGTCGACGGGCTCGCCGCGCTCGCCCTCGAGCGCCGCGAGTTCGGCCTGCTCTGGGAGCGCGAGGCCGGGCACCTGCCCGCCGAGGAGAGCCGCGCGATCCGTCACCGCCTGCGCGCCGTGGCCGCCGTCGTCGGGGCCGGATGCGCGGACGCTGACCCCGCGACCGCCGAGCTGCGGGCCTGGGGCGCGCTCTCGGTGCTCGACAGCCCGTCGCACCACCGGTGGGAGCTCGCGGGCGACCGCTTCGGCGACCTGCTCGCCGGGGCCGCGCGCGCCGTGCTGACGGTGCCGCTGCCTCCGGCGACCGGCGCGGACGGGACCGACGGGCGACCCCGCGGGCTCGCGCCGGCCTCCCGCCGCGAGGCGCTGCTCGCGGCCGCCACCCGGCTCTTCGGCGAGCAGGGCTACTCCGCGGTGGGACTCGGCGACATCGGCGCCGCGGCCGGCATCGCGGGCCCGAGCGTCTACCGGCACTTCGCCACCAAGACCGACCTGCTGCTCGCCGCCCTGCACCGGGGCAACGAGGCGCTCTGGCTCGGCCTGCACCACGCGCTCGCCCGCGCGGGCGACGCCGACGACGCCCTGACCCGCCTCGCCGCCGACTACACGGCGTTCGTCGCTGCCAACCCCGAGATCGTCAGCGTGCTCGTCTCGCAGACCATCCACGTGCCCGCCCCGGACCGCGAGGAGCTGCGCCGATCGCAGCGCGCCTACCTCGCCGAGTGGGTCGCGCTGCTGACCGCCTCGCGCCCGGAGCTGCCGGCGGCCGAGGCCCGCGTGCTCGTCCACGCCGCGCTCGCGCTGATCAACAGCCTGGGGCGGGTCCACCACCTGACCGTCCGCCCGGGTGCCCGGGAGCGGACCGCGGCGCTGGCCGCCGCGGTGCTCGGCAGCTGAGCGCTACGCGGCCCGCGAGGTCGTAGCGAGGCCGGCGCCGAGACCGATCATCGCGACGCCGCCGGCGCCGCCGAGGACCGACAGCCGCCGCGGCGAGCGCGCGAACCACGCCCGGGCGGTGCCGGCCCCGAGCGCCCAGACGCTGTCGAACGCGAGGCCGATCGACGTCATGATCACGCCGAGCACGAGGACCTGCGGGCCGGTCGCGGCGGCGGGGTCGATGAACTGCGGCAGGAACGCGACGAGGAACAGCGCGCTCTTCGGGTTGAGCAGCCCGACCACGACGCCGTCGAGGGCCGAGCGCCACCAGCCCGGCAGGGCCGGGGTCGTGGTCGGGGTGGCGAGGGCGGCCGCGGTCCGGTGCCGGTGGCGGATGGCCGTCACGCCGAGCACGACGAGGTAGGCCGCGCCCGCGAGCTTGACCACGGTGAACGCGGCGGCCGACTGCGCGAGCACCGCCCCGAGCCCGGCGCCGACGGCGAGGACCTGCAGCCCGATGCCCAGGGAGTTGCCGATCACCGAGCAGAGCGCGCGCCGGCGTCCGGCCGCGAGGGCCCGGCTGATCGCGAACACGACGCTCGGACCGGGGACGATGATGACGATCACGCAGGCGACGACGAAGGCGAGCAGGTGGTCGGGCACGGTCCGGAGCCTCGTCCGCGCCGGGCCCGCGGTCCAGGGGTTTCCGGTGACGCGCCCCACCGCCGCCGGGCGAGGATGACCGGATGGTCGCGGGGACCCGTGACGTTGGACGAGATGACGGTCCGAGACCGCGCCGAGATCGACGCGACGGGCCGGCCCAGTCGGAAACGTCAGCCGGACATCGGAGTCCGGAGAGGAGACGTCGGTGCGACGTCACGACAGCAGTCCCGTCCTGATCACCGGCGCGGCCGTCTCCCCCGCGGAGGAGTTCGCGGCGCGCCGGCGTCGCTACTCGTTGATCATGTCCCTGCGCATCCCGTGCCTCGTCGTGGCCGGGGTGCTCGCCATCGCCTTCGGCTGGACCGTCGCGGCGGCGGTGCTGGTGATGCTGTCGGTGCCGCTGCCCTGGGTGGCGGTGCTGATCGCCAACGACGGCCCGCCGCGCAAGGCCGAGAAGGTCGCCCGCTTCCGCGGTGACCGTGTCCTGGGGACACGGTCGGCCCGGGCGATCGAGCCCGGCCAGGTCATCGACGTCCCCACCGACCGGGCGGCGTGAGCCGATGACCGATGAGCAGGGCGGTTCGTGGGCGCAGATGCTCGCGCCCGGGCGTCGCGGAGCCGTGACGGTGCTGGCCGGCGGCACGCTGATGTTCGCGGTCGACACCTACGTCACCGCGAGCCTCCTGCCCTCGGCCGTCGCCGAGATCGGCGGCGCGGCGTTCTACGCCTGGCCGACCACGCTGTTCCTGCTCGCGGCCGTCGTCGCCTCGTCGCTGACCAGCCGGGTGCTGGCCACGGTGGCGGCGGCGCGGGCCTACCTCGTCGCGCTGGGCGTCTTCGCCGTCGGCGCGCTGATCGACGCCGTCGCCCCGACGATGGCGGTGCTCCTGTTCGGGCGCGTGGTCCAGGGCCTCGGCGGCGGGCTGCTCGCGGCGATGGGCTACGCGCTCATCCGCGTCGCGCTGCCCCGCACGCTGTGGACGCGCGGCAGCGCCGTGATCGCCGCGATGTGGGGCGTGGCGCTCGTCGTCGGCCCGGGCGTGGGCGGGCTGCTCGCCGAGTACGCGTCCTGGCGCTGGGCGTTCGGAGCCCTGGTCGTCGGGAGCCTCGTGATCGCGGCGATCGTGCCCTCGGCGCTGCACCGCGCCCGCGCCCCGATCTCGCCGGGCCCGTTCCCGGTCGGCTCGGTGCTCCTCGTCGGGGCGGCCGCGGGCGTGCTGAGCCTCGCCGGGCTGGCCGCCAGGCCGCTGGTCGCGGGCCTCGGTCTGCTCGTGGCCCTGGTGCTGCTCGTCCTGTTCGTCGTCCACGAGCGGCGGACGCCGGCCGCGGTGCTCCCGCGCGCGACGTTCCGCCCCGGCTCGCCGCTGCGCTGGGTCTACGGGCTGATGGCGGTGCTGGTCGGCGTCTCCGGGGTGGAGGCGTTCGTGCCGCTGGTCGGCCAGCAGGTCGCCGGCCTCGACCCGGTCTTCGCGGGCTTCCTCGGTGTCGCGCTCGGCGCCGGGTGGGTGCTCGGCGAGATGATCAGTGCGTCCGCGCGCCGCCCGCGCCCGCGGGTCCTCGGCGGTCCCGTGCTGCTCGCCGCCGGCACGGTGCTGGTCGCCGTCACGCTGCTGACGCTCGACGGCACTGCCGGCGTCGTGCTCTGGGCCGTCGGGCTCCTGGCGGGCGGCATCGGGATCGGGACGGCGTGGCCGCACCTGGCGGCGTCGGCCATCGGAGGCGCCGAGCCGGTGTCCGACCAGGAGGAGCGCGACGAGGGCGAGGCCGACAAGGCCTCCGCGGCCGTGACGACCGTGCAGATGCTCGCCGTCTCGGTCGGCACCGCGCTGGGCGGCGTCGGCCTGGCCCTCGGGGGCGCCGACCCGGTCGCGTCCGCGCGCTGGCTGTTCGCGACGTTCGCCGCCGTGGCGGTGGTCGGCGCGCTCGCCGCGCGGCCGGCGTCCCGGGGCGTCTAACGCAGGATCTCCACGAGCAGCGCCCAGGCGTTGACCAGGCCGCCGGCGAGCGCGAGCGCGACCGCCGCCGGGAGCCAGTAGAGCCCGCCGAGCGACTCGGTGAGCAGGCCGATCGCGGCGACCCCGGGCGCGAGCGCGGCGACCGTCGACGGGACGATGTTCGTCGCGATCCAGGAGGTCATCGGCTGCTCAGCGGCGTGCGCGGCGGGCCGGACCAGGTAGCCCAGCGACGGCACGGTCACCGCGGAGATCACGAGGAGCTCGACGGCGAGGGCGACCTCCGGCTGGCCCGGGACCAGCAGCACGAGCGAGAGGAAGACGGGCAGCGCGAGCAGGATCAGCGAGAGCGCGGCCCGTCCCGCGATGCGGGGATCGGTGAGGATCGTCCGGATGTTGATCGAGACGGCGACGAACAGCAGGCCGGCGAGCGCGGCGGCGGCCCCGGCCATGCCGGCGGCGAAGTCGGACCACGGCTCGGCGTCGTAGGCGGCGTCCACGACCGGAGAGTGTGCTGGTCGGGACGCCGCGGGAGAAGATCAGCCGCCCAGCTTCTCCCGCATCGTCGTCGCCACGGCCTGCAGCGCGGACAGCGGGCGGATCATTACCGTGAGCCGGTCGATCGCGCCGGACGCGTCGTGGTGCAGCAGGTCGATGCCCTCGAGCTCCCGGTCCCCGACGTGCGCGCGGAAGACGAGCAGGTGGTCGTCCCCGCCGTCGATCTCGTTCACGTAGCGGAAGTCCTCGAAGACCGTGAACACCGCGTGCAGGATCGGCGCCACGGCGTCGCGCCCGTGGTACGGCGAGTGCACCACGGGGCTGGAGAACGCGACGTCCTCGGCGAGCAGGGCGACGGCGGCGTCGATGTCGCCGGCCTCGACGGCGGCGCGGAACGTGGTCATGCGGGCTCCGGGATCGGGAGGGCGCTCTGCGGGCTGCGGACGACGACGATCGCGGTGTCGTCGGGGACCTGGTGGTCGCCGTGCTCGAGGGCGGCGCGGCTGACCGCCTCGGCCACCGTCTCGGCGCTCGACGCGGGCGGCAGCGACGCGAGCACGCGGGCGATGCCGTCCTCGCCGAACTGGTCGGTGCTGCCCGGCGGGCGCGACTCGGTGACGCCGTCGGTGTAGAAGACGAGGCTGTCGCCCGGCTTCAGGCACTCCTCCTCGCGCCCGATCGACGCCTCCGGGCGCAGGCCGAGGGCGCGGCCGCCGTCGGCGAACTGGCGGACCTCGCCGTCGGCGCGCAGCAGGAACGCCGGCGGGTGGCCGCCGTTGACCACCACGGTGTTCAGGCCCTCGTCGGCGGCGGTCATGGTCGCGTAGGTGGCGGTGACGAAGCTGTGCCGGCCGGCGAACCACACGTGCAGGACGTCGTTGAGCGCGGCGAGGACGGCCTCGGTGCGCTCCTCGGAGTGCCCCACGGCGCGCACGGTGGAGCGGGCGAGGGCGGTGGTGCGCGCGGCCCACGGGCCCTTGCCGCACACGTCGCCGACGACGACGCCCCAGCCACCCGGCACCGGGAAGACGTCGTAGAAGTCGCCCAGCACCTCGGCGCCCCCGCCGCCGGGCCGGTAGCGCGCGGCGACCTCCATGCCGGGGATCCGCGGGTTGCTCGCGGGCAGGAGGCTCTGCTGCAGCGTCTCGGCGAGCTCGGTGGCCTCGGCGGCGGAGCGTTCGGCCCGTTCGGCGTGGCGCTCGGCGTCGGCGGCGTGGCGCTCGGCCGCCGCGGAGGCGACGCGGGCCTCCTGCAGGGCCATCCGCAGCGCGATCTCGCCGCCCGCGGCCTGCGCGAGCGTCCGCAGGATCTCCAGCTGGCGGTGGCTCCACCCGCGCGGGCGGACGTCCATGGCACAGAAGGTGCCGAGCACGTCGCCGCTCGCGGCCCGGATCGGGATGCCCGCCCAGGCCTTGATGTTCATGGTCTCGACCGCGGCCATGAGCTTCGTGCGCGCGTCGGCCCGGGTGTCCGGGATGACCTGCTCCGCGCCGCTCGTGACCACGAACTGGCAGAACGACTCGCTCGCCGGGTTCTGGCGCGGGCCGGCGCCGTCGCCGACGCCGGTGGTGCTCTTCCAGTACGAGACCTGGTCGTCCACGAGCGTCACGAACACCATCGGGGCACCGATGAGGTCGGAGGCCAACCGGGTGAGGCGGTCGAACGCCTCTTCGGGAGGAGTGTCGAGGAGACCCGTGGACGTGACGGCGGCGACCCGGCGCGGATCATCGATCCCGCGCGGCGGATTGGGCTCGTCCTCCACCGGGAACAGCCTACGGCCAGGGGAGGTCGGGCACGGACGAGGCGGGGGTGCTGGTGGGGGAGGGCGAGGAGATGCTGCACCTCGAGGTGCCGGCGACCCCTGCGTACGTCGGGCGGCTGCGGCGCGCGGTCCGGGGCTGGCTGCGCGGGGCGCTCGGCGAGAACGACCCGGACGCCGTCGACAACCTGACGCTGGCCGTCAGCGAGGCGCTGGAGAACGCGGCCGAGCACGCCTACGCCGACCGGGACGAGCCCGGGACGATGACCCTCTCCGCGCAGCGCGACCCCGTCCGGACGGGCTCCGTGGTGATCAGCGTGTCGGACTCGGGCAGCTGGCGCTCCCCGTCGGAACCGAACGGCTACCGGGGCCGCGGCCTCGCGCTCATCGAGGAGCTCTCCGACGCCCACACCGTGCGGCCCGGCCCGACCGGGACGACGGTGACCCTGCGGCACCCGGCCTGAGCTACACGACGTCGGGCAGCTTCAGGTCGACCTGGTAGCCGCGGTCGCCGTGGGTGACGACGCCCCGGCAGCGCACGGGGCCGACGACGTCGACGAGGTGGCGGTAGCGGGCGCTCATCAGCGCGGTCAGCTCCCCGACCCGCTCGCCGTCGAGGCGGACCTCTACGGCGTAGTCGCCCCGGTACTTGCCGCGGGTCACCGACGACGACCACAGCTCGACGGTCAGCGGCCTCGGCGCGGCGCCGGGGCGGTGGTGGCGGGCGAGGACGTCCTGGTGGTCCTCCTCGCGTGTCACCACGACCTCGCGGTCGGGGTCGAGGACCCGGGGCCCGGCCTGTCGCGGCGGCTCGGGCCGACGCGAAGGCTCGGGCCGGCGGTCCTGGCGGGGGACCGGGACCGGCGCGGTGGCCGGCTCCTCCCGGGGACGGAGGGTGCGCAGGGGGCGGCGGGGGAGCGGGGCCGCCGGGGTGGCGCGCGGCGCCGTGGGCCGTGCGGGCCGGATCGCCGGCGTGACGATCGGGGCGGCCATCACCGGCGGTGCGGGCACCGCGAGCGCCGGGCGTCGTGACCGGTCGATCGTCCACCAGATGCCGAAGGGCACGGCGAGGATCACCGCGGTGATCACGAGCCACTTGATCAGCAGGAGGACCGCCACACCGCCCTCATCGTCCCGGGAGGGCGATTCGTGACAGGCCGCGTCCGGTCGGTAACGACGGAGCTCACCGGCTCGACAAGTCGATGGTCATCACGGGGTTGCGGGTGTCGAGAGGACGGCGACGTGCGCCAGGCGTACAAGGTGTGGTCGGGCATCGCGGCCGGTGTGTTCTGCCTTGTCGCCGCCACCGACCTGTCCGGGCGGGGCGTGACGCCGCCGGCCGGCACCGTCGCGAGCTCGTCGTCGCTCCCGGCGAGCTCGTCGACCGCTCCCGCGGCGCCGGCCGTCGCCGGCTCGTCGGCGGGCGGCGGCTCGACCTCGGCGCGGGTCGTCGAGGTGATCGACGGCGACACCTTCCGCCTCGCCTCCGGCGACGAGGTGCGGGTGCTGGGCATCGACTCCTGCGAGGCGGCGACCCCGGGCGGACGTCGGGCGACCGACGCCGCCCGCGCCCGGCTGCTGACCGCCCCGGTGACCCTGGCCGCGCAGCCCGGCGTCGACCGCGACCGGTACGGGCGGATGCTGCGCTACGTCTCCGCCGGCGGCGGCGACTTCGCGTCCGCGATGGTCGCGATGGATCACACGTCGATCTACACGGGCGGGCGCAACGACGCCTCGCCGACCGTGCAGGCCACGCTGCGCCGGATCGACACGAACGGCCGGACCTGCGGCACCACGACCACTGCGCCGACGACCACCCGCCGCACGGCCACCCCGTCGCCGGACGCCGACCGTCCCCGCTCCGCGCTCCCGGCGGCCCCGCGCACGCCGACCCGCGAGCCGGCCGCGGCGCGCTCGGGCGGGGGGTACTACGCGAACTGCTCGGCCGCGCGGGCCGCCGGCGCCGCGCCGCTGCTCCGGGGGCAGGCGGGCTACCGCGCCGCCCTGGACCGCGACAGCGACGGCGTCGCCTGCGAGTGAGCGTGTGTCAGCGTGGCGGCGGCGCGGGTGTTTCAGCGTGGCGGCCACGCTGACGTTGAACGTCAGGAAATCCGCCACGATCACTCGCGGCATCCGTTCCCTGAGATCAGGAGTGTCTGGTGCACCTCGGTCGGCGTCGCGACGTCGATGAGGTGCTCCTGATCAACGCTCGGCGCGCTCCGGGCGGCGCGGCTGACGCCGGTCGGCGCGCGGCGACCCCGCCGGGCGGGCGGTGGACGCCCGCGGGCGGGGTGCCGGCGAGGTGGCCGGGGGCTCGACGAGCCCCAGGGCGGAGTCCGGGATGAGGGCCAGCTCCCGATTCTTGATCATGTCTGCCCCTTCCGATCGACCCGGACGCCTCGGGGTCCGGGGTGGCTGACACCCAGTGAACGCGATCACGCCGCGCGAGACTCCGTCTCAAGGAACCTGATCGATCAGGCGGGCGGATCTCGGCGGCAGATGGTCGACGCGCGCGGACGAACGGCGGACCGGTCGGCTCAGAGCAACGGCTTCAGGTGGGCGTCGACCCAGCCGGCGAGGGGGCTCGGCGTCGTCGTGACCGCGGTGCGCGGCTGCTCGGGGACGAAGCCGTCGCGCAGACCGGCCGCCATGCCGACGATCGCCTCGATCTGCACGTCCGCCAGCCCGGCCGACGCCAGGGCGGCGCGCACGTCGTCGTCGGTGACCCGCTCGGCGCGGACCGGGCGCCCGAGCACGGCCGTCAGCACCTCCGCGACCTCGGCGAAGGAGTGGTCGCGGGGCCCGTGGACCGCCTGCACCCCGCCGACCGTCCACGGCGCGAGCAGGCGGGCGGCGCCGACCTCGGCGATGTCGCGCGGGTCGACCCACGGCATCGGGGCGTCGAGCGGCCACGCCGTGCGCAGCACGCCCTCGCGCAGCCCGTCGAGGTCGAGCGCGAGGTTGGTGAAGAAGTAGGCGCACCGCAGGTGCAGCACCGGGGCCCCGGTGGCGTCCAGCGCCTCCTCGACGCGGGCGAGGCCGTCGATCTCCCCGGCGCCGTGGCGCTTCTCGGCCCCGCCGCTGGACACGAACACGGTGCGCGCGATGCCGTTCTCCACGACCGCCCGCGCGACGTGGGCCCCGAGGCGCGCGTGCCCCTCGACGGGGTCGCCGGTGGGCATCGTCGGGCTGACCCACAGCAGCGCCTCCACGCCGCGCGTGGCCTCGACGACCGCGTCGCCGTCGTCCTGGTCGCAGCGCACGGCGTCGACGTGCCCCCGCCACACGGGGTCGAGCGCCCCCGGATCCCGCATCAGCACGCGGGGTCGTACCCCGGCCCGGACCAGCGCGGAGAGGACGTGGGCGCCGACGTGACCCCGTGGGGTGGTGATCGCGATCGTCATGGCCGCGAGCGTGCCCGAGGGGTCCGACACCGGGTACGCGCTTGACGGCTCACGGCCCGAGTAGTTAAGTCGTGGGCGATTCCATCGTGCACGATGAAAGGGACTTCCATGCCGACCCTCACCGTCGGGAACGAGAACGGCAGCCCGGTCGACCTCTACTACGAGGACCACGGCGCCGGGCGCCCGGTCGTGCTCATCCACGGGTGGCCGCTGTCCGGCCGCTCCTGGGAGAAGCAGGTCCCGGCCCTCGTCGACGCCGGCCACCGCGTCGTCACCTACGACCGCCGCGGGTTCGGCTCGTCGTCGCAGCCGTGGACCGGCTACGACTACGACACCTTCGCCGCCGACCTCGACGCCCTGCTGCGTCACCTCGACCTGCGTGACGTCACGCTCGTCGGCTTCTCGATGGGCGGCGGGGAGGTCGCGCGCTACCTCGGCCGCTACGGCAGCGAGCGCGTCGCGCAGGCCGTGTTCGCCGCGGCCGTGCCGCCGTACCTGTACAAGACCGACGACAACCCCGACGGCGGTCTCGACGACGCCACGATCCAGAGCTTCCTCGACGGCGTCACCGGCGACCGGATCGCGTTCCTCGACGGGTTCACGACCAGCTTCTTCGCCGCCGGCGACCGCACCGACCTCATCGGCGAGCCCTCGCGCCTGTACCACCGCGCGATCGCCGAGTTCGCGTCGCCGAAGGGGACGCTGGACTGCATCAGGGCCTTCAGCTACACCGACTTCCGCGACGACCTCGCGAAGATCGACGTCCCGACCCTGGTGATCCACGGCGACTCGGACGCGATCGTGCCGTTCGAGGTGTCGGGCCGGCGGACCGCCGAGGCGGTCAAGGACGCCCAGGTCGCCGTGATCGAGGGCGGCCCGCACGGTCTGAACGCCACGCACGCGCCGGAGTTCAACAAGGCCCTGCTGGGGTTCGTCGGCTGATCGTTCAGGGCAGCACCGCGGTCGCCTCGACCTCGACGAGGAGGTCGGGCTCCCCGAGCGCGGTGACCCCGATCAGCGTGATCGCCGGCGTGACCTGGCCGAGGGCGGCGGCCGCCCGCATCGCGCCCTCGCCGAAGCCGCCCATCTTCTCGGGGGTCAGGTCGACGACGTAGACGGTCATCTTGGCGACGTCGTGGAGCGTCGCGCCGACGGCCTCGAGCGCGGTGGCGACGTTGCGGTACGCCTGCTCGGTCTGGGCGGCGAGGTCGCCCGGACCGACGGGCGTGCCGTCCGCGGTGCGGGCGACCTGGCCCGACACGAAGACCGTGCGCGTGCCCGTCGCCACGGCGACCTGGCGGTAGACGTCGGGGGCGGGCAGGCCGGCGGGGTTGATCAGCTCGACGGTCATGGTGACCTCCGTGATATCGGATAGCGCTGTTATGTCTCGCTAGATATAGCAGTGTTATGCAACACTGCACAAGTGCCCCGTCCTCCCGATCCCGCCGTGCGCACCGCCCTCATCGAGCAGGCGGCGGCGATGCTCGTCGCGCGCGAGCCGGTGACGCTGCGGGCGCTCGCGACGCGGGTCGGCACGTCGACGATGGCCGTGTACACGCACTTCGACGGGATGTCGGGCCTGTGGGGGGCGGTGCGCCAGGAGGGGTTCGCGCGCCTCGCGGCCCGGTTGTCCGACGTCGCGCCGACCGACGACCCGGTGCGCGACCTCGCCGCCCTCGGCGCGGCGTACGCCGCCAACGCGCTCGGGCACCCGGCGCTCTACCGCGCGATGTTCGACGCGGCCGCCGACCTGCCCGACCCCGAGGCGGCGGGCGCGGCGTTCGGGGTGCTCGTCGAGGCCGCGCGGCGGGCCGTGGCGGCGGGGCGCTTCGCCGGCGCCGACCCGGTCGCCGTCGCGACGCGGCAGTGGGCGTCGGGTCACGGGCTGCTCCTGCTCGTGATCTCCGAGGTCCTGCCCCGCGAGGCCCTCGACGAGCACGTGCCGGCCATCCTGGGCGCGCTGTTCACCGCGGCCGGCGACGACCCGGCGCGCTGCGCGGCGTCGGTCCGCGCCGGCTGGGGATAGCGTGCGCCCGCGTGGACGCCGCCGCGCTGGTCACGCAGCCCCCGCTCGCCCAGGCCGCCGCGCTGCGCGCGGGTGAGGTCAGCGCCGTCGACCTCGCCGAGGCGACGCTGCGGGCGGCGGCGGAGGTCGACGCGCGGGTCAACGCGTTCGCCGAGCTCGATCGTGACGGGGCCCGTGCCGCGGCGGGCGAGGCCGACCGGCGACGGGCCGCCGGCGAGGACGGTCCGCTGCTCGGGGTGCCGATCGCGCTCAAGGACGACCTCGACGCCGCCGGGCACGTGACGTCGTGGGGCACGCGGTCCCGCCGGACGGCGGCTGCTGCGGACGGACCGGTCGTGAGCGTGATCCGGGCGGCCGGCCTGGTGCCCGTCGGCCGGACGACGCTGCCCGAGCTCGCCGTCTACGGCTTCACCGAGTCCGAGCGCTTCGGCGTGACGCGCAACCCCGTCGACCCGAGCCGGACCTCCGGGGGCTCGTCGGGCGGGTCGGCGGCCGCGGTCGCCGGCGGTGCGGTGGGGATCGCGACGGCCAGCGACGGCGGCGGCTCGATCCGCATCCCGGCGTCGTGCTGCGGGCTCGTCGGGATCAAGCCCGGCGCCGGGCGCACGCCGGGCGGCGGGTGGAACGGGCTGTCCGTGCAGGGCTGCGTGACGCGCCGCGTCGCCGACTCCGCGACCTACCTCGACCTCCTCGGCGACTTCCCGACCCCGCTCGCCGCCGCCGCGGAGCAGGAGCCGCCGCGGCTGCGGATCGGCGTCGACCTCGCCTCGCCGGCCACCCCGTCCCTGCCGCTGGACCCGGAGCTCGAGGCCGCGGTGCGCCGGGCCGCGGACGCGCTCGCCGGGCTCGGCCACGAGGTCCATGACGTGCGGGTGCGCTACGGCGCGATGGCCGCCGGGTTCGTGGCGCGGATGCTGCACGGCATCGCGCGGGCGGCGTCCGAGGTCGACGACCCCGCGCTGCTCGAGGCGCGCACGGCCGAGGTGGCGTGGATCGGGCGGCGCGTCCCGTCCGCCGCGATCCCGCGGGCGCGCCGGCAGGGCGAGGCGTTCGGGCGGCGGGCGCTCGCCGACCTCGGCGTCGACGTGCTGCTCACCCCGCCGGCCCGGAGCCCTGCGGTGCCCGTCGGGCACTGGGCGGGGCGGCGCGGGCTGCCGACGATGCTGGGGCTCGCGCAGCAGTACGCGCACACGCCGCCCTGGAACCACGCGGGGATCCCGGCGGCCGTGGTGCCGGTGGGCCGGTCGGCGGCGGGGCTCCCGCTCGCGGTGCAGTGCGTCGTGGGACCGGACCAGGACGCGCGCCTGGTGTCGGTGGCGGCGCAGATCGAGCGGGCGCTCGACGTCCCGCCGCCTTGATCGACGGAAGATTTCGGACGCTGGGTGTCAGCGACGACACGCCGCTGACACTTACCGCGAGCGTGTGGCCCTATCGGCGTGCTCAGTAGGACGCGGACAAGTCCGGTGTGAGCGGTGGGCCCCCGCTGACATCACACGGATGAGCCCGGTGATCGCCGGGTAGCCCTGGCCGGTCCGCCGAGCGTGGGCGCCGGCCGGCGTCCGACTCCGCCTCCGGGGTACAGCCCTCCGCCCCGTGAGCGTCGCCGTGGCGGTCAGCACCCGCCCGTGCGCGCCGAGGAGTGCCATGACCCCACTCGCCGCGGTCCGGCCTGTCCTGGGCCGGTTCCGCACCACGCCGACACCGCGGGGCGAGGGGCGCACGCGGCACAACTTCTCGGTGCTCGCCGCCGCCGCGACCGAGGACCTCGACGTCGCCCGCCTCGCCGAGGCGCACCTCGACGCGACGACGATCCTCGCCGAGCTCGACGGCCCCGCACCCCCGGCCGGGTCGTGCTGGGGCGTGTGGGCGGCGGAGACCGCGACCGACGCGGTGCGCGAGCGGGCGGGTCGCCTCTCGGGGCGCAAGCCGTTCTGCTCGGGCGCGGCGGGGCCGTGCACGCACGCCCTGGTCACGGTCGAGGGGAAGCGCCTGTTCGCGATCGAGCTCGCCGACCCCGGGATCACGGTGCACGCGGGGGAGTGGCAGGCGCTGGGCATGCGCGGGAGCGCGGCGGCGACCGTCGACCTCGCCGACGTGCCGGCGACGGAGATCGGCACCGCCGGCGCCTACCTCGAGCGCCCCGGGTTCTGGCACGGCGCGATCGCCGTCGCCGCGGCGTGGTTCGGCGGGGCGGTCGGGGTCGCCGCGCCGCTGCGCCGCGCCGGTCGCGACGGGCGCCTCGACGCGCACGGCCTCGCCCACCTCGGGGCCGTCGACGCCGACCTCGCCGCCGCGCGCGCCCTGCTCCGCGACGCCGCCGGGTCCCTCGACGCCGGGGAGCCGGGGGACGCCCGCCTGCGCGCCCTGCGGGTCCGGGCGGTCGTCGAGCGCGCGGTGGACAGCGCCGTCACGCGCACCGGGCGCGCGCTGGGGCCCGCACCGCTCGCCCGCGACGCCGCCCACGCGCAGCGCGTCGCCGACCTCGAGGTCTACGTCCGCCAGAGCCACGCCGAGCGCGACCTCGCGACCCTCGGCGAGCTCGTGCCCGCCGACACGACGGACCCGCTGTCGTGAGCCCGTCGCTGAAGGGCGCGGGAACCCCCGAGGAGGCATGGTCGGACGCCGTCGACGAGGTGCCGGCCCGGGACCCGGCCGCCGTCCGCCCGCCGGGGCGGGTGGTCGTGGTGGCCCCGCACCCCGACGACGAGGTGCTCGGGGTCGGCGGCACGCTCGCCGTCTGGGCGGCCGAGGGCACCGAGGTGGCCGTCGTCGCGGTCACCGACGGCGAGGGCTCGCACCCCGACTCCCCGACCCTGACCCCTGCCGCGCTCGCCGACCGCCGCGCCGAGGAGCGCCGGGTCGCGCTCGCGGCGCTCGGCGTCGAGGCCGCCGTGGACCGGCTCCGGCTCCCCGACGGGGCGGTCGCCGCCGACGACGTCGCCGACGGGGTGGTGGCGATCCTGCGTCCCGGCGACACCGTGATCGCGCCCGTCACCGGCGACGGCCACCCGGACCACGACGCGACGGCGGCCGGCGCCGGCACCGCCGCCGCGCGCGCCGGGGTCGCCTGCTGGCGCTACCCCGTGTGGCTCTGGCACTGGGCGCGGCCCGGGGACGTGTCGTTCGACGGCGCCCGCCGCCTGCGCCTGCCCGGCACGGCCGTGCGCGCCAAGGCGGCGGCCATCGACCACTTCACCACCCAGGTCGCGCCGCTGTCGGACGACCCGCGCGACGCGGCCGTCCTGACCGAGCCCGTGCTCGCCCGCTTCCGGCGCGACACCGAGATCGTCTGGGGTCCCCGATGAGCCTGTCCGGTGCGTACTTCGACGACCTGTACGCCGCCGACGCCGACCCGTGGGGCATCGAGCGCGGCTGGTACGAGGAACGCAAGCGCGCGGTCGTCCTCGCCGCCCTGCCCCGGGCGCACTACGCGCGCGCCTTCGAGCCCGGCTGCGCCGGCGGGGCGTTGTCGGTGGAGCTGGCCGGCCGCTGCGACGAGCTCGTCTGCTGGGACCCGGCGGCGCAGGCCGTCGCGACGGCGCAGGAGCGCCTGGCCGACCGCCCGGACGTGCGCGTCGAGCAGGGCGCGCTGCCCGGGCGCACGCCGGACGGGACGTTCGACCTCGTCGTCGCCTCGGAGGTCGTCTACTACCTCGACGCCGACGACCGGGAGGCGTTCTGGCGCAGTGTCGAGGCGTGCCTGCGCCCGGGCGGTCACCTGCTCGCCGTGCACTGGCTGCGCGAGGCGCCCGAGTACCCCGTCGAGGGCGCGGGGGTGCACGACGGGCTGGCCGAGCGCCCCGCGTTCGCCCGGACCGTGCGCCACGAGGAGGCCGACTTCCGGCTCGAGGTGTACGCGCGCGTCCCGCCGCCCGCGCGGTCGGTCGCCGAGGAGACGGGTCTGCGGTGATCGATCTGGGTGTCGTCGTGCCCGCGCACGACGAGGAGGACCTGCTCGCCGACTGCCTCGCGGGGCTGCGGCACGCCGCCGCGGCGGTCGCGGACCGCGCCCGGGTGCGCGTGCTCGTCGTCGCCGACGCGTGCACCGACCGCACCGGGGAGGTGGCCCGCGCGCACGGCGTCGAGGTGCTGACGATCGCGGCGCACAACGTCGGGCGGGCGCGGGCGGCGGGCGCGGCCGTGCTGATCGACACGGTGGACTGGCTCGCGACCACCGACGCCGACTCGGTGGTGCCCCGGGAGTGGCTGGCCGCCCAGCTCGCGGCCGCGGCGCGGGGCGCCGACGCCTGGGTCGGCACCGTCGAGGTCGTCGACTGGAGCGGGCTGCCCGGGGCGGTGTCGGCCCGGTACCGCGCGGACTACGAGGGCGGCGACCCGCACCGCCACGTGCACGGCGCGAGCCTGGGGGTCGCGGCGGCGGCGTACCGCGCGGTCGGCGGCTTCCCGGCGCTGGCGACCGGCGAGGACGTCGCGCTCGTGGGCCGTCTCGAGAGGACCGGTCACCGCCTGGTGCGGGACCGCGCGCACCCCGTCGTCACCAGCGCCCGCACCGAGGGGCGGACGCCCGGCGGATTCGCCGGACATCTGAGGGGGATCGCGAGGCATGTGATCCCCACCGCCCCGGGTACCACCGTCTCGTCCCCGCGTCCGGCCCTGCGGCGCGAGGACGACGGGCCGGCGGCCCGCATCTGACGAGGGCCGTCGAGGAGACCGACGACACCGACTCGACCGCTCGAGACCGGGGCGGTGCGCAGTGACCCTGCGCGCGCCCGCAGCGGCGCGCCCCGTTCCCCGGAGCCGTCTCATGATCGAGCGAATCCGTCCCTCCGACCGGCGAGCCCTCCCGTGAGCGCCGACTCCGCCGCGTGGCGCGCGCACGTCGACGCGGCGACCGACCCCCGTTTCGAGCGCGCGTTCGCGATCCTCGACGCCGTCCACGCCGAGCGGCAGCGCAGCGGCGAGCGCTGCGTCACCCGGATCCTGCAGCTGCGTGGCGAGCTCGCCGCGCTGTTGGCCGAGGTCGACGGCCGGCGTGCGGGTCGCGACACCCGGGAGACGCCGTGACGCCCTGTGCGCACGGCGCGTGCGTGACTCGTCGCCGTGGGTTAACTTCAGATGACAGTCGACGGTTGAGACCTCCACGCCGCGACGGACACGTGGCCCGCCCTCCGGGGATCGGGTCGCCCCGTGGCCGTCCCAGGGAGGCCCGATGACCATCGACACCCCACCGCGCTCGCTCATCGACGACGTCGATCTGCCCGCGGACCTCACCGAGCGCCGCCGCCGGGCGGTGGCCGACGCCGTCGCCCACGCCGAGCCCGCCGCGACCGGCAACCGCCGCGCCGCGGTCGGCATCCGCCGATATGCGCCGGGATGCGTCGCGCTCGCGCTGCGCGGACGGTTCGACCGGGTCGGCCGCGAGCGCCTGCGCGCCCTGGCCGTCGAGATCGAGCGTCAGGCGGGCACCGAGCTCGTCATCGACCTGTCGGGTCTGGAGCAGTGCGACGCCGGGCTCGCCCGGGTGCTCGCCCGGCTGCGCATCCGCTGCCTCGCCCGGGAGGCCCGGGTGGAGCTGCACGACCCGCCCGAGGCCCTCGCCGCCGAGCTGGGCCAGTTCCGGCTCTAGAGCACCGTCCCGGGAGGGACCGATGACCGATCGCGACGACCTCCGGGTCCGCAAGGCCCTGCAGGGCATGGCGTTCCCGGCCGACCGCACCCAGGTGATCTCCTGGGCCCTCGACCGCGGGGAGGGCGACGACCGCGTGCTCACCGCCCTGCGCGCCCTGCCCGACCGCACGTTCTCGACGGCGGACGACGTCGTCATCTCGGTGCCCCAGCGCCCCGAGCAGGCGTGACCGCCCCGTGGCACGGTCGGTGCCGTGACCACGGAGTTCACCGACGACGATTTCGCCCACCTGCGCCGATGCGTCGACCTCGCCCGGGAGGCACTCGAGGCCGGCGACGAGCCGTTCGGCTCCGTGCTCGTCGGCGCGGGTGGGCGTGTCCGGTTCGCCGACCGCAACCGGGTGGCCGGCGGCGACGCGACCCGGCACCCCGAGTTCGCCATCGCCCGGTGGGCGGCGTCCGAGCTGACGCCCGAGGAGCGGGCCGCCAGCACCGTCTACACCTCCGGCGAGCACTGCCCGATGTGCTCGGCGGCGCACGCGTGGGTCGGGTTGGGCCCGATCGTCTACGCGAGCTCCGCGGCGCAGCTCACGGCCTGGCGCTCGGAGCTCGGCGCGCCGCCGTCACCGGTGCGCCCGATCCCGATCACCGAGGTCGCGCCCGCCCTCCGGGTCGCCGGCCCCGTGCCCCCGCTCGACGACGAGGTCCGGGACCTGCAGGTCCGCCACCTGGACACACGTGCGTGATCTTCTGAGCGATAGCTCAGAAGATCACGCACGTGGGAGTCAGAAGCCGTTCGGGTCGCTCGCGACGGTCTCGTAGGTGCCGTCGTGGTCGGTGTCGACCGCGGCGGCGTCGAAGTCAGCGTCGTTGTCGGTGTCGACGAGGATCGTCTCGCCGTAGCCGTCGGCGTCGGTGTCGACCACCGCGGTCTCGAAGGACCCGTTGTGGTCGGTGTCGGCCACGACCGTGTCGACCGCGCCGTTGCCGTCCTCGTCGGTCGAGACCGAGTCGATCTGCCCGTTGGCGTCGGTGGTGTAGCTGCCGACGACCTGGCCGCTCGCGCCGTAGACCGTGCCGTTCGAGAAGGTGTAGTCGCTCATGATCGGTGCTCGCTCTCGGTGAGTGTCCGTGCCCGTCGTGGTGGGCGATCGGCACTCTGACGGCGCGGGCGGAGCCGGATGTTCCCCGTGGAGCAGGAAATTCTTTCCGTTCGGCGCCGGCTACGCAGCGTCAGTCGTCATCGTCGTCGTCATCGCGCAGCCCGCCCGCCGCGGCCTCGGCGGGCGTCACGACCTGGACGTTGCCGAAGGCGCCGTTCGCGTCGACGACCACCTCGGGCAGCGTCGCCCCGCCCGGCGGGGTCTGGCACGCCTGCTGGCACTCCGTGCTGCCGAAGATCATCGTTCCGGTGGTGCGCGCGACCGTCCCCGGCGGCACGACGACCTCGGTGCGGCCGAAGAGCGTGGCCACCTGGACCTCGGGGTCCCCGGCCTGCACCTGCACGGTCCGGCTGCCGAAGACGCTCGACCCGTCGTCGGCGGTGACGACGTGCCCGCCGACGAACACCGCGACCCCCGCGATGAGCAGCGGGACGATCGCCCCGCCGAGGCGCTCGTGCCACGGCTTGCGCGGGCCGTGCTCCTCAACCGGTGCCGGAGCGGCCGCGGGTGCCGGCGCCGGGACACCGCCGGGGATGTCGGCGACCAGCACGTCGAGCTCGCGCTGGGTGCGCGCGGCCCAGGCCTGCTGGGTGCGCTCGTCGTACTCCACGAGCGTCAGCACGCCGTCGTCGAGGGCGGCGCGGAGGCGGTCGTCGGTGGCCCTCCGTTCGCGGTCGCCGATCCGCATCTCCGGGGGCTCCGCGCTCATGCTCCCATCCTGCCCTCACCGCGTGTGGGGGAACCGTTCACCCAGAGCAGTGCGTCGTGCCGCCAGCAGCGCCCGGTCGTCGGGGTCGTGGCTGCGCGCGAGCGCCGCGTCGAGCGCCTCGCGGGCCTCGGCGTCGCGGCCCAGCCGCCCGAGCAGGTCGGCGCGCACGGCGTGCAGCAGGTGGTAGCGGTCGAGGCGCTCGGCGAGCTCCTCGACGATCGTCAGCGCGGCCGCGGGCCCGGCGGTCTCGGCGAGCGCGACGGCCCGGTTGAGCGCGACGGTCGGGCTCGGCGCGACGGCGAGCAGCTGGTCGTGCAGCGCGACGACCTGCGCCCAGTCGGTCGAGGCGGTGTCGGGCGCGGAGGTGTGCACGGCGTTGATCGCGGCCTGGAGCTGGTAGGGCCCGGGCGCGTCGCGGCGCAGGCACCGGCGGACGAGGTCGAGGCCCTCGGCGACGAGGTCGGCGTCCCAGCGCGTGCGGTCCTGGTCGGCGAGCAGCACCCGCGACCCGTCGGCAGCCGTCCGCGCCGGCCGGCGGGCCTCGGTGAGGAGCATGAGCGCGAGCAGTCCCAGCACCTCCGGCTCGTCGGGCATCAGCTCGGCGAGCAGCCGGCCCAGCCGGATCGCCTCGGCGGCGAGGTCGTCGCGGGTCGCGGTCGCGTGGCCCTCGGTGAAGACGAGGTAGACGACGGCGAGGACGCCGGGCACGCGGTCGGGCAGGTCGGCGTCGCGCGGCACGCGGTACGGGATGCGGGCGGCCCGGATCTTGTTCTTGGCGCGCACGATCCGCTGCGCCATCGTCGGCTCGGGCACGAGGAACGCGCGGGCGATCTCGGGGGTCTCCAGCCCGCCGAGCAGGCGCAGCGTCAGCGCGACCCGCGCGGGCAGGGCGAGGGCCGGGTGGCAGCACGTGAAGATCATGCGCAGGCGGTCGTCGTCCACCGGTCCCTCCTCCTCCGGCTCCTCGTCGTCCTCGTCGGGCGCCGGCTCCTCGCGGGCGGCGCGCGCCTCCTTGTCGCGGCCGACGGCGTCGCGGCGCAGGCGGTCGATCGCGCGGCGCCGCGCGGTGGTGACGATCCAGCCGCCCGGGTTCGGCGGGACGCCGTCGGCCGGCCAGCGGGTGAGCGCCACGGTGAGCGCGTCCTGCACGGCGTCCTCGGCGAGGTCGATGTCGCCGAGCACGCGCGTCAGCGTCGCCACGCACCGCCCGTACTCCTCGGTGACGATCCGGGTGATCGTCACCGAGGAGGGCGCGTCGATCACGGGGCCCAGTGGAACGGCCGGACCTCGATCGGCAGGCCGACGGCCTCGGTGGAGCGCCGGCCCCAGTGCAGAGCGGCGTCGAGGTCCGGCGCGTCGATGATCGTCAGACCGCCGACGTACTCCTTGAGCTCGACGAACGGGCCGTCGGTGACGAGGACGTCGTCGCCGCTCTGCCGCAGGACCGTCGCGGTGTCCGGCGCCTCGAGGCCGCCCGAGAACACCCAGACGCCCGCCTCCTGCATGTCCGCCTGGAGCTTCGCGACGTTCCCCATGATCGTCTGCATCTCCGTGTCGGAGGGCATCTCGCCGTCGGTGGGGGTGATGACGCTGAGCAGGTAGTGGGCCATGGGAGCCTCCTGGATAGATGGGGGTCGGGTGCGGGCCCGTCGCCCGCACACCTCTCCACGAACGGCCCGGCGCCGATCGACAGGGTCCCGCGAAGATTTTTCCGAAGGGACCGGTGAACCGCCGTAGTGTCCCCCGCGAGCCGAGTGCCCGACCGGATCCTCGAGGGGGACGACATGCTCTGTGTCCTGGCCGGACGGGGTCGGTACGCCGGCGGGGTGTACCGCGAGCCCGGGCCCGACGGCGGCCCGCCCGCGGAGATCGAGCTCGAGTCGCCCCGCCGCTTCGCGCGCACCGACCCGAGGCTCGGCGACGTGTACGAGGTCCACGTGGCGGTGTGGCGCCGCGCCGGGACGACCCGCGACGGCGAACCGCAGTACGTCCACGACCGCACCTACCTCGCGGAGCGCACCGACTAGTACCGGCTAGTACAGCAGCGTCTTGTAGTGCTCCGGGGCGTAGCGCTGCTCCAGCTCCTCGAGCGAGGAGTCGGGGCTCGTCCGGTGCGCGATCTCCGCGACGCTCGGGAGGTCGGTGGGCGCCCAGGCGTCCGGGTCCCAGAGCCCGGAGCGCATGAGGGCCTTCGGGCAGTGGAAGAAGACCTCGTCGACGGTGACCTCGACGAGGATGCGCGGGCGGTGGCCGCGCACCTCGAACGCCTCCGCGTCGTCGGGGTCGAGGAGCAGCCGCGCGCGCCCGTTCACCCGCAGCGTGTCGCGCCGGCGCGGGACGAGGAACAGCAGGGCGACGTGGGGGTCGCCCAGGATGTTGATCATCCCGTCGACGCGGCGGTTGCCGGGCCGGTCGGGCAGCAGCAGCGTCCGGTCGTCGACCACGAGCACCTCGCCGGCCGGGTCGCCCTTCGGTGAGACGTCCAGCGAGCCGTCGGCGCCCGA
This sequence comes from Actinomycetospora flava, assembly GCF_037400335.1. Taxonomy (NCBI): domain Bacteria; kingdom Bacillati; phylum Actinomycetota; class Actinomycetes; order Pseudonocardiales; family Pseudonocardiaceae; genus Actinomycetospora; species Actinomycetospora flava. The sequence goes on from NZ_JBBEGM010000015.1 coordinate 46,044, forward strand.
CGTGGCGAGGAGGTGCAGCGGCGAGGACGCGATGAAGGCGCGGTCGACGTCGTCGAGCTGTGCGCGGACCTTGGTGACGGCGCGCGGCATCGGCTCGCCCACGACGGCCCGCAGCTGCTCGAGGTCGGTGATCTCCGTGCCGCCGCGTGCGCCCGGTCCGCTCACCGGCCCGAGGTTACGGACGCCCGGGCGCCCGTGCGAAGAGCTGGCGCCGATTGATCGCGTCGAGCACGTCGGCGCGCGAGCGGATGCCGTGGTCGGCGGCGATGAGCCGGTCGGCGATCGCCACCGAGAAGGCGACGAGGCAGCGCGCCTCGAGGTCCTCCGCGTCGGCGGACACGGGCGCCAGCAGCTCGCGCAGGTAGGCGATGCGCTGGTTGTCGACGCGGCGCAGGCGCTCGGCGACCCCCGCGTCGCGCCGCGCCCAGTCGCGGACGGCGAGGTCGATCGGCCGCAGCTCGGTGCTGAAGGTGAGGTCGGCGGCCCGGCGGGCCTTGCGCATCGCGTCGCCGCCCTCCTCCTCGACCTGCGCGAGGACGCGCTCGGTGCTGCGGGACTCCCAGGTGTCGAGCACCTCGGTCAGCAGTGCGCGCCGGTCGTCGAAGTAGCCGTAGAAGCCGCCCTTGCTGACGCCCAGCGACCGCGCCAGCGACTCGATCTGCACCGCCTCCGGGCCGCCCTCGGCCAGCGCCAGCAACGCCGCGTCGACCCACCGGTGGCGCGGGGTGCGGGCAACCGCCATGGACCTTCCTCCCGGAGCTCGGTCTGTACGGCACCGTACAGATGCTGCTAGCGTCCGCCATGTATACGGCCTCGTATAGATCGGGGGAGCGGCCATGACCAGCGCACCGACCGTCAGCTCTGTCGGCCATGGACTGCGGCTGCCGCCGGGCCAGCGCCCGGTCACCGGCTTCCCGCGCTTCGGCACCCACCTGCACCACCCGCCGCCGGCGGTCCCCGCGGACCACGCCATCGAGGTCCGCGGGGCGGTCCGGGCCGGGTTCACGGTCCCGCTGGCCGGGCTCGCGCAGCTCCCGCGCCGCGAGCTCACCGCCGACCTCCACTGCGTCGCCGGCTGGTCGGCGGTCGACCTGCGCTGGGAGGGCGTGCCGTTCGCGAGCTTCTGGCGCGAGCTGATCGCGCCGGCCCTCGACCCCGACGCCACGGTCTCCCACCTCGTCTTCCGGGGGCTCGACGGGCACCGGTCGGTCGCGACGCTCGAGGACGCGCTGGACGACGACGTCCTGCTCGCCGAGAACCTCGACGGGCGGCCGCTCGACGGCGACCACGGCGCCCCGGTCCGCCTCGTCAGCCCGCGCCAGTACGGCTACGTCAGTACCAAGCACCTCCGCCGGATCGAGGTCCTCACCGCCCGGCCGGAGCCCCGCACGTCCCTGACCGACCGGCTGATCGAGGAGCACCCGCGCGCCCGCGTGTGGGAGGAGGAGCGCCACGGCTCCCTGCCCGGCCCGTGGGTGCGGCCGTTCTACCGCGCGCTCATCCCGCCGATCCGGGCTCTCTGCGCGCTCGGGCGCTCAGGACCGCGTGAGGCCGTGGAGCAGTAGCGCCGCGAGCGCCTCGTAGGCCTCGGCGTCGGCGAGCCCGGTGGCGCCGGCGATGCGGCGTTGCTGGATCGCCACCATCGTCGTCGCGACGGTCTCGGCGGCGAAGGACACGGGGACGTCGCGGAAGTCGCCGGCCTCGACGCCCTCGCCGATCAGCTCGCCGACGCGCCGGGCGGCGGCCTCGGTGTTGCGCGCGTAGACCTCGGCGGCGGGCGGGAACGCGGCCATGTCGTCGAAGAAGCGGGCCGACGCGGGCGCGAGCTCGGCGGCGACGGCGCGCAGGTAGGCGGCGACGCGGTCGGCGGGCGCCGCGCAGGCGTCGACGGCGGCCTCGACGCGGACGGTGGCGCGCTCGAAGAAGCGCACGACGGCCGCGCGCACCAGCTGCTCCTTCGACCCGGCCAGTGCGTAGAGCGTGCGCTTCGAGCAGCGCAGCCGGGCGGCGACGTCGTCGAGGGTGAGGTGGGCGAAGCCCTCGGCGAGCAGCAGGTCGATGAGCGCGTCAAACAGCTCCGAGTGGCGCGCGGCGCCGCGGCGCGTCGGGCTCGGGGCGGTCACGAGACCCTACCCTAGCGCCACTCTCATCGGTACTCTAGGACCGATCTGAGTACCGATAGGAGTCCCGCGATGCCCGTCGATCGGCTGCTGCCCACCCAGGAGGCCGAGGACCTGCTCGACCTCACCCGCGAGCTCGCGGACAAGGAGCTCGCGCCGCGGGTGGACGAGCACGAGCGGGCCGAGACGTATCCCGAGGGCCTGTTCGCGACGCTGGGGGAGGCGGGGCTGCTCGGGCTGCCGTATCCGGAGGAGCTCGGGGGCGGCGCGCAGCCCTACGAGGTGTACCTGCAGGTGCTCGAGGAGCTGGCGGCCCGGTGGGCGGCGGTCGCCGTCGCCACGAGCGTGCACTCGCTGTCGTGCTTCCCGCTGGCGACGTTCGGCACCGCCGAGCAGCAGCAGCGGTGGCTGCCCGACATGCTCGGCGGCGGGCTCGTCGGGGGCTACTCGCTCTCGGAGCCGCAGGCCGGGTCGGACGCGGCGGCGCTGCGGTGCAAGGCGTCGCCCGTCGAGGGCGGCTACGCGATCACCGGCACCAAGGCGTGGATCACCCACGGCGGGCGGGCGGACTTCTATGCCCTGTTCGCGCGCACCGCCGAGGGCTCGCGGGGGGTGTCGTGCTTCCTCGCGCCCGGGCAGGCCGAAGGACTGACCTGGGGGAAGCCGGAGGAGAAGATGGGTCTGCACGCGGTGCCGACCACCACGGCCAACTGGGACGGCGCGGTCCTCGAGGGCGAGCGGCTGATCGGGCGCGAGGGCCAGGGGCTGGAGATCGCGTTCTCGGCGCTGGACTCCGGGCGGCTGGGGATCGCGGCGTGCGCGGTCGGGCTCGCCCAGGCGGCCCTGGACGCCGCCGTGGACTACGCGAACGAGCGCGAGACGTTCGGCCGCAAGATCGTCGACCACCAGGGGCTGGGGTTCGTGCTGGCGGACATGGCCGCGGCGGTCGACTCGGCGCGCGCGACCTACCTGGACGCGGCGCGCCGGCGCGACCTCGGGCGTCCGTACGGTCGCCAGGCGAGCGTCGCGAAGCTCGTCGCCACGGACGCGGCCATGAAGGTCACCACCGACGCCGTGCAGGTGTTCGGCGGCTACGGCTACACCCGCGACTTCCCGGTGGAGCGCTTCATGCGCGAGGCCAAGATCATGCAGATCTTCGAGGGCACGAACCAGATCCAGCGCCTGGTCATCAGCCGCCATTTCGCCCGGTGAAGCAACCACCGGTTAGCTAGCCGCCCCAGGTGACCTGGCGCAGGCCGTGGCGGTCGGGCGGGCCGGGCTGGGCGGCGCCGTCGGGGGAGACCGGCGAGCCGTGGCTGGTCTCGCCGCCGCGGGCCTCGGTCTGGTCGCCGCCGGACGGTTCGGCGCCCGCGTCGAGCTCGGACAGGCGCGTCCGCAGCACCTCGACGACGGGCATCCGCGACGCGTGCGCCTGCTCGTGGTCGAGCAGACCCTGCACGTCCTCGCGGGACAGTGAGCGGATGCGGTGCTTGACCGTGTCGACCGTGGCGTGGTCGAAGTCGGGGAACGGGGCGTCGGCCACGGGATACCTCCTGCCGAGGGGGCGGGGCCGAGGCCTACCCGCTCACGACGCCGCCGCACCCTCCTCCGGCCGGGTGAGCAACCCGATCACGCGCCTCTTGACGAGGAACCCGACGGTCAGCCCGACCAGCACCGCGACGACCAGCCCCGCCCACGAGAACCGCTTGAGCCACGTCTCCGCGGCGATCCCCAGCGCGTAGACCAGCGCCGTCGTCCCGAAGGTCCACAGCACGCCGCCGACGAGGTTCGCCGGCATGAACTTGCGGTACGGCATGCGCAGCGCCCCGGCCAGCGGGCCCGCGAGGATGCGCAGGATGGCGATGAAGCGCCCGACGATCACCGTGAGCACGCCCCAGCGCTCGAACGCCCGCTCGGCGAGCGCGACGTGCGAGGGCCCGAAGTGCTTGGGGAACCGCCGGCCCGCCGCCTCGAGCAGCCCGATCCCGTAGCGGCGCCCGACGGCGAAGCCGATGGAGTCGCCGACCACCGCGCCGATCAGCGCGCACACGGCGACCCAGATCGCCGACACCGCGAGCTCCGGGCGGGTGGCCATCAGCGTCGCGCTGACGAGCACGATCTCGCCGGGCAGCGGGATGCCGAAGCTCTCGATGCCGACCACGCCCAGCACGGTGAGGTACACCGCCAGCGGCGGGATCGTCTGCAGCCACTCAGCGATCACGCGACACGCCCCTTCCCCGGCTCCGTCGCCCCCGAGCATGACGCACCGTGGCGATCGACGACAGCCGTTGCGTCGTCAAGGCGACAGCGGGCATGTTCCGGACGAACGGAGCGTGACGAGTCAGCTGCGCAGGATGCGGCTCCGCCCCCGGAACTCGGCGATGACCTGCCCGTCGCGCGGCCGGGTCACGGTGACGTCGTAGACGCCGCTGCGCCCGAACGCGACACGCTCCTCGGCGACGGCCTGCAGCACGTCACCGAGGTGCGCCGACGCGACGAAGACGATGTCCGCCCCCGCCGCGACGGCGACCGGCCCGGGCGAGTTGCAGGCGCACGCGAACGTCGAGTCGGCGAGCAGGAACAGGTAGCCGCCGTGGCACATCCCGTGGCCGTTGACCATCTCCGCGGTCACCGGCATGGAGATCCGCGAGCGGCCCTCCGCGGCCTCGTGCAGCTCCATCCCGAGCTTGCGCGAGGCGGCGTCGTCGTCCCACATGCGCCGGACGGACGCAGAGATGTCACGCGTCACGCTTGGCCACCAGCGTCAGCACGTCGTACTTGGCCACCGGCTCGCCGGCCGCGTTGACGACCTCGGCGTCCCAGCGCACCTCGCCGTACGCGGCGGACGCGCGCGGCGAGATCTGCTTGGCGGTCAGCGTGATCGTCAGCTCGTCGTCGAACTTCACCGGCGTCAGGAAGCGCAGGTTGTCGACGCCGAAGTTCGCCAGCACCGGGCCCGGCGCCGGGTCGACGAACAGGCCCGCGGCGAACGACACCACGAGGTAGCCGTGGGCGACGCGCTCGCCGAAGAACGGGTTCGCGGCGGCCGCCTCGGCGTCGAGGTGGGCGTAGAACGTGTCGCCGGTGAACTCGGCGAAGTGCTCGACGTCGGCCTCGGTGACCCGCCGCGGGCCGCCGACGACGGTGTCGCCGGGGCGCAGGTCCTCGAGGTGCTTGCGGAACGGGTGCTCGTCGGTGACCGTGCGCACGCTGCCCGGCACCCACCGCCCGGTGATCGCCGCGAGCATGTCCGGGCTGCCCTGCACGGCGGTGCGCTGCATGTGGTGGGCGACGCCGCGCAGCCCGCCCATCTCCTCGCCGCCGCCGGCGCGCCCCGGACCGCCGTGCACGAGCTGCGGCATCGGCGAGCCGTGGCCCGTCGACTCCTTCGCGTCGTCGCGGTCGAGCACGAGCAGGCGCCCGTGCCACGGCGCCGTGCCGAGCACGACCTCGCGGGCGAACTCCGGGTCGGCCGTGACCACCGAGCCCGCCAGCGAGCCCTGGCCGCGCGCGGCGAGCTCGACGACCTCGGCGGTCGACGCGTACGGCACCACCGTCGACACCGGGCCGAACGCCTCGACCTCGTGCACCGCGGCGCTGTCGCCCGACGCCCGCAGCAGCACCGGGGAGAGGAACGCCCCGCGCTGCGCGTCGGCGCCGGTGACCTCGACCTGCTCCGGGTCGCCGAACACCACCTCGGCGGCGTCGGTCAGCGACTTCAGCGAGCGGCGGACCTCCTCGCGCTGCTCGAGCCCGGCGAGGGCGCCCATCGTGACGCCCTCGGCCGACGGATCGCCGACGACGACCTTCGCGAGCTTCTCCCGCACCGCCTCGACGACGGCGTCGGCCTGCGCCGCCGGCACGAACGCGCGCCGGATCGCGGTGCACTTCTGCCCCGCCTTGACCGTCATCTCGGTGACGAGCTGCGTGACGTAGAGGTCGAACTCCGGCGTGCCCGGCGTCGCGTCCGGGCCGAGGATCGAGCAGTTCAGCGAGTCGGCCTCGGCGGTGAAGCGCACCGCGCGCGCCGAGAGCACCGGGTGGGTGCGCAGCTGCCGCGCGGTGGAGGCCGAGCCGGTGAACGAGACGAGATCCTGCTCGGTGAGGTGGTCGAACAGGTCGCCGGTCGACCCGGCGAGGAACTGCACCGCGCCGTCGGGCAGGAGTCCGGACTCGACGATCAGCCGGACCAGCTCGGCGGTGAGGAACGCGGTCGGCGTCGCCGGCTTGATGATCGTCGGGACGCCGGCGAGGAGCGCGGGCGCGAGCTTCTCCAGCGGGCCCCAGACGGGGAAGTTGTAGGCGTTGACCTGCACCGCGACGCCCTGCAGCGGCGTGTACAGGTGCTGGGCGAGGAACGTGCCGCCCTTGCTCAGCGGCACGACGTCGCCGTCGAGCCACGGCCCGGACGCGGGCAGCTCGCGCTTGCCGAGCGACGCGTAGACCTGCAGCACGCCGATGCCGCCGTCCACGTCGAACTTGGAGTCGCCCTTCGTCGCGCCCGTGCGCGCCGAGACGGCGTAGAGCTCCTCGCGGTGCTCGCGCAGGTGGCCGGCGAGGGCCTTGAGCAGCGACGCGCGCTCGTGGAACGACAGCTCGCGCAGCGCGGAGCCGCCGACGCGGCGGCCGTAGCCGGCCACCGCGGCCATGTCGATGCCGTCGGTGGCGAGCCGGCCGATCTCCTCGCCGGTGACGGCGTCGGCCATCGGGCGGCCCTCGGCGCCGTCGGGGGTGACCCACTCGCCGCGGACGTGGCTGGACAGGACGCTCATCGATGAACCTCTACACGTCGTAGTCGACCGTGACCTCGTCGGACACGGGCAGGGCCTGACAGGTCAGCACGAACCCGGCGTCGACCTCCTCGGGCTCGAGCGCGAAGTTGCGGCGCATCGTCACCTCGCCGGCGGTCACCTGCGCGCGGCAGGTGCCGCAGACGCCGCCCTTGCAGGCGAACGGCAGGTCCGAGCGGGCCTTCTGCGCGGCGTCGAGCACGGGCTCGGTGCGCGGCAGCGTGAGCACCGACGCGCGCCCGTTGACGATCACCGTCACGGTGGCGCCGGTGCCGTCGTCCTCGACGGTGTCGTCCTCGGCGCGGTGCACCTCGGGCGGCGGCTCGTCGACGTAGAACAGCTCGCGGTGCACGCGCCGGCGCTCGACGTCGAAGCCGGTGATCACCTCGGTCGCCGCCTCGACCATGCCCAGCGGCCCGCACAGCCACCAGTGCGCGACCTCGCCGACGGGCACCAGCGCGCCGACCAGCGTGCGCAGCCGCTCGGCGTCGAGCCGGCCGTTGAACAGGTCGGCGGCGGTGGGCTCGCGGGACAGCACGTGCACGAGCTGCAGGCGCGGGCCGTGGCGGTCCTTGAGGTCGGCGAGGTCCTCGCCGAACATCACCGTGTCGCTGCGGCGATTGCCGTAGAGCAGCGTCACCCGGGTGTCGCGGTACGCGGCGAGCACGGTGGCGGCGATCGAGAGCACCGGCGTGATCCCGGAGCCCGCGGCCACGAGCACGTGGTGCTCGCCCGGTGCGACCTCCGGGCTGAAGCGGCCCTGCGGCGGCCCGACCTCGAGCTCGTCGCCGGCGGCGAGCCGGTCGACCAGCCAGGTGGAGAACAGCCCCTCGTCGACCCGGCGCACGCCGATGCGCGGCGCGGCGCCCTCGGGCGCGCAGATCGAGTACGAGCGCCGCTCCTCGCCGTCCTCGGTCGCCAGGCGCAGCGTGAGGTACTGGCCGGCGCGGAAGCGGTAGTCGTCGTCGAGGTGGTCGGGGACGTCGAAGCGCACCGCGACGGCGTCGTCGCAGAGGCGCTCGACGTCGGCGACGCGCAGGCGGTGGAAGCCCGGGACCGCGTCGGCGGTGACGGTGTCGGTCAGAGCGGCCGTCATCAGATCTCCTTGACGTGCTCGAACGGCTCGCCGCACGACCGGCAGCGGCGCAGCGCGGTGCAGGCGGTGGGCCCGAAGCGGGAGGTCTCCTCGGTGTCCGCGGCGCCGCACTGCGGGCACGCGACCGTGCGCGACGGGGCGACCAGCGTCAGCGGCACCGGGCCGCCCGCGGGGCGCGGCCCGAGCCGGCCGGGCGGGGCGACGCCCGCCTCGGCGAGCTTGCGGCGGCCCGCGTCGGAGATCCAGTCGGTGGACCACGGCGGGCTGAACGTGGTGCGGACGTCCACCCGCGCGTGCCCGGCGTCGCGCAGCGCCCGGCGCACGTCGGCGCGCATCTCGTCGAGCGCGGGGCAACCCGAGTAGGTCGGGGTCAGCGTGACGACGACCGTCCCGTCCGCGGTGGTCTCGACGCCGCGCAGCACGCCGAGGTCGGCGAGGGTCAGCATCGGCATCTCGGGGTCGACGACGTTCTCGGCGGCGTCCCGGGCCGTTGCCGTCACCATGTCGCCTCCGGGTGCGCGCGGGCCAGCGACTGCATGACGGCGAGGACGGTGCCGAGCGACTCGGTGTGCACGCCGTCCCGGCCCCCGCGCCCGCCGACGAGGCCCACGGCGGGGCGCTCGGGACGGGTCAGCGTCGCGGCCGGCAGGACCTGCTCGAGCACGGCGTCGACGTCGGCGCGCAGGGCGGCCGGGTCGACGGCGACGCCCGCGTCGGCGAGGCGGCGCTCGACGTCGTGGGCGAGGAACAGCTCCTCGACGAACGGCCACACCGCGTCGAGGCCGGCCTGCATGCGGGCGTGCGAGAGCTCGGTGCCGTCGCCGAGGCGCAGCGTCCACTGGGCGGCGTAGTCGCGGTGGTAGGTCAGCTCCTTGACGGCCTTGCCCGCGACGGCGGCGAGCACCGGGTCGCGGCTCCCCGCGAGACGCTGCATGAGCGCGAGACGCCAGCTCGAGAGCACGAGGATCCAGGCGATCGTGCGGCCGAAGTCGCCTGCGTCGCCGGCGTCGGACTCGACGAGCGTGACGTTGCGGAACGCGCGGTCGTCGCGGAAGTAGGTGAGGACGTCCTCGTCGTCCTGCGGGCCCGCGCGGAACGGGTCGGCGGCGCCGAGGTGCCCGGCGCGCGAGAGCAGCACGCGCGCCTGCCCGAGCAGGTCGAGCGCGATGTTCGCCAGCGCGACGTCCTCCTCGAGCTCGGGGGCCTTGGCGGTCCAGCCGGCGAGGCGCTGGGAGGCGATCAGCGCGTCGTCGGCGAGCATGAGGCAGTAGGCCGCGAGGTCGTCGCGGTCGACGCCGTCGGGCACCGGCGCGTCGATCTCCGCGGTGCCGGCGTCGAACCCGGTGCCGAAGGCCCAGCGGCCGTCGTCGTCGGCGGTCGCGAGGGCGTCGTAGACGTTCTCGTCGTGGTCGTCGCTGTGCATCAGAGGTGGGGGACGTCGTCGGGGATGTCGTAGAACGTCGGGTGGCGGTAGACCTTGTCGCCCGACGGCGCGAAGAACGGGTCCTTCTCGTCCGGGCTGGACGCGGTGATCGCGTCGCCGCGGACGACCCAGATGCTCACGCCCTCGTTGCGGCGCGTGTAGAGGTTCCGCGCGTTGTGCAGGGCCATCGTGTCGTCGGGCGCGTGCAGCGACCCGACGTGCACGTGGTTGAGCCCGCGCTTGCCGCGGACGAAGACCTCGTAGAGGGGCCAGGTGGCCTTCGGGGCGCCGCTTCCGAGGTCGCGGGCGGGGTCGCCCTCGACGTGCGCGGTGGTGTCGTCGGCCATACTCATGATCCAGCTCCGCTGCGCTCCGTGTCACGGCTCATGCTGCCGCCTCCTCCTTCGCGCGCCGTTCCTGCTTGGCGGCGTACGCCGCCGCGGCGTCGCGCACCCACTGGCCGCCCTCGTGGGCGGCGCGGCGGTTCTGCAGACGCTGGGCGTTGCACGGCCCCGCACCCTTGACGACCTGCATGAACTCGTCCCAGTCGATGTCGCCGAAGTCGTGCGCCCCGCGCTCGGCGTTCCACCGCAACGCCGGGTCCGGCAGCGTGACGCCGAGCGCCTCGGCCTGCGGGACGGTCATGTCGACGTAGCGCTGGCGCAGCTCGTCGTTGGTGTGGCGCTTGATCCGCCAGGCCATCGACTGCTGGGTGTTCGGGGAGTCGCCGTCGGCGGGGCCGAACATCATCAGCGACGGCCACCACCACCGGTCGACCGCGTCCTGGACCATCGCGCGCTGCGCCTGCGTGCCGGCCATCAGCGTCATCAGCAGCTCGTAGCCCTGGCGCTGGTGGAACGGCTCCTCCTTGCAGATGCGCACCATCGCCCGCGCGTACGGGCCGTAGCTCGAGCGGCACAGCGGGACCTGGTTGACGATCGCGGCGCCGTCGACCAGCCAGCCGATGACGCCGATGTCGGCGAACGTCAGCGTCGGGTAGTTGAAGATCGACGAGTACTTCTGCTTCGAGTCGATCAGCTTATCGGTGAGCTCGCCGCGGTCGACCCCGAGCGTCTCGGTCGCCGAGTACAGGTAGAGCCCGTGGCCGGCCTCGTCCTGGACCTTCGCGAGCAGGATGGCCTTCCGCCGCAGGCTGGGGGCGCGCAGGATCCAGTTGCCCTCGGGCTGCATCCCGATGATCTCGGAGTGCGCGTGCTGGGCGATCTGGCGGATGAGGGTCTTGCGATAGCCCTCGGGCATCCAGTCGCGCGGCTCGATCCGGCCCTCGGCGGCCACCGTGCGGTCGAACTCCGCCTCGAGGTCTGCCGTGTCGACGCGCTGGTCCTCGGTCACCGTCATCGGTGGCCACCTCCGTACCGAATGTTCGTTCGGTTGTGATGGTGACGCACGAGGGGCCGACTCCGCAACCGTCCGGCGGGGTGGACCGCTCGCCCGGGGGAGCGCGCGCGTGCGCCTCGGCGTCGAGCGAGGGACGCCCTGGGTGCGTGGCAGGCAGCGAGGGACGCCCTCGCGCCGCCGGGGCCTGCGCCTCGGCGTGGAGCGAGGGACGCCCCGGCTGCGTGGGACGCAGCGAGGGACGCCCTCGCTCCTCCCCGGCGGGCATGATCGCCGGCATGGACGTGCTCGCGAGGCTGGGGAACGGGCTCACCGTGCGCCGGGCGGGGGCCGACGACCTGCCCGCGCTGGTCGGGCTCATCGCCGCCGATCCCGTGAGCGCGGGTCGGGGCGACGCCGTCGACGACCTCGCGCCCTACGCCGCGGCGTTCGCCGAGATCGACGCCGACCCCGCCCACCTGCTCGTCTGCCTCGACGAGGCCGACGGCACGACCGTCGGCACCACCGTCGGCACGCTGCAGCTCACGGTGCTGCCGAACCTCGGGCGGCGGGGGACGCGGCGCGCGCAGCTCGAGTCGGTGCACGTCGACGCGCGGTGCCGGGGCCGCGGGTACGGCGGGCTGCTGGTGGGCTGGGCGGTCGAGGAGGCGCGGCGCCGCGGGTGCGGGCTCGTCCAGCTCACGAGCGATACCTCACGCGCCGACGCGCACCGGTTCTACGAGCGGCTCGGCTTCACCGCGAGCCACCAGGGCTACAAGATGGAGCTTCAAGCAGGACCTGACGTCCCGTCGATGAGCTCGTCGAGCGTGACGTAGAGGCCCGGCTCGCCGGTCCGTTCGCTGCGCTCCACCGCCGCGCGAGCCCGCGCCGCGATGCGCCCGATCTCGTCGGCCGCGACCACGCGGGTCTGCAGCACGGCGCCGTCGCCGTCGGTCAGGGTGACCGCGACGAGGCCGGTCTCAGGCTGCTCGGAGAACTCCAGCGGCACGTCGCCGAGCCTAGGTCGGCCGGCCGCCGGGCGCAGGGCTCTGGGCGAGCAGACCTTCGAAGGCCATGCGGTCGACCTCGGCGACCAGGTCGGACACGTCGACGCGTCCCGGGCGGTACCACTCGACGAGCGAGTTCACGAGACCCGAGAGCAGCCGGGCGCCGACGGCCGGGTCGATGCCGGCGCGCAGCTCGCCGGCGGACGAGGCCTCGCGCACCAGGGCGGCGATGGCGGCGTCGAACTCGCGGCGCCGGGCCAGCGCCCACCGCTCGGTCTCGGTGTTGCCGCGCAGGCGCAGCAGCAGCGTCACGTGCGGCAGCTCCGCGACCAGCACCTCGACCTGGCGGCGCACGATGTGGCGCAGGCGCGTCAGCGGGCTGCCCGTCGACGCCGCGGGCTCGTCGAGGATGCCGAACAGCCCGTCGAGCGCGCGCTCGAGCGCCGCGCGCAGCAGCGCCTCCTTGCCGCGGACGTGGTGGTAGAAGGACGACTTCGTGATGCCGGCGGCCGCGGAGAGGTCCTCCATGCTCGTGGCGTCGTAGCCGCGCTCGTTGAACACCCGCGCGGCGACCTCGACGAGGCTCGACGGGTCGTACGTCGGCCGGGACCGCCGCTCCCGCGCGGCGCCCGCCGGTCGCTCGTCCTCGCGGGCGGGGGGACGGGTGCCGGTCACGCGGGGGAATCTACGTCCCCGACCGCGTCGGAAGGCCAGAGGCAAGCCGGGTGATCGCGCGCCGTGGTGTCGACCGAAGGGTCCCTTCGGTCGGAGAGATCGGCGAGGGGCGCCCGTCGCCGGAACACCGGACCTGGCGCCGGAGGCTCCGCACGCCGCATCCTCGTTCCTGGCCGCGTGGGGCGGGTCACTGCTACCGTCGAGCCGACCGAACGATCGTTCGAGCCAATCCTGTTGATACTGCGCCACCACGCAGCGTGTTCCCCGGAGTGTTCGATGACGACGCCCGAGACCCTCCACGACCTCGCGCCGGCGGGCGACGCGGGCAACGCGACGCGCACCATGGGCGCGCCGCTGCGCCGCGCCCTCGCCACCGCCCGCGAGCGCACGGCCGTGGTGTGCGGCGAGCAGACGGTCACCTACGGCGAGCTCGCCGAGCGCATCGCGCGCCTCGGCGGGCTGCTCACGCGTCTGGGGCTCGGGCCCGGCGACCGCGTCGGCGTGCTCGGCGCGAACTGCCACCGCTACCTCGAGCTCTACCTGGGCCTGCCCAGCCACGGGCTCGTCATCGTCCCGCTGAACGTGCGTCACACCGCCGCCGAGCGCAGCTACGCGCTGCGCGACGCCGGCGCGCGCGTGCTGTTCGCCGACCGCGCGCTCGACGGCCTCGACCCCGACCTGCGCGTCGTCGACACGAGCACCGAGTACGACGCCCTGCTCGCCGACGCCGAGCCCACCCCGCCGCTGCGCGAGCCCCGCGAGCACGACCTCGCCGGCATCTTCTACACCGGCGGCACCACGGGCGCGGCGAAGGGCGTGATGCTCACGCACGGCAACCTCGTCGCCAACGCCTTCCACTTCATGGCGTGCTGGCCGTTCACCGCGGACACCCGCTGGCTCGTGGTCGCGCCGATGTTCCACGCGGCGGGCACGATCGCGGCGCTCTCGACGGTCTGGGCCGGCGGGACGCAGGTGATGTGCCCGGCGTTCACGCCCGACGGCGTCCTCGACCTCGTCGAGCGCCACGGCGTCACCGCGACGCTGGTGGTGCCGACGATGATGGACGCGCTCGCCGCCGAGCAGGCCGCCCGGCCCCGGACGGTGTCGAGCCTGCGGTGGCTCTCGCACGGGTCGTCGCCCGCCGCGGTCGAGCTGCTGCGCCGCACCCACACCGCGTTCCCGGACGCCGAGATGCTGCACATCTACGGGCTCACCGAGACCTCGCCGATCGTCACCCTGCTGCCCGGCGAGCAGCACCTGCTCGACGTCCCGCAGGCGCGCTCGTGCGGGCGGGCCGCGGTGGGCGTCGAGGTGGTCGTCGTCGACCCGGCCGACCGCATCCCGCTCCCGCCGGGGACGGTCGGCGAGGTGCTGATCCGAGGCGCCAACGTCACCGCGGGCTACTGGAACAAGCCCGAGGAGACCGCGACGGCGCTGCGGGACGGCTGGTTCGCGTCCGGGGACCTGGGCCTGCTCGACGACGGCGGGCACCTGTTCCTCGTCGACCGCGCCAAGGACATGATCGTCTCGGGCGGCGAGAACGTGTACAGCGCCGAGGTGGAGAACGCGCTGTTCGCGCACCCGTCGGTGGTCGAGGTGGCCGTGTTCGGCGTGCCGCACGAGCGCTTCGGGGAGTCGGTGCACGCCGTGGTCGTCCTGCGCTCGCAGCCCGACGACGCCGACGCCTTCGCCGAGGAGCTCGTGGCGCACTGCCGCCGGACGATCGCGGGCTACAAGGTCCCGCGCAGCATCGAGACCCGCGTGGAACCGCTGCCGAAGTCCGGTGCGGGGAAGATCCTCAAGCGGGAACTGCGCGCCGTGTTCTGGTCGGAACGGGAGTCGCAGCTGACGTAGGCCCGGCGTTCCTGCAGCGAACGGGCGGTTCGCTGCTTCTCCGCGCCCGACGTCCCTGTTCGTGCCTCGAAGTCGTTCGCGCGGGGGCTACGCGCCGTGTTCCGGACGCTACGGGAATCGGAGCAGACGTGAGATCACGTCGCTGCCTAGGCTCGATTCGCAGGAACGGTGACGACGAACTGCGGGAGCACAGATGCCGGAAGTGACGATTGTCCTGGTTCACGGAGCCTGGGCGGACGGTTCGAGCTGGAACCCGGTCGCGCGGGAACTGCGGAACCGCGGATTGTCGGTGCTCACGCCGCCGAATCTGTTGCGCGGGGTGAACACCGATGCGCCCTACGTGACCTCGTTCGTCAAGCAGCGCGTCAGTGGCCCCGTCGTCCTCGTGGGCCACTCGTACGGCGGCTTCGTCGTCACGAACGCCGCCGCCGGCGCCGGTGACGTGCGCGCCCTGGTCTACGTGGACGCGTTCATCCCCGACGCGGGGGAGACGGTGTTCCAGATCCTGGGTGGGTCGGGGTCCGCGCTCGACGTCCCGGATCCCACCACCGTCCTCGATCTCGCCGGATATCCGGGCGCGCCCGAGGGCGACGTCGAGGCCTTCCTCAAGCCCGCCACCGTCCACAACTCGTTCGCCCAGGATCTGCCCGAGGACGATCGGTGGCGGATCGTCGAGAGTCAGCGTCCGATCACGCTGGGTGCGAATGTCACGCCGGGAACGGAAACGGCGTGGAAATCGCTGCCGAGCTGGACCGTCGTGGGCACCGAGGACCTCGTCATCCCGCCCGGCACGCAGCGCCGGATGGCCGAGCGGGCGGGATCGACGATCACCGAGGCGCCCGGCTCGCACGTCTCGATGGTGTCGCACCCCCAGGTGACGATCGACGCGATCCTCGCCGCCGCGGAGAAGGCCGGCGGCTGAGCAGGACAGACAGCGCCCGGCTGTCCGGACGGAGACGATCGCCGTGCCGGTGAGCGGGGAGCGGGCCCGCTCGGCCGCCCGCGGGCGCCGTCCGGCGTCACGCTGATGAGCCGGGCCGCTCCGGCCCCGATACTGCGGGCTCCGACAGAAGGAGACCCGACACGATGCTCGCCATCGCCGCGGCGGTCCTGTTCCTCATCGCGCTGATCTTCGAGGTGTCCGGCTTCGTGATCAGCGTGTTCACCCCGACCGTGCTCCTCACGCTGGGAGCCATCTGCATCGCGCTGCACCTCGCCGGCATCGGCCACCGCCGGAGAGCGCCGTTGCGCTGACCCGGGGGCGGGCGCCCGCGGGCTGCTCACTTCCCGGTGAAGGTCGGCTTCTCCTTCGCCAGGAAGGCTTCGACGGCGTTGCGGTGGTCCTGCGTCTTCGCGAGGCGCGACTGGGCCGCCCCCTCGTGTTCGAGCACCGTCGGCAGCGACGACACCGTCCCCAGCGCGATCGCCGTCTTGATCTCCGCGTAGGCCGCGGTCGGGCCGGAGGCGAGCTTGCGGGCCAGGGCGAGCGCCTTGTCGTCGAGCTCCTCCGCGGCGACGACCTCGCGCACGACGCCCCAGTCGCGCGCGGACTCGGCGGTGAACGTGTCGCCGAGCATGAGCAGGTCGGTGGCCCGGGAGGCGCCGACGGCGTGGGCGAGCGTCGCGGAGAGCCCGGAGTCGCCGCCGAAGCCGATGCCGGCGAACGCCGTCGCGAACCGCACGCCGGCCGCGGCGAGGCGCAGGTCGCAGGCCAGCGCGAACCCGAGGCCGGCGCCGACGCAGGTGCCGCCGATCGCGGCGATCGCCGGCTTGGGCATCGTCGCGAGCGCCGAGGTGATGCGGTTGTAGTGCTCGGGCACGGTGCGCATGGCGTCCGGGTCGCCCGAGCGGAGGGTCTCGGCGTGCTCGCCGAGGTCCTGCCCGACGCAGAACGCGGGCCCGGCGGCGGCGAGCACCACGGCGCGCACGGCGTCGTCCTGGGCGACCTCCTCGAGGGCGTCGCGCAGCGCCACCTTGAGCTCGGTGGTCAGCGCGTTGCGACGGTCCGGGCGGTTCATCCGCACGACCGCCACGGCCGCCTGGTCGTCACGGGTCACCACGACCGCGTCGCTCGTCATCGAACGCACTCCTCTCCGGCCCCGGTTCCTCCGGGCGCGGGGATCATGCTGCCCTCCCTCCGGGGGTGGGGACAGGGGCAGGGTGTGGCCATGACGACGATCTCGACGCGGGTGACCGCGTTCTCCGAGCGCTACGGGCTCGAGGTCCCGATCCTCCAGGCGCCGATGGCGGGCGCGTGCCCGCCGGACCTGGCCGTGGCGGTCGCGGAGGCCGGTGGGATGGGTGCGTCCGGGGCGGTGCTCGACAGCCCGGCGAAGATCGGGGACTGGGTCCGGCGGTTCCGCGAGGGCTCGTCGGGCCCGCTGCAGATGAACCTGTGGATCCCCGACGCGCCGCCCGCCGGGGACGGCGGCGAGGCGGCCGCGCGCGGCTTCCTGGAGCGGTACGGCGCGCCCGGCGAGCCCGCCGGGCCGCCGCCGGTGTTCGCCGAGCAGGTCGACGCGCTGATCGCGGCCGGCCCGACCGTGATCTCGTCGATCATGGGCGTCTACGACGCGCCGACGGTCGAGCGCATTCACGCCGCGGGCATCGCCTGGTTCGCGTGCGCGACCGCGCTCGACGAGGCGCTGGCCGCGCAGGACGCGGGCGCGGACGTGGTGGTCGCCCAGGGCATCGAGGCCGGCGGGCACCGCGGGACGTTCGACCCCGTCGCCGCCGAGTCCACCGGTGTCGGGCTGCTCGCGCTCGTCCCGCAGCTCGCGGACGCGCTGACGGTGCCGGTCGTCGCCACCGGCGGGATCACCGACGGCCGCGGGGTCGCGGCCGCGCTGACCCTGGGGGCGAGCGCGGTGCAGGTCGGGTCGGCCTTCCTGCGCGCGCCGGAGACCGGGATCGACACGGACTGGTCGGCCGCGCTCGGCGCCGCCGCCCCCGAGAGCTCGGTCCTCACGCGGGCCTACTCGGGGCGACCCGGCCGCGCGCTGGCGACCCCGTACGTCCGGGCGTGGGTCGAGGCCGACGTGGCGCCGGCCCGGTACCCGGTGCAGCGCGCGCTGGTCGGGGAGTGGCGCCGCGGTCGGGCCGGCGGTGTCGACCCCGTGAACCAGTGGGCGGGGCAGGCCGCCCGGCTCGCGCGCCCGGAACCCGCCGGCGTGATCACCCGGGAGCTGTGGCACTCGGCGCGGGAGCTGCTCGGGCTCTGAAGCCGGACGGTCAGGGCACGCGGGCGACGAGCGTGATCACCGGCGGCCGGTAGGGCGCCATCACCGGGGCGACCGCGGCGACCGAGGCCCGTCGCAGCTCCGCCCGCTCGCCCTCGGGCAGCGCGGCCAGCCACGCGGCGACGTGGGCCTGGCCGAGGCGGTAGTCGACGAGGTCCTCCGCCCGCTCGACCCCGACGTCGGCGACGCGCTCGGTGACGACGACGTCGGCCAGACCGGCGGCATCGACGGCGTCGCGCATGGCCGTCACGTCCCCGAGCAGCGGCGCCTGCACCGTCGTGAGGTGCGCGTACCAATCGGGCGGCGTGAACCCGGCGTCGGCGACGACGGCGTCGATCCGGTCGCGCACCGAGCGATGCGTCGTCCCGGCCGCGGGCGACGTCGCGAGGACGGCGCCGCCGGGCCGCGTGACGCGGGCGAGCTCGCGCAGCGCGGCGGTCGGGTCGTCGACGTGGTTGAGCACGAACGCCGCGACCGCGTCGTCCACGCCGTCGTCACGCAGCGGGAGCGCCTCCAGGGCGCCGGCGGCCGAGGGCGGGCGGTGCGCGGCGTCCCAGGCGAGCATCGCGGGCGAGTAGTCGATCGCGACCGGGCGCGCCCCGGCCGCGCGCAGGGCCGTCGACGCCAGGCCCGTCCCGGCGCCGGCGTCGAGCACCCGACGGCCCGCCAGCGGGTGCGGGGCGGCGGCCACGAGCTGCGCCGCGAGCGGCCCGTAGACCCGCGCGGCCCCGGTCGCCCACCCCGGTGCCGCGTGCGCGTAGCGATCGACGGTCATGCCCTCACTGTTCCCTCAGAGACGCCACAGAGCTGCGTCACCCCCGGTCAGCAGAGTGATCTCCGTGAGGCGGCCGCCCCGATGGGCCGCCCGGACGCCGAGGAGATCGATCGATGGACTTCCGCCGCCTGCCGGTGCTCGCCGGACCGGTCCTGGCCGGGCTGCTGGTGCTCGGAGGGTGCGCCGGCGCCCCCGAGACGCCGGCCGCAGCACCCTCGCCCGCTGCCGTCTCCGCGCCCACCGGAGCCGGCGGGCAGGCGCCGTGCACCACGCGGCTGCGGCCCGGCGGCGCCACCGGTGGCGGCGGGCTGACCCTCACGCCCGAGGTCCAGGCCGAGATCGAGCGGCTGCGCCAGGTGCCGGGTGCGGGCGCGGAGGCGACGCCGCCGAACCCGGAGCTCGCGTCCCGCCTCGCGGAGGTCGGCGCCCGCGTCGAGCGCGCCGCCCAGCCCTGCGCGGACCGCTGACCGGGGCGAGGAGCCGCCCGGCAGAATCCGCGACCATGACCCACCCGTCCGCGCCGGACCTCCTGGTCGTCGACGACGACGCTGACGTCCGCGCGTCGCTCGAGCGCGGGCTGCGGCTGTCGGGCTTCGCGGTCCGCTCCGCGCAGGACGGCCCGGGCGCACTGCGGGCGGTGCACGAGCGTGTCCCGGACGCCGTGGTCCTCGACCTCGGGCTGCCGGGCATGGACGGGGTCGCCGTGGTGACCGCGCTGCGGGCCATGGACCACGACGTCCCCGTGTGCGTGCTCTCGGCGCGCGACACGGTCGACGATCGCGTCGTCGGGCTCGAGGCGGGTGCCGACGACTACATGGTCAAGCCGTTCGCGCTCACCGAGCTGGTCGCCCGGCTGCGGGCGCTCCTGCGGCGCGGGACCCGGGCGGCTCCCGCGGCGCCGACCGGGGGCAGCTCCGAGAGCGACGTCGTCGCGGCCGGGCCGCTGCGCATCGACCTCGCGCGCCGCACGGTGCACGTGGGCGAGCGGTCGGTCGAGCTGACCAAGCGCGAGTACGAGCTGCTCGTCGTGCTCGCCCGCAACGCCGACGTCGTGCTGACCCGCGAGCGGCTGCTCGAGCTGGTGTGGGGCTACGACTTCGCCACCGACACCAACGTCGTCGACGTCTTCGTCGGCTACCTGCGTCGCAAGCTGGAGGCCGACGGGACGCCCCGCCTCGTGCACACGGTGCGCGGGGTCGGGTTCGTGCTGCGGGAGAGCGGGTGAGACGCCGTTCGGCGGCGGGTGCACCCCGGCGCTCCGCGTCGCTGCGCCTGCGTGTCGCGCTCGCGTCGGGGCTCGCGTCCCTGGTGGTCGTCGTGCTCGTCGGCGTGCTGGCCTCGGTCCTGCTGACGCGCGAGCAGACCGACCGGCTCGACCGCAGCCTCGTGCTCGGCGCGCCCGAGGTGCTGGGGACGTTCGCGTCGACGCGTGCCGACGTGGCCGTCACCCTGCGCGGCCCGATGGGGACACGGCGGGTCAGTGGCCCCGAGCTGCCGGCCTCACCGCTGGGCATCCCGACCTCCGTGGAGGTCGGCGGCGTCCCGTACCGGATCCGCACCGCGCCCGGACCGACGCCCGGCGTGCTGGTCACGGTCGGGGCGACCGAGGACGACACCCGCGCGCGGGTGGCCGAACGCCGGCGACTGGTCACCGTGCTCGGTGTGGTGGCCGTGGCGCTCGCGGCGGGGCTCGGCTGGGTGTTCGCGGGACGCGCCGTGCGTCCCCTGGGCCGGCTGATCGCGCAGGCGGCGACGCTCGACCAGGCCGCGGCCGACCCGACCGAGCCGCCTCCGACCGTGCGCGCCGACGGGTCCCGCGAGTCCGAGGAGCTCGCCGAGGCGTTGTCGGCGATGCTCGCCCGCCTGCACGCCGAGCAGGAGCGCAGCACCGCCTCGTTGCACGCCGCCCGGGACTTCGCCGCGGCCGCCCGCCACGAGCTGCGCACACCGCTGACCGCGATGCGCACCGACCTCGAGGTGCTCCGGGCGCACCCCGACCTGCCCGAGCGCGACGAGGTGCTCGCCGACGTGCTGCGCGCCCAGGCCCGCGTCGAGGCGACGCTGTCCGCACTCGGCCAGCTCGCCGCCGGGGACCTGCCCGAGGCGACCGACCGGGACGCGATCGGGGTGGCCGACCTGCTGCGGCTGGCCGCCGAGGACGCACGGCGCGCGCACCCGGAGCTGGAGGTCGTGGTGGACGAGCCGGCGGCCGGGACGGCGGGTGCGGTCCGGGCCTCGCTCGAGGGGCTGCGGATGGCGCTGGCGAACACGGTGGTCAACGCCGTGCGGCACGGGGGTGCGGGGAGCGTGCGGCTCGGTGCGCACACCGGGGAGGACGGCGGGGTCGTGCTCACCGTGGACGACGACGGGCGGGGACTGCCCGCCGACGAGCGGGAGGCCGTGCTCGGGAGGTTCGTGCGGGGGAGCACCGCGGGCGCACCGGGCTCGGGGCTGGGTCTGGCGCTGGTCGCCCAGCAGGCGGCGCGGCACGGGGGGCAGGTACGTCTGGGGGAGTCGCCGACCGGGGGGCTGCACGTCAGCCTCGCGATCGGTCCGGATCGAGCTGGGTGACCAACCGGAGGTCCCACGCCTCGGGCCACGGCGTGGGCCGCCGGACCCGCTCGTAGATCCAGGCGGTGAACCCCTCAGCGACGAGGGCCCGCGCGAGCTCCACCAGCCCGGCCAGGTCGTCGGAATCGTGCTGCTCGTGGTCGTTGCGGGCCGGGGTGTGCAGCGGCCCGCGGAACCGCCGGGCGTCCAGCCGGTAGCGCCGGGGACCGCCCGGCCCGGGTAAGAGTCTGTCGTCGGTGTCGCGCATGTCGTCGACTGTAGCGGCGTCGGCGACATCAGCGACAGTGGTGTCAGCAAGGAAAGTGGCGGCACTGGCGTTGTCCACGTCTTTCGGACGACAGCGGCGACACCTAGGGTGACCGGCATGCCGCCGTCCGATCTGGTGTCGACGCCCGAGGCCGCCAAAGCGCTCGGGGTCAGCGCGCGCACCCTGCAGCGCTACGTGACGCAGGGCCTGGTCACCCCGGAGATCACGCTCCCGTCGGGGCAGTACCGGTGGAACGTGGCCAAGCTGCGCCGGCAGATCGGGATCGCCGAGGAGGGCTGAGCGAGCCGGCGGGCCGCTCCGCCGCCCCGAGCCGGCCGCCGATGTCGGTGGGCCCGTCTAGCGTCGACCCCGGTCACGACGAGGGGAAGACGCCATGATCGAGCGCGAAGCGGTGCCGTCCGGGCCGTTCCAGACCGAGCCGTTCGACCTCGGTCGGTTGCTCGGCGCCGGGGCCGCCGGCGACGAGGTCGTGCGCCGCAGCGAGCGCTGGCTCGTCGGCGTGCTCGGCGAGGCCGAGGTGGAGCTCGGCGCGGCCGACCGGGAGATCGCCGCGCTGCTCGCCGCCGACGGCTGGTCGGTGGCCCAGGTGGTCGGGGGCTGGGTGCGGCGTGCCGGGCGGGAGCCGGTGCCCGTCGCGCGCGAGCTGGTCGCGCCCGGCGTCACCCGCGTGGGCTGAGCAGCGCGAGCACGTCGCCGAGGCCGCGCTCGCGCTCCCGCTGCTCGCCGGCGAGCACGAACGCCCGCAGCCCGGCGGCCGCGGCGCCCCCGTCGCGGCGGGGGTTGTCGCCGACCATCAGCGTCCGGCGCGGGTCGACGCCCAGGCGCGCGCAGGCCGTGCGGAAGAGCTCCGGCGCGGGCTTCTCGAGCCCCTCCTCGCAGGAGAGCACCCAGGTGCCGACGAGCCCGTCGAGGCCGGCGGCCCGGGCGTGGCCGCGGATGTCCCAGCCGATGTCGCTGACGACGCCGACCGGGACGCCCCGGTCGGCGAGGGCCTGCAGGAAGGGGCCGGTGTCGGGGTAGGGCACCCACGAGTCCTCGGCGACCACGCGCGCCTGGGCGGCGGACTCGATGCCCTGCAGGTACGCCACCCGCGAGAACCACGCCAGCATCGCGCGGCGGTGGGCGTCGGCGTCGAGGTCGCGGCCCTCCTGCGCGGCGGCGACCTCGGGCTCGGCGGCCGCGGCGTCGAGGGCGGCGAGCACGGCCTCGGGGTCGTCGAGCGCGCGGCCGGTGTCGTCGGCGATCCGCCGCAGCCACTCGTCGGTCGGGATCATGCGGAACAGCGTGTTGCTGAAGTCGCAGAGCACCGCCTCGAGCGGCGGCATCGGCGCGGCCCGGTCCTCGGCGGACGGGCGGTAGGCGGCGGGGAGGTCGAACAGCGCGCGCACGCCGACATGATCGCCCTCGTCGGGGGCGGGGCTCGCGGGCGGGGCTCGCGGGCGGTTACGGCGTGCTGCGTGGAGATCAGGAGCGTCGTGGTGCACCGCCGGCGCGTGCGAGCGGTGGATGACGACGCCCGTGATCTTCGGGGCGGAGGCGGCGAGGCGCGCCGCGTCGGGTGGTGCCGGCGCGCCGGGACGAGCGAAGGGCCCCCTCGGTCGATCTAGTCGACCGAAGGGGCCCTTCGCTCAGTTCGGGGACGCGAGCCGTCCCCCCTTGCGGTTCCGGCGAAGGGCTCCCCTCGCCCGTCTACGCGAGCGAAGGGGCCCTTCGGTCGGGAACCGTCAGGCCGTCGACGCCGGGGTGCCGTCTTCCTCGACCACCGCGGGTTCGGCGAGGGCGCGCTCGCGGCGGGACGTGCGGACCGCGAACACGATGGCCCCGATCCAGAGCACCGCCAGCACGATCAGGATCGGGACCACGACGCTCGAGGGCACGTCGATGCCGTTCAGGAACGTGCGCGTGTTGGTGATGATGATCAGGCCGCCGGCGGCGGTGCCCAGGACCCGGGCGGGCAGCAGGCGGACGATGTAGGCCGCGAACGGGGCCGCGATGACGCCGCCGACCATCAGGGCCAGCACGACCGTGAAGTCGATCTCCTCCTGCCCCAGCGCGAACAGGAAGCCGATGCTGGCGGCGAGGGCGACGACGAACTCGGAGGTGTCGACGGAACCGACGACCTTGCGCGGCTCGAGACGCCCCGAGGCGAGCAGACTCGACGTCGCCACCGGGCCCCACCCGCCGCCACCGGAGGCGTCGAGGAAGCCGGCGACCAGCCCGAGCGGGCCGAGGAACTTGCCGCCGGGGCGCGGGCCCGACACCACACGCTTGGCGATCGCCCTGGAGCTGAACCGCAGCAGCACGTAGACGCCGAGCAGGAGCAGGACGAGCGCCATGTAGGGCTCGGCGTCCTCGGTGAGGTTGACGAGCACGTAGGCACCGAGCACCGCGCCGATCGCGCCGGGCAGCGCGAGGATGCCGACGACGCGCCAGTCGACGTTGCCGAAGCGCCAGTGCGACGCACCGGACGCCAGCGTGGTGCCGACCTCGGCGAGGTGGACGGAGGCGGAGGCGATGGCGGGCGCCGTGCCCGCCGCGAGCAGGACCGACGTCGAGGTGACGCCGTAGGCCATGCCCAGCGAGCCGTCGACCAGCTGGGCGATCAGGCCCGCGAGGGCGAAGAGCAGGAACGCGCGCACAGGGGATTCCTCGGGAGGTGGCGGGAGCGAGCCCGCGCGCCCGCGTTCCGGGGCACGTCAGGACCCGGCCGGGGTGCGGACCCGCGACCGGACGAGAGGTGGACGGTCAGCGGCGGGGCGTGCGACACCCGGCCGAGGAGACGCGGAGGAGATCCACGTGCGCACGGCGCACCAGGACGACCCCCGCCTCGGACATGGGACTCATGGTCACACGTCGGCGTGACAACCGACAGCGATCGTCCTCACCGCAGTGACGGTCGCCACACCGACGGGACGCTCAGCCGGGTACGCCGGGCTGGGCCGGCTGCGCCGGCGCGGGCTGTGCCGGCTGTGCGGGCTGACCCGGCTGTGCGGGCTGACCCGGCTGGCCCGGCGCCTGGGCCGCCCCGGGCACCGTCTGCACCGTCGCCCCCGGCGCCACCTGCACCGTCGCGCCGGGCTGGACCTGCACGACGATCGGGCCGGATGCGCCGCGCCCACCCCGCTCCTCACCGCGCGGCGGCCCACCAGGCCCACCAGGCCCACCGGGCCCCCCGGGTCCACCGTGCGGGCCGCGCCCCTCGGCGCTCGTCCCCGGCCCACCCCGGGGCCCGTCACCGCGCGGACCGCCGCCCACCGTGGCCGCCAGCACCGCGCCCGTGAGCAGCACGCCGATCACCAGACCGACGACGCCGGCCACGACGACCGCGGTGCGCCGCGTCCAGCCGGACGGGCGGGTGGTCCGCTGCCACCGGGTGGGAGGCCCCGAGGGGTTCCCGGACGTCGGCCGGGTCGGGGGGTCCTGCTCGGGCACGCCGGACTGCGGGTCCTGATCGCTCATCGTCGGTGTCTCCACTCCTGGTCGGGGACCACCGACGATGGGCACGGCGCCTGAACCGGACCTGAATCCCGTGAGAGCCGGCCGGGTCTTCAGCGACGGTTCAGGACCGGCGGGCCAGGATCCGGGCGTGACCGGGACCTGGGGCACGGCGGCACGCGTGGTCGTCGTCGAGGACGAGGCGGCGATCCGCGAGTCGGTGGTGGACGCGCTCGCCGACGCGGGTTTTCGCGTGGTCGGGCGCGACGACGGCGCCGGGCTCGAGGAGCTGCTCGACGGCTTCCGCCCCGACCTCGTCGTCCTCGATGTGATGCTGCCCGGCCGCGACGGGTTCGCGCTGCTCGACGTGGTGCGGGCCCGCAGCGACGCCGGCCTCGTGCTCCTCACCGCCCGCGACGCCCTCGCCGACCGCCTGCACGGCCTCGACGGCGGCGCCGACGACTACGTCGTCAAACCGTTCCTGCTCGCCGAGCTCGTGTCGCGGGTGCGCGCGGTGCTGCGACGGCGCGGTCGGGTGCCGACGGCGATGACGATCGGCGACCTCGTCGTCGACGACGAGGCGGGCACCGCCACGCGGGCCGGCGCCGTCCTCGACCTCACCGCCACCGAGCTGCGCCTGCTGCGCTATCTCGCCGAGCAGCGCGGGCGGACCGTCACGAAGAACCAGATCCTCACGCAGGTGTGGGGCTACGACGCGTACGACCCGAATCTCGTCGAGGTCCACGTGTCGGCGCTGCGCCGCAAGCTCGAGGCGCACGGGCCCCGGATCGTCCACACCGTGCGCGGCCTGGGCTACGCCCTCAAGCCGGGGGAGGGGGCGTGACCGGGAGCCTGCGCGAGCGCTGGACCTCCGGGCGCTCGCTGCGGTTCCGTGTCACCGCGCTCGTGCTGCTCGTCGTGGCGCTGGCGCTGGTCGTCATCGGCGTCGCCGTCGACCTCTCCCTCGACGCGCAGCTGCGCCGCGACCAGCAGAGCCGCCTCGACGACCGCGCGGCCCGCGCCGGACTGCTCGTCGCGTCGGGGACCACCGGCACCGCGCTGGTCGACGCCGTCGACGGCCAGGGCATCCGCGCGGTCCTGCTCGACGCGTCGGGCCGGCGCGTCGTGGCCCCCGCCGACGACCCGGGCCCGCCCGGCCGTCCACCGCGGGCGGGTCCCGGCCACGGACGCCCGGGCGGCCCGGACCTCGCGCGCACGGTGACCGTCCCCGACGGCACGCGGCTCCTCCTCAGCGTCGTGCCCGGCGAGAACGACGCGGTGCTCGCGCGCCTGCGCGTGGTGATGACCGGCGTCGGGGCGATCGGTCTCGGGGTCGTCGCGGTCGCGCTGCTCGCCGTGGTGCGGGTGGCGCTGCGCCCGCTCGACGACATGACGGAGCTCGCCAACGACATCGCCGCCGGCGACCGCGGCCGGCGCCTGCACCCCGAGCGCACCGACACCGAGCTCGGGCGCACCGCCGCCGCCTTCGACGGGATGCTCGACGCGCTGGAGACCGCGCAGGTCCGCGCGGAGGACGCGGCCGCCGAGGCGCAGCGGTCCGAGGCGCGCACCCGGCGCTTCCTCTCCGACGCCGCCCACGAGCTGCGCACCCCGGTGACCGGCGTGCAGACCCTGGCGGAGTCGCTGGTCCGCCACCCCGACGCCGACCTCGCCCGGCGCGAGCGGATCGCCACCACGCTCGTGCGCGAGACCCGGCGCGCCGGCGCGCTCGTCGCCGACATGCTCGAGCTCGCCCGCATCGAGGACGGCGCCCCGCTGGAGCGGCGCGAGGTCGACCTCGCCGAGCTCGCCGCGGCCGAGGCCGAGCGCACGGCCCTGCTCGCGCCGGCGCTGACGGTGCGGGTCGAAGGGCCGCCGACCCGCGTGTGGGCCGACCCGTCGCGGGTCGCCCAGATCCTCGCGAACCTCCTCGAGAACGCCCGCCGTCACGGCCCGGCCGGAGGCACCGTGCGCCTCGAGGTCGGCACCGACGGGGACCAGGGGCGGCTCGACGTCGTCGACGACGGGCCCGGTATCCCGGAGCAGGACCGGGAGCGGGTGTTCGACCGGCTCGTCCGCCTCGACGACGCCCGCACCCGCGACGCCGGCGGCGCCGGGCTCGGCCTGCCGATCGCCCGGGCGCTGGCCCGTGCCCACGGCGGCGAGCTGCGGGCCGTGGACAACGACACCGTGCACAACGACACCGTGGACAACGACACCATGGACAAAGACACAGTGGCGAACGACCGCGGCGCCCGCCTGCGCCTCACGCTCCCGCTCAGCCCGTGACGACCAGAGCCGTCGCGTTGTCGCCGGTCCCGGCGGCCGCGGCGATGCCGACGATCCGCTCGGCGCGCTCCGCGGCGCTCCCGCCACCGGCGAGCGCCGCCGCCAGGTCCGGCGTCGCGACGCTGCGGTGCACGCCGTCGCTGACGAGCAGGAGCGTGCCCGGGTCGTCGACCACGGCGACGCCGACCTCCTGCGGGCGCGCGGTGCGGGTGCTCACCGTGAGCACGTGCTCGAGGCGCGGGTGCACGGTCAGGCCGCGGGCCCGCAGCGCCGCGGCGACGGTGTGGTCGGCGGTCAGGCTGCGCAGCGAGCGCCCGTCCCAGGCCAGCGCCCGGCAGTCGCCGACCCAGGCGAGGCGCCAGCGCGGGTCGTCGGCACCGGGACCGAGGGCGATGACGGCCGCCGCGTCGCCCGGGACGAGGTCGTGGGCGCTCGTGAGGAGGTCGTGGGCGGCGAGCACGGCGACGTCGGGGCGGCCCTCGAGCGCGGCGACCCGCACGGCGTGGTCGGCGACGAGCCGGGCCGCGAACCCCGCGGCCGCCGAGTCGCCCACGCCGTCGGCGACGGCGACGGCGAGGCGCCCGGTCGCAGATCGGTAGGACGTGGCCGCGTCCGCCTGGTGGCGCCGCGGGCCCTGTCGCGAGGCCCACCCCTCGGGCCGGTCGTCGTGCGAGGGGCGGTCGACGGTGGCGGCGGCGTTCACGGCGTCCTCCTCGCTGGGCCGGACCCCTCGCGGCGTCCTGGTCCCAGGCTCGGCGCCGACCCTGTTCTCCGGCTGTGAGAAGCGTGAGGACTGTGGCGACATCATGAGATAGCTCTGATGGAGTAGTGATGCCTCTTGTTCGTCGCTCTCCGTGTTCTATGCTCTGCTTCACCCGCCGAGGAGCACGCCGCGCTCCGAAGGGGTCCCCTCGACTCGCGATCCCAGGAGTTCCCCATGTCGCAGCAGGCTCCGCCGCCCCCCGCCGGCTACCCGTACCCCCCGATGCCGCAGGGGCCGGCCGGGATGCCCTACGGCGGCCCACCCTCCGCTCCGGGATACGGCGGTTACGCTCCGCCACCGCCCGCGCCGAAGAGCAAGGTGCCGAAGATCATCGGCATCGTCGTCGGCGTGCTCGTCGCGCTCGCGGTGGGCGGCTTCGCGCTCCTGGTCGCGTTCGGCAACCCGGTGGTGACCGCCGACCAGGTCGAGGCGCAGATCGCCCAGCAGTACGAGGTCGCCCCGAGCCAGGTCAGCTGCCCCTCGTCGCTCGAGGGCGAGGTCGGCGCGACGATCACGTGCACCGGCACCGACGCGGGGCAGACCACGACGCTCCTGGTGCAGGTCACCAGCGTCGAGGGCGAGACGGTGAAGTTCAGCATCACTCCGCAGTGACCCTCGCAGTGACACACGCCCTGCACACGGACGCTGACCCACGGTCATCATGACCGCATGACGCCGCCGTCCCCATCGCGCCCGTGAGCGCGGCGGGGACGGCGGCGCTCGTCGTGGGCCCGGTCCTGCTCGGCGCGGTCACCCAGCGCACGACCGGGCTGGGCCTCGCGCTGGTCGGGGGCCCGTTCCTCGTGGCGATCCTGGGCCCGCGCGACGGGGTGTCGTTCGGCAACGCGCTGCAGGTCGTGCTGTGCCTGATCGTCCTCGTCCGGACGCACCGGGGTGTGGACGTGCGGGCGGCCGGCCTGCTGCTGGCCGGCGCGGTCGTCGCCGTGCCGCTCGGCGCGCTCGTCGTCGACGCCCTGCCCGAGGGGCCGCTGCTGGTCGTGGTGGGCCTGCTCGCGCTGGGCGCCGTCGCGCTCTCGCTGGTGCCACGGCTCGGGGCCTGGCTCGACGGCACGCCGGGCGCGGTGGGCGCGGGCGCCGTCGCCGGCTTCGTCAACGTCACCGCCGGGGTCGGCGGCCCCGCGCTGTCGGCCTTCGCGCTGGCGCGGCGCTGGAGCATCGAGGTCTTCGTCCCGACCGCCCAGGTCGTCCTGCTGGTCGTCAACCTCGTCGCGCTCGTGAGCAAGGGCGTGCCGTCGCTCGGCGGTGTCGTCTGGGGCACCGGGCTCGCCGGGATCGCGGTGGGCGTGGTGCTCGGCGACGTCGTGCACCGGCGCCTCTCGGCGGAGACGGCCCGCCGGGCCGTCGTCGTGCTCGCCCTCGTCGGGGCACTCGCCACGGTCGTCCGGGGGCTGCTGGTGCTCTGAACGGACCCACTCCGGCGGGTGATCACGTGATCGCCCACGGTGGACAGCCCCGACGATCACGGGCACAGTGATGGGAGCCACCCGCAGCTTCACCCCTTCGAGGCCCGCGGACGACGCCTTGTTGGAGAGGTGGCTCCCGCCATGATGGCGCCCCGTACCGACGGTCACGACGCGCCCCTGCGCTCGTTCCCCGTCCTCGACGGCGACGGACGACTCGTCCCCGACGGCTCCCTGGTCGCGGACCTCACCGTCGCCCCCACGCAGCCCCGCCGCGGACTCGTGCTCGTGCGCGTCCTCGGCGAGGTCGACATGCTCACCGCCCGCCACCTGCGCGACGTCCTCGACGGGGCGATCGCCGCGGTCGCCGCGGAACGCGACGGCGGGTCCGACGGCACCCCGGTCGGCGATCCGCCGTCGGTGGTCTGCGACCTCGAGGGCGTCACGTTCCTCGGGGCCTCCGGCCTCGACACGTTCGCCGCGGTGCACGAGACCGCCGTCGAGCGCGGCGTGCACCTGGTGCTCGTCGCCGCACACCGCACGGTGGTGCGCCCGCTGCACCTCACCGCGCTCGACCGCCGGCTGACGGTCACGGCGGCGCACCCGGCGGTCGGGCGCCACGTCCTCGCCGGCCGGGACACGCGGTGACCGCGGTGACGCGCCCGGGGACCGAGCCGGCCCCGGGCCAACCGCCCGAGCTCGGCGCGGCGATCCGCACGGCGCTGGCGCACCTGGCCGACCTCACCGACCCGTCCCCCGCGGTCCTCGACGGGCGGCTCGACCAGATGCTGCGGGCCGCCGTCGGCGCGCACACGGCGCGGGGTCCCGCACCGAAGGGCGACGGGCAACGGTCCGCGCTGGACGAGGTGGCCGTCGCGACACGGACCGCGTGCGCCCACCTCGCCGCCCGGGAGCTCGAGGACGCCTACCTGGCGCTGCGCGCGGCCGCCGACCGGATGCCGCGCGTCGCGCCCTGAGGGTCCCTCACCACTCGAAGCCCTCGCCGGCACCCTGCCGGATCAGCTCGGGCTCGTCGCCGGAGAGGTCGATGACCGTCGTCGGCTCGGTGCCGCACTCGCCGGAGTCGAGGATCGCGTCGAGCTGGTGGCCCAGCCGCTCGTGGATCTCCCAGCCCGACGTCATCGGCTCCTCGGTGTCGGGCAGCAGCAGGGTCGACGACAGCAGCGGCTCGTCCAGCTCCTCGAGCAGCGCGTCGACCACCGGGTGCTGCGGGATGCGCACGCCGACGGTCCGCTTCTTCGGGTGCATCAGCCGGCGCGGGACCTCCTTGGTCGCCGGGAGGATGAACGTGTAGCAGCCCGGCGTCGCCGCCTTCACCGCGCGGAACACCGGCGTGGAGATGCGGACGAACTGCCCGAGCTGCGCGAAGTCCCGGCACACCAGGGTGAAGTGGTGGCGGGCGTCGAGCCGGCGGATGGTGCGGATGCGCTCGAGCCCCTCGCGGTTGCCCAGCATCGCGCCCAGCGCGAAGCACGAGTCGGTGGGATAGGCGATCAGCCCGCCCTCGCGCAGGAGGTCCACCGTCGCGCGGATCGCGCGGCGCTGGGGGTTGCGCGGGTGCACCTCGACCCAGCGTGCCGTCGTCGTCGCCGCCATCGGCGCAGCGTAGGAGCACGGGCGGGTGACGCGGAACTCCCGGGACACGGCGAGTACGGATCGGGTGGGTTGAGGTCGGCCGGGGCGGGGCACTCCGAGCTGTGCCGTGACCTGAACGAGACCTACCGCGAACGGGATCGAGACCCCGAGCCGCCAGACGGAGCACGACGGTCACGCCGGAGGAGGAACTCTGATGGGTGTCCACCGCATCGACGACACGCTGACCCTTCCCCGCGTCCTCGGCCGCGGGGCCGTCGCCACCTCGGCGGCACTCGCGCTGGCCGGGTCGGGTGCCGGGCTCGCCCTGGCGACACCGGGGCACGACCACGGCGACGACGGCGACAGCTCGGCGTCGCACCACTCCTCGGGGGACTCCGCGAGCTACGCGTCCTCGTCCGACGGTCACAGCTCCGCCACGATCTGCGACACCGGCGACGGCAGCGGCCTCGTCGGCGGCCTGCTCGGCGACCTGGGCCTCGACGAGAGCACCCGCGACCAGGCCCGGTGCGACGACCAGGGCTCCGGGCACTCGTCGTCCGACGGGAGCGACGCGGACCCGGGCCGGCAGCAGGCGGGGTCCTCGGGCTCCTCGAGCTCCTCGGGCTCCTCGAGCTCGGCCCAGCGCACGCCGCAGGCCGACCCGCGCAACGAGCCGCCGGAGATCGGCCAGACGAAGGTCCTGCGCATCCCCATGGGCTGAGGGTCAGACTGCCCGCCGTGGACTCCGCGGATCTCGTCAGCCCCTGGCGCCTGGCCGATGCCCACCACGGCGGCGAGGTCGCCCGGCGGCGTATCGGGCAGCTCGACGACCGGGTGCGCGCCTGGGTCGCGCTGCTCGACGACCCGTCGTCGGGCGCCGGGCCGCTCGCCGGCGTCCCGGTGGGCGTCAAGGACATCATCGACGTCGCCGGGCTCCCGACCGTCTGCGGCTCGTCGACCCGCGCCGGCGCCCCGCCCGCAACGACCGACGCCGCGATCGTCCGCCTGCTGCGCGAGGCCGGCGCGGAGATCGTCGGCAAGACCGTGACCACGGAGTTCGCCTGCCTCGACCCCGGTCCGACGCGCAACCCCCACGACCTCGCCCGCACCCCGGGCGGGTCCTCCAGCGGGTCCGCGGCGGCGGTCGCGGCCGGCATGGTGCCGCTCGCGCTCGGGTCGCAGACCGCGGGCTCGGTGGTCCGTCCCGCCTCGTTCTGCGGGGTCGCCGGCCTCGCGGTCACCCGCGGCACGCTCTCGACCGCGGGCGTGCAGCCGCTCGCCCCGGGTCTCGACACGCTCGGTCTCCTCGCGGCGACCGTCGAGGACCTCGCCGTCGCCTACGGCGCCCTCGGCGGCCCGGAGGCGGAGCCGGCCACGCCCCGCCTCTTCGCCTGGGACGGCACCGAGGTCGCGGACGTGTCGCCCGCGATGCGCGAGGCCCACGCCCGCGCGGTCGATCGCGCCCGCGGACGGGGCGCACCGATCGGGACCTGGGACGTCGACCTCCGGCAGGCCGTCACCGACCACCACACGGTCATGGCCGCGGAGGCGGCGGACGTGGTGCCGGCGGTGCCCGGGCTGGGCGAGCGGCTCACGGCGATGCTGGCGGAGGGCCGCGCGGTGACCCCGTCGGCGCTCGCCGGCGCCCGCGAGCGCGCCGACGCCACCCGCGCCGCCGCCCTCGCGCGCCTCGAGGACGCCGACGCGGTGGTCGTCCCGGGCGCGCTGGGCGTGGCGCCGCTCGCGACCGAGGGCACCGGCGACCCCGTGCTCTCCCGCCCCTGGCACCTGCTCGGTCTGCCGGCGCTCGCCGTCCCCGGCGCGCGCGACGCGGCGGGCCTGCCGCTGGGCCTCGCGCTGATCGGTCACCCCGACCGCGAGGACGCGCTCCTCTCGGCGGGCTGCTGGCTGGAGTCGCTGCTCCGGAGCTGAGCGCCGCGGTGCGACCGCCGCACGCCCTCGACGGCGGTCGCGGCGCACCCGAGCATCAGCGCACCGGACACCAGCGTGACGAGGACGGTGGCGGTGCCCGCCGGCACCAGCGCCAGCGGCACCAGCCCGACGAGGAACAGGGCCAGCGACAGGCGGAACCACGCGAGCAGGGTGCGCTCGCTCGCGAGGGCCCAGCGGACGTCGGGTGACGGGGACACGGCGTGGTTCTCCCGGGCGGAGGGAGGAGCGCGTGCGGGACGGCCGCGCGACGCGCCTGTCTAGGCCGGGCGGCAGATCGCGCTGGCGACACGCGCGAGGTCCACGTGGCGACGGGCCACGAGTCGCAGGCGCAGCGCGGGCACGCCTGCGAGCGTGCCACGCGGTGCCGGAGCCGACCAGGGGCCGCCGAAGATCACGCCGGCGACACGGCGCGGCGCGTGTACCGGCTTGCGTCGCGCGGGAAGCTGGGACCCGTGGCGGACCGCGAGACCCGGGCGACGGCTCGGGATCCGGACTCGGGGAGTGCGGAGACCGGTCTCGACACCGAGTTCCAGCGCGAGTTCGAGGAGGAGCTCGAGCACCACCACCTCTGGCACCGCGACGATGCGCGCCACCACTTCGGCGGCGACTCCCCGCTGCTGTCCCCGCGCCTGGCGCCGCTCGTGCGCTACGTCCCGCGCGCGCACCCCGCGGGCTTCGTGCTCGGCACCGCGTTCGCGCTGATCTCGCTGACCCCGTCGCTGATCCCCCGCGACTACCTCTTCCAGGGCCTCGCCACCGGCATCTCGGCCGGGCTGGGCTACGGGCTCGGCGTGGCGTTCGCGTGGCTGCTCGGGCGCACGGCGCGCTGGACCCACCTGACCGACCGCGTGCAGCGCGCGACCCCGCAGTGGTTCACGCCGGGCACGTGGGTCGTGCTCGTGGTGACGGCGGTGGTCGCGCTGTTCTGGATGCTCCTCGCGGGCGCGGCGTGGCAGCGGCAGGTCGCCGCGCTCATGGGCATCGACCAGCCGACCACCGACGGATGGCTGCGCGCCGGCCCGGTGGCGATCGTGGTGGCCGGGCTCATCGTCGGCTTCGGCCGCGGGGTGCGCTGGCTCGCCGGCCGTGCCGCCGACCTGCTGCGGCGTCGGGCCCACCTGCCCGCGCAGGTCGCGACCGTGCTCGGCACGGTGATCGTGGTCGTCCTGGTCGCGACGATGATCGACACCCTGGTCCTGCGCACGGGCCTGCGGCTCGCCGACGCCGCGTTCGGCGCGACCAACTCCTCGACCTACCCCGGCGTCGTCGCCCCGATCTCGCCGCTGCGCTCGGGCTCGCCGCCCTCGCTGGTGCGGTGGGACACCCTGGGCCGCGAGGGGCAGGACTTCGTCGCGGGCGGGCGGTCCCTCGCCGAGCTCGGCGAGGCCTCGGGGCGCGCCCCGGTGCCGCCGATCCGGGCCTACGTCGGGCTGATGTCCGCGCCGGGCCCGCAGGAGCGCGCCGCGCTCGCCGTCGCCGAGCTCGAGCGCACCGGGGCGTTCGGGCGCGACGTCCTCGCGCTGGTGACCACCACCGGCACCGGGTGGATCGACGACCCGGTGGCCGACTCCCTGGAGATGATCTGGGGCGGGAACACGGCGATCGTCGCCACGCAGTACTCCTACCTGCCGAGCTGGCTGTCGTTCCTCGTCGACCGCACGCGCGCCGAGGCCGAGGGCCGGGCGCTGTTCGACGCCGTGCACGCCCGCATCGAGGCGCTGCCGCCCGACCGGCGCCCGCGGCTGATCGTGTTCGGCGAGAGCCTCGGGTCGCAGGGCTCGGAGGCCGCGTTCTCGAGCCTCGCCGACGCCCGGGCGCAGGCCGACGGTGTGCTGTGGGTCGGCCCGCCGAACTCCAACCGGCTCCACGCCGAGCTCACCGCCCGCCGCGACCCCGGGTCGCCCGCGGTCCTCCCGGTGGTCGACGGCGGCCGCGAGGTGCGCTTCGGGTCGACCGCGGAGGACCTGACACGTCCACCGGGAGTGTGGTCTCCACCACACGTGGTCTACCTGCAGCACGCCTCCGACCCGATCGTCTGGTGGACCCCGACGCTCCTGTGGCAGCGACCGGACTGGCTCGACGAACCCCGAGGTCGGGACGTGTCCGAGGCCGTCGACTGGTACCCCGTCGTGACGTTCTGGCAGGTCACCATCGACCTCACCAACTCGCTGTCGGTGCCCGACGGGCACGGCCACCAGTACCGGAAGGTCATGGTGGGCGGCTGGCTCTCCGTGGGTACGCCGCCGGGGTGGACCGATGCGGACACGCGGAGAGTGGCAGGCATGCTGGGCGTGTGACCGCTCCCCAGCACACGGCCACGCCCGGCTGCCCGCCGTCCGACACCGCGGACGGAGCGCACGGAACGGACGCCGAACCCGCCGAGAAAGTCACCCACTGGCGACGGCTCGCCCCGCCGGCCGTCGTCGCCGTCCTCCTGCTCGCGTGGAGCAACCTCGCTCTCCCGGCCCTGCCCGCCGACCCCGTGCTCAAGGCCGTCTTCAACGTCGGCGGCGTCGCGGCGATGGTCACCGTGGCGCGCCTGCTCGGCCTGACCTGGAAGGACCTCGGCATCGGCCGCGGCACCTGGGGCGCCGGGCTGCGCTGGGGCGGCGCGGCGATCGGCGTCGCGGTGCTCGGCTACGGCGGCGTCCTGATGATCGCGCCCGAACTGCTCGAGAACCCCCAGCTCGCCGGCGCCTCGCCCGGATCCCTGCTGCTGCGCGGCCTGGTCCTCATCCCGCTGGGCACCGTGCTGGCCGAGGAGCTCGCGTTCCGCGGCGTCCTGCAGGGCCACTCCGTGCGCTCGCTGCCCGCCCGCGTGGCGCTCAGCGTCACCGCGGTGGCGTTCGGCCTCTGGCACCTCACCGTCGCGATGGGCCCGTCGGCGGTGCCGCTGCCGCCGACCCTGCAGTGGACGTCGGCGCTCGCGGTCCTCGCCGTCACCGTCGTCGGCGGCCTCGCGCTCGGGTGGCTGCGCCACCGCACCGGCTCGGTGCTCGCCCCGATCGGGCTGCACCTGGGCACCAACGCGGTCGGTCTCGTCGCCGCGGGGGTCGCGCTCGCGCACTGACGGCGGGCACACGGGACACTGTCCCGATGACCGTCGTCGACAACGCGGTGTACGTCCAGGGCGAGCGCGACAGCGAGCCCGAGACGCTGGACCGCACCCTCGCGATGCTGCGCGGCGGCGACGTCGAGCGGGACATCGCCGCGGACCGGGGCTTCGCGTGGATCGGCCTGCTCCGCCCCGACCAGGAGGAGCTGGACCGGCTGGCGCGCGAGCTGTCGCTGCCCGCGCTGGCCGTCGAGGACGCGGTGCACGCCCACCAGCGCCCCAAGCTGGAGCGCTACGACGACGTCGAGTTCGTGGTGCTGCGGCCCGCCTGGTACGTCGACGAGGACGAGGACGTCCAGGTCGGCGAGATCCATCTCTTCCTCGGGCCCGACTTCGTCGTCACCGTGCGGCACGCCGAGAAGCCCGACCTCTCGCCGGTGCGCGCGCGGCTCGAGGACGACCCGCACCTGCTGGCCCAGGGCCCGCGCGCGGTGCTCTACGCCGTGCTCGACCGCGTCGTCGACGACTACCTGCCCGTCGTCCGCGGCCTGCGCCACGACATCGACGAGATCGAGACCCAGGTGTTCGGCGGCGACCCCAGCGTCTCCCGGCGGATCTATCAGCTCTCCCGCGAGGTCATCGAGCTCCAGCGCGCGGTCGACCCGCTGCGCGACGTCCTCGACGGCCTGCTCGGCGACTCCGACTACGACCCCGGGCAGGCCCTGCACCGCGGGCTGCGCGACGTCGCTGACCACCAGGCGCAGACCAGCGAGGCCGCCGACAACTTCCGCCAGCTGCTCGGCAACATCCTGCAGGTCAACGCGGCCCTGGTCGGCCAGCGGCAGAACGAGGAGATGCGCCGGCTCTCCGAGACCAGCCTCGCCCAGGGCGAGGAGGTCAAGAAGATCTCCTCGTGGGCGGCGATCCTGTTCACCCCGTCGCTGATCGGGGCCATCTACGGCATGAACTTCGAGCACATGCCCGAGCTCGCGTGGGCCCTGGGCTACCCGTTCGCGCTCAGCCTCATGGTGCTCGCGTCGCTGACGCTCTACCTGGTCTTCCGCAAGCGCGGCTGGCTGTGACCCGTCCCGAGCGCTCGCGCTCGTTCGGCGCCGCCGCGGAGGACTACGACCGCCTCCGCCCGGCGCCGGTCCCCGCCGCCCTGCGCTGGCTGCTGCCGTCGTCCGAAGTGACGGTGCTCGACCTCGGAGCCGGGACGGGGCTGGTGTCCCGCTCGCTGGCCGCCGCGGGTGTCGCCGACGTCGTCGCGGTGGAGCCGGACGACGCCATGCGCGCAGTGCTCGCCGCCCGCAGCCCCGGTGCCCGCGCGCTGGCCGGGACGGCCGAGGACATCCCGCTGCCCGACGCGTCGGTCGACGCCGTCCTCGCCTCGTCGGCCTGGCACTGGTTCGACCCGGACCGGGCGACCGCCGAGGTCGCCCGCGTGCTGCGCCCCGGCGGCGTGCTGGGCCTGCTGTGGAGCTTCGCCGACCCGGCGACGGACTGGGTGGCCGAGCTGCGCCACCTCCAGCGCGCCGACGACGCCGGGAACGAGGACTCGACGTCGGGCGTGCGTGCCGGGTTCGCGATCGACCTGCCCGACGGCGCGCCGTTCGGGGCGGGCTCCTCGGAGGTCTTCCGGCGCCGGACGTGGATGGCCGCCGACGACGTGGCGGCGATGCTGGGGACCTACTCGACGGTGCTGACGCTGCGGCCCGAGGAGCGGGCGGAGGTGCGCCGGGCGGCCCGGGAGGTGATCGCGCGGCGGGTCGGCACCGACCCGGTGCGGGTGCCGTTCGCGACGGCGGTCTGGCGCGCCACCCGTCTGGCTTCGGACATCTGAGCGAGATCCGCGCGAGTCGCTCACCCGCCCTCGACGGAAGCGGCCAGGCGAGGTTAGCCTCCCCTCACTACGGCACGGAGCTCGCGCCGACTGTTCGAGGAGGCCCGGCGATGACGCTGCGACTGCCCACGGCCGAGGTGACCGTGCTGCTCGGCGAGCCGATCGTGCGTCGCCGGCTGATGGCGATGTTCGACGACTCGTCGTCGGCGATCCGGCGGGTCACGGTCGACCCGACGTCCGGCGTGACGGAACGGCGCCGCCGCCTCGAGGAGGCCGGCGACGCCGCGATCGTGCTGGTGGACCGGGTCACCGACGGGCTCGACGCCACCGGGCGCCGCGCCGTGCTCGGCGTGCTCGCGGGGCTGGCGGCCCGGGGTGCCGCGGTCCTGGTCGACGACGACGACAGCGTGGCCGCCCTCGCCGTCGCCGACGGGACGCTGCGCGCCGACCCCGTGCGCGGGCTCGTGGTGGAAGCCCTCGGGGCCGCGGGGTCGGTCGCGCCGCTCGAGGAGCTCTACCGCGCCTCGTAGGTCAGGCAGTCGGCGACGTCCTTGCCGGGTCCGATCTTCACCGACGAGGCCGTGCACTCGAGCTTGTCGTTGAACTTGCACTCCGAGCGGTGGCAGGCGCCGACGACGCCGTTGCCGTCCACGCCGCCGCGGAACGAGATCTCCACGAAGGTGCCGCACGCGGCGTTGTCGCCGGCGATGGTGATCGCGCCCGCGTGGCAGGACGATCCCTCGTTGTAGGAACAGGCGGTCACCGAACAGTTCTGCACCTGGGGCAGGCTCTGGGCTGCGGTCATGGCGACGATCGTGGCGGCTCGACGGGGCCTCCCGCCACGCAGCGAAGGCTGCCCTGAGCAGGGCCGATGCCCCTGGCGGCCGACGGCGACCAGGGAGGATGACAGCGACACCCGTGGCAAACAAGGTGTAATGTGACGACGGTCACACTAGCTGGCACCCGTCCGGGCCTGTCGAACCAAGGATGTCCTGTCCTCACCGGCACGCGGAGATCACGGGTCTTCCCAGAACGGATCAAACGGTCCACGGTGACCCACACCACCACCGCCGCCGTCGAGGGGAGCGCCCCCGGTGACCGAGACCGTCCCGAAGCCGACCACCCACGTCGGACAGAGCCTGCCGCGAAGGGAGGACGAGGCCCTCCTCACCGGCCGGGGCACCTGGACCGACGACATCGCGCCGCTCGGCACCGTCCATCTCGCGCTGGTGCGCAGCCCCGTGGCGCACGCCCGGATCACCGCTGTCGACACGACGGCCGCCCGGGAGCACGCCGGCGTCGTCGCGGTCCTGACCGGCGCCGACGTGGCCGGCGACTTCGCGATCGGCATCCCGTGCGGCTGGCCGGTCACCGAGGACATCCTCGTCCCCGACCACTTCCCGCTCGCCCGCGAGGAGGTCAACCACGTCGGTGACGCCGTCGCGGTCGTGGTCGCCACCGATGCGGCGGCGGCCCGTGACGCGGCGGAGCTCGTGGTCGTCGACTACGACGAGCTGCCCGCGGTGGTCGACGTCGAGGCGGCCCTGGCGCCGGACGCGCCGCTGGTGCACGAGGAGTTCGGCACCAACCACTGCTACACCTGGCCGCTCGCGGTCGGCGACGTCGACGCCGCGCTCGCGCAGGCCGACGTCGTGGTCGAGGGCCGTTACCTGCAGCAGCGGGTGATGGCCTCGCCGATGGAGCCGCGCGCGGTCGTCGTCACCCCCGACGCCGTCGGTGGCGGGTTCACGATCCACACGTCCACCCAGGTGCCGCACTTCGTGCGCGACCTCCTGGCGCTCATGACCGGCATCTCGGACACCAAGATCCGTGTCGTCGCTCCGGACGTCGGCGGCGGCTTCGGGGCGAAGCTCAACGTGTACGCCGAGGAGGCGCTCGCGCTCGTGCTGGCCCGGCGGCTGCGCCGTCCGGTGAAGTGGACCGAGACCCGCTCCGAGCACCACATCGCGACCACCCACGGGCGCGGTCAGGTCCAGTACATGACCGTCGGGGCCACCCGCGACGGGAAGATCCTGGGGATGAAGGTCCGCCTGGTCGCGGACATGGGCGCCTACCTGCAGCTCCTCACGCCGGGCATCGCGGTGTTCGGGGCGTTCACCTACTGCGGGCTCTACGACTTCGGCGCCTACGACTTCTCGTGCCAGGGCGTGTTCACCAACCTCACGCCCACCGACGCCTACCGCGGCGCCGGGCGCTCCGAGGCGGCCTACGCCCACGAGCGGGTCCTCGACGACCTCGCCCGCGCGCTGGAGATGGACCCCGCCGAGCTGCGGCTGCGCAACCTGCACCCGCCGTTCGACGAGCCGCGCACCGTCCCCTCCGGTGTGCAGTACGACTCCGGCGACTACGAGAAGGCGATGCGCCGGGCCCTCGAGCTCGTCGACTACGACGACCTGCGCGCCGAGCAGGCCCGCCGCCGCGCCGACGGCGACCCCGTCGAGCTGGGCATCGGGATCGGCAACTTCACCGAGTCCGGCGGGCTCTCGCCCTCGAAGGTCGCGGCCGGGGTCCGGCTGCAGAGCGGGGGCTGGGAGGCCGCGACGGTGCGGATGACCACCGCCGGGCGCGCCGAGGTCGTCACGGGCACGAGCCCCCACGGGCAGGGCCACGAGACGGCGTGGGCCCAGATCACGGCCGACTCCCTCGGCATCGACCCGGCCGACGTCGAGGTGTTCCACTCCGACACGATGATCGCGCCGTTCGGACGCGACACCTACGGCTCGCGCAGCCTCGCGGTCGGGGGGTCGGCGGTGTACGGGGCGGCGGAGAAGGTCGTCGACAAGGCCCGCAAGATCGCCGCGCACCTGCTCGAGGCG
This sequence comes from Actinomycetospora flava, assembly GCF_037400335.1. NCBI lineage: Bacteria > Bacillati > Actinomycetota > Actinomycetes > Pseudonocardiales > Pseudonocardiaceae > Actinomycetospora > Actinomycetospora flava. The sequence continues at coordinate 86,389 of NZ_JBBEGM010000015.1, forward strand.
TCGGAGGACGACCTGCAGTTCGTCGGCGGCACCTTCTCCGTCGCCGGCACCTCCGGGCCCTCGATCACCATCCAGGAGGTCGCCGGCGCGGCGTCGCTGGCCGCCGACCTGCCCGAGGGCATGGAGCCCAACCTCACCGCCGACCACCACTTCGACCCGCCGAACTTCACCTGGCCGTTCGGCACGCACATCGCGGTCGTCGAGGTCGACACCGAGACCGGCCGGACCACGGTGCGACGCTTCGTCGCGGTCGACGACTGCGGGCGCATCGTCAACCCGCAGATCGTCGACGGGCAGCTCCACGGCGGGATCGCCCAGGGCATCTCGCAGGCGCTCTACGAGCACGCCACGTTCGACGAGGCCGGGCAGCCGACGGCCGCGACGCTCGCCGACTACGCGGTGCCCGCGGCCAGCGACCTGCCGGGCTTCGAGCTCGACCAGACCGTCACGCTCTCGCCGACCAACCCGCTCGGGGCCAAGGGCATCGGCGAGTCCGGCGCGATCGGGTCGTCGCCCGCCGTGGTGAACGCGGCGATCGACGCGCTCGCCGCCCGCGGGGTCACCCACCTCGACATGCCGCTCACGCCGCAGCAGGTCTGGCGTGCCGTCGCGGACGCGGCCAGGGTGACCTCATGAGCGCGGGGACGGAGACGGACACCGAGACGCGGTACGACTACGGCGGCGACGAGTTCGTCTACGTCGAGCTGTCACCGGCGATGAGCCTGCCGGTGCACTTCACCTCGCTGGGGATCACGCGGCGGCTCGCCGAGGAGGCGATCCCCGGGGTCGAGGAGATCGCGCCGTCGAACGCGTCGTACATGGTCCGCGTCGATCCGGACCGGCTGCACCCGCGCGACCTGGTCCGCGAGCTGCAGCGCATCGAGGAGGAGGTCGGCGGGCACTCGGACGACCTCACCGTCGCCACCCGCATCATCGACGTCCCGATCATGCTGAACGACCCGTGGACCCACGAGGTCCTCATGAAGTTCCGCGACCGCCACCAGGACCCGAACGGCACCGACCTCGACTACGGCGCCCGGATCAACGGCTACTCGTCGACCGAGGACTTCATCGACGCGCTGGCCGCGTCGCCGTACCTCGTGACGATGATGGGCTTCGTGCCCGGGCTGCCGTGGTGCTTCCAGCTGGTGCCCCGGGAGCGGCAGGTCGAGGTGCCCAAGTACGTGCGCCCGCGCACCGAGACCCCGGAGCGCGCCTTCGGGTTCGGCGGCGCGTTCGCCGTGATCTACCCGGTGAAGGGCGCCGGCGGGTACCAGCTCTTCGGCTCGGCGCCCGCCCCGATTTTCGACGGCGAGCAGCGCCTGCCGGACTTCGCCGAGAACGACTCGGTGGTGTTCTTCAAGCACGGCGACGTCATCAACTACCGGCGCGTCGACCAGGAGGAGTACGACGACGTGCGCGCGCAGGTCGACGCCGGCACGTGGCGGTACTCGTTCAAGGAGCTGGAGTTCTCGCCGAGCCGGTTCCTCGCCGACCCGGACGGCACCAACGCGGCGATGAAGGAGGTGCTGTACGGGTGAGCATTCTCGTGCGCGATCCCGGGCTCGAGACGACGGTCCAGGACACCGGACGGCTCGGCTACTACAGCATCGGCTTCCCGCCCTCGGGCGCGCTGGACTCGTTCGCCTACCACGTGGGCAACGCGCTGGTCGGCAACGCGCCGGGCGCCGCGTCGCTGGAGGCCGTCTACCTCGGCCCGACGCTGGAGTTCACGCAGGACACGGTGATCGCCGTGACCGGCGCCGACATCCCGGCGTCCGTCGACGGCGAGGAGATCCCGCTCTGGGAGTCGGTGGCGGTCTCGAAGGGCTCGGTCCTGACGTTCGGGCAGCTGCGCGGCGGCGCCCGCCCGTACGTCGCCGTCGCCGGCGGCATCGACGTGCCGCTGTACTACGGCAGCCGTTCGACCTACACGCTCGTCGGCATCGGCGGGTTCGAGGGACGGGCGCTGCGGGCCGGCGACGAGCTCGCGATCGGCGACGACGCCCGCGACCCGAAAGCCGGGCGGCGGCTCGACCCCTCGGACGTCCCGGTGCACCCGTCGACCGCCGAGGTGCACCTGCTGGTCGGCCTGCACAGCTACCGGCTCACCGAGGACAGCCTCGCGCGGTTCACCGACACCGAGTGGAAGGTGACCCCGGACGCCAACCGCGTCGGCTACCGCTTCCGCGGCGCCGAGCTGGAGTTCGTGCCCCGCGAGCAGCCCTTCGGCGCCGGCAGCGACCCCGCCAACGTCACCGACTGCGGCTACCCCGTCGGATCGGTGCAGGTGCCCGGCGGCGTCGAGCCGATCGTGCTGCTGCAGGACGCCGTCACCGGCGGCGGCTACGCGACGCTCGGCACCGTCGTCTCCGTCGACCGCGACCGGCTCGCCCAGACCAAGACCGGCGACAGGACGCGCTTCGTGCCGGTCGACCTCGACGGCGCGCTGACCGTGCGCCGCGACCGGCACGCCGCGCTCGACCGCATCCGTTCCGCACTCGCGTCCTAGGAGGACATTCGGTGGGCAGTCACAAGATCACGTCACGCACGCCCGGCGTCTTCTACCACCGGCCCTCGCCCGACGCCGATCCGTACGTGACGGAGGGCGCGGCCGTGTCCGAGGGCGACACGGTGGGCCTGGTCGAGGTCATGAAGACGTTCCACGAGGTCAAGGCGGACGCGGCCGGCACGGTCTCCGCGTTCCTCGTCGAGAACGAGGACGAGGTGACGATCGGCCAGGACCTGGTCGAGCTGGAGACGTGAGCCTCTCTTCGGTTCTCGTCGCCAACCGCGGCGAGATCGCCCTGCGCGTCGTGCGGGCGTGCCGGGAGCTGGGGATCCGCGCCGTCGCCGTCTACTCGGACGCCGACGCGTCGGCGGCGCACGTGCGGATGGCCGACGACGCGGTGCACCTCGGGAAGTCGGCGGCGTCGAAGAGCTACCTCAACGCCGACGCCGTGCTCGAGGCGGCGAAGTCCGCGGGGGTCGACGCGATCCATCCCGGCTACGGCTTCCTGTCCGAGCGCCCGGCGTTCGCCGCCGCGGTCGAGGAGGCGGGGCTCGTGTTCGTCGGCCCGCCGTCGTCGGTGATCGCGACGATGGGGGACAAGGCCGCGGCCCGCGCACTGGCCCGGTCGGCGGACGTGCCGGTCGTGCCCGGGTCGGACGAGGTGTCCTCGGTCGACGAGGCCGTCGCCGCGGCCGACGAGGTCGGCTACCCGGTGCTGGTCAAGGCGTCGGCGGGCGGGGGCGGCCGGGGCATCCGGCCCGCCGCGACCGCCGACGAGCTGCGCGAGGTCGTCGTGGAGGCGCAGCGCGAGGCGGCGTCGGCGTTCGGCTCGGACGCCGTCTACGTCGAGCGCGCGCTGCAGGGGCCCAAGCACGTCGAGGTGCAGGTGCTCGCCGACACCCACGGCACCGTCGTGCACTGTTTCGAGCGGGAGTGCTCGCTGCAGCGGCGACGGCAGAAGATCCTCGAGGAGGCGCCGGCGCCCGGGCTGTCGCCCGAGATGCGGTCTGCGTTGTGCGACGCGGCGGTCCGGCTCTCGCAGGAGGTCGGCTACGTCGGGGCGGGCACGGTCGAGTTCCTCGTCGAGGGTGAGGAGTTCTTCTTCATCGAGATGAACACCCGCATCCAGGTCGAGCACCCGATCACCGAGTGGGTCACGGGCCTCGACCTCGTCGCCGAGCAGCTGCGGATCGCCGGCGGAGCGCCGCTGTCGGTGGCCCAGGACGACATCGTGTGCCGCGGGGCGTCGATCGAGTTCCGGGTCAACGCCGAGGACCCCGACCAGGACTTCCTGCCCTCGCCCGGTGCCGTGGAGGGTCTGGAGCTGCCGGGCGGGCCCGGGGTGCGCGTCGACACCGCGCTGATGGCGGGCGACGTCGTCCCGCCGTTCTACGACTCGCTCGTCGCCAAGCTCTCGGTGTGGGCGCCGACCCGCGAGGACGCGCTGGCCCGCGGGCGGCGGGCACTCGCGGAGTACCGCGTCGACGGCCTCCCGACGACCATTGGCCTGCACCGGCGCCTGCTCGACGAGCCGGCCGTGGTCGACGGGAGCTACGACATCACGACGCTGGAGACGTGGCTGGCGGGACGCTCGCCGTGAACAGGTAGTAGCCGATCGCCCCGAAGAGGCGCCCCTCGCGGTGGAGCGTCTCGATGGTCGACGTCCAGCGGCGGCCGGCGTCCGCGTCGATCGCGCCCGCGGTGGCGGCGGCCGTCCCGATGCCGGCGAAGTACTGGGCGGCGAGGTCCGGGGAGAACACGACCATCCGGCTCTCGATGGCGACGTCGGTGAGCCCGAGCGCGGTGAGGTCGGTGCGCAGGTCGCGCACCAGGCGCGGGTTGACGACGGCGGTGTCGGCCTCGTGGGCGAGCACGGCGCGGACGAGCCCGGCGTCCGGGACGTTGACGGTGTTGGTGTCGAAGTCCGGCTCGATGACGGCGATCCGCCCGCCGGGACGGGTCACGCGCGCGAGCTCGGCGAGCGCGCGGCGGGGTTCCCGGAGGTAGATGAGCACGCGTTCGGCGCGGGCGACGTCGACGGCGTCGTCGGGGAACGGCAGCGCCTCCGCGTCGCCGGGGACGAGGTCGACGTCGAGCCCGGCCGCGGCGGCGCGGCGGCGGGCCTCGGCGATGAAGTCGTCCGACAGATCGATCCCGGTCACCGCGCCGCCGGGCTGCACCAGCCGGGCCAGCCGGAGGGTCTCGAGGCCGAACCCGCACCCGACGTCGAGGACGTGGCGGCCCGGGCCGGTCTGCGTGCGCTCGATCGCGAGGGCCTTGAGCTCGCGCAGGAGCGGCAGCCGGTCGAACGCCTCGAGCGCCGCGACGTACGTCGACTCGGCGGAGTGGTCGATGTCGGTGAAGTCGTGCAGCGAGATCGCCGGTGCGGCGGGCTCGGGGGTGTCCTGTGCGGTCACGGCGCCTCCTCGGTGACGTGGATCACGCTAGCGTGATCGGGGTGGGCACGGATCTCCTCCTGGACGGTGTGCGGGCGATCTGCCTCGCCCTGCCCGCGGTCACCGAGGCGCCCACGCACGGCGCGCCGACCTGGTTCGTCCGCCGCCGGTCGTTCGTGAAGTTCGTCGACCCCGCGGAGCACCGGCTCGATGAGCCGCACGTCGCCCTCTGGGCCGCCGCACCGCCGGGAGCCCGCCACGAGCTGACCGCCGCCGACCCGGACCGGTTCTTCGGCCCCCGCTTCGGCGGGCGGGACTGGATCGGGATGCGCCTCGACCACCCCGACGGGCCGGGGTGGGACGAGGTCCGCGAGGTCCTCGTCGACGCCTACCGCCAGGTCGCCCCGCAGAAGCTCGTCGCCCGGCTGTCCGGCCCAACCGACTAGAACCGAAGGACCTATCTCGTCGGCGAAATCGCTCACGGTATGGAGTCGACGCCGCGCCTCGCGCACACTCGGTCAGAGGGTGATGACACCCCGTGCGCAGCGAGGAGACGCCATGTCGCTCCAGAACCGTGCCTACGACTCCGGTCAGCTGAGCGGCCCGCGCCGGCCCGAGCACCGCGCGGGCGTCGTCAACTCCCACGGCCCCGGCGTGCAGGCCATCCGCCGGGACATCCTCGAGGGCGAGCAGATCTACGGCATCTTCGGCAACCGGCAGGGACCGATCGCCCTGGTCGGCGTCACCAACCGCCGTGTCCTGTTCATGGACGCGGTCTACGACGACGGGCGCGTCGCGCTCACGTCCGTGCCCCTGCGGCAGATCGTCAGCTGCTCGTACATCACGACCACCGACCAGCCGGTCACCGAGGCCACCGTCGTCGGGATCAAGGTCGGCCGGAACATGTTCGAGGTCGCCTGCGTCTCGCCCGAGGAGGCCCAGGACGTGCACGGTCTGATCATGTGGCACCTGATCGGGCTGTAGTCAGCCCCGCAGCAGCGACACCGCCGGGACCTTCTCCACGCCGAGGCTCTCGAAGCGCCGCACCAGCGTCTCGCAGATCTCCACCGCGTTCGGCCGGTCGCCGTGCAGGCAGATGGTGTCGACCTCGACGTCGAGGTGCTTGCCGGAGTTCGACGTCACGTGGCCCTCGAGCAGGTCGACGGCCTGCTGGGCGACCGCGTCGGGGTCCTTCGCCTTCGGCTCGGGCTCGACGATGATGTGGCCCTCGTCGTTGTACTCGAGGTCGGCGAAGCCCTCGCGGGCGACGGTCGCGCCGAGCGAGCGGGCGAGCTCCGCGGTCGGCCCGGCGAGCCAGAAGATCAGCAGGCCGGGGTCGAGGCGCAGGACGGCCTCGGTGATCGCCGACGTGATCTCCGGATCGGTCAGCGCCATGCCGTAGAGCGCGCCGTGCGGCTTGACGTGCACGACCTCGGCGCCCTCCGCGCGCGCCGTCGCCTGCAGGGCACCGGTCTGGTAGAGCACCAGCTGGGCGGCCTCGTCGGGACGCAGCGCCATCCGGCGGCGCCCGAAGCCGACGAGGTCGGGGAGCCCGGGGTGGGCACCGATCGCGGTCCCGGTCGCGACGGCCGTGCGCACCGACTCGCGCATCGTCACCGGATCGCTCGCGTGGTAGCCGCAGGCCACGTTCACCGAGGTCACGTGGGCCATCAGCTCGCTGTCGTGCCCGAGCTTCCAGCGTCCGAGGCTCTCGCCGGCATCGGCGTTGAGGTCGACCCGTGTCTGCATGGGGTCAGTGTCCGCTCAGAACGCGCCCAGGTGAACCTCCGCCCACTGGCGGAACGAGCGGGCCGGCCGGCCGAGAAGATCGGGGACGGTGGTCGTCACGTGGCCGTCGTCGTACTCGCCGCCGCGGAAGAAGCGGAAGAAGGCATCGACGTAGGGCGCCGGCATCGCCGCGGTCATCCGCTCCCGCGCGTCGTCGTCGGGCTCCGGCTCCAGACGGACGTCGCGGCCGAGGAGCTCGGCGAGCACGGCCAGCCGCTCGGCGGGCAGGGTCACCTCGGGACCGGTGAGGCGCAGGCTCCGTCCGGCGAGGCCGGGGTCGGTGAGCGCCCGGGCGGCCACCGCCCCGATGTCGGCGGGGTCGATCACGGCGACGGGGACGTCCGCGAACGGCTCGCGGACGACGTCGTCCAGCGGCGCCCACCCCAGCGCGTTCGACATGAACCCGCTCGGGCGCAGCACCGCCCACTCCAGCCCGGAGTCGCGCACGGCCGCCTCGGAGACGACGTTGAAGCGGGTGACGACGTTGTCGAGGTCGCCGCCGACCACCGCGCCCGTGGAGAGCAGGACGACCCGGCGCACGCCGGCGTCGCGCATGTCGGCGAGCAGCCCGGGCACGTCGGGGTGGCCGGCGGGCAGGAACACGGCGCCGACGCCGGACCACAGCTCGCGCACTCCGGCCCGGTCACCGAGGTCCCCGATCACGGGGACGGCGTCCCCGACCCTCGCTCCCCGTCGCGAGAGGGCGCGGACCTCGACGCCGTCGAGCGCCCGCACCACCTCGGACCCCACGTTGCCCGTCGCCCCGGCCACCAGCACGGTCTCGATGTCCATGACCGTGATGGTGGGCGTCGCGAGGGAACCTCGAGGTGCCTTCAGGCCAGCTCCTCCGCGTGCTCCTCGGCCCACGCCGTCAGCGCGGTGAGCGGACCGAGGAGCGAGACGCCGAGGTCCGTCAGCCGGTACTCGCCGCCGCGCGTCGCGGGTCTCTCGACGAGCCCGGCGCCGGCGAGGCGCCGCAACGTCTGGGTGAGCATCTTCTTGCTGATCCCGCCGGCCCGGGCGAGCAGCGCGGAGTAGCGCCGCGGACCGTGGGCGAGCCCCACCACGACGACCACCGACCACGTGTCGGCGATCAGGTCGAGCGCGGTACGCGCCGGGCAGTCGGCGAGGAAGACGTCGGGCGCCGGCGTGCTCACGCGCCCGGGGCGGCCGGGACCGGCGTCTCGACGGGCAGGTCGTCGAGCCCGGCGTGGATCGCCTGGGCGAGCAGGTCGATCTCCTCCTGCCCGACGGTCAGCGGCGGCGACACGGCGACGCCCTTGCCGAGCCCGCGGACCAGCACGCCCGCCTTCCGCGCGGCACGCAGCAGGACGTTCGGGGCGTCGGGGACGCCGTCGAGCACGTCCTGCTCGAGCTCCACCGCGGCGAGGAACCCGAACCCGGCGCGCACCTCGTGGACGTAGGGGTGCGAGGTCAGGGGCGCGAGCGCCTCGAACAGGGGCATCTCCAGCTCGCCGCCGCGCGCGATCAGCCCCTCGCGCTCGTAGATGTCGAGCGTCGCGAGCCCGGCGGCGCACGCCGTCGGGTGGCCCGAGTAGGTCGGGCCGTGCCGCAGGGTCCGCTCGCCCGGGGTGCTCCACCACGGCGCGGCGACCTCGCCGGAGGTGATCACACCGCCGAGCGGGAGGTAGCCGCTGGTCACGCCCTTGGCGAAGGTGATCATGTCGGGCCGGATGTCGCCGAAGCGCTCGATGCCGAACCAGGTGCCGAGGCGCCCGAACGCGCAGATCACCGCGTCGATGACCAGCAGCACCCCGTGGCGCCGGCACAGCTCCGCGACGCCCTCGATGTAGCCGTCGACGGGCAGGTGCACGCCGCCGGCCCCCGTGACGGGCTCGATGACGAACGCCGCGATCCGCTCGGGGCCGACCTCGGCGAAGACCTTCTCGACGCCGTCGAGGTCGTGCAGCGGGGCGACGGAGTTCTCGCCGGCGAGCACGCCCCAGCCCTCGCGGTTCGGCGGGATGCCGGTGATCGAGGTCCCGTAGCCGTGGGTGCCGTGGTAGCCGGTCTCGCGGGAGATGACGTGCACGCGCCGGCTCTCGCCCCGCGCCTGCCAGTAGCCGCGCGCGATCTTGATGGCGGTGTCGATGCCGTCGGCGCCGCCCGACCCGAAGAAGACCTTCGCGTCGTCGACGGGGGCGAGGTCGGCGAGGCGGTCGGCGAGCTCCAGGGCCGGGCGGTTCGCGATGTCGGCGAAGCACGAGTACGACTCGAGCTTCGTCATCTGGGCCATCGCGGCCTCGGCGATCTCGCGGCGACCGTGGCCGACGTTGCAGTACCAGAGGCTCGCGCAGCCGTCGAGGTACCGCCGGCCGGCCTCGTCGTAGATCCAGGGGCCCTCACCGCGATCGACGACGAACTCGTGGCCGTCCACGGCCGCCATGTCGGAGAACGGATGCCACAGGCGGGTGCTCATGGGCCGGATTGTCGCGCGCCGGGCGTGGTCGGCGGCACCCCGAACAGCATGATCGCTGCAGGTGCTCCTCGCGGTCGACGTCATCGCCCCGGCGGAGCACCCGGGTGGATCACGGCCCGCGGCAGGGGGTGCCGCGCTGCCGGGCGCTCGGCGGTCGCACCCGGCGCCCCTGCTGAGGATGATCCGTCCAGGTGCTCCGACGACCTGATGTCATCGGGTCGACGGAGCACCTGGAGCGATCATGCCGCCGTGACGCTCGGAGAAGGGGCGCGATGAAGCAGGGAACGCCGAAGAGCTGCCGTGGCTCGCGCGGCATCCCGAGGGCGAGCGGGTGGCCGACGTCCTGCGACTGGGGAAGCGGCCGCTGATGTGGTCCTGCCGACCAGCTGCCGGGCCGGCGTGGAACGCCCGGCACCGCCGGGTGGTGCGCTTCTGGATCGACGGCGACGGCGTCGACGAGGAGATGCTCGACTCTCTCCGTCGACGAGAGCCGGCGGTCTCCGAGCCCTCGCTCGAGGAGTGGCGGGCGCAGCTCAGGGACGAGCGCGTCATCGCCGACCGGCACCTGCGCACCGTGCTCGACAGCTATCACGAGCCGGCGTGGCGTCGGGAGCACAAGGGTTACGGTCGGTACCCGGAAGACCATCTCTGGTTCGCCGCGCAGGGCCTCCGGGAGATCGACGACGCTCTCGGCGACTGAGGACCGGTCGGCTCCGACGAGAACGCTTCGAATCCCGAAGCACTTCCCCGAAAGAGAAGCCCGCCTCGACAGCTGAGCACCCTAAGGGGCCCTTCGCTCAGCCACCACCGGCGATCACGCCGCGGCGTCCTCCTTGTGGAACCGCCCGTCCTTCATGATCGCGTTGAGCTTGCTGCGGTCCTGGAGGACGCGGATGTCGGCGAGGGGGTCGCCGTCGACGAGGATCAGGTCGGCGAGGTAGCCGGGGGCGACCTCGCCGAGCTCGTCGGGGCGCAGCATGATCTCGCCGCCCCAGGCGGTCGCCGAGATGATGGCCTCCATGGGCGTGAAGCCGAGGCGCTCGACGAAGTGCTCGAGGTCGCGGGCGTAGGTGCCGTGCGGGGTCCAGGCGAAGCCGTAGTCGCCGCCGGGCAGGAGCTTGATGCCGCGCCGGTGCATCTCGCGCAGGCCGTCGGTCGCCATCTCCAGTTCCTTCTTGTAGCCGACGGCCTCGGCGGCCTCCTGCGGGAACCCGAACGCCTCGGCCTCGTAGAGGGTCGCGATCAGCCAGTTGATGCCGGGGGCGACGAACACCCAGTCCTTGTTCGCCTCGAGCATGTCCATGCCCTCGGCGTCCGTGAACGAGGCGTGGTAGACGATGTCGACCTTGTTCCGCAGGCACATCTTCACGCTCTCCGCGGAGCGGGCGTGCGCGCAGACGCGCTTGCCCCGGCGGTGGGCCTCGGTGACGGCGGCGGCGACCTCCTCGTCGGAGAAGTAGGTGTCCTCGGCGCGCTGGGTGCCGGTGATCTCCTCGCCGGTCATCGACAGCTTGATCTGGTCGACGCCCAGGTCGATGAGCTCGCGCACCGCGAGCCGCATGCCCTCCGGGCCGTCCGCGAACTTCGTGATCGACTTGATGAGCGCTCCGCCCGTCACCGCGATCTCGGGCCCGTTGGCGAGGTAGCGCGGGCCGGGGATGCGCCCGGCGTTGATCGCGTCGCGGCACACCACGTCGAGGCGTTCCTTCGCCGACGCGGCGCCCAGGCACATCGTGTAGCCGGAGTCGATGTACGTCTTCGCCGACTCCATGGAGAACAGCAGGTGCTCCTCGACGGGCATGGTGCCCAGCCCGTCGAGGTCGGCGGAGTTGTTCCAGCTGAAGTGGGTGTGCGCGTCGCAGAGCCCCGACATCAGCGTGCGGCCGCGGCCCTCGACCACCTGCGCGCCGTCGGCCCTGGCCGCGTCGACCGCGCCGACGGCGGTGATCCGGTCGTCCTCGACGAGCACGTCGCCCGGGTAGGGCTCGGCGCCCGTGGAGTCGAGGATCGAGACGTTGTGGAACAGGACCTTGGACATGCCTGCCTCCAGGGCTGTGGTGTCAGAAGAACTTCAGGAGGTGGTCGGTGACTTCGTGCGGCTTCTCGAGCGCGGTCCAGTGCCCGCAGTCGTCGAAGACCTCCACGACGGCCGAGCCGTGGGCGTCGGCGAGCGCGCGGGTGACGGCCGGGGCGCCGACGCCGTCGTCGGCGCCGGTGAGCAGCAGCAACGGGAGCGCCGGGTCGATCGGGCCGGGATCGGTGGCGCCGGCGAGCGCCTCGCAGGACCGGGCGTAGCCCTCCGGGTCCTGGCGCAGGACGAGCTCGCGCACGAACGCCGCCGTGGCCGGGGCGTCGCGGCGCGTCGCCTCGGCGGTCGCGTTCGTCATCACGCCGGTCGCGACCGCGGGCAGCTCGCCGGCCCGGACCTTCGCGGCGCGGTCGTGCTGGCCCTGCTGCCCGGCCTCGGGCAGCGGGGCGGGGACGGCGCCGAGCAGCCCCAGGTGCGAGACGAGGTCGGGGCGCCGGGCGGCGAGGGTGCGCACGGTGATCGTCCCCATCGAGTGCCCGACGACCCGCGCCGGGCCGGCGTCGAGCGCGTCGAGGAGGGCGGCGAGGTCGTCGGCGAAGCCCTCGATCGACAGGGCGCCGGTGGCCGGTGAGCGGCCGGAGCCCTCCATGTCGGGGCGGATCACGCGGAACCGCTCGGCGAGGGCGGCGACCTGCGGCTGGAAGAAGTTCGCCGTGCCGCCGAGGCCGTGCACGAGCAGGACCGCCGGTCCGTCGCCGTCGACCTCGACGGCCAGTTCCTTGCCGTTGACCTGCAAGGGATCACCTTTCATCGGATGGTGTTGCGGAGCGCGCCGAGCCCCGTGACCGCGCACTCGACGACGTCGCCGGGACGCAGGAAGCGGGGCGGGTCGAAGCCGAGGCCGACGCCGACGGGGGTGCCGGTGGCGATGACGTCGCCGGGCAGCAGGGTGATCCCCGCGGAGATCACGCGGATCAGCTCCGGCACGTCGAAGATCAGGTCGGCGACCGGCGCCTTCTGCCGGGGCTCGCCGTTGACCGTCGAGGAGACCTCGAGCGCGCCGACGTCGGGGACCTCGTCGGCGGTGACCGCCCACGGCCCCATGGGCGCGTGCGTGTCGAGGGACTTGCCCAGCAGCCACTGCTTGTGGTCGCGCTGCACGTCGCGGGCGGTGACGTCGTTGACGATCGTGTAGCCCCAGACGTGGCGCATCGCGTCCTCGCGGGAGATGCCACGCCCGCCCGGGCCGACGATGACGGCGAGCTCGGACTCGTAGTCGAGCTCGGAGGTCACCGCCGGGTGCGCCTCGACGTCGTCGAACGGACCGGTCACCGCCGTGGTGGCCTTGGAGAAGACGATCGGCTTCTCGGGCAGGTCCTCCGAGCGCGCCGGGGTGTCGTAGCCCGAGCGGCCGAACTCGGCGACGTGCTCGCGGTAGTTCTTGCCGACGGCGAACAGGTCGCGCCGCGGCACGGGGATCGGTGCGCGGAGCCGGGCGCCGGGGACGGCGGGGAGGTCGCCGGCGGCCGCGACGCGGGGACCGAGGCGGTCCCAGTCCTGGACGATCGCGAGGAGCGGGACCTCGCCCACGACCGGGGTCAGGTCGCGCACCGTCGTGTCGTCCTCGTCGAGCCGACCGACCGCCTCGCGGCCGTCCGCCACGAACGTCACCAGCTTCATCGACTACTCCGAACCAATATGAACCAATCGAGGTGTGTGGTGGTTCACCTCGTCGCGATCCGACCGTAGAACGGGGTGTGCGGCGCAGCCAAGAGAACTATTGGTCTAGTATTGGTCGGCGTGGACGCTCCTGTCGTGGCCCGGCTCCGCGGCCTGCTCAACGACGCGGTCGCCGACGGCTCGCTCGGCACCGGGTCGAAGATCCCGACCGAGCGCGCGCTGAGCGACACCCTGCAGGCCTCCCGCACGGCGGTCCGGGGCGCGCTCGCCGAGCTCGAGCGCGAGGGTCGGATCACCCGGCACGTCGGGCGGGGCACCTTCCTCGCGGAGCTGGAGGGCGAGGCGTACCTGCCCGACGCCGCGCGCACGCCGCTGCAGACGAGCCCCGCGGAGATCATGGCGACGCGCCTCGTGCTCGAGCCCGAGATCGCCGCGCTCGCCGCCCGCCACGCCACCCAGAGCGACATCGAGCACGTCGGGCACTGCCTGCGCCGCGGCGACGCCACGACCACCTACGAGGAGTTCGAGGCGTGGGACTCCGCGCTGCACCGGGCGATCGCGGCGGCGGCGCACAACGGGCTGCTGCTGCGCCTGTTCGACACGATGAACGCGGCGCGCGACCTGCCGGTGTGGGGCAGCATCAAGCGGCGCTCGGCGTCACCGGAGCGCCGCCGCGGCTACGAGCGGTGCCACGGCGAGATCGTCACCGCCCTGCGCGACCGCGACCCCGACGCCGCCCGTGAGCACATGCGCGCCCACCTCGTCGACGTCCGGACGAACCTGCTGGGACCGCACTGAGCGGGCATCCTGCGCGCATGACCTCTGAGGGCGACACCGTCGACGCCGTCGTCGTCGGGGCCGGGCACAACGGGCTCGTGGCGGCGAACCTGCTGGCCGACCGCGGCTGGTCGGTGCGCGTGCTGGAGGCGTCCGACGCGCCGGGCGGGGCGGTCCGCACCGAGGAGATCACCGCGCCGGGCTGGCGCAGCGACCTCGGCAGCGCCTTCCACCCGATGGGCTTCGTGTCGCCGGTGCTGCGCGGCCTGGAGCTCGACGCATACGGGCTGGCGTGGCGCCACGCCCCGGCCGCGCTCGCCCACGTCCTGCCCGACGACCGAGGCGTGCTGATCTCCCGCGACCTCGACGTCACCGCCGCCTCGCTGGACCGCTTCGCGCCCGGCGACGGCGACGCGTGGCGCCGGCTGGCGGAGGAGTGGCAACGGCTGCGCGACCCGCTGATGGCCGCGTTCCTCGGGCCGTTCCCGCCGGTGCGCGACGCGACGACGGTGCTGCGGACCCTCGGCGGCCCGGAGGCGCTGCGGCTGGCGCGGCGAATGCTGCTGCCGGCGACACGGTTCGGCGAGGAGGAGTTCCGCGGCGAGGGCGCCCGCGTGCTCGTCGCCGGCAACGCCCTGCACACCGACCTCGCCGTCACCCAGACCGCGAGCACGGCGTTCGGCTGGCTGCTCTCGATGCTCGCCCAGGACGTGGGGTTCCCGGTGCCCTCGGGCGGCGCGCGGTCGATCACCGACGCGCTCGTGGCGCGCCTCGCCGACCGCGGCGGCACCGTCGACTGCGAGCGTCCGGTCACCCGGGTCCTCGTCGAGGGCGGGCGCGCGGTCGGGGTCGTCGACGCGGCGGGCGGGCTGGTGCGGGCGCGGCGTGCCGTGCTCGCCGACGTCCCGGCACCCGTGCTCTACGGCGACCTCGTCGGCCACGAGCACCTGCCGTCGCGGCTGGTCGACGACCTCGCGCGCTTCCAGTACGACGACGCGATCCTCAAGGTCGACTGGGCGCTGTCGTCGCCGATCCCGTGGACCGCGCCGGAGGCCCGGGAGGCGGGGACGATCCACCTCGGCGGCGACGTCGCCGGGCTCGTCGACTTCGGCGCCGACCTCGCCGCCGGCCGCGTGCCGAAGGACCCGTTCATGCTGCTCGGGCAGATGACCCTGTCCGACCCGCTGCGCTCGCCGCCGGGCACCGAGTCGGTCTGGGCGTACACGCACCTGCCCCACTCCCGGACGCTCACCGACGCGGAGCTCGACGAGCAGGTGCGCCGCATGACCGCGGTGATCGAGCGGCACGCGCCGGGCTTCGGCGACCGGGTCGTCGCGCGGGCCGTCTCCCGGTCCGGCGACCTGGAGGCCCGCAACCCGTCGCTGGTCCGCGGCGCGCTCATGGCGGGCACGGCCCAGATCCACCAGATGCTGGTGTTCCGCCCGACCCCCGGCCTCGGGCGCCCCGACACCCCCGTCGACGGGCTCTTCCTCGCCGGCGCCACCGCGCACCCGGCCGGGGCCGTGCACGGCGCGCCGGGGGCGAACGCGGCGCGGGCGGCGCTCGCCCGCGGCGGTCGCCTCGGGCCGGTGTACAAGGCGGGGATCCGGGCCGCGAACCGGCTGGTCTACGGCGCGCCCGAGGTCCGCGCGCCCTCGGGCTGAGCGAATCCCCGGCGTGTCGCGCCGGCGAGGATTGGCGATCCTGGCTTCTGACGCCAGCGATGCCGCATCGCTGGTACGCCGCGTGTGCCCCGGCGGGTCAGGCGAGGGCGGCGGCGACGATCGCGTCGCCGTCGAGGTGGTGGTGGGCCCACGAGTCGGCGAGGTCGGAGGACCGGCCGAAGTCCGTGACGCCCAGGTGCGCGGCGCGCCCGCCGTGCACCGAGGCCAGGAACGCCAGCGTGTGCGGGTGGCCGTCGAGCACCGTCACGAGCTTCGCCGCGCGGTCCGCGGGGAAGGCGGCGTCGAGGATCCAGCTCGGCGCGGACTCGGTGGGGCCGGTCGCCGCGGTGCGGGCGCGCAGGGCGCGGAAGAGCCGGTCCGGGCTCGTGACCACGACGACGTCGGCGCCGACGCCCTGCTCGGCGAGGCGTTCGGCGGCGGCGACGGCCTGGCCGACCAGCGCACCCATCACCGCGATCGTCACCTGCGGGGTGCCCGGCGCGCGGCGCAGCAGGTAGGCGCCGGCGACGACCTCGCGGCGGCGCCGGGCGCGCGCCGCGGGGTCGGACGGGACGGCGGCGAGGCTCTGGTCGACGGGCACGGTCGACAGGCGCAGGTAGGTCGACGAGCCGCCGGCGCGCCCGAGGCGGGAGAGCCCGTCGAGCAGGCACCAGGAGACCTCGACGCCGAACGCCGGCTCGAAGGCGACGCAGCCGGGCTGCTCCAGGCCGATCGAGGGCGTGGTGATCGACTGGTGCGCGCCGCCCTCGGGCGCCAGCGACACCCCGGACGGTGTGCCGACCAGGATCGACTGGCCGCCCGCGTACATCCCGAACGCCCAGGGCTCGAGCGCGCGGGAGACGAACGGGTCGTAGAGCACTCCGATCGGCAGCAGCGGCTCGCCCCAGCGCGACCAGGTGGCGCCGAGCTCGCCGAGCAGCCCGACGAGGTTGGTCTCGGCGATCCCGAGCTCGATGTGCTGGCCGCTGGGCAGCTCGTGCCAGTGCAGGATCGTCTCGGCGTCGTCGGCGAACCAGTCGCGGCGCTCGTGCGCCGACCACGACCCGACCTTGTTCAGCCAGCCGCCGAGGTTGGTCGACGACGTGACGTCCGGGCTGACGGTGACGACGCGGCGGGCGGCCTCGGGGGCGGTGCGGGTGAGGTCGAGCAGGGCGCGGCCGAGCGCCTGCTGGGTGTGGCCGGTGCCGGTGGGGGTGCGGTCGAGGTCGTCGGGGACGGCGGGGGGCGCGGTCGGCGTGACGGGCGTGCGGCGCAGGCGCTCCGCGGTCGTCCGGCACAGGTCGGCCGCGGGGCCGTCGGGCAGCGGGGCCCACGGGTCGTCGAGGTCCGTGCCCAGCCCCGTGGCGAGCGCGCGCATCTGGGTCTCGGTGAGCAGGCTGGAGTGGTTCTGCGGGTGCCCTTGCGTCGCGAGGCCGTAGCCCTTGACGGTGTAGGCGAAGATCACCGTCGGGCGGGTGTCGTCGATGGCGTCGTAGGCGTCGGCGAGCGCGCCGAGGTCGTGGCCGCCGAGGTTGCGGATGGCCGCGTGCACCGCGCCGTCGTCGACGTCCCGGAGCAGCGCGGCCAGCGCCTCGCCCTCGGGCCCGTCGCCGGGCAGGCGTTCCCGCAGCTGCAGCGGGGTGCAGCGCAGCAGCCGCTGGTACTCGGGGTTGGTCATCTCGTCGATGCGCCGGCGCAGGGCGTCGCCGCCGGGGCGGGCGTAGAGGTCGGCGAGCAGGCGCCCGTACTTGACGGTGATGACCTGCCAGCCCGCCGCGGAAAATAGCCCGTGCAGCCGGGTCGCGGAGATCTCGGGGACGACGCGGTCGAGGCTCTGGCGGTTGAAGTCGACGATCCAGCAGACCTCGCCGAGCTCGCGCACCATCGGGTCGAGCACGGCCTCCCAGACCGCGCCCTCGTCGAGCTCGGCGTCGCCGACCAGGGAGAACTGGCGCCCGGTGCCCGCCTTGCCACTGATGCCATCGGTGTAGCGGCGCGCGATCGTGCCCCAGATCGGAGCGGTGGCGCCGATGCCGACCGAGCCGGTGGAGTAGTCGACGGGGTCGGGGTCCTTCGAGCGCGACGGGTACGCCTGCAGGCCGCCGGCCTCGCGCAGGGTCGTCAGGTACGCCGGGTCGAGCTCGCCGAGCAGGTGGTTGATCGCGTGCAGCACCGGCGAGGCGTGCGGCTTGACCGACACGCGGTCCTCGGGGCGCAGGGTGTGGAACCACAGCGCGGTCATGATCGAGACGATCGACGCCGACGACGCCTGGTGCCCGCCGACCTTGAGCCCGCTCGGGTTGGCCCGCACGCGGTTGGCGTGGTCGATGATCGCGGTGGCGAGCCAGAGCACCCGGTCCTCCACCGCTTGCAGCGCGGCACGCTCCGGCTCCTCGCCGTGCAGCGGTGCGGGTGCGGGACGGGTGGATGTCATCGATGGCCTCCGGATCCACATCGGTGCCCGAAGCGTTCGTCATGGGGTCGAACTGCGCAAGCGCGACCGACGCGCGTGAGCACTATGGTCAGCCCGTCCGTGCCGCCGGCCGTGGGGAGTGAGCAGGATGGAACCCGTCGACGCCGTCGACGCGCGGCTGCTCCAGGCCCTCGGCGAGGAGCCGCGCGCCACGGTCGTCGCGCTCGCCGAGCGCCTCGGGCTCGCGCGCAACACCGTCCAGGCGCGCCTGACCCGCCTGGAGAGCCGCGGCGTGCTCGGCGACTTCGCCCGGCGCATCGACCCGGCCGCGCTCGGCCACCCGCTGCGCGCCTACGTCACCACGCGCGTCGACCAGCGCCGGCTCGCCGAGGTGACCCAGGCGCTGGCGCGGGTCCCCGAGGTGGTCGAGGTGGTGGGGCTCGCCGGCGACGACGACCTGCTCGTCCAGGTCGTCGCCCGCGACGCCGACGCGCTCTACACGATCGCGGGCAGCCTGCTCGCCGTCCCCGGCGTCGAGCGGACCTCCACCGCGCTCGTCATGCGCCAGCTCGTCCCGTTCCGCCTCGACCCGTTGCTGGAGCGATGCGCTGCGCGCACGTGAGTGATGTGGGTCGTCATGACGACCCGAATCACTCACCTGCGCAGCATCAGCCCAGGGTGAAGGGGTCGCGGGTACCGCCGGTGAGCTCGACCCACACGGCCTTGGTCTCGAGGTACGCGTCGATCCCGTGGACGCCGTTCTCGCGGCCGATGCCGGAGTCGCCGAAGCCACCGAACGGCACGCTCGGCGCGACGACCCGGTAGGCGTTGATCCAGACCGAGCCAGCCTTGATCTTCGCGGCCACCCGGTGCGCGCGGTGCACGTCCTTCGTCCACACCGCGCCGGCGAGGCCGTAGGGGGTGTCGTTGGCGAGCTTGATCGCGTCGTCCTCGTCGGTGAACGTCACCGCGGCGAGCACGGGGCCGAACACCTCCTCGCGGAACACGGTGTCGGTCGGCTTCACCGACAGCACGGTCGGCTGCACGAAGTAGCCGCCGAGCCCCTCGTCGGCGACCCCGCCGTAGGCCACCGTCGCGCCCTCGTCGCGCGCCGTCTGCAGGTAGCCGACCACCTTCTCGTACTGCATCTTGTTCGCGACGGGGCCCATCTCGGTCCCCTCGCCGAACGGGTCGCCGAGCTTGATCTGCGACGCCCGCTCCGCCACCAGCCGCACGAGCTCGTCGTGCACGTCCTCGTGCACCACCAGCCGCGAGCCGGCCATGCACGTCTGCCCGGTCGCGGCGAAGACGCCGGCGACGAGCCCGTTCGCGGCGGCCTGCAGGTCGGCGTCCGGGAACACGACCTGCGGCGACTTGCCGCCGAGCTCGAGCGTCGCGGGGTGCAGCTTCTCGGCCGCGGCCGCGGCCACCTTGCGCCCGGTCGCCGTCGACCCCGTGAACGCGACCTTGTCGACGCCGGGGTGTGCCGCGAGGTGCGCGCCGACCTCCCCGCTGTTCGCCGTCACCACGTTGACCACGCCGTCGGGGATCCCGGCCTGCTTGATCAGCTCGGCGAACCCGAGCGTCGAGCCCGGCGCGTGCTCCGACGGCTTGATCACCACGGTGCAGCCCGCGGCCAGCGCCGGCGCGACCTTCCAGCTCATCAGCAGCAGCGGGGAGTTCCACGGCGTGATCGCCGCGACCACCCCGACCGGCTCGCGGCGCGTGTAGACGAGGTAGTTCGGGTTCGGCGAGGGGATCTGCGCGCCCTCGATCTTGTCGGCGAGCCCCGCGTAGTAGTGGTACCAGCCGCCCAGGCCCTGGAGCTGCCCGAGCATCTCGCGGTAGAGCTTGCCGGAGTCGTTGACCTCCAGGCGGGCCAGCCGCTCGGCGTTCTCGCCGATCAGCTCGGCCAGCTTGCGCAGGCGCGCGGCGCGGGCGAAGCCCGTCATCTGCCCCCACTCGCCGTCGAGCGCGGCGCGCGCGGCGCCGACGGCGGCGTCGACGTCCTCGGGGCCGCCGTCGGGGATCTCGGCCCACGCCTGGCCGGTGTAGGGGTTCTCGGTGGCGAAGGTCTTCCCCGAGATCGCGCCGGCCGGCCTGCCGCCGATCAGCATGGACAGCTGTTCGAGCTCGCTCATCGATCGATCTCCTTGGCGTGGGTGGTCAGCCGGGGAACGTGCCGGCGCGCGGCAGCAGGGCGGGGACGGTGTAGCCGAGCTGGTCGGACAGGAAGCCGGCGATCGGCAGCAGGGCGTCGAGGTCGAGACCGGTCGGGTGGCCCATGCGGTGCAGCAGGTAGACGAGGTCCTCGGTGGCGATGTTGCCCGTCGCCGCCGGGGCGAAGGGGCAGCCGCCGATGCCGCCGTTGGACGAGTCGAGCCAGTCGGCGCCCGCCTCGAGCGCGGCGACGGCGTTGGCGAAGCCGGTGTTGCGGGTGTTGTGGAAGTGCGCGCGCATCAGCGCGTCCGGGGCCACCGCGCGGACGCCGTCGAGCAGCGTGCGCACCTGGGTGGGGACACCGACCCCGATCGTGTCGGCGATCGCGATCTCCTTCGCCCCGGCGGCCGCCCCGCGGCGGGCCACCTCGATCACCCGGTCCGGGTCGACCTCGCCGTCGAAGGGGCAGCCGAACGAGGTCGCGATCGTCAGCGACGCGAACAGGTCCCGCCCGGCCGCCTCGGCGAGCACCTCCTCGGCGACCTCGGTGAGCGCCTCGGTCGTGGAGTTCTGGTTGGCCTTGGCGAACCCGTCGGAGGCGGGGACGACGACGTTGACCTCGTCGACGCCGGCCTGCACCGCGCGGTCGTAGCCGCGCCGGTTGAGCACCAGCCCGATGTAGGAGACGCCGTCGGTCCGGTGGATCCCCTCCATCACGGCCTCGGCGTCGGCCATCGCCGGCACCAGCTTCGGGTGCACGAACGACACCGCCTCGATGCGCCGCGCGCCGGCCGCCGTGGCCCGCTCGATCAGCTCGATCTTCGCGCCCGTCTCCAGCAGCGCCCGTTCGTTCTGGAGCCCGTCGCGCGGGCTGACCTCCACGATCCCGACCACGGGCCCGATCCTGCCCCTAGCCGCGGACCGCGGCCACCACCCTGGCGTGCTCGCGCAGCGTCGCCGCGGGATCCTCGCCACGTTGCCGGCCCATGCCGCAGTACTGGGCGACGCCGAAGTCGGCGAGGTGGCGCGACGCCGTGGTCCGGCGCCGGCGCAGCCCGTCCTCGCCGTCGATCGGCAGCACGATGCCCAGGAAGACACGGGAGTCCGGGGCGTCGAGGTCGGCCAGCGGGGCGAAGAAGCGGTCGTCCTCGCTGCGCAGGTAGCGCGGACCGGCCAGGTGCACCCAGTCCAGCGGGCGCCCGGCGTGCGCGACGGCGTGGTTGGCCATCCGCACGATCAGCCCCATGTCGCGGGCCTCGAACATCGGCCACTCCGGGAACGTGCCGTAGCAGAGGTGCAGGCCCATGAGCACCTCCTCGGGCACCTGCGGCGCCAGGCGCGACCAGGGCCCGGCGAAGCGCTCCCACGCGTCCCCCTCGGTCCAGCCGACGACGCCCTCGATGTCGATCACCTCGTAGGCGAGGTCCCACTGCAGGGCGAGGTCGGCGGGCGGGATCACCGCGAGCAGCTCGCCGACCGCCCGGGCCCAGAGGTCCTCGAGCGCGGGCCCGACGACCGCCCAGTCGCGGGCGTAGGCGTCCTTGAACGCGCCGGTGAACACGCTCGAGGGGAACGGCAGCCCGACCTGGAAGCGCAGGCCCGGGGGGATCACGCCCTCGGCGCGCAGGGCGGCGAAGCGCTCGTAGGACGCGAGGGTCTCGGCGACGCGCGGCCAGGCGTCGAACCGCAGGTGGTCGACGCCGTCGCGCACCGTCAGCCGCGCGGTGTCGTAGGCGTGGCGGGCGCGGCCGGTCGGCGACCCGGTGGGGGCGAGCACGGTGATGTCCGGGTGCGGCTCGAGCAGCGTCGTGCGGTCGTAGCCGACCCACGCGCCGCGGGGACCGGACTCCCCGTCGGGCAGGGCGGCGACGCGGTCGGCGAACAGTTCGGCACCCCGCCGGAACCCCTCGTCGGTCGAGTCGACGGGCAGGCTCCCGACCAGGAGCAGGTCGCTGTCCACGCGGCGGGCCATCGGCGCGATGCCTCCTCGGACGGCCCCGGCGGGCCGGAAGGGACGCGGCGCGTCGGGGCGCCGGAGTCGTCGGACGGGTCGTCGGGCAGCATGTCACCGCCACGTCGTCGGATCACCCGGCGATCGCGGCGCCAGCAGGACCCAGCAGGACCCAGCAGGACCCGGAAGGACCGCTCGTCGCCGGCCGATCACCGGTCGGGTGATCTCCACGGCGGGCCGCGCGTGCGGCCGGACGTGATCGGTCACCCAACGGTGGACGTCCGGGCAGGAGGACACTGGAGGGGTGAGCGCGACCGTGACCACCGCGTCGGCGGGACCGACGGGCGCCTCCCCGCGCACCCGCAGAGTGCTCCGGATCGCGACCGGGCTGGTGGTGGCGGCGGCCATCACCACGGGCATCGTCATCGTCTGGCCGACCGTGAAGGACGCGGGCGCCGCGCTGATCGGCGCCGACCCGATGTGGGTCGCGATCGCGATCGCCTGCGAGGCGGGCGCCCTGGTCGCCTTCTCGATCCTGCACCACCGCCTGCTCGTGGCCGCCGCCGTCCGCGTCTCGCTGGGCGCGGTCACCATGGCCACGCTCGCGGCGAACGCGCTGCACCTCACCGTGCCCGGCGGCGCCGCGCTCTCGACGGCCTACACCTACAAGCGGCGCCGGGCGTGGGGCGCGACCGGCCCGGCCACCACGTGGACGATGGTCGCCGGCGGCGTCGCCGCGAGCCTCGCGCTCGCCGCGATCGCGCTGGGCTCCGCGCTCGTGGTCGGGGGCCGCCCGACCTCCTTGCCCTGGCTCGTGGTCCAGATCGTCGGCGTCGCCGCGCTGGGCGCCGGTGTGATCGTCGTGGCCAAGCGCCCGGGCCTGCTCGTCACGGGCGGGTCGTGGGGGCTGCGCCTGGTCAACCGCGTGCGCCGCCGGCCTCGCGAGGACGGCGTCACCGAGCTCGCCGAGCAGATCGCCGCGCTCCAGTTCATCGAGCTCCGCGGCAAGGGCCGGCTCGTCGTCGGCACGTCCGCGCTCGCCAACTGGATCCTCGACATCGGGTGCCTCGCCGCCTGCTGCGCGGCCGTCGGCGCGCGGGGGATGACGCTGGCGCTGGTGCTCGTCGCCTACGCCGCCGCCACCGCGGCCTCGAGCGCCGCGTTCCTGCCGGGTGGCCTCGGCCTCGTCGACGGCGCCCTGCTGGCCGCGCTGGTCGCCGGCGGCGTCCCGTCGCGCCCCGCCCTCGCGGCGGTGCTGCTCTACCGCCTCGTCAGCTTCGTCGGCGTCGCCGTCGCGGGCTGGGTCGCGTGGTTCGTCATCCACGCGAAGGAGACCCCGTCGTCGGCGGAGGTCGACGAGGACCAGGCCGCCGCGGAGGACCCGCGCGGGTCGATCGACACCGGCGAGATCGACGTGCCGAGCCGGGGCCACCGACCCCGCTGACCCCTCAGGGGGTCGTGCCGTCGGTCGTGCCCCCGTCGGTGGTGCCGCCGTCGGTCGTCCCGCCGTCGGTGCAGCAGTTGGTCTCGGAGTGGCTGGTGGTCGGCCAGGTCGTGCGGTGGCCACCGCCACCCCCGCCCCCGCCGCCTCCACCGCCGCCGCCACCGCCGCCACCCCCGGAGCTCGACCCGCCGCCCCCGCCGCTGCCGGCGGAGTTGCGGGGCGCCTGGGTGGGAGCGACGGAGGCCGCGGGCTGCTGGCTGGGGACCGGCTCGCTCGTCGTGGGCCCCGGCGCGACGGCCGTGGGCGGGCCGACCGGGGCGGTGGACGTGGCGTTGGAGACCTGCCCGTAGACGATCGCGCCCCCGCCGACGAGCAGCAGCAGCGCGGCCGCCGCGATGACGAGCGGCAGCCGGCGGCGCAGGGCGGCGGCGGCGCCGGAGCCGCCCGCGCCGCCCTTCGTGTCGGAGCCCGACCCGGACAGGGCCGGCGCCGGGATCCCGGCCGCCGGGGTGCCCGACGCGTTGAGCGCCGGCGGCGGCACCTTCGTGCCGGGCGCCACGGGACGCATGGGCGGGCCCATCCGCACCGCCCCGGTCCGGCCGGTGGGGATGGGGCCCGTCGGCGGGCGCATGCCCGGGCGGTTGGCGGCGGGGAAGCCGCCGGTCCGGTGCGCCACCGGGATCATGCCGCTGTTCGGGCCGGTCGAGGACCCGCCGGTCCGCGGGCCGGCGCCGGTGCGGGGCCCGCCCTGGTTCATGGTGGTCGTCACCGGCGCGGCGCCGCTGCGCGGCCCGGTGAACTTGCCGCGGTCGTCGGTGTAACCGCGGCCCGACATCGCCGCGGCGCCGAGGACGATCGCGTGCTTCGGGTGTGCGTCGACCGCGGTCGGCCTGCCGAGCTCCGCGGACACCATCTGGGAGACCAGCGGGATGCGCGACGAGCCGCCCACGAGCAGGACGGTGGTCAGGTGGTTCGGGGTCACCCCGGCCGAGAGCAGCGCCCGGTTGAGCGTCTCGATGGTGGCGCTGATCGAGGGCCGGATCATCTCCTCGAACTCGCCGCGCGTCAGGCGCACCTCGGTCTGCAGCTTCGGCAGCATCACCGGGATCGTCGCCTCGGTGTCGGCCGACAGCGCCTCCTTGGCCCGCGCGCAGTCCTGGCGCAGGCGGATGACGGCGCTGGTGTCGTGCGGGTCCGACGGGTCGAGCGCCGCGAGCGGGCCGCCGAGGCTGCGGTCGACGTGGTTGAAGACGGCCTCGTCGAAGTCGATGCCGCCGAGGCCCTCGAGACCCTCGGGCGTCCCGAGGATCTCGAAGCCCCGGCCCGCGGTGCGCAGGACGGTGGCGTCGAAGGTGCCGCCGCCGAGGTCGTAGACGGCGACGAGCGCACCCTCGTCGAGGCGCTCGTTCGAGGCGTAGTGCGCGGCCGCCGCCTCGGGCTCGGTGAGCATGCGGACGTCGCGCAGGCCGGCGTTCTGCGGGACCTGGCCGAAGAGCTCCTTCTTGTACGGGCCCCAGTTCGCCGGGTGCGTGAGGGTGACCGCGGACGGGGCGGCGCCCTCGCGCTCGCTGACGAGCTTGACCACGTCCTTGAGCTGCATGCTCATGATCTGCGCGGCCGCGTAGGGCGAGCCGCCGAGGATGAGGGGCATCGGGTCGCCGAGACGCCGCTTGACCTCCCGGGCGACCCGGTCCGGCTCGGTCGCGGCCCGGCGGTCGGCGGCGTCGCCGGTGAGGACGCCGCCGTCCTCGCGCACCAGGACCACCGACGGCACAGCAGCCGACCGGTCGCCGAGCGTCACCATCTCGACGTGACCGTCGCGCTCGACAGCGGCGGCGGTGAACGTGGTGCCGAGGTCGACACCGAGTCCGTATCCCACCGGTCTTCCCTCTCTGTCCGTGTCGTTGCGTGGCCCTGCGTGGCCGTGCCTGGAGGCCGATCAGCCGAGGTGCCCGAGCTGCTCGGACCCCTCCGCTCCTCCGCCCGTGTCGTGGCTCGACGCCGCGGCCTCGTGGCCGGAGCTCTCGTGCCCGGAGCTCTCGCTGCCGGAGCTCTCGTGGCCCGCGCTCTCGTGGCCACTGGTCTCATGCACGCCTTCGCCCGTGCCGCCGTCGTCGTTACCGCTCTCCGACCCCGAGCCCGCCGTCGGGCCCCCGGCGCCGCTGTCCTGCGGATCTCCGGTGCCGTGTCCGGTGGAGGCCGGGTCGTGCGTGCCCGTCGGGGCCGGGTCGTGCGCGGGCGGCGTCGTGCCCTGGAAGGGACCGGTGTCGGCCGGGGTCGTCGGTGCGTGCCCGCCGAACACCTGGTCGTGCGCCGGGGGCGCGCCGGGGTCGGTGCCGGTGGGAGCGGTCGTGGCGGGGCCGCCGATCCCGCCCGGGGGCGGCCCGTCCAGGTCGTGGGTGGGGCCGGCGAAGCTGACCGTGGTGGTGGGCGTCGAGGACAGCGAGCTCCCCAGGGGGACGACGCCCGTCGCGCCGGCCGCGCCCGCGGCCCCGGTCGCGCCGAGGACGGCGACGGGGCCGGCGGCGCCCGCGGCGGCGGCCGCTCCGACGGCCGGCGGCGCGTCGGGGAAGCCGGTGCTGGTCGGCTGGGTCGGGGGCTGGGTCGGGGGCTGGCTCGGCTGAGTGGTGGGCTGCGTGCCTGTGGTGGGCTGGGTTCCGGTGGTCGGCTGGGTTCCGGTGGTCGGCTGGGTTCCGGTGGCCGGCTGGGTGCCGGTGGTCGAGGTCCCGGTGCCCGTGGTCCCGGTTGTGCCCGTCGTGGGCTGGGTCGTGCCCGTCGTGGGCTGGGTCGTCGTGCCGGTGCCGTTGCTCCCGCCCGGCGTGGTGGTCTCGGTGCCGCTCGGGAGCCCGGCCCGGCCGCCGCTCTGGTTGACCTGGTTCCCCGCGCCGATCCCGGTGCTCTGGTCGATCTCGCTGAACGCCTCGTCGCCGGTGTCGTGGCTCTCGGTGCGCGCGTTCTCGGTGAGGACGACGGTGGTGTCGCCGGGGCTGGGACGTCCGTGCTCGGTGACCTGCACCGACTCGTCCTGGCGGATGGCGATCTCGTCGCGGCCGTCGCCGTCGGACCCGACGGTCACCGAGATGCTGTGGTCGACCGAGACCGGGGTGAAGCTGCCGTCGGGGTTCTCGACGATCTTCACGTGCCCGGACTCGTGGATCATCAGGTCGGTCTCCTGACCCGGCGGGTCGGGGACGGTGACCTGGAAGTGCTCGATGAACGTGTACTCGTTGCCCTGGCTGTCGGTGATGACGATGTACTGGAAGGCGTCGACCTGGAAGAAGCCGTCGGCGGTCTCGACGACGCTGACGTCCTGGAAGATCGAGACGCTGAGCGTGTGCTCGGGGCCCGGGGCGTCGTCCTGGTGGACCTGGAAGTGCGTGCCGAGGCCGGACGAGACCGGTCCGTCGCCCAGGTGACCGGACGTCTCGTGCGACGCGCCGAACCCACCGCCGCCGTGCCCGCCGGCGCCGCCGCCGTCACCGGAGCCACCGCCGGAGCCACCCGGTCCGCCGGGCTGGTCGAAGCCGTCGAGCCCGGCGAGGCCCGGACCCGGGGGTGGGACGGCGCCGTCGAAGCCCGCGAGGTCGACCGCCGGCTCGGCGGCCGCGGTGCCCGCGGTGAGCGCGACGGCGGCCGCGGCCGCGCCGAAGGTGGCGCTGGCGGTGGCCGCGCGGCGGGCGATGGCGCGGATGCTCGCCGGGGCGGTCTCGCTGTTGTCGGTCGCCTTCTTGATCCGCTCGGGCACCTCACCGTGGGCGTCGCGCTTGGCGAGCTCCCACAGGTGCGGCGGCATGCCGACGGGAGGTCGGCTCGCGGTCGATGCGGTCATGACGCCACCATGACCTGCCGGGTGTCCGTGGTCATGAGCAGCCGACTACTCGGTCGTGCCCGCCGCCGGTCCACCGATTGCTCATGGGTCCGCCGCCGTGACTACTCATGGGGCCGCCCGGCGCCTGGCCCATCGGGGTCCCGTTGGCCTGCAGGGCGCCCATGAGCAGGCCTTCTCCGGTGCGGACGAGCACGCGCGCGGCCTCGCGGACGTCCCGTGCCGACGCCGGGTGCTCGGCCCGTCGCTGCCACTGCGCCAGGGTCGCCTGGGCCGCCTTGACGATCTCCTGCTGCGGGGCGTCGGGCGGGAGCGCGAGCCGTGCCGCCGGTTCGACGCCGTCGACGCCGAGCACGCGCTCGGCGTCGGCGCGCTCCTGGGGCGTGAGCATGAGGCCGCCGCCGCGCAGCGTGTCGAGCAGGCGGACCTCGGCGAACTCGTGGGCCCCGGAGTTGATCACCTCGAGCTCGTGGCGGAGCCCGTCGGCGGCCGGGAACGGGTAGCGACGCAGGACCGACTCGGTGGCGAGCAGGGCCGAGCGCGCCTTGAGGACGTCCGCGCGCGCGGCGAAGCGGCTGATCAGCGCCTCGCGCAGGGGCACCAGGCCGCTGCGGGCGAGCAGCTCGCGGGACAGCGCCCCGGCGGTCGTCGCGACGCCGCTGTGGACGAGGCGCAGCGAGAGCCGCAGGCCGAACATGCCGTAGCGGTCGAGCAGCGCGGCGCGCAGGCCCGGGTTGAGGCTGATCTCGGTCTCCGCGGTGGCGAAGCGGTCGGCGCTGAGCAGCAGGCGCTCGACATCGGCCTCGGGGGCCTCGGCGAGCACGTTGATCGCGCGGAACTCGTCCTCGCGCAGCGTCGCCGCCGTGACGGCGAGGAGGCCGGCCACGGGCATGACGGTCTGGCAGAGGGCCCGCACGCGCGGGTCGTCCCGGTAGCGCCCGGCGATCTTCGCGGCGCTGTCGAGCGCGTCCGGACGCCCGTGGCCGACCTCGTCGGCGCGCGCGAGGACGCCGAGGGTGTTGATCGGGCGGCGCTCGGCGGGGTCGTCGCGGAAGGACTCGAGGAAGCGCACGTCGGCCGCGTGGACGTGGCGCATGAGGTAGACGACGGCGTCGGCCTCGGAGGCCTTCGGCTCGGTCTCGTCGTCGTCCTCCTCGCCGCTCGCGCCCAGCATCGACTCCGTCTTGCGGGAGAGCTCGGCCGACAGCGACCCCATGCCGGGGGTGTCGATGAGCGTCATCGTGCGCAGCGCGGGCGAGGGCCAGTCGACGACGAGGCGCTCGACGTCCTCGGCCCGCATCCCCTGGAGGTCGATGTCGAGCAGGCCGCCGGTCGGTCCCGGCGGCAGCTGGCGCGGCGGCCCCTGCCGCGGGTGGGCCATGACGCGGTAGGTGTGGCCGTCGCGGAACCAGGTGACGATCCGCGTGCACTCCCCGGCGTCCGTGGCCGCCAGCTCCTGGCCGACCAGCGCGTTGAGCAGCGTCGACTTCCCGGCCTTGATCCGCCCGGCGAGCGCGACGCGCAGCGGCTCGTCGAGGCGTGCCGCCGCCGTCTGCAGGTCCGGCAGCGCGGGGCCGCCGCCGTAGATCTGGCAGGCCCGGTGCACGAGGCCGCGCACGCGGTTGATCAGCGGGGGAGCTGCCGGTCCCGTCATCACGCCACGCCCTGGGGGTCGGCCGCCGCGGCGGCGAGGTCCCGGGCACGCTGCTCGGCCTGGGCCTTCTCCACCGCGGCCTGGGCCCGTTCGAGGTGGCTCTGCAGGTCGGCGACGCGGGCGCGCAGCATCGTCATCGACTTCTGGTCGCCCTCGAGGCGTTCGCGGGCGCTCGCGTCGCTCTCGGTGCTCTGGGCGGCCTGCTGGGCGGCCGAAAGCCCGTCGGCGGCCGAGCGCTGGAGCTCGCTGACCCGGTCCGACCAGGCGTTGCGCAGCTCGCGCTGGACGTGGCGGATCGCGTCGCGGGAGTCCTTGCCGATCTGGATGTTGAACTCGTCGACGAACCGCCGGACGGTCGTCTTGGCCTCGTTGCGGCGCCGCTCGAGCTGCTGCTTGCGCTGCTCCTTGAAGCCGAAGCCGCCGATCAGCGCGCCGGCCGCGAGCCCGACCGGCAGCGGCACCGCGAGCCCGAGCATCGTCGGCAGCATCGTGAACATCAGGACGCCGCCGTAGCCCTTCTGCATGGCGGCGAGGCCTGCGCCCTTGGCCTTCTTCTCGACGAACGCCGAGTCGACGGTGAAGTCGCGCAACTTCTCGATCGGCGCGGAGACGTCGCGGGCGGTGACGATCTGGGACTCGGCGAGCTCGAAGTGCTCGCCGACCTGCGCCGCGACCTCCTTCGCCCGGCGCACGAACATGCCGTAGTTCTCGAGGGCCTCGCCGGCGAGACGCTGGCGCAGCCACTCCTCGAACTCGGTCCAGTTCTTGGCGGGGTCGCCGTCGTCGATCGCCGCCTCGGCCTCGTGGAGCACGGCGCGGGAGCGCTGGCGCAGGTCGAACTCGACGTCGGAGTTGATGTCGGCGAAGCCGTCCTGCAGCACGAGCTGCCACTTCGACGAGCGCTCCCGCAGCGCGTCGGCGCGCTGCTTGGTCCGCTCGAGCGTGGCGATGATCCGGCCCGCGTTCTGCGGGTCGACGAGCGTGTCGCGCTCGGCGGCGATGGCGATGTCGAGCTGGTCGAGCGCCCGGATGACGTGGGTGACCGTCGAGTCCAGGGCGACACGCTCGGCGTTGCCGATGGTCTGGTGGAGGCGGTTCACGAGCACCGGGAACCCGGACTCGTTGTTCAGCGCCTGGTCCGCGGACCGGGCCGCGATCTGCCGGATCTCCGAGGACAGGGGGATGATGTCGATCTCGACCCCGGCCCGTCGCAGGTGGTTGGCGTTGAGGTCACGGATGCGCGACCAGTGCGGGTACAGGTCGGTCTTGCTCAGGATCATGACGATGTTGGGGCACAGGTCCTGCACGGTGCGCAGGAAGCGCAGCTCCGCGTAGGTCAGCTCCTGCGATGCGTCGCTGACGAACAGCACCGCGTGCGACTGGGGGAGCGAGCCGATCGTCGTGGCGTTGTGGACGGACCCGAGCCCGCCGACGCCGGGGGTGTCGATGAGGACCAGGCCACCGGACAGCAGCGGCCGGTCGATCCCGACGGTGACCGCCTTGAGCCGGCGGCTGTTGCCCGGGTTGCCGGCCTCGGAGACGTAGGACGCGATGTCCGACGGCGAGATCGGCTCGGTCCACCCGGGCCCCCCGGAGCCCGGCGCGGAGTCGAAGCTGGCGCTGGCCGCGACCTGGTCGGCGTAGCGCACCTCGGTCGGCACCGACGTCGCGATGTCGTCGTCGACCGGGCAGATGGGGGCGGTCAGGAGTGCGTTGATCAGTGAGCTCTTGCCCTGCTTGAACTCCCCCACCACGTGCACCGTGATGGTGGAGTCGGTCAGCAGGCGCCGAGCGCGGGTCAGCCGTTCCGCGAGGTCTTCTCGCTGGTAGGCCTTGGCTCCCTTGACGGTCATGTCGAGGGTCTCCAGGGCGTGGCCGACCGCTGCGCTCGGCGCCTGCTGAGCCATCGTTCTCCTCTCGTCGTCAGTTCAGGTGGGTGGCGAGATCAGCCGCCGTGGTGCTCGCCGCCGCCGGAGTCGCTCCCGCCGCTGTCCGAGCCGCTGTCGTGGCTGCTGCTGGCGCTGCTCTCGTGCCCGCCGCCGCTCTCCTGGCCGCCGCTCGACTCGAAGCCGCTGTCGTGGCTGCTGCCGCTGCTCTCGTGGCCGCCGCCGGAGTCGCTGCTGTCGAAGCCGCCGCCGTGGTCACTCGAGCCGCTGTCGTCGGAGCGGAAGAGCGCCGAGGAGTCGCTGCCCCCGGCGCCGTGGCTCGCGCCGCCGCTGCCGCCGTCGTCGCCCGACTCGCCGCCGGCCCGCGGTGCGAACACGCCGGTGTTGTCCGGGCCGGTGTTGCCACCGCTGTGCCCGCCGAACGGCTCGCCGCCGCCCGCGTCACCGCCGCGGTCCAACGTGCCGGACAGCCCGCCCGGGCCCTCCGAGTTGCCGCTGCCACCGTTGAAGATCGAGCCGGAGTCGGGGACGAGGTCCCCGGGGGTGTGGCCACCCTCGGAGAAGACGCCGCCCGGTTCCCTCCCGATGTTCGGCTGGTTGAGGCCCTCCGACCCGAACGGGCCGGGCTGACCCTCCTGGCCCGTCGTGTGGACCGGGGCCTCGCCGAACGGGTCGGAGTGCCCGAAGCCGCTGTCGCTCGGCGGGACGCCCAGGTCCGGACGGCCGCCGCCCGGGTTGAAGCCCAGGTTGCCGACCGCCGGGTTGCTCGACGACGGGTCGAAGTGCACGGCCGCCGCAGCGCCGCCGGCACCACCGACGCCGGCCGCGCCCGCGAGATGCGCCGGAGCCGCGAGACCGGGGTCGACCGCCGCCGCCTGGTTGGCCTGGTTGCCCACGCCCGCCTGGTTGGCCTGGTTCCCGGCACCGCCCTGGTTGGCCTGGTTCCCGGCACCGCCCTGGTTGGCCTGGTTGCCCGCGCCGCCCTGGTTGGCCTGGTTGCCCGCGCCGCCCTGGTTGGCCTGGTTACCACCGAGGCCGCCCTGGTTCAGCTGGTTCCCGTCGCCACCGGCCTGGTTGGCCTGGTTGCCGACACCGCCCTGGTTGGCCTGGTTCCCGGCTCCACCTTGGTTGGCCTGGTTGCCACCGAGCCCGCCCTGGTTGGCCTGGTTCCCGGCCCCGCCGCCCTGGTTGGCCTGGTTGCCAGCTCCACCCTGGTTGAGCTGGTTCCCGGCTCCGCCCTGGTTGGCCTGGTTGCCACCGAAGCCACCCTGGTTGGCCTGGTTGCCACCGAGACCGCCCTGGTTGGCCTGGTTCCCCGTGCCGCCCTGGTTCAGCTGGTTCCCGGCACCGCCGCCCTGGTTGGCCTGGTTCCCACCGGGTCCACCCTGGTTGAGCTGGTTGCCGTCGCCACCAGCCTGGTTGGCCTGGTTGCCGAGACCGCCCTGGTTGGCCTGGTTGCCGCCGAGACCGCCCTGGTTGGCCTGGTTGCCGCCGAGACCGCCCTGGTTGGCCTGGTTACCGCCGAGCCCACCCTGGTTGGCCTGGTTGCCGGCACCACCCTGGTTGAGCTGGTTCCCCGCGCCGCCGCCCTGGTTGGCCTGGTTGCCGCCGAGCCCACCCTGGTTGGCCTGGTTGCCACCGAGACCGCCCTGGTTGGCCTGGTTCCCCGTGCCGCCCTGGTTCAGCTGGTTCCCGGCACCGCCGCCTTGGTTGGCCTGGTTCCCACCGAGTCCACCCTGGTTGGCCTGGTTGCCGCCGAGCCCGCCCTGGTTGGCCTGGTTACCGGCACCACCCTGGTTGAGCTGGTTGCCGTCGCCGCCGCCCTGGTTGGCCTGGTTGCCAGCTCCACCCTGGTTCGCCTGGTTGCCAGCTCCACCCTGGTTCAGCTGGTTCCCCGCACCGCCGCCCTGGTTGGCCTGGTTCCCGCCGAGCCCACCTTGGTTGGCCTGGTTCCCCGTGCCGCCCTGGTTGGCCTGGTTCCCCGTGCCGCCCTGGTTCAGCTGGTTCCCGGCGCCGCCGCCCTGGTTGGCCTGGTTGCCGCCGAGCCCGCCCTGGTTGAGCTGGTTCCCGGCGCCGCCGCCCTGGTTGGCCTGGTTGCCGCCGAGCCCGCCCTGGTTGAGCTGGTTGCCGTCGCCGCCGCCCTGGTTGGCCTGGTTGCCGCCGAGCCCGCCCTGGTTGAGCTGGTTGCCGTCGCCGCCGCCCTGGTTGGCCTGGTTGCCGCCGAGCCCACCCTGGTTGGCCTGGTTCCCGGCTCCGCCCTGGTTCAGCTGGTTCCCGGCACCGCCGCCCTGGTTGGCCTGGTTCCCGGCTCCACCCTGGTTCGCCTGGTTGCCAGCACCGCCGCCCTGGTTGGCCTGGTTCCCGGCTCCGCCCTGGTTGGCCTGGTTGCCAGCTCCACCCTGGTTGAGCTGGTTGCCAGCACCGCCGCCCTGGTTGGCCTGGTTGCCAGCACCGCCGCCCTGGTTGGCCTGGTTACCGCCGAGCCCGCCCTGGTTGGCCTGGTTACCACCGAGCCCGCCCTGGTTGGCCTGGTTCCCGCCGAGCCCACCCTGGTTGGCCTGGTTGCCGGCTCCGCCCTGGTTGAGCTGGTTGCCGTCGCCGCCGCCCTGGTTGGCCTGGTTGCCGCCGCCACCACCTTGGTTGGCCTGGTTGCCGGCACCGCCGCCCTGGTTGGCCTGGTTGCCCGTGCCGCCCTGGTTGAGCTGGTTGCCGTCGCCGCCACCCTGGTTGGCCTGGTTGCCGCCACCACCTTGGTTGGCCTGGTTGCCAGCACCGCCGCCCTGGTTGGCCTGGTTGCCGCCGAGCCCGCCCTGGTTGGCCTGGTTGCCGGCTCCGCCCTGGTTGGCCTGGTTCCCGGCACCACCCTGGTTCGCCTGGTTGCCGCCGCCACCCTGGTTGAGCTGGTTGCCAGCACCGCCGCCCTGGTTGGCCTGGTTCCCCGTGCCGCCCTGGTTGGCCTGGTTCCCGCCGAGCCCACCCTGGTTGGCCTGGTTCCCGGCTCCACCCTGGTTGGCCTGGTTACCGGCACCGCCCTGGTTGAGCTGGTTGCCAGCACCGCCGCCCTGGTTGGCCTGGTTGCCGCCGCCACCACCTTGGTTGGCCTGGTTGCCGGCACCGCCGCCCTGGTT
Organism: Actinomycetospora flava; assembly: GCF_037400335.1. NCBI lineage: Bacteria > Bacillati > Actinomycetota > Actinomycetes > Pseudonocardiales > Pseudonocardiaceae > Actinomycetospora > Actinomycetospora flava. Next base: position 120,137 of record NZ_JBBEGM010000015.1, read on the forward strand.
GGCCTGGTTGCCGCCGCCCTGGTTGAGCTGGTTGCCGTCGCCGCCGCCCTGGTTGGCCTGGTTGCCGCCGCCGCCCTGGTTGGCCTGGTTGCCGCCGAGCCCGCCCTGGTTGGCCTGGTTCCCGGCTCCACCCTGGTTGGCCTGGTTGCCAGCTCCACCCTGGTTCAGCTGGTTGCCAGTACCGCCGCCCTGGTTCGCCTGGTTCCCGCCGCCACCACCCTGGTTCAGCTGGTTGCCTCCGCCACCGCCCTGGTTGGCCTGGTTGCCGGCGCCCGCGCCGGCCTGGTTGAGCTGGTTCCCGCTGCCGGACTGGTTGGCCTGGTTGATGGTGCCGTCGCCACCGATGGAGGCGCTCTGGTTCACCTGGTTCCCGCCGCCACCGCCCTGGTTGGCCTGGTTCCCGCCGCCGCCACCCTGGTTGGCCTGGTTCCCGCCGCCGCCACCCTGGTTGGCCTGGTTACCGCCACCGCCACCCTGGTTGGCCTGGTTCCCGCCGCCGCCACCTTGGTTGGCCTGGTTGCCGGCGCCCGCGCCGGCCTGGTTGGCCTGGTTCCCGCTGCCGGACTGGTTGGCCTGGTTGATGGTGCCGTCGCCACCGATGGAGGCGCTCTGGTTGGCCTGGTTACCGCCGCCGCCACCCTGGTTGGCCTGATTACCGCCGCCGCCCTGGTTGGCCTGATTACCGCCGCCGCCGCCCTGGTTGGCCTGATTACCGCCGCCGCCACCCTGGTTGGCCTGGTTCCCGGCTCCGCCGGCCTGGTTCAGCTGGTTGCCTCCGCCACCGCCCTGGTTGGCCTGGTTGCCACCGCCGCCGCCGGCCTGGTTGAGCTGGTTGCCCCCGTCGCCGCCCTGGTTGGCCTGGTTGCCGCCGTGGTCGTGGTCGAACGCCTGGCGGGTGTCGCACGTGCCGGGGCAGAACGCGTAGGTGCCGTGCATGGGGCACGTGTAGCCGAGCTGGTTCGCGACGTCGACCAGCGAGACCGGGGCGGCCTGGTTGAGCTGGTTGCCGGCATCGCCGGCCTGGTTGGCCTGGTTGCCACCGAGGCCGCCCTGGTTGAGCTGGTTGCCTGCCCCGCCCTGGTTGGCCTGGTTCCCGGCACCGCCCTGGTTGGCCTGATTGCCACCCGCGGTGGGAGGCGGCTCGACCGTTTCGGTCATCTCGTGTCCTCTCTTCTGGTCGGGCCGCAGACCGCGCGCGGCGCGTCCGCGCCGACCGGTGGCTCACACGACTCCGGGGGAGAGAGCCGGTCCGGGCCTTTCGTGACGAGAGAGAGCTTGGACACTCCGTAGCGGAGGGTCATGAGTACCGGAGTACTCACTTCCGCGACCACGGCCTTCGTCACCTACTCGCCGAGTCGAAGGTTGTGGATGCTCACGGACTGTCAGCGGGTGGTGCGGATGCCCGTGACGTGCGCGAGGTCGCCGCGGCCGGAGACCCCGAGCTTCGCGTAGACCATCCGCAGGATGTTGTCGACCGTGCGGACGCTGACGACGAGCTGGCTCGCGATGGCCTTGCTCGTGAGCCCGGAGGCCGCGAGGGAGGCGATCTCCATCTCGCGGCGGGTGAGGTCGGCCACCCCGTCGAGCTGCTCCAGAGCGGGTGTGGAGGCGTCCTCGCACGACTCCGCCCAGGCCCGGGCCCGCGACGCCGACCCGCCGCCCGACCCCGTCGCCCCGTGGGCGCGGTGGACGATCGCGGCCTGCGCGGCCGCCTCGGCGGCGTCGAGGCACAGTCCCGACGCGGCGTACCGCTCGGCGACCTCGTCGAGTGCGTCGCCGTCACCGTCGGCCAGCGCCCGTCCCTGCGTCGCGTAGAGCGTGAGTAGTTCGCTCGTCGTCTGTCCAGCGAGCTCGTCGAGGAGGTCGGTGACCGGCCCGCTGATGCCCAGCCGGACGGCCGAGTGGAGGGCTGCCATGCGGGGTCCGAGCGCCGCCCGGCCCGCGCCGACCTCCAGCGCGATCCGCTCGGCCTCGCTCGTCTGGCCGACCATGCCGGCCAGCCAGACCTGCGTGGCGCCGCTCCACCCGGGCACGGGGCCGTCGACGGCGAGGTCGCCCGCCTCGTCGAACAGCGAGTGGGCGCGGGGGGTGTTGCCCAGCGACGACACCGCGATCGCGAGCTCGCTGACCAGCGGCACGGTGAAGAGGAAGCGATCCGCGGGCACGCCCGCGGCGGCCTCCAGCAGCCAGCGCGTGGCGGAGCTCAGCAGGCCCCGCCGGGCGGCGACGACCCCGACCCACGTCGCCCCGACCGCGGCGGTCGCGCGTTGGCCGGTCTCGATGGCCCGGGCGTGCGCCGCCAGCGCCGTGGCCTCCGCGTCGTCGAGGCGGCCGGCCTCGAGGTCGGCGTACCAGCGGGCACCGGTGAGCTCCACCAGCATCCAGCCGCCGGTCGGGTCCTGGTCCTTGGCCTCCAGACCCCTGTCCGCGAGGGCCCGGGCACGCTCGGGGTGACCGGACCGTGCGGCCGCCGTCGCCGCCACCGCGAGGACCGGCAGCGGTGCGGCGTCCCCGCTCGTCTCGTCGACCAGGGGGGCGAGCGCCGCGCTCGCCGCCTCGTGGTCACCGGCGAGCAGCAGCCCGAACGCCCGGAGGGCCTCGGCGTCGGCGCTGTCGGGGAGCTCGGTGCCGGCGTCCGCGATCGCGCGGCGGGCTCCGCTCGCGTCGCGCAGTCCCCAGAACAGGTTGTAGGACCGCGCCAGGGCGACGACGACCCGCACGTCGGCGGCCAGGTCGTCGTTCGCCAGCGGCGCGAGGACCTCCTCGGCGTCCGCCGACCGTCCGAGCCGGACCAGCACCCGGGCGTGCTCGAGCTGGGCCCCGGTGCCCCCGACGGACGCCGCCTCCCGCAGCAGCCGCTCCGCGAACGCCGGATCGGTGTCGGCCGCGCCCGCCGCGGCCGTCACGAGGTCCGCCGGGTCGGACCACGCGCCCTGACCGACCCGCCACGCCAGCAGCCGCCGCTGGTCCTCCTCGCGGCGCACGCCCCGCTTCTCGAGCGCGTCGGCGAGCTGCTGGTAGTTCTGGCGCTCCTGGAACGGTGTCGCGCCGCGGCGCAGCACCTCGGTGTGCAGCGGGTGGGCGAGCGAGATCTCCACCCGCCGTCCCGCCCGCCGGGAGGTGACGATCCCGCGTTCCTCGAGCGCCGCGACCGTCTCGGGCGACGTCAGCTCGGCCGCCAGGTCGCTCCCGAGCGGCTGACCGAACGCGAGCAGCCGCATGAGGCTCTGCTCCAGCGGCGCGGACCGGTCGGTGCGCTGCTGCATGATCTCGGCGAGGCGCGCGGAGACCGGCAGCGTCCCGTCGGTGTGCCACACGCGGCCGGTCGGCTTCAGGGCGCCGCTCGCGCGCCCGCCGCGGACCAGCTCGCGCAGGAAGAGCGGGTTGCCCAGCGACAGCGACCAGAGGCGGTGCAGCGTGGCGGCGTCGACGTGGCCGCCGAGCACCGCGACGACGAGGTCGTCGCTCTCCTCCCGGGTGAGCTCGGGCAGGTCGATCCGCTCGACCAGCGACTCCTTCCACAGCGCGAACACCGGCTCCGGCACGGACACGCCGGTCGGCGCGCTCAGGACCAGGAAGGCGTCGCCGGAGGACGCGAGCTGGTGGAGCAGCACCGCGGAGGTCTCGTCGAGCAGGTGCACGTCGTCGACGCCGATGAGCAGCCGGGCCGGTCCCTTGGCGCGCAGGAGCACCTTCCGGGCCTCGTGCAGCAGCCACCCCGGGCTCCCGTCGCCGGGGTCGTGCCCCGGCAGCAGGTGGCTCAGCGCCCCCAGCGGGATCCCGGCCGTCGCGCGGGCCGCCATCACCCAGACCGGGTGCCAGGACGGGCCGTCGGGATGGCCCTCACCGGGACCGGTGTTCCCGACGCCGACGAGGGCGGCCCGCGCGAAGCGGGTGCGCCCGACCCCCGGCGGACCGACGACGAGGATCCCGGCGCGCTCTCGGCGGGCGGCGATGCGGCTGACCGTCGTCAGCGCCTCGGCGCGTCCCGCGAGGGGCCATTCCTGCTCGTGAGCGGTCACCGGCGCGCCGCCCCGGGCGTCCGCGGGGAAGGCGTGTCCATGGCGCCGCCTCCCCTGCCGATCGGATGCCTCAGTGTCGTCCTCATCACGCGGATGCGGAACGGCCGGGCGCCTCGATACGTCGTAGTGCGGATGTCGGCCCGAGGCCTCTGCTCGTCGGGTGAACCGCCGTCCGCGCACGTCGGAACCGGCGATCCATGATCGCTGTCGGGAGCAGTGTCCTCACCCGGGCGGCCTCACCGGAAGCGTTCGGGACGGCTTTGCGTAGTCAGGCCGCCGCGATTCAGGTAACCGCGGGTCACAGGTATCCCGGGGGACCGGACGGATCACCCGAATCTGCGCGGTGGGCCCCGCTCGGGGGACACTGCTCGGACCACCACCACCCTCCGAGGAGCCCCGTGAGGATCGCCCTCGTCGCCACGTGTCTGGGCGACGCGATGTTCCCGCAGGCGCCCCGGGCCACGGTCGAGCTGCTCGAGCGCCTCGGGCACGAGGTCGTGTTCCCCGCGGACCAGACGTGCTGCGGGCAGATGCACGTCAACACCGGCTACCTCGACCTCGCCCTGCCGCTCGTGCGCCACCACGTCGACGTCTTCGCGGGCGCCGCGGACGTCGTCGTCGCCCCCTCCGGCTCGTGCGTGGGCTGCGTGCGCCACCAGCACGCGATGGTGGCCCGCCGTGGCGGCGACGAGAAGCTCGCGCAGGCGGCGGAGGACCTGGCGGCCCGGACCTACGAGCTCTCCGAGCTGCTCGTCGACGTCCTCGGCGTCACCGACGTCGGCGCCTACTACCCGCACCGCGTCACCTACCACCCGACGTGCCACTCGCTGCGCATGCTGCGCGTCGGCGACAAGCCGCTGCGCCTGCTCCGGGAGGTCCGGGGCCTGACGCTGACCGAGCTGCCCGACGCCGAGGTCTGCTGCGGGTTCGGCGGGACGTTCGCGGTGAAGAACGCCGACACGTCCACGGCGATGCTCGCGGACAAGATGGCGAACGTGCTCGCGACGCACGCCGAGGTGTGCACCGCGGGGGACACGTCCTGCCTCATGCACATCGGGGGCGGGCTCTCGCGGCTGCGCTCGGGGGTGCGCACGGTGCACCTCGCGGAGATCCTGGCGTCGACGTCGGAGGGGGCGGCGTGACCACCGTCGAGCTGGGCATGCCGACCGTCGCGTCGGACCCCCACCACCACCTGCGCGGCACCGAGCCGTTCCCCGTCGCCGCCCGGCGGGCGCTCGCCGACACCCAGCTGCGCCAGAACCTCGGGCACGCGACCCGCACGATCCGCGCCAAGCGCGCCGCGGTCGTCGGCGAGGTCGACGACTGGGAGGAGCTGCGCCGCGCCGGCGAGGGCATCAAGGCCGACGTGATGGCGCGGCTGCCGGAGCTCCTGGAGCAGCTCGAGGCGTCGGTGACCGCGCGGGGCGGCGTCGTGCACTGGGCGCGCGACGCCGAGGGAGGCGAACCGGATCGTCGTCGACCTCGTGCGGAAGACCGGGGCCGACGAGGTCGTCAAGGTCAAGTCGATGGCGACGCAGGAGACCGGGCTCAACGAGGCCCTCGGCGAGGCGGGGATCGCGGCGCTCGAGACCGACCTCGCCGAGCTGATCGTCCAGCTCTCCGACGACAAGCCGTCGCACTTCCTCGTCCCCGCGATCCACCGGAACCGCGCGGAGATCCGCGACATCTTCCTGCGCGAGATGCCCGGCGTGGACCCGTCGCTGACCGACGAGCCGCGCCGGCTCGCGATGGCCGCCCGCGCGCACCTGCGTCGCAAGTTCCTGTCGGCGAAGGTCGGCGTCTCGGGGGTCAACTTCGCGGTCGCCGACACCGGGACGATCTCGGTGGTCGAGTCCGAGGGCAACGGTCGGATGTGCCTGACGCTGCCGGACACGCTGATCACGGTGATGGGCGTCGAGAAGATCGTGCCGACGTGGTCGGACCTCGAGGTGTTCCTGCAGCTGCTGCCGCGCAGCTCCACCGGCGAGCGGATGAACCCGTACACGTCGACGTGGAGCGGCGTCACGCCCGGCGACGGGCCGCAGGCGTTCCACCTCGTGCTGCTCGACAACGGGCGGTCGAACGTCCTGGCCTCGCCGGACGGGCGCCAGGCGCTGCACTGCATCCGCTGCTCGGCGTGCCTCAACGTCTGCCCGGTCTACGAGCGCGCGGGCGGCCACGCGTACGGGTCGATCTACCCCGGCCCGATCGGCGCCGTGCTCTCGCCGCAGCTCACCGGCATCGACGGTCCCGACGACGTCAACGCGTCGCTGCCGTACGCGTCGTCGCTGTGCGGGGCGTGCTTCGACGCGTGCCCGGTGCGCATCGACATCCCGCACCTGCTCGTGCAGCAGCGCGCGGCGGCGGTGCAGGCGCACGGTCGGCCGAGCGCGCAGGACGTGGCGATGCGCGCGGCGGCGGCCGCGATGGCGACGCCGGGACGGTTCTCGCTGCTCGAGCGGGCGATGAAGCTGGGCCGGCTGCTCGGGCGGTCCGGGCGGATCCGGTCGGCGCCGGGCCCGGGTGCCTCGGCGTGGTTCGGGGCGCGGGACATGCCGGCGCCGCCGGCGGAGACGTTCCGGGAGTGGTGGTCGCGTCGTGAGCGCTCGTGACGAGGTCCTGGCCCGGCTGCGCGCCGCCCGCGACGCGGGTGGGGCGAGCCCGCCGGACGTGGCGCGGGACCACCGCCGGACCGGGGCGCACGCGCCGGGCAGCGCCGGGGCCGTCGACCGGCTCGACGAGACGCTGACCGACTACCGGGCGACGGTGCACCGGGTGGGCGGCGAGGACGAGGTGGCCGGCGCGGTCGCGGCGGTGCTGGGCGACGCCTCGAGCGTGGTCGTCCCCGCCGGCCTGCCCGCCGGGTGGCTGTCGGCCTACGACGGCGAGGTGCGCACCGACGACCCGCCGCTGTCGGTCGCCGACCTCGACGCGACCGACGCCGTCGTCACCGGCGGGGCGGTCGCGATCGCGGACACCGGCACCTTCGTCCTCGACGCGCTCGCGCCGGACCAGGGGCGGCGCGCGATCAGCCTCGTCCCGGACCACCACGTGTGCGTCCTCCGGGCCTCCGACGTCGTGTCCTCGGTGCCCGAGGCGCTCGCGCGCCTGGACCCGAACGGCCCGCTGACCTTCGTCTCCGGCCCCTCGGCGACCAGCGACATCGAGCTCGACCGCGTCGAGGGCGTCCACGGCCCCCGCCGCCTCGACGTGGTGCTGGTCGGCCCTATGTGAGCGAACTTCGGTGCCGTAGCACCGAAGTTCGCTCACATACCCCTCAGCGGCCCCGGACCGGCGGGCCCCAGTCGGTGCCGTCGCGCAGGGTCCGCTTGAGCAGCTTGCCGCCCGGGTTGCGGGGCAGCGGGTCGGGCGAGACGACGACGAACTGCGGGACCTTGAAGTCGGCGATCTGCGTGTCGAGGTAGGCGAGCACCGCGTCGACGTCGACGTCCGCGCCGACCAGCACCGCGCCGACCTTCTCGCCCATGACGTCGTCCGGGACCCCGACGACCGCCGCGTCGGCGACGCCCGGCGCGCCGGCCAGCGCGTTCTCGACCTCCACCGAGTAGACGTTCTCCCCACCGCGGTTGATGACGTCCTTCGCGCGGTCGACGATCCGCACGATGCCCTCGTCGACGCGCGCGAGGTCGCCGCTGTGCAGCCAGCCCTCGACGAAGGTGCGCGCCGTCGCCTCGGGTGCCGCCCAGTAGCCGTCGACGACGTTGGGCCCGCGGATCAGCAGCTCGCCGACCCCGGCGTCGTCGACGTCGGCGAGCGCGAGGTCGACCACCGGCGCCGCGAACCCCACCGAGTCCGCGTTCTCCGCCGCCCACTCGTGCGGGAGGAACGTGGCGATCGACGAGGTCTCGGTGAGCCCGAACCCGTTGCCGAGCCGGGCCTGCGGGATCCGCTCCATGAGGCGCCGGACCAGCGCCGGTGCGATCGGGGCGCCGCCGTAGGAGATCCGCTGCACGTGGGACAGGTCGACGCCGAGGTCGTCGCGGGCCAGGGTCAGGCCGTAGATGGCCGGCACGCTGACCAGCGTGTCGATGCGCTCGTCGACGATCGTGCGCACGAACGTCGCGCCGTCGAACACCGGGAGCACCACCGTCGTCCCGCCGAGCGCGAGCTGGACGAGCAGCTGCGAGTTGCACCCGGTGACGTGGAACAGCGGCACCGAGACGAGGTTGCGCAGCGACGGGCCGGTCGCGCGGTCGATCCCGATGACGCGGATCGCGGTCTCGACGTTGGACAGGAAGTTGCGGTGGGTGGTCCGCGCGCCCTTGGGGCGGCCGGTGGTGCCGCTCGTGTAGAAGATCGCGGCCAGGTCGCCGGGGACGAGGTCGTCGAGCGCCTCGGGATGCCCCGCCGGCAGCGCCTCACCGGGCCGGAGCACGGCCGCCGCGTCGCTGTCGGACAGGACGTACTCCACCTCCGGCGCGGCGAAGCGGGTGTTGACGGGCACCGCGACGGCCCCGGCGAGCAGGGTGCCGAGGAAGCCGACCACCCAGTCGAGCCCGGCGGGCAGCAGCGAGGCCACCCGGTCGCCGCGCCGCACCCCGCCGCCGACCAGACCGCCCGCCACCCGCGCCGCCCGGTCCCACAGCTGCGCGTAGGTGACCCGCTCGCCGCCGACCTCGACGAGCGCCTCCACGTCGGGGTGGCGCTCCACCGACGCGCGCACCATCGCGACCACCGACGGCGCGAGGTGGTCGTAGCGCGCGATGCCGTCGGCACCGCGGGTGATGCCGGTCGTGTCGAAGGGCGCGGCGCCGCGGGGGAGCGGGGTGGGGCTCACGAGAAGTACCGCCGCGGGTTGTCCACCAGCATCGTCGTGATCTGCTCGTCGGTGACGCCCTGCTCGCGCAGGGCGGGCAGCACGTCGTGGTGGATGTGCTCGAAGTGCCAGTTCGGCAGCATCTGCTCCTTGGTGGCCTGGCTGTCGCCGGAGAAGAAGTCGATGTAGCAGGACGCGTCGTGGGCCAGCACGATCTTCTCGGCGTACCCCTGCGCGCAGAGGGCGGCGATGGTGGCCACCCGCTGGTCGGTGGGGTTGAAGACGTCGATGCCGAAGCGGTCGGCGCCGATCGTGGCGCCGCGGTCGGCGATCTCGCGCAGGTAGTCGAGGTCGTTGCTGTCGCCGGCGTGCCCGATGACGACCTTGGTGAGGTCGACGCCCGCCTTCTCGTAGAGGTCGAGCGCGAGCCGTCCGGTCTGGTGCGCGGCGTTGGTGTGCACGGTGATCGGCACGCCGGTCTCGAGATGGGTGTTCGCGATGGCGTGCTGGATGCGGGTCTGGTCGGGCGTCAGGCCGCGCTCCTCGACGACGCCCTTGAGGAACGCCGCCTTGATGCCCGTGCCGCCGATGCCCTCGCGGATGTCCTTGAGGAACATCTCGGTCATCGGCTCGTCGCCGCCGAGCACGGTGCCCGGGCCGCGGTAGTGCAGGAAGTGCGGGATCTCGTCGAACGTGTAGAGCCCGGTCGCGACGACGATGTTGAGGTCGACCTCGGCGTTGATCCGGGCGACGCGCGGGACGTAGCGGCCGAGCCCGATGACGGTGGGGTCGACGATCGTGTGGACGCCGAGGTCGCGCAGGCGGCGCAGCTTGTCGATCGCGTCGGCGACCCGGACCTCCTCGTCCCAGTACTCGTCGCCGTGGTTCTGCATGATGTCCGGGCTCAGCACGAACACGTGCTCGTGCATCAGCGTCGTGCCCAGATCGCCGACGTCCACCGGGCCCCGCACCGTCTCCACCGTGGGCATGCCCGCACCTCCCCTGCTCGGCCCTGTGTGACCCGGACCACTCTATGGGGTGACGGTGCCGTTGCTGTTGGATCGCTCGTCGGCGCTCCTGCGGCGGAGGGACGATCGGCGATGGCGGTCCCACCCCGGCTCGCGGCCGCCGTCGACCTGGTCGACCCGGCCCCGGACGCGCGGGTGCTCGAGGTGGGGTGCGGACGCGGGGTGGCGGCCGCGCTGCTCGCCGACCGGCTGCCGCGCGGGCACTACACGGGCATCGACCGGTCGGCGGCCGCCGCCGCGGCGACGCTCGCGCGCGCTCCCGCGGGCACGGTCGTGACGACCGCGCTCGCCGCGTTCCGGCCGTCGCCCGGCGCGTTCGACCTCGCGCTCGCGGTCAACGTCAACCTCTTCTGGACCGGGCCCGCGCACGCCGAGCTGGCGGTGCTCGCCACCGCGCTGCGGCCGGGCGGGGTGCTGCACCTCGTCTACGGCTCCGACGGCGGCGCGGCACCGCGCACGGACGTCGTCGACCGGCTCCGCGACCACCTGGTCGCCGGCGGGTTCGCGCCGGAGGTGACGATGCCGACGCGGCGAGGCGTGCGGTTGCTGCACGTCCGCGCCACGTCCACCACGTCCGGCGATCAGGTCCGGTAGGCCAGCAGGCGCACGCCGAGGGCGGACTCGGTGCGCTGGATCTCGGCGAGCTGGTCGGCGCTCAGCTCGGCGTAGGGGCTCGCGGCCTCGTAGGCGACGACCGGGGTGCCGAGGCGCTCCTCGAGGCGGTGGAGCTCGTCGAGCGCGGTGTCGTCGAGCGCCGCCGGGCGCAGATCGGGGCCGGTGGACGGAGCGGACACGGGAGCCTCCTGGAGAGGGTCGAGCAGTCGGTCGGTGTGACCGGCGACACCGCCGGACGTCGGCGAGTATCCCGCGCACGAACGGCGCAACCACCCCGGTCGGGCGGAAGTCGCCGAACGTGCGACGCGTTGACGTGAGTGCGATGACGACACCCCTCGCGGCAGGACCGCGCCCCCGCCTCTGGACCCCACAGCACGTCCTCGTCACCCGCTCCGCGCAGGAGCACCCCCACACCGCCGAGATCCTCCGCCGCTGCGAGGCGGCGGGCGTCGACGACGTCGAGCTGCTGCGCGGCGACCGCATCACGGGTCTGCGCGGCGGGAGCGAGCGCGAGACCTACGCCCGCGCCAAGGCGACGCTCGCCGTCGTCACGAGCCCGGCGTCGGCGCGCAAGCTCGACCCGATCCCGCCGAGCGCGGACTGGCGCGTCGACCTCGCGCGCGGCTGCCCGGCGCACTGCCAGTACTGCTACCTCGCGGGCTCGCTGACCGGGCCGCCCGTGACGCGCGTGTTCGGCGACCTGGAGGAGATCCTCGCCGGCCTCGACGCCTACGTCGGGCACGGCACGATCACGTCGACCTCGGCGGCGCGCGCCGGCGAGGGCACGACCTTCGAGGCCTCCTGCTACACCGACCCGCTGGGCATCGAGCACGTCACGGGCAGCCTGTCCGCGGCGATCCGGCACGTCGGCACCCACGACTTCGGCGGTCCCGTGCAGCTGCGGGCGACGACGAAGTTCGCCGACGTGGACGGCCTGCTCGGGCTGCCGCACGGCGGGCGCACCCGGCTGCGCTTCTCGCTGGGACCGGAGTCGGTGACCGGGCGGTTCGAGGGCGGCACGGATTCGGTGTCCGCGCGGATCGCGGCGCTGGCCCGGATGGCGCGCGCGGGGTGGCCGGTGGGCGTCACGATCGCGCCGATCATGCCGGTGGGGGACTGGCGGGCGGCGTACAGCGACCTCCTGGCGCGGGTGGCCGCGGCGCTCGAGGGGATCGAGGACCTCGACCTCACCGCCGAGTGCATCACGCACCGCTTCACACCGGGCAGCAAGGAGACCCTCGAGAGCTGGTACCCGCGCACCCGGCTCGAGATGGACCCCGAGCAGCGGCGGACCAAGCGCGGCAAGTTCGGCGCGGTGAAGCACGTCTACCCCGACGACGTGATGGCCGACCTGCGGGCGCACGTCACCGCGGAACTCGCCGATCACCTCCCCGTCGCCCGCGTCCTCTACTGGACGTAGCCGGCTGCTCCATGACCCTGTCAGCGGCGTGGCGCCGCTGACGTCGAGTGTCCGTATCGCCACGCGCTCGGCCAGAGGGTCGGGCGTGTCGGGATCTCGACGTGTCGTGTCAGCGGTGGGCCACCGCAGACGTCCAGTGTCCGTATCGCCACACGCTCGATCGGCGAGCGTGCCGGGTGCGCGGCTCGGACCGGCTCCGTGATCGTGGGGGAGTTGCTGACGCTCAACGTCAGCGTGGCCGCCACGCTGACACCACCCCGTGCGTCGCCGCCCGGCCGCGGGCGGTCAGAGGAGCAGGGCGAGCTGCCGGGACTGCGCGACGAGGACGCCCCGCGAGTCCCAGACCTCGACGTCCTCGTCGTGCAGGCCGTGCGCGAGGTGGTTGCTCACCGTCCGGCAGACCAGCGGGCCGGGGGCGGGGTGCTCGCGCAGGTGCACCGTGAGCTGCGCCGTGCTCGAGCCGTGTCCCACCTCGAGCACCACCGGCGCCGCGCCGTCCACGACGAACGCCAGGTCGACGAGCGTCGCGTCCGACCCGTCGGCGAAGGCGAACCAGAACTCCGCGGACGGGTCCCCCGACGGCTCGCCGCGCACCCAGCCGGGCAGCTCGCGCACCCCGTAGCGGATCCGCTGCCCCACGGTGGCCCCGTCCGGGGGCGCGTCCGGTCCCCCGAAGGTCCGGCACGCCTCGAACGGCGGCAGCGACGGCGGCGCGGTGCGGTCGACGGGGTCGGCCGGCGAGGCGGACAGGTCGGCGAACGTCGCCTCCAGCCGCAGCACCTCCCGCTCGGCGCCGTCCGGGCCGGCCTGCAGGAGCCGCGACGTCCCGGTCGCCAGCCGGCGCCCCGCCCGCACCACCGTCGTCAGCACCCGCGCCGGACCGGGCCACGCCGGGCGGAGGTACGACGCCGACGCCACGACCGGGTCCGGCAGCGGGATCTCCGCCGCGAGCGCCCGCAGCGCGACGCTCAGCTGGTAGCCGCCGTTGAGCCGGCCGTCGAGCAGCCCCCAGCGGTCGGACAGCACGATCTCGTGGACCCCGTCGCCGACCCGCTCGGCCGTGCTGTCGAGCGCGAGCTCACCGATCACGCCGCCGAGTAGACCACCTACGACCCGCGGCGACCGCGCGGCAGGGCGCGCACGAGCGGCAGGACGCGGTGGGCGACGCGCTCGGTCAGCGCGATCTCCGTGCGGGTGCGCTCCACCCCCGGGGTGCCGATGATCCCCTGGACCACCTGCTCCAGGTGCGCGTTGGTCCGGGCGACCACGCGGGCCCAGAGGTCGCCGTCGCCGGTGATGCTGTGGGCCTCGACGACCTCGGGGATCGTGGCCAGGTGCTCGGCGACGGCGTCGAGCCGGCCCTGCGTGATGTGCAGGGTGACGAAGGCGTGCACGTCGTAGCCCAGGGCCTCGGGATCGACCTGCGGCTCGAAGCCGACGATCACCCCGCGCTCCTGGAGACGCAGGAAGCGGGCCTGCGCGGTGCCGCGGGCGATGCCCAGCGCCCGCGCGTGCTCGCGCAGCCCGGCCCTGGGGCGTTCGAGGAGCGCGAGCAGCAGCGCCCGGTCGAGGTCGTCGAGGTCCATGGCGTCGTCCAATGGCCGAAGCGGATCAGTCGAAGGCCGTGAGGACTGGACCAATGGCCCAGTTCTCGAAGACGAGGATAGACCACTGGCAAGTAACTCCCTACCTTCTGCGTCACCGCCACGACGTGTGGCCCGGCACCGAGGACCCACCCCGCGCCCCGCGCGCCGGACCACCCAGGAGGTCCGTCATGACCGTCGACGTCCGTCCCCCCGCCTTCGACGTCCCGTTCGGCGGCTCCGACGACAGGGAGCCGCGCCACCCGGTGTCGCTGCGTGACCGCTACGCGATGACGCGCGGGCGCATCCACCTCACCGGTGTGCAGGCGCTGGTCCGCCTCCCCCTCGACCAGCACCGCGCCGACCTCGCCGACGGCCTGCGGACCGGCGGCTACATCTCGGGCTACGAGGGCTCCCCGCTCGCCGGCTACGACCTCGAGCTCGCCCGCCACCGCGACCTGCTCACGGAGAACGACGTCGTCTTCGCGGCGGGGCTCAACGAGGAGATCGCGCTGACGGCGGTCGAGGGCACCCAGCTCGCGGCGGCCACCGGCGGCCTCACGCGCGACGGGGTCGTCGGCTACTGGTACGGCAAGGCGCCGGGCCTCGACCGCGCCACCGACGCCCTGCGCCACGCCAACCTCACCGGCACCCACCCCCGCGGTGGCGCGGTGGCGTTCGTCGGCGACGACCCGGCGGCGAAGTCGTCGAGCGTGCCCTGTGCCTCCGAGGCCGCGCTCGCCGACATGGCGGTCCCCGTGCTCTACCCCGCGGACTCGCAGGACGTCCTCGACCTCGGCCGGCACGCCGTCGCGCTCTCGCGGGTGAGCGGGCTGTGGACCGCGCTGAAGATGGTCACCGCGGTCGCCGACGGCTCCGGCACCGTCGACGTCGACCCCGACCGCCTGCACCCGGTCGTCCCGGACACGACGATCGACGGCCGCCCCTACGTGCACACCCCGTCGGCGACGCTGCTCCAGCCCGCCCTCGGGCCGATCGAGCGCGACCTCTACCGCGCCCGCCTGGTCATCGCGCAGCGCTACGCCGCGGCGAACCGCCTCAACCGGATCGTCGGCGACGGTCCGGCGCGCCTCGGCATCGTCGCGGCGGGCAAGAGCTGGCTCGACCTGCGCCAGGCGCTCGCCACCCTCGGTCTCGACGACCGGGCCCTCGAGCGCCACGGGGTCCGCCTGCTCCGCGTCGCTATGCCCTGGCCGCTGGAGCCCGGGATCGTCGACGAGTTCGCCGAGGGCCTCGACGAGATCGTCGTCGTCGAGGAGAAGCGCGCGTTCCTCGAGACCCAGATCAAGGAGCTGCTCTACGGCCGCGCCGACGCCCCGCGCGTCCACGGCAAGCGCGGGCCCACCGGTGCCGCGATGTTCCCCGAGGCCGGCGACCTCGACCCCGACGTCGTCGCCCGCCGTCTCGGCGAGCGCCTCCTGGCGCACGGCGACGTGCCGAGCGTGCGGGCCTGGCGCGACGAGAAGGCGCGCCGCAGCCGCATCGACCTGTCGCTGACGCCGGTCGACGGCGCGAAGCGCACGCCGTTCTACTGCTCGGGCTGCCCGCACAACACCTCGACCACCGCGATCCCCGACGGCTCGCTCGTCGGCGCCGGCATCGGCTGCCACACGATGGTGCTGCTGATGCCCGAGGAGCAGGTCGGCGAGGTCACCGGCCTGTCGCAGATGGGCGGCGAGGGCGCGCACTGGTTCGGCATGGCGCCGTTCGTCGAGGGGCCCAATGGAAAGACACCGCACTTCGTCCAGAACATGGGCGACGGGACGTTCCACCACTCCGGGTCGCTCGCCGTGCGCGCGGCCGTCGCGGCCGGCTCGCACATGACGTTCCGCCTGCTGCACAACGGCGCCGCCGCGATGACCGGCGGCCAGGACGCCGTCGGTGCCCTGCCGATGCCGGCGCTGACGCGGTCGCTGATGGCCGAGGGCGTCACGAAGATCCTCGTCACCACCGAGGACCGGTCGCGGTACAGGGGCGTCAAGCTGGCCCGGGGCGTCGAGGTCTGGGACCGCTCGCGCTACGAGGAGGCCCAGCGCGTCCTCGCCGACACCCCTGGCGTCACCGTGCTCATCCACGACCAGGAGTGCGCGGCCCAGAAGCGCCGCAAGCGCAAGCGCGGCCTGTTGCCCGACCCGAGCACGCGCGTGATGATCAACGAGCGCGTCTGCGAGGGCTGCGGCGACTGCGGGCAGACCTCGAACTGCCTGTCGGTGACCCCGGTGGACACCGAGTTCGGCCGCAAGACCCGCATCCACCAGGCGTCCTGCAACAAGGACTACTCCTGCCTCGACGGCGACTGCCCGGCGTTCCTCACCGTCGAGCCCGGCGCGGGTTCGGGGACGGCCGCCGCGCCGCGCGGGCTCGAGCCGCTGGACGCCGACACGGCGCCGACGCCGCCCGCGGTGGTCGACGACCGGGAGTTCACGGTCCGGCTCGCGGGCATCGGCGGCACCGGCGTCACCACGGTGTCGCAGGTGCTCGCCACGGCGGCGCTGGTCGCCGGGCGCCACGTGCGCGGTCTCGACCAGACCGGGCTGGCCCAGAAGGGCGGCGCGGTGATCTCCGACATCAAGATCAGCCGGGACGCCACCGAGGCCGCCGGACGCGCCGCCGAGGGCGAGTGCGACCTCTACCTCGGCGCCGACCTGCTCGTCGCCGCCGAGCCGGCGAACCTCGCGACCTGCGCGTCGTGGCGCACCGTCGCCGCGATCTCGTCGGCGAAGGTCCCGACGGGGTCGATGGTCGTCGACCCGACGGTCTCGTTCCCCGACCCGGACGCGGTGCTCGCGCGCATCACCGAGCGGGTCCGCCGCGACGTCGGGGTCGTCGTCGACGCCCGGGCGCTGGCCGACGCGCTGTTCGGCGACGACCAGTTCGCGCTGACGATCCTGCTCGGCGCCGCGTTCCAGGCCGGCGCGCTGCCGCTGCCGGCGTCGGCCGTCGAGGAGGCGTTCACGCTCAACGGCGCCGCGGTCGAGAAGAACCTGCAGGCCTTCCGCCGCGGGCGCCAGTCGGTCGCCGACCCCGAGGCGTTCGCGATGGTGGTCGCGCTCGTGACCGGCACCGGGCCCGACACCGGGGTCCCCGGCCTCACCGCCCGTGGGGCCGCCGAGGCCGCGGAGATCGTCGCGTCGATCGGCGCGCCGGCCGGGAGCGAGCTGGAGCGCCTCGTCGGCGTCCGGGTCCCGGAGCTCGTGGCCTACCAGGACGCGTCGTACGCCCGGTCCTACGCCGACGTGGTGCGGGGCTGCGTCGACGCCGACCCGCGGCTCGCCGAGGCGATCGCGACCGGGCTGTACAAGCTGATGGCCTACAAGGACGAGTACGAGGTCGCGCGCCTGTCGCTCGACCCGGCGCTCGAGGCCTCGGTGCGCGCGCAGTTCGGGGACGGCGCCAGGTACGCGTGGAAGCTGCACCCGCCGGTCCTGCGGGCCGTCGGCATGCAGCGCAAGATCACGCTGGGCCGCTGGTTCCGCCCGGGCTACCGCACGCTGCGCGCGATGCGCCGCCTGCGCGGCACCCGCCTCGACCCGTTCGGCGTCGCCGAGGTGCGGCGCGTCGAGCGGGAGCTGGTGGGCGAGTACCGGGAGCTGGTCCCGGCGCTGCTCGCCCTCGACGACACCGACCGCGCCGTCGAGATCGCCGCCCTGCCGGACATGGTCCGGGGCTACGAGGACATCAAGCTCGGCAACGTCGCCCGCTACCGCGCCCGCCTGGCGGAGCTGCTGCCCTGACCGGCCCATCGTGAGTACTTTCCGGCCCTATAGGGCCGGAAAGTACTCACATGAAGGTGACCACGGGCTCCACGGCGACCGGGGTGGCCAGGCTGTTCGCGACGTAGCACTCCTTGTGCGCGAGGTGCACGAGCCGCTCCACGCGCGGGACGCTCGGGCCCGCCGCCACGGTGATGTGCGGGCGCAGCACGATCGCCGCGATCCGCGCCGGGCCGTCGTCGTGCGACATCGTCGCCTCGGCGTCGTCCCGGTACTCCGTGACGTCGATGCGGGCGCGCGCGGCGATCGCGAGGAACGACAGCAGCTGGCACGACGACGCCGCCGCGAGCACCAGCTGCTCGGGGTCGAGCCGGCTCGCGTCGCCGCCCATCGCCGGGTCGTTGGAGAGCTCGAGCGTGGCCGCGGCGGGCGGCGAGGAGATCGCGTGCGCGCGCTCGTAGCCGTCGTAGCCCACACCGGTCGACCCCGACCACGTGCAGGTCGCGGCGTAGCGGTGGGTGCCGTCGGGGTCGGTGGTGAACGCCATCAGGGCAGCTCGTAGTCGAGCGTCAGCAGCTCGTGCGCGATGACCCCGGTGCCCGACAGGCCGGTCAGCCCGCCCGTCCCGGACCCGGCGACGACGAACGCCCACTGCCGCATCTCCTGGCCGTCGCCGCCGGACGCGCCGTGCTGCAGGACGAAGCTGCCCGCGCGACCGTCGAGCTCGCCGACCACACGCTCCTGCGCGAGGTACGCCGCGCCGCTCTCGCCCTGGGTGGTCAGCAGCTCGGCCACCGACGTGCCCACGAGCGGCCCGGAGTAGGTCTTGCGCACCTGGGCCCGGCCGGTCGCGGGGCCCCGGCCCTCCGGATCGGCGAGGGCCCCTCCTTCAGGGCCCTCGGCCGGCTCCCAGAGGTCGATCGTGAACGGGCTCTCGAGGTGGGTCACCCCGTCATCCTCACCGGTGAAGGCTGACACCTGCCGTCAGGGTCGGGTCAGCTCGTCGGCGATCGCGCGCAGCCGCGCCCGGGCCAGCGTGTCGAGCGCCTGCGGCTCGGGCTCCGCCTCCCGCAGGCCGTTGTAGTAGCGCCCGGTGACGCCGGCGAGCTCCGGGCCGACCGCGAGCCGCGCCGTCGCCTCCACCCCCTCGGCGATCGTGCTGACCGGCGACGGGACGATCTTGGTCGGCATGAAGGTCGCCGGGTGCAGGGCGGTCGCGGTGACCACGGCCGGGTCCAGCTCGTCGGCGAGGTCGAACGCGTCGAGGATCTGCGCGAGCTTGCTCCGGCAGTACGCCCGCCAGCCCGAGTAGTCCTTGCGGAGCATGAGGTCGTCGAAGTCGAGCGCCGCCTGGCCCGCCGAGGCCACCATGACGATCCGCGCCGGCCCCTGGGCACTCGCGGCGCCCGCCGCCTTGAGCGGGCCGAGCAGCCGGTGGGCGAGCAGGTGGCCGGCGAGGAAGTTGACCGCGAACCGCAGCTCGTGGCCGTCGGCGCTCTCCTGGCGCACGCCGCCGCCGGGCACGTCGGCGCCGATGCCCGCGTTGTTGACGAGCACGTCGAGGCGGGGGTGGTCGGCGGCCACGCGGTCGGCGAGGTCGCGCACCTGCGCGAGATCGGCGAGGTCCGCGCGGTACCAGGACAGGGCCTCGTTGCCGGTCGCCTGCCGGATCTCCTCGAGCGCGGCCTTCCCGCGCTCGTCGTCGCGCCCGTGCAGCAGGACGGTCAGGCCGCGGCCCGCGAGGTCCTCGGCGAGGCCGCGACCGAGGCCGTCGGTGGCGCCGGTGACCAGGACGGTGGCGGGGACGGGGGCGCTCACGTCATCCACCGTCCGCGAGTCGCCGGCAGCGGGTCGTCGTATCCCATGGACGTCCTGTGCCCGCTGCCGGCCGGTGACTCACCTCGCGAGGAACTAGGGCCGGTCGGTGCGCTGGCTCGGGTAGCGCGTCGCCGACTGGGGCCCGTAGTACTGCGGCTCGGGGAACGGCACGGTGCGGCCCGGGACGCAGGTCTGCTTGCGGACCTGGCGCACCGCGGAGTCGACCTGCTTCTGGTACTTGCCGCCGGTGCGGCTGTTGACGAACGCCGCGGCCTGGTCGGCGTAGCGGTTGACCTTCTCCGGGTTCTGCTTCGCGTACCGCCGCGCGGCGGCGACGGCGGCGCCGAGCGCCGCAACCCTGCGCATCAGGGGCATCGGTTCCTCCTCGGGGGAACGGTCTTCACCATCGAGTGTGCCCGTTTCGGGCGGGTGAGGTGACGAGGGCGGTGTCCAGCACGGTCGTCGGGCCGCGGCCGGCGGTGTGCGGGGGCCACGGCACCGCGTCGGTCGACGGGTCCCCGGTGCGCACGAACCGCAGCCATGCGGCGCGCACCACGGCACCGAGCGGCTCGACGTCGTCGTCCCAGTCGGCGCCCCGCAGCATCGGCGCGCCCTCCCACGCCGCGCGGTTGCCGAACAGGAACGGCAGCTCGAGGCAGTGGCAGGCGCCGAGCCCGGACGCGGGCGCCCGCCACGCGAAGCGGTAGCTGAACGCCTGCACGCCGGCGCGCGCCGCGTCGTCGGCGAAACGATCCGCCGAGGCGGTGAACACCTGCCGGGTGGCCACGGCGGAGACGGCGCCGACGAGGTGACGCCCCACCGGCACCCCGCGCAGGTCCCGCAGGATCGGGCTGATCGCCATGAACGTCTCGGCCTCGTCCGCGGTCGCGCCGACGAGCACGTCGTGCCCCGCACCGGCGGCGTCGGCCCAGGTCGTCCCGGCAGCCAGGGGCGCGACCCCGTCGACCGGCGCGAACGCCGGGGACGAGTTCACCCCGCCCGGCCCGGCGGCGCGGATCATCGCGTGCCGCTGGGCGGCGAGCAGCGCGTCGACCGGGGCCGTGGCGGGGTCGGCGCCGTCGAGACCCGCGGCGACGTAGCCCGCCACCCGGGCCGCCCGCCGCGGCGAGGACAGGCCGAGGCCGAGCTGGCCGCTCTGCAGGATCGCCCGCCGGAACAGCGGCCGCGCCGCGGGCACCGTGAGCAGGCAGGCGGTCGCGTGCGCGCCCGCGGACTGGCCCGCGACGGTGACCTGCGCGGGGTCGCCGCCGAACGCCGCGACGTTCTCGTGCACCCAGCGCAGGGCGGCCAGCACGTCGAGCAGCCCGAGGTTGCCGTCGGACACCCCGGGCGCCGCGAGCCAGCCCAGCACCCCGAGCCGGTAGCTCACGTTGACCGTGACGACGTCGCCCTCGGCGACCAGCCGCGAGGTGTCGTACCAGGACGTCGAGGCCGCGCCGATCACGTAGGCGCCGCCGTGCAGCCAGACGAGCACCGGGCGCGGGACGCCGTCGACGAGCGCGGCCGCCGGCGCCCGGACGTCGACGCGCAGGCAGTCCTCGTCCTGCGGGGCGTCGTCGTCGGAGGACGGGCCGGTGACCGCGGCGACGCGTGCCGGCAGCTGCGGGCTGATCGGGCCGGGCCCGAGCGCGTCGCGGACCCCGTCCCAGGGAGCCGGCGGCTCGGGCGGCGCGAACCGCGCGGCCGTGGCGTACCGGAGGCCGCGGAACGCGACGACGTCGCCGTCCCGGCGGCCGCGCACCCGGCCGCCGGCGACCGTGACGACCGGTTCCGGCGGGCTCACCCGGGGTGGTGCTCGACGAGGTGCTCGCCCAGCAGGTCGAGCCCGAAGTCGTGCCCGGGGTCGCGCCAGACGGAGTGGGCGTGGTTCACCCCGCGCTGGGTGTTGTCCCACTCCGCGAGCAGGCGGGGGCCCTGCAGCCGGTAGTAGTGCGGGTCGCCGCGCTGCGCGCCGCCGGCCCACGCGAAGTGCACGGCGTCGAGGGCGTCCCCGTCGAACCGGGCCCGCTCGCGCTCGACCAGTCCCGGCGGCATGCGGCCGACGTAGGTGTCGAGCAGCGCGCGCAGGATCGACTTCTGCCCCGCGCCCAGGTCGGCCCCGGCGATGCCGCGCGGCGCGGCGGTGAGCTCGGTCGCCGCGTGGTCGGCCTCGGTGACGCCGAGCTGGGCCTCGAGCCCGTCGTGCATCGCCCACATGCGGTCCTCGAGCTGCTGCTGGAAGTGCCCGCGCCACAGGTCGGGCAGGGGGATCAGCCGGTCGCCGGGGCGGGGCTGGACCCGGTTGCCGCCGATGATGTCCGGGACCGCGGTCGTGGTGAGCACGGCGCGCGAGCGCTGCTCGGCGTCGAGGGCAGCCAACAGCTCCCGGGCGGTGTCCTCGACGCCGCCGAGCGGGCGCAGCTCGCGGCCGCCGAGCAGCGGCGAGACCATCGGGTCCGCGCCGAGGAAGCACGGGCTGCCCGCGACCGCCTCGCCGTCCATGACCAGGTGGTGGACGGAGACGTGGTGCCCGCCGAAGCGCCACGACCAGGGGCCGTCACCGCGCGGATCCCCGAAGACGCGCAGGTAGTACATGGCGGGGTCGCGGCCGCGGTCGCGCTCGAAGCCGGCGGTGAAGCCCTCGGTGCGGTCGAGGACGTTCTCCAGCCCCATGATCGTCGCGGCCGAGACGTACCCGGCCTCCGAGAGCCCGGTGGACAGCAGCCGCATCGCGGCGCGCTGCTGGTGGGGACGCTGCTGGTGGAGCGTGAGCCCGCCGTGGTCGGTCGGCGTGTAGAACCAGAGCACGCGTTCCGCGTCGGCGGCCTTCGAGCCCGGCCAGTCCCAGACGCCGGTGGCGCGCTGCTCGTCGTCGAGGGTGTCGATCCACGCCGCGGCCGCCTCGGCCATGGCCGAGGCGACCGTGCGCGGGGTGGGCGGCGGGGACGTCACTTGATGCGCTGCAGCTGGGTGATCACCAGCCCGTCGGCTCCCCCGACGAGGTACTCGTCGAGCTTGCCGGCGAACTCCACGAGGTGGCCGTTGCCCAGGTGGGCCTC
The DNA here is from genome assembly GCF_037400335.1 of Actinomycetospora flava. Taxonomy (NCBI): domain Bacteria; kingdom Bacillati; phylum Actinomycetota; class Actinomycetes; order Pseudonocardiales; family Pseudonocardiaceae; genus Actinomycetospora; species Actinomycetospora flava. The sequence goes on from NZ_JBBEGM010000015.1 coordinate 142,193, forward strand.
GAGGTGGCCGGGGCTCTGCCAGTTCTCGTAGAAGACGAACGTGGCCGGGTCGTCCACGGCGACGTGCAGGTCGTAGTTGACGACGCCCTCCTCGGCGAGCGTCGGCTCGACGAGCTGCTCGAGCTCCGCGCGCAGCTGCGCCTCCTTGCCGGGCAGGGCGGTCATCTTGGCCACGACCGTGAGCAGGGTGCGGTCGTTCTCGGTGGGCGTGGGGGTCGGCACGCGGAGCCTCCTGGGTTGGGTGTCGACTGCTCGATACCCGGGTGTCTACCGCGTCACGCGTCCCGGCGGGGCGGGTCGTCCTCGTCGGTCGGCGACCCCGTGCCGTCCTCCTCGTCGGAGATCGACCGCGACGAGCGCTGACGCTCCGACGCGCTGTCCGCGTCCTCCGGCTCGGCGTCGATGACGATGGACTGGTCGTCGTCCGACCCGTCGCCCGAGCCCGCGCCGTCGTCGTCCGAGCCCTCGTCCGGCGAGCCGACCGGGGCCTCGGCGCCACGCGACCGCAGGTCGGCCGCGCGCGGTGACCCCGGCGGCGGAGCCGGCGGGCCCGAGGGATCCGGCGGTCCCGGCGGACCGGGTGGTCCCGGCGGGCTCGCCGACGGCGGTGCCGCGGGCGGGGGCGGCGTGTTCGTCAGCGTCCGCGAGGCGCGGATCGCCGAGCGCGCCCGGACGTGCTGGATCCCGACCAGCCCGACGCCGAGCAGCAGCGCCAGCACCCCGAAGATCACGATCGCGAACACCGTCGCGAACACCCCGACGATGATCGCCAGCCCGCCCACCACCGCCCAGACCATGCCGATGGTGCGCATGGTTGCGATGGTCGGCGGCGGGTCCGGGGGCTCGGTCACGGCGTCGGGTCCCGGGTCAGGTCCGGGGTCACGTCCGATAGCCCGCCTTCTCGGCGCGGTCCAGGGAGGCCTGGACCTCCTTCTCCGCGGCGGCCCGGCCGACCCACTCGTGGCCCTCGACCTTCTTGTCGGGCTCGAGCGCCTTGTAGACCTCGAAGAAGTGCTGGATCTCCATGCGGTGGTACTCGTCGAGGTGGTGGATGTCGCGCAGGTGCTCGAGGCGCGGGTCGTCGCTCGGCACGCAGAGCACCTTGTCGTCGCCGCCGGCCTCGTCGGTCATCCGGAACATCCCGATCGCGCGGCTGCGCACCAGGCATCCCGGGAACGTCGGCTGCTGGACGAGGACGAGCGCGTCGAGCGGGTCGTCGTCCTGGCCGAGGGTGTTCTCGATGTAGCCGTAGTCGGCGGGGTAGCGGGTCGCGGTGAACAGCGTGCGGTCCAGCCGCAGACGGCCGGACTCGTGGTCCATCTCGTACTTGTTGCGGCTGCCCTGCGGCACCTCGACCAGCACGTCGAAATCCACGCTGCTCCTCCGGTGTGTTCGGCGTGTGGGGGTCGTCAGTGTCGCGCCCCGCCTCGTCGGCCGGCCACTCCACCCCTGCTCGGTGTGACGAGTGGGTGGATACCCACCCCGGCGGGGTATCAGTGATGCAGGCGGGTCGGGAGGTGGCGCGATGGGCGTGTCGCAACGGTTCGACGCCTTCCAGCGCCGGCACCGGTGGGCCGCGCTGCCGATCGCGGTCGTCTACAAGTTCGTCGACGACCAGGGCGCCTACCTGGCCGCGCTGCTGACGTACTACGGCTTCCTGTCGCTGTTCCCGTTGCTGCTGCTCGGCGTGACGGTGCTGGGCTACGTGCTCCACGACGACCCGGCGGCGCAGCAGGCTGTCGTCTCCTCCGCGCTGCGCAACGTGCCGGTGATCGGCGACCAGATCCGCGAGAACGTGCACACCCTCAGCGGCAACACCGCCGCGCTCGTCGTGGGCGTCGTCGTCGCGATGTACGGCGCGCTCGGCGTCACCCAGGCCGCCCAGCACGCGCTCGACGAGGTCTGGGCGGTCCCGCGCGCGGAGCGTCCGAGCATCTGGGCGGCCTACGCCCGGGGCGCGCTGGTGGTGCTGCTCGTGGGCGTCGGGATGATGCTCACCGCGGCGCTGTCGGCGCTGGCGACCACGGCCGGCGAGACGACCGGGCTTGGCGGGCTCGGGCGCGGCACCGCCACCGTGGTCGGCGTCGTCGTGAACATCGGCCTGTTCCTCCTGGCCTACCACGTGCTGCCGGCGCGGCGGGTCGCCGTGCGCGACCGCTGGATCGGGGCGGTCGTGGCCGGGGTGACCTGGCAGGTGCTGCTCTCGGCCGGCACGTGGCTCGTCGGCACCCGGCTGCAGGGCGCCAGCGCGACCTACGGGCTCTTCGGCATCGTGCTCGGCCTGCTGGCGTGGATCTACCTGGCGGCCTCGGTGTTCGTGCTCTGCGCGGAGCTCGACGCCGTCCTCGCGCGCCGTCTGCACCCGCGCAGCCTGTTCAGCATGTACCCCGACGACCGCGACACCACGGCCGCCGACCGCCGCGCCTACGCCTCGTACGCGGAGTCCGAGCGGCAGAAGGACCACCAGACCGTCGACGTCAGCTTCCACGAGGAGCCGGCGCCGGAGGTACCGCGCCCGCGGGCGCCGCAGGAGCCGCCGCAGCGGGCGCCGTCCGAGTGAGCGCCCGGCGCCGCGCGACCCCGACCACCCCGAGGACGACCACCTCCAGCAGCGGCGCCGGGACACCGAGCGCCACGGTGAGGGCGACGTCGCCGACCGGGGCGAGGACCCCCGCGGCGACGAGCGGCGTACCGGCCGGCGGGAGCTTCGTGCGTCCCCGCGCCCGCTCGCGGCGCGCGACCGGCGTCCGCGACCAGGGCTTGGCCACCGACAGCCACGCCTGGAAGGCCACCGCCGACGCCATCGCCGCGGCGCCCGCCACCTGCGCCGCGGGCGCCGGGGTGCCGCCCGCGACGAGCTCGTCGAGCACCGGCGAGAGGATCGCGATCCCCGCGTAGAGCTGTACGAGCGTGATCGCCGCCTTGGCCGCGACCCACCAGTGGTGCACCAGGCCCCACGACGTCGTCCACGCCAGCACGAGCCCCGTGCTCGCCGACGCGTTGGCCGCGACGGCCAGCAGGAACACGTCGAGATGCCGCGCCGCGCCGACCGCGGCGCCGGCGAGCGCCGGGTCGCTGCGCGAGAGGCCGAGCAGGATCGCCAGCCCGGCGGCCCCGCTCATCCAGGCCGTGGAGCTGACGACGTGCAGCCACACGAGGAGGTGACGCCAGGGCTTGCCGGTCCGCGGGGTGGTCACGGCGTCCAGCGTCGTGACCACGGGTCATCGCGACATCGGGGCGACCCCGGGAACGGCCCCGACGGCGCGTACGTCGCAGGGCGTAGGGGGACCCGATCGCGTGGAGTCGGGGGTTCGAACGGCTGGCCGAGTGGTACTCAGGGCCGTCGCGGCCTGATGATCGGGCCCGTCTCCGCTGCACCTCCGCGGCGTCCACTCCTCCCCGTCCGCGAAGGAGCCCCGCGTGGCGAGTGCGTCCCCTCCCGATCGCTACCGCCTCCACGAACGCCTCGGAGGGGTCACGAGCCGCGTCCACCGCGCGCGCGACGTCCTCCTGCAGCGCGACGTGGTGGTCAAGTCCTTCCCCGGTGACGACGGGCGGGAGCGCTGGGAACGCGACGCCCTCCTGCGGGAGCGGCTCGGTCCGGACCGGGCGATGGAGGTCCTCGACGGCGCCCCCGACGGCGCCGACGGACCGTTCGTCGTCATGCCGCTGGCCCGCGACGGGAGCCTCGACGACGCCCCCGGCCCGCAGGACCCGGAGTCCGCCGCGGTGCTCGTCGCCCGCCTCGCCGTGGGGCTGGGGCGCCTGCACCGCCGCGGCGTCGCGCACGGCGGCGTCGCGGCCGACGCGGTGCTGCTCGACCCCTCCCTCGGCCCCCGCTGGACCGGCGGCGGCGCGCCGGCCCCGCCCGACGCCTCCCCGGAGGACGACGTCGCCGCGCTGGCGCACCTCGCCGTCGTCGCCGCCACGGGCCCGCTCCCGGTGGTCCCCGAGCCCTCCGGTGACGTCGTCGACGCGGTGCGCGCCCTGGTGCTCGACGCCGCCGACACCGGCGCGCGCGAGCGGCTGCGGGCCGGCCTCGCGACCCACGCCGCGGCCGTCGCGGCGCGCGGACGACCCCGGCAGTGCGCCGCGTCCCGCGGGCTCCCGGCCCGGGGGCGCCCCGGTCGCTCCCGGCTCACGGTGCTCGCGGCCGTCCTCGCCGCGGCGATCCTGGGCGGCGCGTTCGGCGCGGGCGCGGGCAGCGCCCCCGCCTCCGTGGTCGCGGGCACGATCGGCGAGCCGGCGCTGGTCGGCCCCGGGCCCGCGCTGGCCCCGGCCCGTGCCCTGCTGGTGCCCGACACCGAGCCCGCGCCCGATCCCGCCGCCCTGCAGCCGGCCGCTGATCCGGCGCCCGCGCCCCCGAGCGGGGACCGCGCGGGTGCGGGCGGCTCCTCGTCGGGTCTGCGGGCCACGTCCGCCGTCCGGGACCGCTCCGAGAGCCGGTCCGGGAGCAGCCACGCCGAGGAACGGTCGGCGAGCCGCTCGGAGGAGCGCTCCGACGACGCCGAGGAGAGCTCGTCCGACGCCGGGACCGAGGAGCACGACGCCGACTCCGACGGCGGTGACGACGCGGACGACAGCGGCTCCGGTTCCCGCACCGGTCGCGGTCTCGTCGGCGGCCTGCTCGACGCGGTGCTCTGACCACCCTGCTGACGCACGACGGCCCGCGTCCCCGGTGGGGGCGCGGGCCGTTGTCGGTGCCGTCGCAGCGGCGGAGCGTCAGGCCTGCTTGATGGCCGAGACGTCGAACTCGAGGCCGACCTTCTCGGACACGAGCACGCCGCCGGTCTCGAGCGCGGCGTTGAAGGTGATGCCCCAGTCCTTGCGGTTGATCGAGGTGGAGCCCTCGAAGCCGGCGCGGACGTTGCCGAACGGGTCCTTGGCGAGGCCGGTGAACTCGAACGGGACGGTCACGGACTTGGTGACGTCGCGGATCGTCAGGTCGCCGGTGATGTTGTAGGTGTCGCCGTCCTGCTCGACCGAGGTCGAGCGGAAGGTGATCTCCGGGTAGACGTTCACGGCGAGGAAGTCGTCGCCCTGGACGTGGCCGTCGCGCTGCTCCTGGCCGGTGTTCAGGCTGTTGGCGGCGATGATGATCTCGGTCGACGAGAGCGACGCGTCGGCGCCGATCGAGGCGGTGCCGCGGAACTCGCCGAACGAGCCGCGGACCTTCGTGACCATGGCGTGCCGGGCGGTGAAACCGATGCGCGTGTGCGCGGGGTCGATCTGGTAGTCACCCGCGAGCTCGAGGGTCGGCGCGGCGGTCTCGGTCATGTCGTCCTCCGTGGGACTTGAAGCATCAACTTTCAACGCAGAGCCTAGCACCATCAGTTGAGACGTCAACTATCAGGCCGCGCTGTGACCGGGGTCTCCCCGGCGGTACGTGGGTCAGTGCGCCAGTGCGCCGAGGTCCCCGTCGCCCACGACGACGGGGCCGTCCCAGCGGGCGGTGACGGCGCCGACGAAGGCCTCCGCGCCACTGCCGCGCACCTGCACGATCAGCCGCTCGCCGGCGAGCCCGGTGGCGCTGCGGGCGAAGCGGACGATCGCGTCGGGCTCCCACGCCGCGGGGACGACGCTGACGGCGACCCGCACGGTCGTCGTCGCGAGCAGGACGGCGAGCGCCTGTGCGGTGGCGGGCCAGTGGTGGCGCGCCGGGGCGTTCTCCGCGCCGCACGGGACGACGACCACGGCGACGCCGTCGGCCTCCGCCGCGCGGGCCCGGTCGAGCATCGCGTCGAGGTCGCGGGAACCGCCCGCGGGGGTGACGAGGCCGTCGTCGACACGATCGAGGACGACCACGCGGGGAGGGGCGAGGGTCACGGTGGGGCTCCAGAGCGAGAGGTCCGGTCGGGCACTCAGGGGTGGCACCCGCCGTCCGGGGTGCTCAGGTGTCCCGACGACACCACTCGTCGAAGGAGCCGGGGCGACGGCTCGGCCAGAACGGCTCGAGCGTCTCCCGGGTCATGCGCGCGAGTCTGCCCCCGGCCCCGGGGAGGGACAAGCGTTACCTTCACCTCATGGAGCAGGCCGACCTCAAGCCCCGCAGCCGCGACGTCACCGACGGGATGGAACGGGCCGCGGCCCGCGGGATGCTGCGCGCGGTCGGGATGCGCGACGAGGACTTCACCAAGCCGCAGATCGGCATCGCGTCGTCGTGGAACGAGATCACCCCGTGCAACCTCTCCCTGGACCGCCTGGCCACCGCCTCCAAGGAGGGCGTGCACCACGCCGGGGGCTATCCCATGGAGTTCGGCACGATCTCGGTCTCCGACGGGATCTCCATGGGGCACGTCGGGATGCACTACTCGCTGGTGAGCCGTGAGGTCATCGCCGACTCGGTCGAGACCGTGGTGTCCGCCGAGCGCCTCGACGGGACGGTCACGCTCGCCGGCTGCGACAAGTCGCTGCCCGGCATGCTCATGGCCGCCGCGCGCCTCGACCTCGCCTCGGTGTTCCTCTACGCCGGGTCGATCATGCCGGGCATGGTCGACGGCAAGGAGGTGTCGATCATCGACGCCTTCGAGGCCGTCGGCGCCTGCGCCCGCGGGCTGATCAGCCGCGAGAAGGTCGACGAGATCGAGCGTGCGATCTGCCCCGGCGAGGGCGCCTGCGGCGGCATGTACACCGCGAACACCATGGCCTGCGCCGCCGAGGCGATGGGGATGTCGCTGCCCGGGTCCGCCTCCCCGCCCAGCGCCGACCGCCGCCGCGACGGTTTCGCCCGCGCCTCCGGGGACGCCGTCGTCGGGATGCTCGCGCGCGGCCACACCGCCCGCGACATCATGACCCGCGAGGCCTTCGAGAACGCGATCGCGATCGTCATGGCGTTCGGCGGGTCCACCAACGCCGTGCTGCACCTGCTGGCGATCGCGCGGGAGGCCGGCGTCGAGCTCGTCCTCGACGACTTCAACCGCATCGGCGACAAGGTCCCCCACCTCGCCGACGTCAAGCCGTTCGGGCGCTGGATGATGAACACCGTCGACCGGGTCGGCGGCGTCCCGGTGGTCATGAAGGCGCTGCTCGACGCCGGGCTGATCCACGGTGACTGCCTCACGGTCACCGGGCGGACGGTCGCGGAGAACCTCGAGGAGCTGCGCCCGGAGGGCCTCGACGGCGAGATCCTGCGCCCGCTGTCGAACCCCATCCACCCCACCGGCGGGCTGACGATCCTGCGCGGCTCGCTGGCCCCCGACGGCGCGGTCGTGAAGTCGGCGGGCTTCGACACGGCGTCGTTCGAGGGCACAGCCCGCGTCTTCGACGGCGAGGCGGGCGCGATGGCGGCCGTCGAGTCGTCCGGTCCCGACGGGCTGCAGGCCGGCGACGTCGTCGTCATCCGCAACGAGGGCCCGCGCGGCGGACCCGGGATGCGCGAGATGCTCGCGGTCACCGGCGCGATCAAGGGCGCGGGGCTCGGCAAGGACGTCCTGCTGCTCACCGACGGCCGCTTCTCCGGCGGGACCACGGGGCTCTGCGTCGGCCACGTCGCGCCCGAGGCCGACCACGGCGGCCCGATCGCGTTCGTCCGCGACGGCGACCGCATCCGGCTCGACCTCGCCGCCCGGACGCTCGACCTGCTGATCTCCGACGAGGAGCTCGCCGCGCGCCGCGAGGGCTGGACGACGCCGCCGCCCAAGCACCGCACCGGCGTGCTCGGCAAGTACGCCCGCCTCGTCGGGTCCGCGGCCGAGGGTGCCGTGGTCGGCTTCGCGTGATCCGTCGGGCGTTCGCCGACCTGACGCCCGCCGAGCTCTACGACGTCCTCGCCCTGCGGGTGCGCGTGTTCGTCGTCGAGCAGGACTGCGCCTTCCAGGAGCTCGACGGCCTCGACGACGTCGCCGAGCACGTGTGGACGCGCGGGCCCTCCGGCGAGGTCGCCGCGTACCTGCGGGTGCTCGCCTCGGAGGGTGTGACGCGCCTGGGCCGGATCGTCACCGCGCCCGAGCACCGCGGCACGGGCGCCGGGGCGGCGCTCGTGCGGGCGGTCCTGTCGGAGATCGACGGGCCGGTCGTGCTCGGCGCGCAGGTGCAGGCGCAGGGGTTCTACGAACGTCTCGGCTTCGCGGTCGACGGGCCGGGTTACGACGAGGACGGCATCCCGCACGTGCCCATGCGCCGAGTTCCTGACCGAAGGGCACCGTCGGTCGGATAGACGGGCGAGGGTCACCCCTCGCCGGAACGCGCCGATCGCCCAGGTGGCTCACAGCCGCCTCTCAGGAGCCGCGCGGATCGTGGAGGACGTGGAACTCCTGCTTATCGTCCTCGTCATCGGCGGCCTGCTCGCGCTCGTGGCCACGCGCGGGCGGGGCCGGGGCACGACCGCCCAGAGCCGGCTGGGCGACGCCGAGGCCGAGGCGCGCCGCTGGTACGAGCGGCTCGGCGGCCAGGTGCTGAACCTGACCGGCTCCGACGACCCCTCGAAGCAGGCGCTCGCGGACGCCGCCGAGCGCTACACCGCCGCCGGCTCGCAGCTCGAGCAGGCGACCACGGCGCCGCAGTACCGCCTGGTCACCGACACCGCGCTCGAGGGTCTCTACTACGTGCGCGCCGCGCGCACGGCGATGGGCATGGACCCCGGCCCCGAGCTCCCCGGCTCCGCCGAGCGGTCCCGCGCCGGGGCCCTGGACGCCGAGCAGTCCGTCGACGTCGAGGGCCGCAGCGTCACCGGCTCGCCGCAGCCGTCCGCGCAGAACAACCACTACTACCCGGGCGGCATGGTCGGCGGGCGCCCCGTGCCCGCCGGCTGGTACTCCGAGCCGTGGTGGAAGCCGATGCTCCTCGGCGGCGTCGGCGCATTCGGCGGGATGATGGTCGCGAGCGCCCTGTTCTCCGGCTTCGGCGCCGCGGCGGTCGGGGGCGACGCGATGGCCGCCGACATGGGCGGCGGGTTCGACGGCGGCATGGACCCGGGCATGGACCCCGGCATGGACCCCGGCATGGACCCCGGCTTCGACGGCGGCGACCTCGGCGGCGGCTTCGACTTCGGCGACTGGTGACCCGGGCTCAGCGCAGGTGCGGCGCGTCCCACCAGGCGAAGCCCTCGCCCAGCGCGCCCGGCTCGGGGTCGTCGAGCTCCGCGTCGAGCAGCGCCTGCAGGTAGGCCCCGACGGTCGGGGCGAGCACCCGGCGCTCGTCCTCGTCGGGGCCCGCGACCAGCACCTGGCCGACGGTGCCGCCGGCCGGCGGGACGAGGTCGACCATGAGGTGGTTGCCGCCACCGTCCTCGGCCAGCGGCCACCACGGCGCGCGCGTGTAGACGCGGTGCACGGGGTCGTCGCCGCGCACCGTGATCATGTCGTCGAAGTCCTCGGGCCGGTACTCGCCGCGGATGTCCGCCCAGCCCTGCCAGGCGCGGCGCGCGTGGGCGAGGGAGAGGAACTCGTGGCCCGGGAACAGGTTGGTCGCGGGCCCCGTCACCTCGCGCGACGGGATCTGCCCGTCGGCGAGGCGGTAGAGCGCCGCCAGCTCGTCGGGGAACCCGCCGACGACCTCGCCGGCCGCGGCGATGACGTCCTCCTCGGCCGGCGGGCGGAGCATCGCCCGCGCGTGCCAGCCCCGGCCGTCGAGCCGGTCGACCCAGCGCCACCAGAGTTCGTCGATCATGTGCGTCCCAGTCGTCGGTGTCCGTGCGGGCCGTCGAGCACCCAGGTGACCAGCGAGTCGGCGCCCCGCGGTGCCGCGCCCTGGTCGAAGCGGGCGCGGCGCAGCGTCCCGTCGTCGCCCTCGACGGCGAGCTCGTAGGCGAAGGCGTCCGCGAGGCCCTTGGTGGCGGCGGGCTCGGCGTCGGGGAACTCGCAGGCGTCGACGAGCCCGGTGAGCTGCGCGGTCGCGTCCGCGTCGAGCTCGCCGGCGTCGACCTCGACCGTGAGCACCATGCCCGCGACCCCGCCGGAGCGGACCACGATCACCCTCATCGCGGATCCGGCGCGAGCCGCACCTTGACCGCCTCCCACCCGCCGCGCACCGCGTCCTGCTGGGCCGAGGCCTCGCCGTAGCGCTCGCCGGCCGCGGCGACGGTGAGCGCCGCGCAGGCCGCGAAGTCGGCAGTGGGGGCCAGCTCCCCGCCCGTGAGCACCGCGTACCAGACCGGGCCCACGGTCTCCCACGCCTTCCCGCCCAGCTCGCGGGCGGCCTCGGCGAAGGCGCGGTTGGGGATGCCGGAGTTGACGTGCACGCCGCCGTTGTCGTTGCGCGGGTCGTCGTCGGCGGGCAGGTCGGCGTAGGAGTCCATGTCCGCGGGCTGGTCGTCGCCGTCCCACGCCGTGCCCGGCGCGATCATGTTGCGCAGCGCGGCGCCGAGGGACGGCTCGAGGATCCCCTCGCCGACCAGCCAGGTCGCCGACGCGGCGTCGACGCCCTCCGCGCGCTGCCGGACGAGCGCCCCGAAGACGTCGGAGAACGACTCGTTGAGCGCCCCGCTCTGCCCCCGGTACTCCAGGCCGGCGCTGAACTGGGTGACGCCGTGGGTGAGCTCGTGGGCGACGACGTCGAGCGCACGGGTGAGCCCGCCGGCGACGAACACGCCGCCCCCGCCGTCGCCGTAGACCATCTGGTCGCCGGTCCAGAACGCGTTGTCGTAGCGGCGGCCGAAGTGCACCGACGAGACGAGGTCGAGCCCGCGCCCGTCGATCGAGTCGCGCCCGAAGACCTCGCGGAAGAAGGCCGCCGTGGCGGCGGCGCCGTCGAAGGCCTCGTCGACCGCGGCGTCGCCGGTCGGCGGATCGTCGGTGCCCCGCACCCGCCGCCCCGGCAGCGCCGACTCCTCGCCGCCCGCGACGTCGTAGACGGTGTTCTCCGGGCCGTCCGCCGACACCTCGGCCGGCAGGAAGGCCAGGTCGGCGGGGGAGAGGCCGAACCGGCGCAGCGTCGTGCCCAGCGTGGCGCGGCGTGACCGGAGCTCGGCCGAGAGCAGCAGCGTGCGCAGGGCCGCGTCCCGCGCCCGGCGATCGCCCCGCTCCGCGACCGTCAGCAGCAGCGAGGGCGGGGCGATCTCGCAGCGGCAGCCGATCACGCCGGTCAGTCTGCCCGAGACCACCGACACCCCCCGTGCTCCCACCCGCGGGATCGATCTCTGGGAGACTGGGGGTGTACGCGGCGCCGCACCGGCGCCCGTGGGTCGTCAGCACCGCGCACGACGCGGCCCCCTTCCACGACGGACGGGCCGACGCTCGCGGCCCTCATCGTTCCCCCGTGGAGAGGTCTCCGACATCCCGACGACGTCTGCCCCCCGCTCGCCCTTCGCCGCCCTCGGCTTCCCCGCCGCGGTCGTCGACGAGCTCGCGGGCCGCGGCATCACCGACCCCACCCCGATCCAGCAGGCCGCGATCCCGGACGCGCTGTCCGGCCGCGACGTGCTGGGTCGCGGTCGCACCGGCAGCGGCAAGACCCTGGCCTTCGGGCTGCCGCTGCTGTCCCGCCTCGCCGGCGGGCGCCGCATCCCGAAGCGGCCGCGCGGCCTCGTGCTGCTGCCCACCCGCGAGCTCGCGAGCCAGGTCCGCGACGCGCTCGCGCCGCTGGCCGAGGCCCTCGGGCTGCGCCAGACCGTCGTCTACGGCGGTGTCGGCCAGGGCCGCCAGGCCGAGGCGCTGCGCAGCGGCGTCGACCTGCTCATCGCGTGCCCCGGGCGCCTCGAGGACCTGCTCGGGCAGGGGCTCGTCGACCTCGACCGCGTCGAGGTCACCGTGCTCGACGAGGCCGACCACATGAGCGACCTCGGCTTCCTGCCTGCCGTGCGCCGCCTGCTGCGCCGCACGCCGCGCGACGGCCAGCGGATGCTCTTCTCCGCGACGCTCGACGGCGAGGTCGACCGCGTGGTGCGGGAGTTCCTGCACGACCCGGTGACCCACAGCGTCGACACCGCGGCGGAGCCGGTGCCCGACATGACCCACCACGTCTTCACCGTCGACCCCGCCCACCGCGCGGCCGTGGTGCAGGAGCTCGCCGCCGGCCAGGGGCGCAGCATGCTGTTCACCCGCACCAAGCACGCCGCGCGCAAGCTCTCCCGCCAGCTCACCGCGGCCGGCATCCCGTCGACGGAGCTGCACGGCAACCTGTCGCAGCCCGCCCGCGACCGGAACCTGGGCGGCTTCGTGTCCGGCGACGTGCGCGTGCTCGTGGCCACCGACATCGCGGCGCGCGGCATCCACGTCGACGACGTCGGGCTCGTCGTCCACGTCGACCCGCCGGCCGAGCACAAGGCCTACACCCACCGGTCCGGGCGCACCGCGCGCGCCGGCTCCGCCGGTGACGTCGTCACGCTCGTGGTGCCGGCCGAGCGCTCCGAGGTCGCGTCGATGACGCGCAAGGCGGGGATCAAGCCGCGGGCCGCGACCGTGGGACCGGGCGCGCCCGAGATCGCCGCGCTCGTCGGCGAGCCCGCACCGCGCGTCGACCCCGAGGACGGGCCGGCGTCCGCGTCGCGCAAGCCGGCGCCCCAGCCGGCGGGCGGCTCCGGCGGCTCGCGGCGGGGTGGCCGGTCCGGTGGCGGCGGTGGCGGTCGGTCCGGTGGTGGCGGCGGTGGCGGTCGCGCGGGCGGCGGTCGCGGGTCCGGTGGCGGACCCTCTGCGGGCGCGTCCGGTTCCGGCGGCGGGGGTCGGCCCCGGCGTCGGGGCGGCGGGTCGTCCGGCGGGTCGTCCGGTGGTGCGTCCGGGGGCGGTCGTCCGCGGTCCGGGGCACCCTCGGGCGGCGGCCAGGGCTCGTCCTCGTCCTCGGCGTCACACTCCGCCGCGGCGCACTCCGCCCGGTCGAGCGCGGGCCGGGGTCGCGGCCGGGGTCGCTGACGTTCTCACCGTGCGTAGCTGATCGCTAGGCCATCAGAGTGGCTTTGCTTGCTGTGTGCGGTCGCAGCGCCGACGCTGCGTTCGGGCGCACGGCCGTGCGCGATCACGGTCGTCGCGCGCGGAGGTCGTCGTGGGGAACACGTGGGGGATCTCCGGGTTGGCCTTCCTCGGCCTCTACGCACTCCTGCTCGTGGCGACGGCCGTCGTGGCGCCGCTCCTGCTGCGGAGCCTCGACCGGCGCGTCGCGCGCACCGCGGGCGAGGCGCCGGCGGCCGACGCCACCGTCGAGGACCTGGCCCTGCTCGCCGGCGGACCGCCCCGGCTGGTGCAGGCCTCGATCGCCCGTCTCCTCGAGGGCGGGGTGCTGCGCATCGGGCGCGACCGCCGGCTGACGGCCACGGGACGGGCGGCGATCGGCGAGCTCGACGAGGACGTGCTCGACGCGGTGGCCTCGACCCCGGCCGGGGTCACACCGATGGGCGTCACGATGCGCATGCGCGGAGCGGCGTCCATCCGTGATCTCCAGGCCGCCGCCCGTCGCCGCGGGCTCTTCCACGACCCCGCCGCCGTCGCGCGGTGCAAGACCATCGCGTTCGGCGTCGTCGGCGTCGTCATCGCCCTCGGGCTGGCGCGCCTGGCGGCGGGGATCGCCCGGGGCGCCGCGGTGGCGTTCCTCGTGATCCTGGTGGTGTTCGCCGTCGGCGTCGTGATCACCGTGGCCGCGTTCTCGGCGGACCGTGCGACCCGCAAGGGCCGGGCCACCGTGGCGGCCGCGCGGGCCTCCGCGTACCGGCCGGCCTTCGCGGCGGACCGGGCGTGGGGTCCGGTGGCCGCGGGCACGCTCGGCGTCGCCGGGCTGGTCGCGGTCGGCGGGTTCGCGATGTACCCCGACGCCGAGCTCGCGGGCCTGCTGGCGGCGCCGGCGGCCGGCGGGGGTGGCGGCTTCGACAGCGGGTCCTCCTGCGGGGGCTCGTCGTGCGGTGGCGGCTCGTCCTGCGGAGGCGGCGGGGGTGGCTGCGGGGGCGGCTGCGGCGGTGGAGGCGGGGGATGACGGCTGCCCGTTCCGTGCTGCCCGGCGGTCCGGAGGGCGTCGGCATCGGCTGGCGGCGCGAGATCGACCTGACCGTCGAGCGGATGGCGGGCGTCGACTTCGTCGAGGCGGTGGCCGAGGACCTGCACGCGGGCGCGCTGCCCGAGTCGGTGTCGGCGCTGCGGGCGCGCGGGGTGCCGGTGCTGCCGCACGCGGTGTCGCTCTCGCTCGGTGGCGCCGAGCCGCTGCGCCACGACCGCGTCGAGCACCTCGCCGCCGTCGCCGACGCCCTCGACGCGCCGCTGGCGAGCGACCACGTGGCGTTCGTCCGCGCGGGCGGGCTCGAGTCGGGGCACCTGCTGCCGGTGCCGCGGACCCGCGAGGCGTTCGGGGTGCTGGTCGACAACGTCCGCGCGGCGCAGGCGACGCTCGGGGTGCCGCTGGCGCTCGAGAACATCGCGCCGCTGCTGGCGTGGCCGGACGCCGAGCTGTCCGAGGGCGCGTTCCTCGCGGAGCTGTGCGAGCGCACCGGAGCTTGGCTGCTGCTCGACGTCGCCAACCTGCACGCGAGCGCGGTGAACCTCGGCCAGGACCCGGGGCAGGTGCTCGACGAGCTGCCGCTCGAGCGCGTCGTCTACGTGCACGCCGCGGGCGGCGTCGAGCGCGACGGCGTCTACCACGACACCCACGCCCACCCGCTGACCACCGACGTGCTCGACCTGTTCGCGGAGCTGTGCGCGCGCCACCGCCCGCCGGCGGTCCTGCTCGAGCGCGACGACCGCTACCCGCCCGACGACGAGCTGGCCGCGGAGCTCGCCGCCTTGCGGTCGGTGCACTCGCCGTCATGAGTCGCGAGGACCTGGCGCGGCGGCAGGCGGAACTGCTCGAGGCGCTGGTGGCGGGCGGTGCCGCGCCGCCCGGCGTCGACCCGGCCCGCGTCGCGCTCGAGGCCGAGGCGCTGCGGGCGAAGCGACGCCGGGCGCTGGCGCGCCTGCTGCCCGCCGACGTGCATGACGTGCTCGGGGAGGACCTGGTCCCGCGTCTCGACGCGTGGATCACGACGCACCCCCGCCGCGTCGGCACCTCGATGCACGCGGACGCCGACGCCTTCGTCGCGGCCCTCCGCGCCGAGGGCGTCGTCCCGCCCCGCCGCCGGGCGTTCCGGGGCTGGCGTGGTGTGTCAGCGTGGCGGCCACGCTGACGTTGGACGTCAGGAAATCCCCCAGCTCGATCGCCTCCGGCCCGGTACGAGCGATGCGGCATTGCTGGCGTCTGATGCCAGGATCGCCACAGCCTCGCTGCGCGACACGCCGGTGAGCAGGGCGCCTGACACGCCGACGCCCGCGGAACCGGATGGCTCCGCGGGCGTCGTGGGATCCCGTCAGGTCGTGATCAACGGGGACTTCGTGCGCCGAGAAGCAGCGAGATACCCGTTCGCTGCTCCCGAGGCGCGTCAGGCGGCGGCGCTGCCCGACTCGTCCGCCGACTCCGTCGACTCCGGGGAGTCGGTGGACTCGGCCTCGACGCCGGCGATCGCGATGCGCCGGGCGCCGGGCTCGGTGGCCTCGGCGTGGGCGCCCGCGACGCGCAGCGTCAGGACACCGGCGTCGTAGGACGCGGAGACCGCGTCGGCGTCGACGTGCTGCGGCAGGGTGAAGCTCCGGCGGAACGAGCCGTAGCGGCTCTGGCGGAAGCCCTCGCCGGACTGCTCGTCGCGGCGCTCACCGCGGACGGTGAGGCGGTCGCCGTCGACCTCGACGGTGACGTCCTTGGCGACGTCCACGCCGGGCAGCTCGACGCGCACGACGGCGTCGTCGCCGTCGCGCACCACATCGGTGGTCGGCGCGAACCAGGCCTGCCCGCGGCTGGGGCCGGGGCGGCGGAACAGGGCCGGGGCGACGGCGAACGGGTCGACGAAGCGCGGGCCCCAGGGGATCAGCGTGCTCATGGTGGGTTCCCTCTCGGTGCGAAGGCGGCCCGTCCTTGCGGGCCATCGACTCATGCAACATGAGTTGACACCACTCAATTCCCGAGCGCCGAGCTTTGCGCGAGCGACCGAGCCGGCGGGTTTCCTGACGTTGAACGTGAGCGTGGCCGCCACGCTGAAACACCCCGAGCCACGCCATCCCCGGCGTGTCGCGCGA
>NZ_JBBEGM010000016.1:0-120739 GCF_037400335.1 Actinomycetospora flava
TCGCCAGCAAGATGCCGCATCGCTGGTACGCGCACGCGAGCTGGCGGCTTTTCTGACGTTCAACGTCAGCGTGGCCGCCACGCTGACACTCGCGCGCCTCATCCGCGACGGGTCTGGTGCGTGATGAGGAACTGCTCGTTGGGGTCCTCGGCGACACCGGTGACGCCGCCGGCGACGCCGACGCGCGCCCGTTCCGTGACGCGCGGGATCACCGCGTCGGCCGACAGCACCCGGCCCTCGACCTCGAGGGCGGCGCGCTGGCGGGCCGCGACGTCGCTGCTCTGCCCCGCCGCCGCGAGGATCGCATCGGTGGCGGGGTCGCAGTAGCGCGCCCAGGTGTAGCTGCCGCCGCAGGAGAAGTCGCTGGCCAGGTAGCCGACCGGGTCGCCGGTGTCGAGCTGCTGCGAGCGGCTGAGGATCACCGCGTCGTAGGCGCCGGTGCCCAGCTGCGCCTCGAGCGCGGAGCTCTCGAGCACGGTGACGTCGACGGTGAACCCGGCGCGGCGCAGGGCGTCGGCGTCCGCGGCGGCGATCTCGGGGAGCTCGGCGCGGTCGGAGTAGGTCGCGAGCCGGATGCGCTGGCCGGTGACCGGCGACGATGGCGTCACGGCGTGCGGCGGTCGCGCAGCGGCCCACGGCGTCGCGGGCCCGAAGAGCCCGGCCGCGGCGTCGGCGCGGCCCTCGTAGATCGTGCCGGCGACGTCGATCGGCGCGATCGCGCTGCGCACGGCGGCCCGCACCCCGGGGTCGGCGAACACCGGCGAGCGCTGGTCGAGGTACACCGCCACGCTGCGCGGCAGCGGGACGCCGACCACCTGCTGGGGCGCGGTGATCGTCGGGACCTGCGAGACCGGGATCGCCTCGGCGACGTCGAGCTCGCCGGCACGCAGGGCGTTGGCGCGGGCGGTGCCGTCGGCGAGGAAGCGGGCGTCGATGCCGGGCGCGGCGACGGGCCCGCGCCAGTACGCGGGGTTGGACGCGAGGGACGCGCCGGTCGACCCGTCGACCCGCTCGAGCACGAACGGGCCGGTCCCGGCGCGCACCGGGCTCGGCCGGGCCGGGTCGACGTAGGCGGTCGGCGCGAGGACCACCAGCTCGGGGGAGGCCAGGCGCTGCGGGAGCACGGGGTCCGGGACGGGCGTGGTGACGACGACGCCGTCGCCGTCCGCCCGCGCGGACAAGGGAGCTCCTGCCTCGGCCAGCGACGCCAGAGCTCGCGGTACCGGGGTGGCCGCGGCGGCGCGGTTCAGGCTTCCGGCGACGGCATCCGGGGTCAGCGGCGAGCCGTCGTGGAACGTCACGCCGGGGCGCAGGGTGAAGCGCCAGGTGCTCGGGTCGACCTGGGTCCACGCCGTGGACAGCGCCGGGGTCGGCGTCCCGCCCACGAGGGTCACGAGCGGCTCGGTGACCCCGAGCCGCGTCGCGAGCGTGGCCTCGTTGCCGTACGGCGAGAGCCCCGAGGTCGGCGGGAACGACAGCCCGACGCGCAGCCGCCCCTCCGCGGCGTCGCCCCCGGAACCGCTGAAGCACCCGGCCAGGGCGAGGCCCAGGACGGCGAGCACGACGGCCAGGCGGCGATTCATGAGGTGGTCCTCTCGAGCGAGGTCTCCAGCGCCGGCACGCGGCGCACGAGGACGCCCATGACGATCGCGCTGGCCAGGGGCAGGGCGGCGGTGACGGCCCAGGGCAGGGCGGGCGGGCCGCCGGCGTCGAGCAGGGCGCCGAGCAGCGAGCTGCCGCCCAGCACCGCGAGACCCCCGGCGGAGGCGAGGACCCCGAAGTACGCGCCCAGGCGTCGCTCGCCGGCCAACCGCCCCACGGCGTCCTGGGCGACGGGCACCACGGTCATCTGCCCGAGCGTCAGCGTCACGACGAAGACGACGGCGGGCACCGGGCCGGGCGCGTCGACGGCGACGAGCGCGGCGGTGGCGAGGAACGCGAGCGCGAGCACGGCGAACCCGATCGGCAGCGCGCGGGTCCCGATCCGCCGGCGCACGAGCTCGGCCAGCGGGAGCTGCCCGAGCACGACCATGACCGCCGACACCACGAACAGCCCGCCCAGGATCCCGGCCAGCCCGACGCGGTCGAGCTCGACGGGCAGGGCGAGGTAGAGCTGGTTGTAGCTCAGCAGCCAGGACGAGTAGGCGAGCGTGAACGCGAGGAACGCGCGGTTGCGCAGCACCTCGCCCCATCCCGCGAGGATCGGCTCGCCCGCGTGCGCCGCGGGCTCGCGCGGCATCCCGCGGGCGAAGGCGACGAGGACGGCGACGAACACCCCGGCCGCGGCCAGCGTCGTCACCGCGAAGTCGACGGTCAGCAGCAGCGAGCCCAGCACCGGCCCGACGACGATGCCGACCTCGCCGGCGACGCCGAACATCGCGAACGCCTCCGACCGGGTCGGGCCGTCGGCTTTCTCGAGAGCTCCCGCCCGCCGCGCCAGCTCCGCCTCGACGGCGGGGGAGAAGAGGGCCGCGGC
This sequence comes from Actinomycetospora flava, assembly GCF_037400335.1. Classification (NCBI taxonomy): domain Bacteria; kingdom Bacillati; phylum Actinomycetota; class Actinomycetes; order Pseudonocardiales; family Pseudonocardiaceae; genus Actinomycetospora; species Actinomycetospora flava. The sequence goes on from NZ_JBBEGM010000016.1 coordinate 2,477, forward strand.
GAACCCGGTCGCGACCGTGCCGGCGACCAGCAGCGCCGGACCCTCGGCCAGCGCGAGCAGCAGGAAGCCGGCGATGCGCACGACGAACCCGGTGAGCGCGACCGGCCGGGTGCCGTAGCGGTCGGCCAGCGCCCCGCCCAGGAAGAACAGGCCCTGCTGGCTGAACGTGCGCAGCCCCAGCAGCAGCCCGACCAGCGCCCCGCCGAATCCCAGGTCGCGCGTGAGGTGCAGCGCGAAGAACGGCAGCACCAGGTAGAAGCCGGTGTTGAACGCGAGCTGGCCCAGCACGATCAGCCGCATCGGCCGCGGCAGGTCGCCGAGGCGCCCGAGGATCGACCAGCGGCGCAGCAGGTCCGTCACGCGACCTCCACCGGGAGCACGGCGTCGAGCAGGGCGCGGGTGGCGTCGGCGGCGGGGCGCGCGAAGACGTCGTCGACCGGCCCGGTCTCGGCGACCCGGCCCGCGTCGAGGACGGCCACGTCGGCGCAGAGGCGCTGCGCGATGCCGAGGTCGTGGGTGACGAGCAGGAGCTGGGTCCCGGACGCGCGGGCCAGGTCGCCGACGAGCGTCACGAGGCGCCGCCGGGTCGTGGGGTCGACGGCGCTGAACGGCTCGTCGCCGACGAGCACGGCGGGGCGGGCGGCCAGTGCGCGGGCCAGCGCGATCCGCTGGCGCTCGCCGCCGGAGAACCCGGCGGGGCGCCGGCCGGCGACGGCCGGGTCGAGGCCCACGGCGTCGAGCAGCTCGGCGACCCGCGCGCCGTGGTCGCCCGGGACGGCCAGGCACTCCAGCGGCTCGCGGATGCTCGCGCCGACCGGCAGCCGCGGGTCGAGCGAGCTGCCGGGGTCCTGCGCGACGACGCCGACGGCCCGGCGCAGCTCCCCGGGATCGCGCGGCGACACCGTCTCCCCGCGGAACGAGACCGTGCCGGCGTCGGGCGCCTCGAGCGCGAGCAGCAGGCGCAGCAGCGTCGACTTCCCGGAGCCGGAGGCGCCGACGACCGCGAGGTCTCGCCCGGCCGGGACCGTCAGGTCGACGCCGTCGAGCGCCACGCGGGGGACGCGGCGCCAGGGCCGGTCGCCCGGCACGGCGTAGCGACGCGCGACCCCGTCGAGCACGAAGGTCGCGGTCACGCCCGCACCTCCGGCACCGACAGGCGGGCGGCGTCGACGAGAGCGCGGGTGACCTCGTGCTCCGGCGCGGCGAGGACCTCGGGCACCGGGCCGGACTCGACGACCCGCCCGCCCGCGAGCACCACGACGTGCTCGCAGACCGCCGCGAGCACACCGAGGTCGTGGGTGACCATCAGCAGCGCCGTCCCGGTCGCCGTCAGCGAGCGGTCCAGGCGGTCGAGCAGCGCGCGGGCGACGGGCGGGTCGAGCGCGGCGGTCGGTTCGTCGGCGACGAGCAGCCGGGGCCGGCAGGCGAGCGCGCCGGCGAGGGCGACACGCTGGCGCTGCCCGCCCGAGAGCTGTGCGGGGCGGGCGCGGGCGAGCTCCGGGGGCAGGTCGACCTCGGTGAGCAGCTCGGCGACGCGGGCGCGGGCGGCGGCGCGGTCGAGACCCTGGTGGCGGCGCAGCGGCCCGGCGAGCTGGCGGCCGATCGTCAGCAGCGGGTGCAGCGCGACCGCGGAGTCCTGGGCGACGAGCGCGACGCCGCGTCCGCGCACCGACGCGAGGGCGCTCTCGGACGCTCCGACGAGCTCGGTGCCGCCGACCCGGACGCTTCCGGTCGCCGCGGTCCCGGGCGGCAGCAGGCCCGCGACGGCGGCCGCGGTGAGCGACTTCCCGGCGCCCGACGGCCCGACGACCCCCCAGCGCTCGCCGACGCCCACCGTCAGCGTGAGCCCGTCGACGAGCGTCGTGCCGGCGGCCGCGACACGGACATCGCGGACGTCGGCGGCCGGTTCCGGGATCATCGGCCGCGACCCTAGGTGCTTCCCGCCGTGCTCGGGCGGCTGCGCAGCGTGGTCTGCAACGCAGAGGTCGCACGCGCATGTGTTCACCTGTTGCCATCGACCGGCGACACACGCTCCGCAGCGGGCCGTGCACGCAGAAGATCGCGCAGCTCAGAGCGGATAGCTCATCACATGCTGAGGCGTTGACGTCGTGATCGTTCGGCACCTACGGTCTCACCGGTCGCCGTCCGACTGGAGGGCGATCTCGTCGTGTTCGTGGACAGGAGAACCCCGTGACCACTGCCGGTGCCGTCGCTCGCGCGAGAGCCACCACCGTGTCCGCTTCGGAGACGCTGCCGTGGCTGATCAGCGCCCTGCTGGTCGGGCTCGCGCTCTACTACTTCATCGGCATCGACCAGGGCGCGACGTCGGTGTTCGGCGACACGAGCTACATCCACGAGCTCGTGCACGACGCCCGCCACTTCCTCGGCTTCCCCTGCCACTGATGGAAGCGCGCTCCTTCGTCCTCCGCGGCGCGCTGGCCGGTGCGGTCGCCGGCGTCGTCGCCTGGTTGTTCTCGCTCGTCTTCGCCGAGCCGCAGATCGAGGCGGCGATCGGCTACGAGGAGGGTCGCGGCGCGGCCGAGGAGGCCCTCGCCACCGCGGCCGGCGCCGCCCCGGCCGGCGGCGCCGAGGAAGAGGTCGTCAGCCGCGGCATCCAGGCCACCCTGGGCATCGGGATCGGCATGGTCGGCATCGGCATCGCGCTCGGCCTGCTGTTCGCGGTGGCGTACACGCTGCTGCACGGCCGGGTCGCGCTGCGCCCGCGGGTGCTCGCGCTCGTGGTCGCCGGCGCCGGGTTCCTGACGATCTACGCGACGCCGTTCGTGAAGTACCCGGCGAGCCCGCCCGCGGTCGGCAGCGACGAGACCATCGGCGACCGCACCGCGCTGTACCTGGTGATGGTCGTCGGCTCGATCGTGTTCCTCGCGGCCGCGGTCTACGTCGCCCGCGCGCTGCGCGAGCGGCTCGGCACCTGGAACGCCGTGCTCGTCGGCGGTGTCGTCTACGTCGCGCTCGCGGCGATCCTCATGACGCTGCTGCCCGGACTCGGCGAGCTGACGATCAACGTCGTCGAGAACGGCCCGCGGGCCACCGAGACGCCGCTGCCGCTGCGCGACGCCTCCGGGGCGATCCTGTACCCGGGCTTCGACGCGGACGTGCTCTACGACTTCCGCGTCGCGTCGTTCGCCGCGCAGGCCCTGCTCTGGGGCGTGCTCGGCCTGGTGTTCGGCGGCCTCGTCGAGCGCCGGCTCGCCAAGGGCGAGACCACCGATCGCACGACGGAGCCGGCCTCCGCCTGAGCGCTGTGTGAGCACTTTCCGGGCCCATGGGCCCGGAAAGTGCTCACATGGCGAGGCGCCACACGAACGCGGTGAGCGCGCAGACGGCGAAGCCGAGCCCGAGGGGCAGCAGGGTGGCCAGGGTCGTCCAGCGCACGCTGCGGGTCTCGTGCCAGATGGTCATCACCGTGGTGCTGCACGGGTTGTGGAGCAGGGTGAACAGCATGAGGTTCACCGCGGTGAGCAGCGTCCAGCCGCCCGCCGTGACGAGCACCTGACCGACCTGCGCGTCGTCACCCAGCTCGAGCATCACGCCCGGCGCCGCGCCCAGGGTGTTGGCGCCGAGGGTCAGGGTGAGCATGACGATGGTCGGGATGATGATCTCGTTCGCGGGCACGGCCACGAGGTAGGCGAGCAGGATGACGCCGTTGAGCCCGATCACCCAGCCCAGCGGGTTCAGGGCGGTGACGAGGTGCGCGGCCACGCTGGCGTCGCCGAGGTGCACGTTGCCGATCAGCCAGATCACCGCACCGGCCGGCGCCGCCATGACCAGCGCGCGGCGCAGGACCTTGAGCGTGCGGTCGATGATGCTGGTGTAGAGCGTGCGCCAGACCTGCGGCGGGCGGTACGGCGGCAGCTCCAGGGAGTACACCGAGCTCTCCCCGCGCAGCACGGTGCGCGAGAGCAGCCAGGACACCGCGAGCGTCACGCCGATCCCGACGATCACCACGGCGACGACGCTGCCCGCGGCGACGAATCCCGCGAGCGCCGGCGGCACGACCGCGCCGACGAAGATCGTCCCCATGAGGATCAGCGTCGGCCAGCGGCCGTTGCAGATGCTGAAGTTGTTGGTGATGATCGCGATGAGGCGCTCGCGGCGGCTGTCGATGATCCGCGTGGCCGTCACGCCGGCGGCGTTGCAGCCGTAGCCCATCATCATCGTCAGCGCCTGCTTGCCGTGGGCGCCGGAGCGGGCGAAGAGCCGGTCGAGGTTGAACGCCACCCGCGGCAGGTAGCCGAAGTCCTCGAGCAGCGTGAACAGCGGGAAGAAGATCGCCATCGGCGGCAGCATCACCGCGACCACCCACGCCGTGGCGAGGTAGACGCCGTCGACGAGCAGCCCGGTCAGCCACCACGGCGACCCGACGGCCGCGAACAGACCCTGCAGCCAGGCGTGCCCGTTCTCGACGAGCAGGACGTAGAGCAGGTCCGACGGCACCGCGGCGCCCGCGATCGTGAACCAGAAGACGCCGAAGAACAGCACGCCCATCGCCACGAAGCCCCACACGCGGTGGGTCAGCACGCGGTCGAGGGCCCGGTCGACGGTGAGCTTCGCGCGGGCGTCGTCGCGGTCGACGCTGGTCTCGGCGATGCGGGACGCGTCGGTGTAGAGCGACTCGACGATCCGGTCGCCCACGTCGTCGGGCAGCCCCTGGCGCAGGCGGGCGGCTTGCTGGAGAAGGGGGTCGAGGAGGTCGGTCATCCGGCGCGCTCCAGATCGCCGGCCAGCTCTCCGAGCGTCCCCTCGCGGACGGCCGACTCGATGCCCGCGTCACCCTCGAGCAGGCGCAGCGCCACCCAGCGGCTGTTCGGCACACCGGGGAAGCGAGCCTCGACCTGCGTCGCGAGGTCGGCGACGGCGCGCTCCAGCGCAGGGTCGCGGTGGACCAGGCGCAGGGGCTTCGGCGGGTCCTCGGCGGTGGCGACCTGCGCGATCGCCGCCAGCAGGTCGGGCAGGCCCTGGCCCCGCCGGGCCGCGGTGGCGACGACGGGGACGCCGAGCTCGCGGGTGAGGTGGCGGGTGTCGACGGTGATGCCGTGGCGGCGGGCCTCGTCGACGAGGTTCAGTGCGACCACCACGCGCCCGGTGATCTGGCGGATCTGCAGCACCAGGGGCAGGTTGCGCTCGAGGCGCGTCGCGTCGACGACCACCACGACGACGTCGGGGCGCCCGAAGAGCAGCACGTCGCGGGCGACGTCCTCGTCGGTGCTGGTCGACAGCAGCGAGTACGTGCCCGGGAGGTCGACGATCCGGTAGCCGGCGCCGCCGTAGGAGAAGCCGCCCTCGGCGCGGGCGACGGTCTTGCCCGCCCAGTTGCCGACGTGCTGGCGCAGCCCGGTCAGCGCGTTGAACACGGTGCTCTTGCCGGTGTTGGGGTTGCCCGCGAGCGCGATGACGTGGTCGTAGCGACCGGGGTCGAGGCCCAATCCGGCCTTCGGCGCGGCAGCTCCGCTGCGCTTCGTGCCGCCTGGCTTCGCCCGCCGCGTGGCGTCGGGAGCCAGCGCGCAGGAACCGCACGCGTCCCCGGCGGGCGGGGGGCCGACGCCGGGCGACGGCAGCGGGGCCCCCATGGCCTAGCGGTCCCCGGCCTCGACGTGCACGGTCCGCGCCTGGCCCCGGCGCAGCACGACGAGCGCGCCGCGGACCTCGTAGGCGGTGGGGTCGCCGAGCGGGCTCGTCATGTCGGCGCGGATCGCGGCGCCGGGCAGCAGCCCGAGGTCCATGAGCCGGCGGCGTTCGCCCCCGCGGATGTCGAGGGCGGTGACCACGGCGCGCTGGCCGCGGGGAAGCTCGTCGAGGGTCATCCGCGACCACCCCGTCCGCTCGGGCCGGAGATTTCGCTCCGGCCTACCCGCAAAGTTCGGCTGGCCGAACTCTACGTTGCGGGCGCCCGATGGAACACCCCTTCGACGACATCGTCGACCCAGAGGGCATCGGCGAGCTCGGGGCCGAGGTCGAGGTCGGCATCCGGCGCCGGGCCCGAGACGCGCACCTGGAAGGGCCCGCCGAACGGACGCCGCGCGAGGAGCTCCAGGGTCACGCCCAGTTCGACCGCCTGCTCGCGCAGCCACGTGAGCATGGCGGGCTCGGTGTCGTCGACCCGCACCAGCCGCCCGCGGTCGCCGGGCTCGAGGGTCGCGAACCGCCGCCCCGCGAAGTCGGCGACCGTGCCGTCGGCGGCGGGGATCGGGTCGCCGTGCGGGTCGAAGCGCGGGTGGCCCAGGCGGGCGTCCATGCGGTCGAGCAGCGTGGACGACACGTGGTGCTCGAGCACCTCGGCCTCGTCGTGCACCTCGTCCCACCCGTAGCCGAGCTCGCGGACGAGGTAGGTCTCGAGCAGCCGGTGGCGGCGCAGCACGTCGAGCGCGGCCCGGGTGCCGTCGTCGGTGAGCCGGACCCCGCCGTAGGGGCGGTGCTCGACGAGTCCCTGGTCGGTGAGCTTCTTCAGCATCCCGGACACCGAGGACGCGCCGACCCCGAGGCGCTTGGCCAGCGCGGTGGTCGACGCCGGGCCCTCGCCGCGCTCGTAGACCGCGTAGATCGCCTTGATGTAGTCGTCGACCGCGGCCGTGCGGGGCGCGGCGGTCTCGGACATGGGAGCCAGGGTAGCGGGGGTCCGCGCTCCTCAGAGCGTGGTGCGGAACGCCGTCACGGCCTCGACGCACGCGCGCGCCGCCTCGGCGTGCCGGCGGCAGTGCTCGTGGTGGTCGGCGTGGGCGCCGCACGCGGCCGCGCTCGCCTCGCTCGCGCGCACCGCGGCGTCGAGGATCCCGGCGACAGTGGCCGCGTCGCCGCCCTCGCCGCGCGCGAGCACCCGGTGGGCGGCCGCGCAGACGTCCGCGCAGTCGAGGGCCAGGTGGATCTCGGGTGCCATGCCGCCGATCGCGGCCATCGCGACCGTGCAGCCGGTGCTGACCTGCTCGCAGACGTGCAGCGCGTCGAGGGCCCGGTCTCTGGTGTCGTCGCTCATGCGTCCCGAGGTTGCCCGGCGAACCGCCCGCGGAAAAGGCCGGGGCGGTGGGTGCCCAGCAGCGGCATCGCCCCCGCGACCCGCACCAGCGGGCGGCGGAACGGCCAGCGCCCGTGGGGGAGCCCGAGGTCGTCGACGGCGTCGAGACCGGGCACCAGGCGCGGCAGCGCGAGCGCGTCGGGGACCGTGATGCCGAACGGCATCGCCGGCGCCCGGTAGGCGGGCGTGAGGTCCAGTCCGCGCAGGGTCCGGCGGCTGAACCAGGGCGGGATGGTGTCGAAGAGGATCTGCCCGCCCGGGAACCGGGCCGCGGCGTCGGCGAGCAGCCCCAGCGCCTGCTCGCGCGTGAAGTACATGAGCAGGCCCTCCGCGGTGACGATCGTCGGACCGTCCCCGACCCACGCCATCCACGCCCGGTCCAGCGCCGACAGGGCGACGTGCCGGACGCGCGGCGCCGCGGGCAGCAGTCGCTCGCGCAGGGCCAGCACTTCGGGCAGGTCGACGCTGACCCAGTCGACGTCGGGCTCGCCGAGGCGCCAGTACGTGGTCTGGAGCCCCTCGCCGAGCGCGACGACGGTCGCGTCCGGGTGCTCGTCCAGGAACGCGCGCAGGGCGTCGTCGAAGGCCCGGGCGCGCAGCGCGTGCGCCTGGCTCGGGCGGCCGAAGCGCTCCGCGTAGGGGTAGGTCAGCTGCTCCAGGGCCTCGACGGCCCACGGGTCGTGCAGCGCGGAGTCGGCGCGGCGCGCCTCGGTGGCGCGGTTGTGGAGGGTCCACAGGGTCGTCTCGGGGACGCCGGTGAGCTCGGGTCGCACGGTCACAGCCCCTGCTTCCCGTCGGCCCAGTGCGCCTTGGTGGCGACGGCCCGGCGCGCGAGCCCGTACTGCACGCGGACCCGGCGGCGCAGCCGGTCGATCGTGCCGACGTGGCCGGCGAGGCAGACCTGCTCGGGGGCGGTCTCGCGGTCGGCGACCCAGTTGTCGAGCCAGGCGTCGAGGGCGACCCCCGGCACGGCGCCGGCGGCCACCACGTCGAGCGCAGGGACGAGCGTCGCGGCCGCGCCGAGGTCCGCCGGCGCGACCTCGATCGCCCCGCGCGCGTCGCCCGAGGTCGGCACGACGGCGGCGAACAGCCCCAGCGCGCTCGCGTCGCCGAGGAACAGCTCGCGGCGGTCGGGCTCGCGACGCACCCCGCCGCCCGGGCCCATCACACCGACCTCGGCGCCGAGCCGCAGGCCCGCGAGCCAGGCGGTTCCGGGCGCGTCCCCGTGCCGCACGAACACGACGTCGAACCGTCCGCGGTCGGGGTCGACGTCGGCCGGCGTGTAGTGGCGGAACTCCCGGTCGCCGACCCGGAACTCCACCTCCTGGCCGCGGACCCACGGCCGTCCCCGCCAGTGGGGGCCGACGAACCCGACCCGCACGAGGCCGGGGGAGAGGTCGACGACCTCGACGACGGTGGCCGGGCGTCCGAACCAGCGTTCGGCCCGGGCGGCGAGGGGCGCAGGGAGCGAGGGCACGAAGTAAGGCTAGCCTTACCTCTGATCCATCGGAAGCTATCGTCGCGTGTCATGGGCGACGTGCTGGACCGGGCGCGCGAGGTCGCCGCCGACGTGCTGGCCCCGGCGGCGGACGAGGTCGACCGCACCTCGACGATCCCGGAGGGGCACTTCCGCGCGCTGGCCGACGCGGGCCTCTACGGGCTCGCGGGCTCCGACGACGTCGCGTTCGACGACTTCGTCGGTGTCGTCGAGACCCTGGCCGGCGCGTGCCTCACCACGACCTTCACGTGGATGCAGCACCACGGGGTCGTGCGCGGGCTGCCCGCGACGACGAACACCGCGCTGCGCGAGCGCCACCTCGCCGACGCGGTCCGCGGCACGACGCGGTGCGGCGTGGCGTTCGCGGGCGCGATCCCGCAGCCGCCGAAGCTCTGGGCCACGGAGGTCGACGGCGGGTGGCGCCTCGACGGCGTCGCCCCGCTCGTCACCGGGTGGGGGATCGTCGACCTGCTGCAGGTCTCGGCGCGCGACGCGGCGACGGCGGACGCCGACGACGAGCACGCGCGCGTCGTGTCGCTGCTCGTGCCGGCGACGGCCGCCGACGGCGTCACCGTGCATCCCCTCGACCTCGCGGCGGCCAACGGCAGCCACACGGTGCGCCTCGACGTCGACGGGTGGTTCGTCGGCGCGGACGCGGTGGTCGCGACGCCGACCCGCGCTGCGTTCCTCGCGGGCCAGCACTTCAGCGCGCGGATCAACGGGTGCCTGGCCCTCGGGGTGGCCGGCCGCTGCGCGTCCCTCGTGGCCGAGGTCGGCGAGCCCGACGCCGCGGCGGCTCTGCGCAAGGCGCTCGACGCGGCCCGCGACGACCTCGACGCCGGCCTCGCCGACGCCCCGCGGATGGCGCCGGCGCGCGCGGCGGCCTCCGCGCTCGCCGTCCGCGCGGCCGCGACCCTCACCGTCGCGGTCGGCAGCCGCGCGATCGTCGGGCGCCACCCGGCGCGGCGCCTGGCGCGCGAGGCGGCGTTCACCCTCGTCGCCGCCGGGCGGCCGGAGATCCGGGACGAACTGCTCGGCGTGCTGCCCTAGATCCACGACGACCCCCCGACCGAGGAGGGTCGAGGGGTCGCCGCGCGCCGCGCGGCGGACGCTTGTCGGAACGATCACCGCGCGAGGACCAGGGGGCTCAGACCAGCGTCGTGCCCTGCGCGTGCTCGAAGCGCTCGGCGGCGTCGGCCCAGTTCACGACGTTCCACCAGGCCTTGACGTAGTCCGGCTTGACGTTGAGGTAGTCGAGGTAGAAGGCGTGCTCCCACATGTCGAGCATGACCACCGGCACGATCCCGAGCGGCACGTTCGCCTGCTGGTCGTAGAGCTGGAAGATGCGCAGCTTCTGGGCCAGCGTGTCGAACCCGAGGATCGACCAGCCCGAGCCCTGGATCGTCGTGGCGACCGCGGTGAAGTGCGTCTGGAACTTCTCGAAGGACCCGAAGTCGCGGTCGATCGCCGAGGCGAGCTCGCCGGTGGGCTTGTCGCCGCCGTCCGGGCTGAGGTTCTTCCAGAACACCGAGTGGTTGATGTGCCCGCCGTAGTTGAAGGCGAGGTTCTTCTCCCACAGCAGGGCGGTGGTGCCGATCGTGTCCTTCTCGCGGGCCTCCGCGAGGGCGTCGATCGCCGTGTTCAGCCCCGTGACGTAGGTGTTGTGGTGCTTGTCGTGGTGCAGCTCCATGATTTTGCCCGAGATGTGCGGCTCGAGGGCGCCGAAGTCGTAGGGCAGGTCGGGAAGCGTGTACTCGGGCATGCGACCAGCCTGGAGTTGTTGCCGCCTTATTGCAACTCCGAGTGCGTGGCGATGTCCGATGTGACCGGGATCGTCCACATACCTCAGCGACTGCTGAGATGATCAGGAGCGTGCGCTCCCTCGTCCTCGCTGTCGCTGCCCTGCTCCTCCTCGCGGGCTGCAGCACGTCGGCACCGGCCGACCCGGGCGTCCGGGTGGCGCTGCAGTTCCCGCCGCGAGCGGCCTACGCGTTCGACGCCGACGACGGCGCCCTGCTGACGAAGCTCGGGGTCGCCGAGCCCCTCGTGGGTCTCGACCCGCAGGGCAACCCCGTGCCCGGTCTCGCGACCTCGTGGGCGCGCGAGGGTGACGGCCGGAGCTGGCGCTTCGTGCTGCGCGAGGGTGTGGTGTTCCACGACGGCGCGCGGCTCGACTCCGGCGCCGTCGTCACCGCCCTGAACCACGTCCTGTCCCGCCCCACCCCGCCGCGGTCGATCGCGGACCTCGGGATGCGCGTCGAGGCCGACGGGCCCGGCGCGGTGCGGGTGAGCACCGACGCCCCCGACCCCGTCCTGCCCCTGCGCCTGAGCTCCGGCACCACCTCGGTGCTCTCGCCCGCGGCGTACGCGGCGGGCGGCCAGCCCTCGCCGCAGAACACCGGCACGGGGCCGCTGCGGATGACCGAGATCCGCGGCTCCCAGGGCGCGACGCTGCTGCGCCACGACGCCTACTGGGGCCCGCAGGCGGCGTCGTCGCAGGTCACCGTCGACTACGTGACCGAACCCCAGACCCGCGAGCTCGCCCTGCGCTCCGGTGACGTCGGCTTCGCCGAGGGCCTGCCCGAGACCTCGCGGGCGAGCCTGCAGGCCGACCCCGACGTGCGGTTCTCCGAGTACCCGTCGGCGCGCACCGTCCTGCTGCAGCTCAACGGCTCGGCGGCGCCCTTCGACGACGTGCGCGTCCGCCGGGCGGTCACGGCGGCGCTCGACCGGAACGTCCTCGCCGACCAGGTCCTCGGCGGCTCCGCCGCCCCGGCGGCCGACCTCTTCGGGCCCGCGGTGCCCTACGGCGCGACGACGCCCCCGCCGGCCGGCGACGTCGCCGCGGCACAGGCGCTGCTCGCCGAGGCGGGGTACGGCCCGCAGAACCCGCTGCGCGTGCGCCTCTGGACGTTCCCCAACCGCCCCGAGCTGCCGGTGCTCGCCTCGGCGATCGCGGCCCAGCTCGCGCCGGCCGGGATCGCCGTCGACATCACCGTCGGCGACTACGCGGCCCAGGAGCCCGAGCTGCTCGCCGGCCGCTTCGACATGTTCATCAACTCGCGCAGCTACCTCTCCGACTTCCCGGACCCCGCGGGCGTCCTGGACTCGGACTACACCTGCGACGGGTCCTACACCATCGACCGGTACTGCAACCCGGCCTTCGACGCGGCCGTCGCCGGGCTCGCCGCGATCGACGACCCGGCGCGGCGGGCTGACGTCTTCCGGTCCGCCGCGGCGACCCTGACCGCGGACGCCGTGAACGTGCCGCTCGTGCACCCGCAGAACACCGCGGCCGAGCGGGGCGTCACCGGCTTCACCCCGGACCCGCTCGACCTGCGGCCGGTGCTGCCGACGTTGGCGCCCGTGGACTGAGTGCTCGCGGTCGCCCTGCGCCGGCTGGCGTGGATCCCGCCGGTCCTTCTCGTCACGTCGGTCGCGGTGTTCGTGCTGCCGCGGCTGCTCGGCGGCGAGGTGACCCGCTCGGTGATCCGCGCCCGCAGCGCGTCCTCGACTCCGGACCCGGCGACCGAGGAGCGGCTGACCCGCGAGCTCGGGCTCGACCGGCCGGTGGTGACGCAGTACCTCGACTGGCTGGGCGGGGCACTGTGCGGCGACCTCGGCACGTCGTTCACCACCCGCTCGCCGGTCGGGTCGGAGGTCCTCGGGGCGGCCGGGGTCTCGCTGATGCTGGCCGCCTCCGCGCTCGCGGTCGCGCTCGCCGTCGGCGTCCCGCTGGGTGCGCTGGCCGCGGGGCGCCCGGACGGCGTCGCCGACCGGGCCACCCGGTGGGGCGGCGCGGTGGCCCTCGCGGTGCCGGAGTTCGTGCTGGGCCCGGTGCTCGTCCTCGCCGTCGCCGTCGGGGCCGGCTGGCTCCCGGCGCTGGGGTGGGGCAGCGCGCAGGAGGCGGTCCTGCCCGTGCTCACCCTCGCGGTCTGGCCGGCGGCGCTGGCGGCGCGGCTCGTGCGGGCCGAGACCGCCGAGGTGCTCGGGCACCCGTCGGTCCGGACCGCGCGCGCGAAAGGACTGTCGCCGCGCCGGACCCTGCTGGTGCACGTGGTGCCGCGCGCCCTGACGTCGGTCGTCGCGGGGGCGGGCCCCTTCCTCGGCGGGACGCTCGGCGGCGCCGTGGTCGTCGAGGTCGTCTTCGCCGTGCCCGGGCTCGGCCGGCTGCTCGCGGAGGCCGTCGGCGACCGCGACCTGCCGGTGATCCAGGCCGGGCTCGTGCTCGTCGTCGCGGTCGCGCTGCTCGCGGCGCTCGCCACCGAGCTCGCGCAGATGGCCGCCGACCCGAGGCTGCGACCGTGAGGCGCGCGGTCCTGGCCGGTGCCGCCGTGCTCCTGGTCGTCGTCGCCGTGATCGAGTGGCCGGCGGAGGCCGTCGACTTCGCGGACCGCCTCGCCCCGCCGTCGGCGGCGCACCTCCTGGGCACCGACCAGCTCGGGCGCGACGTGCTCGCCCGCGTCCTCGGCGGGGTGCGGTACTCGCTGGGCCTCGGGCTGCTCGCGCTCGCCGTCGCCGTGTCCGTCGGGACCGCGAGCGGGCTGGCGAGCGGCTGGTGGCCCCGGCACCCGCTGGCGCGCGGAACGCAGGCGCTGGTCGACGTGCTCGTGGCGCTGCCGGCCCTGCTCGTCGGGCTCGTGGTCGCGGCCGTGCTCGGGTCGGGCCTCGTCCCGGCGCTGCTCGCGATCGTGGTGACCGGCTGGGCGCCGTTCGCCCGGCAGGCCCACCGCCTCACGGTCGCGGTCCGCGGGGAGGAGTGGGTGCTGGCGGCCACCGCACTCGGCGCGGGACCGCGGCGGCTGCTGCGCCACCACGTGCTGCCCGCGGTGGCGTCGCCGCTGCTCGCGTCGATCGCAGCGCGGTTCGCGGGGACGGTGCTGACGCTGGCCGGGCTGTCGTTCCTGGGGCTCGGGATCCAGCCGCCGACGCCGGAGTGGGGCGCGATGCTCGCCGAGGGGCGCACCTACGTGTTCGTCGCCCCGTGGCTCGTCGTGGCGCCGGCGGCCGCCCTCGTCGCGAGCACGCTCGCGCTCGGGTGCATCGCTGCACGTCCGGGCGTCCTCACCGACCGAAGTTGAGGATCTGCGACCGCAGCGACTCCGCAAGGCGGCCCCGGAGGTTCGCGGCACCGAGGGAGGACGCGGGATCGCCCCCGCCGGCGCCTCCGACGGGGCCCGGGACCACGATGCCGTCGCGGATCGGTCGGACGCCGTCCCCGTCGTGCAGGTCGTCGCCGCCCGAGCCACGGCCTCCGGGGCCCAGGATGAACCTCGTGGGATCCGGGCTGCCGGTGCCGTCGCCGTCGCCCTCGTCGCTGCCGCCGCCTCGGCTCGGGTCCCATCCCCGCAGGTCCGGTTCCCGGCCGCCGCCGGTGTCGTCCCCGAGGCCTCCGCCGCCGTCGTTGCCCGGGCGGTTGCCGCCGGGGTCGTTCTCGGCGGCCAGCAGGATCCGCAGCGCGCGATCCCACGCGTCGCCGCCCTCCAGGCGGACCACCCCACCCGGAGAGCCGCCGGCCCCGTCGCCGTCACCGTCGTCCTCGCGCGACGAGCCCTTCTCCTTGTCCTTGTCCGGATCGGGATCGTCGCCGCCGCTGTCGTCGGTGTCCCCGCCGCTGTCGTCGTCGCCATCGTCGTCGTCGTCGCTTCCGCTGCCGGAGCCACTGCCGGTACCGCTCCCGGTGCCACTGCCCTGGCCCTGGCCGCCCCCGGAACCGGTGTCCCGGCCGCCCGCGTCGCCGTGCTGCGTGCCTCCCTGCGCCGGCTTGTCCGAGCCGAAGATCTTCTCGGCCAGCCAGGTGATCGCGTCGCCTGCCGCGCCGGCGATGGCACCGGCCGCTCCGCCCACGGCGTCGATCACGGTGCGGGCGGCCCCGCCGATCGCCCCGACCGCTCGCTCCACGCCGTCGATCGCTCCATTGATCACGTCGCGCACTGCACCCGCTGCCCCGCCGACGGCGTCCCGCACCGCGCCGGCGGCCCCGCCGACCGCCTCACGAACCGTGTTGAACGCCCCGCCGAGGACGTCGCCGACCTTGCCGGCGGCCCCGCCGAAGAGTTTGGTGATCTCGCTGAGCACCACCTGGCCGACCGCCTGCGGGTTGAACGAGGCGCCGACGGTCACGGTGCCGCCGACGACCACGGAACCGCCCGCCGTGACGCTGAAGCCGACCTTGCCCTGGGTGATCGTGACGTTGATGTCGAAGACGACGGCGACGCCGGCCAGCGCCTGGAGCCCCGCGTGGGCCTCGCCGACCTTGCCCGCGGAGGCACTGCCCTCGACCCCGATCCCGGCGACGGCGCCCAGCATCCCGCCGGCCGAGAACTCGCCGCCCTTCTCGCCGATCGCGACCGACGCGTGGCCGTCCGCGCCGGCTCCGACCACCACGACGACGCGCCCCGACAGGTCCACGGGCCCGGCGCTCGCCTGCCCGTGGGCCTCGGCGCCGACACCCGCGATTACCCGGCCGCCCGCCGAGGCGTTGAGGCCCCCGCGTCCGAGGCCCGCATCGACGCGCGCGCCCGCCTGCCACGCCGCCCAGGCGGAGGCTCCGCCCTTGACCGCGACCCCGCTGATGCGGGTGTTGCCGTCGGTGCTGACGCTCCAGCTCGCGTGCTCGGCGAGCCGGCCCGACCAGTTCACGGCGGGCACCAGGCTGCCCAGGGTCGCCCCGGCCTGCCGAACCAGTTGGTCCTTCGCGGCGGCGGCCTGGCCGGTGGTGGTGCCCCAGAAGTCGTCGGCGGCCTTCGCGGCGGCGCGACGCACGGCGTCGGGATCGCGCACGACGCTTCCCGGGGCGCCCGCCACGCCGGCGACGCTGGCCCA
The DNA here is from genome assembly GCF_037400335.1 of Actinomycetospora flava. Taxonomy (NCBI): domain Bacteria; kingdom Bacillati; phylum Actinomycetota; class Actinomycetes; order Pseudonocardiales; family Pseudonocardiaceae; genus Actinomycetospora; species Actinomycetospora flava. Next base: position 17,830 of record NZ_JBBEGM010000016.1, read on the forward strand.
CAGCACGCCGGACCGGACGGCAGCGTCCCTGAACTCGGCACCCGCGCGGGCGGTCGCGCTGCCCGCGTCGCCACCGCGCACGTCCGGACCCGGCCTCGTGGTCTCCCGCCCGACCTCCTGGCTCGGCGGGTGTCCGGGCAGGTGGAGGCCGCCGCTTACGGGGGTCCGCACGCCGGTCTCCGGTCCGAACCCGGGAACGCGGAGACCCCCGCCCGTGATCCTCCGGCCGGCGCCGTCGGCGGGCGTCGCGTGGGCCGCCGCCGCGCCCTGTCCGGACGACGGCTTGGTCGGGAGCACCGGCTGGAACGTCTGTCTCACCTCCGCCCCGACCGGCTCGCCTCGAGGCCGGAGATCGGGAGCGCTGTCGGGGCGCACGCCGCCGCCACTCACGGGGCTGCTCCCGGCACCAGAACCCGTTCCGGCGCCCGAGCCCGACCCAGCACCCGAGCCGGAACCGGCCTCAGCGCCGGCGCCGGACCCTGATCCGGAGTCCGTGCCCGTGCCCGTGCCGGAGCCGGCGTCTGTCCCGATACCGGAGCCGGAGCTGGCGTCGGTGCCGATGCCTGAGCCGGAGCCCGCGTCTGTTCCGGTCCCCGAGCCGGACCCGGCGTCGATGCCGGTCCCCGAGCCGGAGCCGGCGTCTGTTCCGGAGCCCGAGCCGGAGCCGGCGTCTGTTCCGGTGCCCGAGCCGGACCCGGCGTCGATGCCGGTCCCCGAGCCGGAACCTGCGCCTGTCCCTTCGCCGGACCCCCATCCGGCGTCGGTGCCGATGCCCGAACCGGAACCCGCGTCGGTGCCGCTACCCGAGCCGGAGCCTGCGTCTGTCCCGCCGCCTGACCCTGACCCGGCCTGAGCCCCGCTCCCGGAGCCCGATCCGGCGTCGGTTCCGCTGCCCGACCCCGACCCGGCGTCTGTTCCGGTGCCCGAGCCGAAACCCGCGTCTGTTCCGCTTCCTGAGCTGGCGTCGGTGCCGCTGCCGGACCCGGCGTCGGTGCCGCTACCCGAGCCGGAGCCCGCGTCTGTCCCGCCGCCTGACCCTGACCCGGCCTGAGCCCCGCTCCCGGAGCCCGATCCGGCGTCGGTTCCGCTGCCCGACCCCGACTCGGCGCCTGACCCCGACCCGGCGGTCGTGCCGATCCCCGACCCCGACCCGGCGCCTGCCTCGCCGCCGGAGCCCGCACCGTCGGCACCTTGCTGCTGCGTCGTCGCCAGGACGGGTGTCGTCCCTGGTCCGCCCGCCTGGAAGGCGGCGGTGGACACCGGCCCCTGCTGCCACGCGCCGGGCAACGAGGCGTCGGGGTCGGACGCCGGCGGTTCGCTGACCTCGGCGGACGGCGCCGGAGTGGTCACGGGACCCGCGTAGCCGTTCTCCGAGGGCGCGCCCGCGTCGGCGCTCACCGGTGCGCCGGAGTCGACCGGCTCGGGAGGAGCGTCGTCGTCGTCGACGTCGGACGCGTCGTCCCCAGCCGCGGCCGGTGGCTCGGAGATGTCCTCCTGCCCGGACTCGTCGGAGGACGTGTCGTCGGTCGTTCGAGACGTCTCCGCCTCCTCCGATTCGTCAGTCTCGGTGTCGTCGGAGCGCGAGCCGGCATCGTCAGAATCCGATGCCTCGGCATCCGACTCGCTCGAGTCACCCGAGTCGGAGCTGTCCTCGTTCGACGACGAGTCCTCCGAGGAGTCGGCGTCGGACGACGCCTCGGAGCTCCCCGAGTCACCCGATCCGCTGTCGCTCCCGCCGCTGTCGCTCCCGCCGCTGTCGCTCCCGCCGCTGTCGCCCCCACCGTCGCCCCCACCACCGTCGTCGCCCCCGGCGGCGGAGTGGACGTCCGCGCCGAACAGGAGACTCGAGCGGGAGAGCCGCTCCTCGAGACGCGCCGGGGCCCGCACGGTCGTGTCGACCGTCAGCGCGGTCAGCACGGAGAGGTCGGATGCGTCGATGCCGTACTCGGAGGCGACGTCGTCCGGCCGTGCCTGCACCGCGCGCGCGAACTCGGCATCCGTCGCCATCTTGGTGATGAGCGCGTGGAGCTGCGATTCCGTCATCGCGGTTCGCCCTTCGCGTGGTGTCCGGCAGCGATCAGCGCGACGGACCGCCGGCGACGACGGCCCCCTCCCCCTGGCCCCGGTGGGGCGGAGATGATCCTGCGGGCAGACGGAGGGCGTGTAAGCAGTAAAGGACTACTGCAGAGCGCTGAGTCCATTCGTTGGCACGGACCGTGATCCCCGAGGAGGCGCCCCGTGAGCGCGGACCCGAGTCGTTGTGCGGTTCTCGTCCCGGTCGGGCGCCACGTCGAGCCCGAGTGCGAGGCCGGGCTGCGGCGGCTGGAGGCCGCGGGCTACGCGGTGCGGCGGGTCCAGGGTTTCGCGGCGATCGACCAGGCCCGCAGCCAGATGGCCTCCGACGCCCTCGCCGACGGTTTCGACGAGCTCATGTGGATCGATGCGGACGTCGTCTTCGACGTCGCCGACGTGGAGATGCTGCGCGACAGCGGGGTCCCGGTCGTCTGCGGTGTCTATCCCAAGAAGGACACCCGGGCCCTGTCCTGCCACCTCCTGCCGGGCACGGACACCGTGCACTTCGGGCGCCACGGCGGCCTCCTCGAGATCCGCTACGCCGCGGCGGGATTCCTCCTGACCCGCCGCGAGGTGTACGACGAGATCGTCCGGCACGAGGATCTGCCCGTCTGCAACCAGCGCTTCCCGACGTCGTTGGTGCCGTACTTCCTGCCGCTGCTCGTCCCCGACGGGGCGGGCACCTGGTACCTCGGCGAGGACTTCGCCTTCTGCGAACGGGCGCGCCGGAGCGGGTTCGCGATCCACGCGGACACCCGGATCCGCCTGGGACACGTGGGTTCCTACCGCTACTACTGGGAGGACGCCGGGAGCACCCGCGAGCGGTACGCGGCCTACGACTACACGGTCTGGTCGGCGGACGGCTGAGCCGCGCCCGTCTCAGCCGAGCGGCAGCGGCGCCAGCCGGTACGCCGGCGGCTCCTGGCCGTGGAGGTGGCGGACGAAGTAGTCCCAGGTCCGGCGGAACACGTAGTGGCGGCGATGGAGGATCGAGTGGTCGCCGCCCGGGACGATGAGCATGTCCACGTCCTTGTCCGCGGTGATCAGGGCGTCGACGAGACGGTGGGTCTGCGTCACGAGCACCGTCTCGTCGAGCTCCCCGTGGATCAGCAGCAGCTTCCCCGCCAGGTTCGCCGCGAGCGCCGGGGTCGACAGGGCGCTCCGGTCGGCGTCACCGTGGTAGTGCTCCGCCCACATCTGCAGGCCGTACGTGTCGTCGTGGTTGCCGGCCACCGCGACGCCCACCCGATAGAGCTCGGGGTGGGCGACCATGCCCCGCGCCGCGGCGAACCCGCCCGCCGAGTGGCCGGTGATGCCGACGCGGTCGGTGTCGAGCCACGGGTGGCGCCGGCCCAGCTCGCGGATCACGGCGACGTGGTCGTCGAGCGAGCCGGCGTTGCCGAGGTCGCCGTAGGAGTGGTCGTGGAAGGCCTTGCTGCGCCCGGCCGTGCCCCGCCCGTCGATCGCGACGACGGCGAAGCCGAGCGCCGCCAGCGCCTCCGGCTCGCCCTGGTGCGGGGAGTCGAACGCCGGGAGCGCGCGGTGGTTCTGCGGGCCGGGATAGACGTGGTCGATCACCGGGTGGCGGCCCTGCGGGTCCCGGACGTCCAGGCCGTGCGGGCGCCAGAACAGGCCGTAGACCGGGGTGCGCCCGTCGGCGGCGGTGGCGCGGAACCGCTCGGGCGGGGTCCAGCCCTCGGCGCGCAGCGCGTCGGTGCCGGGCGCCTCGAGCTCGACCAGCACCTCGCCGTCCTCGTCGAGCACCCGCACCTGCGGCGGCAGGGCGGGGGAGGAGGCCCGGTCGACGAGGTATCCGCCGCCGGGCGGGGCGGCGGTGTCGTGGTCGAGGTCGTCGTCGGTGAGCAGCGTGAATCCGGAGCCGTCGAGGCCGATCCGCGCGATCTGCCGGACGTACGGGTCGTCTCGCTGGCCGCCCGCGAGGAACCACACCAGCCGGCGCTCCTCGTCGACCCGCAGCACGGCGCGGACCGGCCACTGCCCGGACGTGACCTGGGTGGCCTCCCCGCCGTCCGCGGAGTACAGCCACAGGTGCCCCCACCCGTCGCGCTGCGACCACCAGAGGATCTCCCCGGTGCCGAGCACGTGGGTCATCGTCGGCTCCCCGAGCTGCGGGGTGGCGTCGACGCGGGTCGCGCCGGTCTCGGTGAGCAGCGTCGTCGTCGCCCCGGTCGCGGGGTCGAGACGGCGCAGGTGCAGGGTCCTCGCGTCGCGGGACTGCCGGAGGTAGTGGACGAGGTCGCCGTCGGCCGACCACCACGCGTAGACGAACGCGGTGCCGTGCACCGCGGGCTCCGGCGGGTCCTGCCCGTCGACCTTCGTGCGGGCGGCGACGTCGAGGACGTGCCACGTCAGCGTCGGGTGCGCCTCGTCGTCGGGCATCGGGTAGGACAGCCGGTGCTCGACCGGTCGCCCGCCGCCGGGCGGCACGGACTCGACGAGCACCTGCTCGGGGAGCCCGCGCTCGTCGAGTCGGTGCACCAGGAGCCGCGTCGAGTCCGGCGACCAGACCAGGTAGACGAACGGGCCCGTCCCGAACGAGCGCAGCAGCACGGTCAGGCTCATCGAGGCGTTCGCGGCGCCGTAGGCGAGGCCGGGCTCGGCGTCGTCGGTGAGCGCGAACTCCTCGCCGCCGTCGCGCGAGCGCACCCAGATGTTGCCGTCGCGCCCGAAGGCGATCCAGCGCCCGTCGGGCGAGACGGTCTCGTTCGGCAGCGGTGGGGTCTCGTCGATGCGGGTCAGCGCCCCGTCGGCCCACCGGTACCGCTGTCCGAGCGCGGTGAACCGAATTGTGTCGTCGTCGACCTCCGGCGAGACCAGCGGGAGCGCGCCGGCCTCGACCGCCGTGCCCGTCTCCCGCGACAGCGCGGCGGCGACCCGCTCGTGGTCGAACAGCTCGGTGCGCTCGCCCTTGCCCGGGTCGACGAGCACATGGCGGCCCGCGGCGGCGTACCAGAAGCGCTCGCCGTCGCCGATCCACTGCGGCGTCACCGTGGGCACCCGGCGGGCCCGGTAGGGCGCGAGCATCTGCTCGGCGCGGGCGTAGTCGGCGTCGGTGAGGGACTCGGGGCCGGTCATGCCCCGAGTGGACACCGTGCCGTCGCGGCATGGTCAAGCACCGCGTCCCGCCACCCGCGCAGCGAGCTCACGACGGCGAGCCCGTCCGCGCGCTCGAGGTCCTCCGGACGCAGCGTGCGCTCGGTCAGCTCGCCCCGTTCGACCCGCACCGCGCGCTCGACGCCGGGCAGCGCACCGGCCGCGAGCGGCGGCGTGCACCACGTGCCGTCGAGGAGCACCGCGAGCGAGGCGACCGTCGTCTCGACGACCTCGCCGCGGGTGTTGACGAGCACGACGTCGTCGGCGCCGGGGTGGCGGGCGCGGGCGTCGTCGTAGGGCTCGCGGTGGACGACCTTGTGGTGCCGGGCCGGGTCGGCGGGGTCGATCGGCACGTCGTCGAGGGCGAGGCGCACCGGGCCGGATCGGGCCGGGGGCAGCGGTGCGAGGGTGATGTCGACGGCGCCGTCGGCGGCGAGGCGCAGGCGGACACGGGCGGGGTCGCGGCGGTCCCGCAGCACGTCGTCGAGGGCCGCGCGCCAGGAGCGCTCGTCCACCGGGATGTCGAAGTACGCCGCCGAGTCGCGCAGCCGCGCGAGGTGCCGGTCGAGGTGGCGGCACCGGCCGTCGACGAGGGCGAACGTCTCGAGCAGGCCGGCGGGCCGGGTGCGCCGCCCCAGCACGCGCGCCTTGGCCCGGAGCTCGGCGTGCTCGGCCGCGGGGTCGGAGCCCCAGGTGATGCCGCTGCCGGTACCGAAGGACGCCGCGCCGGTGCGGCGGTCGGCGACGAGGGTGCGGATGGCCACCGAGAAGCGCCCCGACGTCGGCCCCACCCAGCCGATCGCGCCGCAGTACACCCCGCGCGGCCCGCCCTCGAGGTCGGTGAGGATCTCCATGGAGCGGCGCTTCGGTGCCCCGGTGACCGAGCCGCACGGGAAGAGCGCCGCGAACGTCTCCGCCCAGCCGACGCCGGGCGCGGCGCGGGCCGTGACCCCGGACGTCAGCTGCCAGACGGTGCCGTAGCGCTCGGGGGTGCAGAGGTCGGTGACCTGCACGGTCCCGGTGGCGGCGACGCGCCCGAGGTCGTTGCGGACCAGGTCGACGATCATGACGTTCTCGGCGCGCTCCTTGGGGTCGCCCCGCAGGCGGTCCCTCACGGCGAGGTCCTCGGACGTCGTCGGCGCGCGTGTCGCCGTCCCCTTCATCGGGCGCATCCGCAGCTCGTCGCCGTCGCGCTCGACGAACAGCTCCGGGCTCGCGCTCGCGACCACCAGGTCGCCGAGGTCGAGCAGGGCGTTGAAGGCGCCGCCCTGCGCGGTGGCCATGGCGGCGTAGGTCGCGTGCGGGTCGGCGGGCGCCGGTCCGCGCAGGGTGGTGGTGAGGTTCGCCTGGTAGGTCTCGCCGGCGGCGATGCGGGCGCGGACGGCGGCGACGGCGTCCCGGTGCCCGCGGGCGTCCGCGTCGGGACGCCAGGGTCCGGTGACCGGCCACGGGTCCGGCGGGGTCACCGGCGGGACGCGCGCCGGTGCGCCGGACAGCCCGAACCACGCGAGCGGCACCCCGGCCGGCGGGTCGACGCGGGGGAGGGCGGGATCGAGGCCGGCGCCCGCCTCGTGGGCCACGAACCCGAACGCCCAGCGGCCGGCGGCGGTCGCGGTGTCGAGGCGCTCGAGCACCCCGCGGACCTCGTCGTGCGTGGCCGCGACCAGCACCTCGTCCGGCTCCGGGAACGCCAGCGCGGTCCGGGCGCGCAGGTCGTCGAAGCGGGCGGTCACGAGCCGCCAACCTACCGGCGAACCACTGCTGCATATCTGATGCAGCAACGAATCACAAGCCGTTGCCATGTGTGGTGGGTGATGCCTACTGTCGCCCGCCGTGACCCGTGTCCGGTTCGTCGCCGTCGCGCTGCTCGCGGCGGCGGGCGTCGCCGCCGCCTCCTGCTCCGCACCCACCACCGGCCCCGCGCCCGGCGCCGACCCGGCGGCGATGGTGCTCGCCGACGGCTACGAGCCCGACGACCTCAACCCGCTCATGGGCTACGGCGAGGAGGGCGCGTCGAAGATCTACGACGGGCTGATCTCCTTCGACGCCGACCGCGCCCCGCAGCCGAACCTGGCCGCGAGCGTCCCCACCGCCTCACCCGACGGGCTGTCCTGGACGGTGCCGCTGCGCCCGGGCGTCACCTTCCACGACGGCACGCCGTTCGACGCGCAGGACGTCGTCGCGACCTACACCGCGGTGCTCGACCCGTCGCGGGCGGCCACCGTGAGCTCCGGCTTCCCGATGCTGCGCGGCGTCACCGCGGTCGACGCGAGCACCGTGCGCTTCGACCTGACCTACCCGTTCCTGCTGTTCCCGGGCCGGCTGACGCTGCCGATCGTGCCCTCGGAGGCGCTGGCGACGCCCGGCCCGGCGTCGGACCTGACGCTGGGCACCCGGCCCGTCGGCACCGGGCCTTACCGGATGACCGAGTGGCGGCAGGGCTCGTCGATGATCCTCGACGCCAACGAGCGGTACCACGGCGGCGCCCCCGCGGTCCGGCGCATCACCATCGTCATGGCCGAGGACGACAACACCCGCGCCCAGCGCACCGCGACCGGCGAGTTCGACGGCACGGTGCTCCCGCCCTCGCTCGCCCGCGGCATCGCCGAGCAGGTCTCCGCGCAGGGGATGGCGCTGCGCGAGCACAGCAGCGCGGACTACCGCACGATCTCGCTGCCGTTCGCGAACCCGGTCACCGCCGACCTGACGATCCGCCAGGCGCTCAACCGCGCGGTCAACCGCCAGGGCATGATCGACGCCCTGCTCGCGGGCCAGGGCTGGCCCGCGTCGACGCCGATCCCCGAGGTGCTGCCCGAGGAGGTCGAGCCGAGCGCGCAGTTCGCCTACGACCCGGCGGCCGCGAACGCGATGCTCGACGCCGCGGGCTGGGTCCGCGGTCCGGACGGCGTGCGGGTCCGCGGCGACCTGCCGGCGCGGTTCACGCTGATGTACAACGCGAGCGACACGGTGCGCCGTGACCTCGCGCAGGCCTTCGCGTCGGACGCGCGGGCGATCGGCGTCGACGTCCGCCTCGAGGGCCTCGGGTGGGACGCGATCGACCCCCGGATGGGCACCGACGCCGTCGTCCTCGGCGGCGGCAACCCGTTCGACACCGCGTTCAAGTCGTGGCTGCTGCTGCACTCGTCGAACGCCGCCGACGGCTACAACAACCCGGGCTCGTACCGGAACGCCGAGGTCGACGCCGCCCTCGACGCCGCCCAGCGCGCGCCCGACCGCGCGAGCCGCGCCGCCGAGCTGCGCCGCTTCCAGACCGCGTACGCCGCCGACCCGGGCATGGTGTTCCTGACCTTCCTCGGCCACAGCTACCTCACCCGCGACCGCTTCGACGGCTACCAGCCCGTCGTCGAGCCCCACACGCACGGCACGACGTGGGGGCCGTGGTGGAACGTCGAGGACTGGACACCTCGCTCGTGACGGTCCTCGCTCCTGCGCGCCACCGCGGCCGCGAGGTCGCGAAGCTGGTCGCCTGGCGGCTCCTGGTGGCCGTGCCGGTGGTCGTGCTCGTGGCGATCGCGGTGTTCGTGCTGGCCGCGGTGTCGCCGTTCGACCCGATCTACCAGTACTTCGGGGCCGGCATCTTCTCCGCGTCCGGCGCCGACATCGCCAACGCCCGCGCCCAGCTCGGGCTGGACGTCCCCGTGTGGGAGCAGTTCGAGCGCTGGGTCGGCGGCCTGCTCTCGGGCGATCTCGGGCAGAGCCTGTCGTTCCGCCAGCCCGTGGCCACGGTGATCGCGCAGCGGCTGCCGTGGACGCTGCTGCTGGTGTCGGTCGGCCTGCTGGTCAGCGTGGTGCTGTCGCTGACCGCGGCGGTGGTCGCGGCGTGGCGCCAGGGCGGCTGGGTCGACCGGGCGATCACCGCACTCGGCCACACCCTGGAGGGCCTGCCGCCGTTCGTCCTCGCGCTCGCCGCGATCGCGGTGTTCGCCGTCGCGTGGCCGGTGCTGCCGGTCGCCGGGCTGACCGACGCGGGCGCGCCGGTGTCGTTCGACCAGGTCGCGCGGCACATCGTCCTGCCGGCGATGGTGCTCGGGCTGTCGCAGACGCCGTGGCTGGTGCTGCACGCGCGCTCGTCGCTGATCTCCGCACTCGACGAGGACCACGTGCTCGGCGCCCGGGCGCGCGGCCTGCCCGAGCGGGTCGTCGTCCTGCGCCACGCCCTGCCGACCGCGCTGCTGCCGTTCGTCACCGTGCTCGGCAACCGGCTGCCCGAGCTCGTGACGGGCGCGGTGCTGGTGGAGACGGTGTTCTCGTGGCCGGGGATCGCCGCGGCGATCGTCACCGCGGCGCTCGCCGTCGACTTCCCGCTGCTCGCGGCCCTGACCCTGCTGACCACCGTCGCGGTGCTCGCCGGCGCGCTGATCGCCGACGTGGCTGTGCTGCTCCTGGACCCGAGGGTGAGCGCGGATGGTTGAGCTGGACACCCGACCGAGGAGCGACAGTCCGTGGCGCTCGGCCGGCCGCCGTCGCCCCGGCTCGGTCCGCGGGACGCGCTCGCTCTGGCGGGGCCGCGCGCGGCTGGTCTGGGGCGTCGGGGGACTCGTCGCCCTGACCCTCGCCGCGGTGCTGATCCCCTGGATCGGCGGCCTCGACGAGGGCGTCATCGACTACACGGCGGTCCGGCAGCCGCCCTCGCTCGCGCACCCGTTCGGCACCGACGGCGTCGGGCGCGACGTCGCCCTGCGCGCGTTCAAGGGCCTCGGCATCTCGCTGCTCGTCGCGGCGTCGTGCGCGGTGATCGCGACGGTGATCGGCACCCTGTTCGGGGCGGCGTCCGGGCTGCTCGGGGGCTGGATCGACCGCGTGCTCATGCGCTTCGTCGACGGGGTCAACGCCGTCCCGCACCTCATGCTCGGCATCGTCATCGTCGCGCTCTACCGGGGCAGCGTGCTCGCGGTGATCGCCTCGATCGGCCTGACGCACTGGACGACGGTGGCCCGGGTCGTGCGCTCCGAGGTGCTGTCGCTGCGGGAGCGGCCGTTCGTCGACGCGGCCGTGAGCGGCGGGGCGTCGCGGTGGCGCGTGCTGCGCCGCCACCTGCTGCCCGCCGTGGTGCCGCCCGCGGTGCTCTCGGCGGTGCTGATCCTGCCGCACGCCGTGTGGCACGAGACCGCGCTGAGCTTCCTCGGGCTCGGCCTGCCGCCCCACCTGGCCAGCATCGGCAACATCCTCGCCGAGGGCCGCCAGGCCGTCCTGCTCGGGAGCTGGTGGATCGTGGTGTTCCCCTCGGCGCTGCTCGCGGCGACGACGCTCGCCGTGGCGGGGATCGCGGCGTGGTGGCGCGACCGCACGCTGCCGCGGCGACGCTCGGAGCTGGCGCTGTGACCGACCTGGAGGTCCGCGGCCTCGACGTGCGCTTCCGGCTCGGGCGCCGCTCACCGCGCTACGTGCGGGCGGTCAGCGACGTCGACCTGGACCTGCGGCCCGGGCGCCTGCTCGCACTGGTGGGGGAGTCGGGGTGCGGGAAGTCGGTGCTCACCGAGGCGCTGACGGGGCTGCTGCCGTCGACCGCGGAGGTGCGCGGCAGCGCCCACGTCGTGAGACGGAGCGGAGCGGAGCTCGACCCGGCGATCGGCGACCTCGACCTCCTCGACGCCGACGAGCGGACCCTGCGCGAGCGGGTGCGGGGGCGGCTGATCGGGCTGGTCGGGCAGTCGGCGGGCAGCTACCTCACGCCGACGCGGACGGTCGGCGCGCAGCTGCGGGAGACCGTGCAGCACCTGGGCTCCGGGGTCGACGTCGGCGAGCTCGCCGAGCGCGTGCAGCTGCCGACGGCGGCGCTCGACCTCTACCCCCACGAGCTCTCGGGCGGCACCGCGCAGCGCGTCGGGCTGGCCGCGGCGCTCGCCGGCGACCCGCCGGTGCTGCTCGCCGACGAGCCGACCGCGGGCCTCGACCGCCCGCTCGTCGACCACACGATGGACCTGCTCGCCGCGACCGCCCACGAGGGCCGCGCGGTCCTCGTCATCACCCACGACCTGCGCGCCGCCCGCCGGGCCGCCGACGACCTCGCGGTGATGTACGCGTCGCGGCTGCTGGAGACCGGCCCGGTCGCCGACGTGCTCGCCGACCCGTGGCACTCCTACACCGCGGGCCTGCTCGCCGCGCTGCCCGGGGAGGGCTTCACCCCGATCCCGGGCCACCCGCCCGAGCTCTCGGCGCTCCCGGACGGCTGCCCGTTCCGCCCGCGCAGCCCCGCGCACGCGCAGACCTGCACCGACGACCCGCGGCTGGTGGCGTTCGGGGACCGCGCCGTGGGGTGTGTGGCGTCGTGAGCCTCGACGGGCGCACGCTGACCGGCGGCTGGCGCCGCGGGCACGCCGTGGTGCGCGACCTCGACATCACCGTGCCGCGCGGGCGGGTCGTCGGCGTCGCGGGCCCGAGCGGCTGCGGCAAGTCGACCCTCGTGCGGATGCTCGCCCTGCTGCACCAGCCGTGGTCCGGGCACGTCGCGGTCGACGGCGCGACGACGCCGCGGGTGCGGTTCGGCGCGCCGGCGTCACTGCGCCGGCGCCTCGGCGTCGTCTTCCAGCAGCCGCGCGCCGCCGCGGACCCGCGCCTGACGCTCGACGAGCTGGTCGTCGAGCCGCTGCGCGCCGCCGGCGAGCGCGACGCGGGCGTCCTGCGCGACCGCACCGACGACCTCGCCGAGCGCGTCGGGCTCACCCGCGAGCTGCGGAGCCGCCGCCCGCACGAGGTCTCCGACGGGCAGCTCCAGCGCGCCTGCGTGGCCCGGGCGCTGGCCCCCCGTCCGGCGTACCTGCTCTGCGACGAGATGACCGCGATGCTCGACGCGTCCACCACGGCGGCCCTGGTGTCGGTGATCGGCCGGGAGGTCGAGCGGGGGCTCGGCGTGCTGACCGTCAGCCACGACGAGCCGCTGCTGGCGGCGTGGTCCGACGAGGTCGTGCGCCCATGGCACTGGTGATCGCGGTCGCCAGCAGCTCGTCGAGCCCGATGCCGCCGGCCCGCGCCATCACCGCGAGCACGCTCGCCGGCGAGAACGAGCAGTAGAGGCTCGCCTCGAGGAACACCGGGCGTCCCGCGGGGTCGATGCGCAGGTCGAACAGCGAGTAGTCGCGGCAGCCGAGCGCGCGATGGGCGCGCCGCGCCACCTCCCACACCCGCTCGGTCAGCGGGTCGTCCCGGTCGACGATCACGACGTCCGGGTTGTCCTTGGCCACCAGCGTCAGGCCGCCGTCGCCGGGCGCGAGCTTGTCGGCGTATCCGCGCACGGGGTGGGTGGCGTCGTCGAGCAGGTACTCCTCGAGCGGCAGCCCGACGAGCTCGCTGCCGGATGTGGTGGCCCGCTCGATCAGCCCGCAGCGCACCTCGCGGCCGAGCGGCACGAACTCCTCGACGATCACGCGCCCGGCGTGGGCGAAGGCCGCCTCGAGGGCGGCGTCGAACTCCGCGGCCTCCCGCACCAGCGTCACGCCGAGCGAGTTGTCGGCGTCCTCCGGCTTCACGACGGCGGGCGGCGACACGGTCGGCCGCTCCCCGGGACGCAGCACCTCGCCGGCCGGGACGTCGACCCCGGCCGCCGCGACCATCGCCTTCGCCGCGGCCTTGCGCGCGCCGATCGCCATGACCTCGCCGGTGTTGCCCACGACGGGCACGCCGAGGACGTCGAACAGCGAGCGGTAGGACGTCATGCCGGGCAGGCAGAACATCTGCGGGAGCACCACGTCGAGCCCGAGCCGGCCGAGGTGGGCCAGGGCGTCCGGGGGGTCGAGCGCCGGCGCGGCGGCGATGACGTCGGGGTCGAACGACGCCGGGAAGCGCCAGCGCCCGTCGGGGGAGACGTGGGCCGGGTGGGACTCGTAGGCATCGCCCATCGCGGCGAGGCAGCCGCGGGCGTAGGTCAGCGAGAGGTCGGCGTGGAAGTCGCTCACCGCCGATCCGGCGAGGTGCAGGACGCGCAGCATCAGTCGCCCGCCGGCTCGACGAGCTTGCCGATGTTGACGTCGACGCGGATCCAGGGCCGTCCGGTGACCAGGCTGCGCAGCAGCAGCGACGGGATCTGCAGGTGGTGCAGCAGCAGGAACGGCAGCGGGTCGTCGCGGTCGAAGACGGCGTCGGTGCCGTCGCGCAGCACCCGCAGGCGCTCGGGGACCGTCGACGGCCGCGAGACCATCCGCCACAGCTCCTGGTACAGCCAGTACGTCGGGCGGCTGTCGGCGCTCGGCGTCAGCGGGGGTCCGTCGACGTCGTCGAGGTAGGCGCGGGCGAGGGCGGCACCGTCGCGGTGGAACATCGTGATCGCCGAGTGCGTGCGCGGGTTGCACTCGAGCGCGACGAGACGGCCGTCCTCGGTCTCGATGAAGTCGAACGACACCTGCCCCGTCACGCGCAGCGCGCCGACGAACCGGCGCACCCACTCCTCGATCTCCGGCTTGTCGACCATCGCGTAGTTGAGCTGGAACGCCGACGACTCGCAGCAGGCCCAGACCTGCACGCGCCCGTTCCGCACGGTCGCGTGCGTGCAGTACTCCTGGCCCGGCACCAGCTCCTGGAGGATCCACGGGGCGTCGTCCGACATCGGCTTCGCGCGGGCGAGCTCGGCGGTGGCCGTGGCGGTCGGCCGGGGCAGCGTCGTGAGATCGAGGCGCGCGACCGGGTCGTACGGGACGCTCTTGAGGATCCACGGCCCGGGGTGCGCGTCGAAGTCGAACTCCTCGACCTGCTGCGGGGCCGTGACGCGGTGGGTGTCGGGCACCGGCAGCCCGAGCGTGTCCGCGGCCTCGGCGAAGCGGTCCTTGTCGTCGAGGAGGCGAAGCACCTGCGGATCGGGGTGCAGGACCTCGCAGAACTCGGCGATCACCGGCTTGGCCAGCGCGTCGTACCGGCTCGCGGCGGGGCTGCACACCGGCACCCACACGTCGACGCCCTCGGCGACGACCACGTCGCGCAGCGCCTCGACGTAACCCGGCGCACCCGGCTCGGGGACGACGTGGAACGCGGCGACGGCGCGGGAGAACCGGTGCCCGGTGAGGCGGTACTTCGCCGACTCGACCAGCACCACGCGGTGCCCGGCGGCGTGGAACGCCCGCGCGAGTGCGAGCGCCTTGGTCATCTTGCCGCCGCTGACGAGGACGGTGCGGGGCTCGTCGGCCTCCGTCCGGGACGGCCGCACCAGCAGCGAGCGCACCAGCGCCGCCGCCGTCACCGCGAGCGTCGCCGGCAGCGGGACGGTGAGCAGGGCGAGCGCGCCGAGGGTCTTGAGGCGGTTCGTGATCACGGAGCCGTGACCATCCCGCGGTGCATCACCCGGCCGCCCGACACGGCGCCGTGGTCGGCGCGGTGCAGGACGCAGCCGTTGTCCCAGATGACGACGTCACCCGGCGACCAGGCGTGGCGGAACGTGTTGTCCTCGGTGGTCGAGTGGTCGTAGAGGTAGCCGATCGTCTGCCGCGACGCCCCGCGGTCCATGCCGCTGATCTCCACGCAGCGCTCCGGGGTCGAGAGGTACAGCGACGTGCGGCCGGACACCGGGTGGCGGCGGAACACCGGGTGCTCCGCGCTGGTCTCGGGGCCCGCGTCCTCGGGCGCCAGCCCGCTGACCACGTGCGTGACCGTGCGGCCGGCGAGGTGGCTGCGGATGTCGCCGGGCAGCGTCTCGTAGGCGCGGTACTCGTTGGTGAACAGCGTCTCGCCGCCCGACTCCGGGATCGTCACCGCCCGCAGCGCCGTGTACGTCGGCGGGTGGGCGACGTAGCTGGTGTCGACGTGGAACACGCTGCGCGGCGGCGTCGTGCGCCCGACGTTGCTGACGACGTTGAGGTCGTCCCGGCCCTCGACCGGGGTCTCGCCGGTGGTGAAGGTGATCTCGCCGAAGCGGGCGAGGAACGCCGCGAAGCCGTCGTCGTCGAGGCCGTCCTGGCCGGGGATGACGGCGACGCCGTGCTCGCCGAGCAGCGCGCGGAGCTCGGTGACCTGGTCGTCGTCGAGGCCGTCCCGGAGATCGAGGCCGGTTACCTCGACACCGATCGGGGTCTGCGGGGTCGTGTGCACTCGGGGACCTCCTCTAGGCACGGCGGATCAGGGTCAGGCCGTCGCGCAGGGGCAGCAGCACCTGCTCGACGCGCGGGTCGGCGGCGACGGTCTCGTTGAAGGCGGTGATCGCCTCCCCGTTGGCGGTCGCGCCGTCGCCCCGCCACGGCTCGCCCTGCATCAGCGTGTTGTCGACGCAGACCAGGCCGTGCGGGGCGAGCAGCCCGCCGTCGAGCAGGGTCTCGAGGTAGCCCGCGTAGCCGGCCTTGTCGGCGTCGACGAAGACGAGGTCGAACTGCTCGCCGGCGTCGGCGAGCGCGGTGAGCGTCTGGGCGGCGGGGCCGACCTCGACGGTGATGCGCGCGCCGGCCGGCGAGGCGGCGAACGACCGGCACGCCGCGGCCGCGACCTCGGCGTCGAGCTCGCACGCGAGCAGCCGCCCGCCCTCGGGCAGCGCCTCGGCCATGGCCAGCGCGGAGTAGCCGGTGAACAGCCCGATCTCGAGCACCCGGCGGGCCCGGGTGGCCGCGACCAGCATCTTCAGCGCCTGGCCCTCGACGTGCCCGGAGAGCATCTCCTGCTCGAGGAACACCGCCGCGTCGTCGCGTGCGGACCAGTCGTGCTCGCGGGTCGCGGCCGCCAGTGCGGCCAGCGCCGGCGACTCCGGGGTCGTGCAGTGCTCGAGGTAGGGATCGAGCCCGCCGGCCAGCGTGCGGGCGCGGTCCAGCTCGTCGCGGACGCCGTCGGGCAGGTCCGCGACGCCGTCGAGCCCGTCGGCGACCCGGTCCAGGGTGGCGGCGAGGATCCCGACCGGCGTGACCGGGCGGGCGCTCACCGGCGGAACACCTCGACGCCCTCACCGGCGCGGGGGAGCGCGGCGCAGACCTCGCGGTGCGCGGCCAGGGCGTCGGTGAGCTCGGCGGCGTCCAGGTCGTTGACGAAGAAGCAGGTCCCGATCGGCCGCGGTACCGCGGCGCGCAGCAGGCCGTCGCGGGTCTGCAGGATCGAGTCGGTGGCGCGGGCCAGCAGCTCGGGCGTCAGGTACGGGCTGTCCAGCGAGAGACCGAGGCGGCTCATGAGCCCGAGGACGCGGTCGCGCGCCGCCGCGGTGATGTAGCCGCGGCGCTGGGCGAGCGTCGTCGAGAGCGCCATGTCGACGCTGATCGCGTGGCCGTGGAAGAACGGCTCGTCGGCGGACAGCTCGAGGGTCGGGCTCCAGGTGTGCCCGAAGGCGATGACGCGGTCGAGGTCGAGCTCCTGGAGGTTGGGCACCTCGAGGCGCAGCATCGTCTCGATCGCGTCCCAGGTGAGCCGGTCGGTCACCTCGCGCAGCTCGGGGGAGCCGTCCCTGTGCCCGAACCGGGTCTCCAGCAGCTCCTCGCCGTACTTCTCGAGCAGCTCGAAGATGCCCTCGTTGCCGACAACGGCGATCTTGATGAGCTCGGCCATCCCGTTGCGCACCTGCTCGGTGGGCAGGGTCGCGAGGAACGAGAAGTCGAGGAACACCTGCTGGGAGGCGTGGAAGGCGCCGAGGCGGTTCTTCGCCTTGCCGTGGTTGACCGCGACCTTGATCGCGACGCTGGCGTCGACGAGCCCGATCAGCGTGGTCGGGATGCGGATGTAGTTGGTGGCGCGCCGGAAGATCGAGCACGCGAACCCGGCGACGTCGGTGGTCAGCCCGCCGCCGACGACGAGCACGGGCTCGGTGCGGATCAGCCCGAAGTCGCCGAACGCGTCGATGATGCGCTCGGCGGTGCGCATCGTCTTGTCGCCCTCGTCGATCGCGATCGGGAAGACGGTGAGGTCGAGCCCGTGGTGGTCGAAGTAGGCGCGCATGGCGTCGCCGTGCAGCTCGGCGACGGTCGCGTCGACCACCGCGAGGCAGCGCCCGTAGGGCCGGTAGGCGTCGGCCAGCGCGGTGTTCTCCGGGGCGAAGACGCCGTCGGTGATGACGAGCGAGTAGTCGATCTTCTGATAGCCCTCGACGTGGAAGGCCGTGTCGGTGGCGGTGAGGGTGGGTTCGGCGGTCATGGCACTCCGTCCGGGCGCGCGGCGTCGGACCGCCGGCGGTGCCGACGGTCTGGTGGTGTGACTGGGGCCTGGTGTCAGGCGGCGGCGGTGATGTCCTCGACGGCGAGGCGGTCGACCCGCCGGGTGGCGCCGGGGAAGTCCGTGGTGACGGTGTTCTCGTTGGGGAACGCGAGGCAGGTGACGCCCGCGGCGGCCGCGGCGCGCACGCCGTCGGGGTTGTCCTCGATCGCGACGGCGGACCCGGCGTCCTCGCCGAGCGCCGTCAGCGCGAAGGTGTAGGCGGCGGGGTCGGGCTTGGGCGTGTCGACCTGGTCGGTGGCGACGACGACGTCGAAGTCGTCGGGCCCGACGGCGGGGCCGAGGGCGTCGATCACCGCGAGGACGTTGTCGCGCGAGGTCGTCGTCACGAAGCCGACCTTCCAGCCCTGGCTCTTGGCCGCGCCCAGGGTGTCGAGGACCCCGTCGCGCGGGGCGGCGCCATCGGCGCGCAGCTTCTCGCGGAAGATCCGCGACTTGGTGGCGTGGACCGCGGCGGCGTCGACGTCCTGCCCCTTGTCGCGGGCCTCGTCGGCGATCCGCTGCTCGCCGCCGGCGCGGTCGAGGCGCGAGCGGTAGTCGTCACGGTCCCAGTGCCAGTCCAGCCCGTGCTCGGCGAAGGCCTCGTTGAAGGCGGCCCGCTGGATCTCGGAGGTGTCGGCGATGCTGCTGATCGAGCCGAACAGGAGTGCGCTCACCGCGGTGTCCCTTCACGACGGGGCGCGGGGTGTCGCGCCACGTCGCGGGTCCCCGAGGGGGAGGGGCCGAAACTTCTTCTCCGCGGAGCGGTCGGGCGCAACCGACTCAGCGCGGCTCCGGGGCGGGCAGCGCGTCCCGGACGGCGCGCAGCTCCTGCGCCACGGTGACGAGCCCGTCGGCGTTCACCCGCCGCAGCTCGTCGAGCACCTGCTCGAGCAGGGTGTTCGTGGTCTCCAGGGCCTCGCGCAGGGGCGCGGTTCCGGCGATGTCGCCGAGCATGGGGGTCCTCCTCGTCGTCGGTATCAGGTACTAACGGTACCTGATAGAACGGTGCGTCACACGCCGTTCGCGTGTGGGCCACCGGTGTCGGGAACCCCGTGCGCCGTGACCGATCACGGCTTCTCCCTGCGCGATGTCGTCGTCCGGCGGGGCGACCACACCGTGCTCGACGGCGTCGACGCCGACATCCCGTCCGACGGCATCACGGTGCTCTGGGGTCCGTCCGGGGCGGGCAAGACGTCGCTGCTGCGCCTGCTCGACCGCCTCGACGTCCCCGACTCCGGGTCGGTGTCCTACGGCGGCACCCCGCTCGACGACCTCGACGTGCTCGCCCTGCGCCGCCGCGTGGGCATGGTCTTCCAGCGGGCGACTCCGTTCGCCGGGACCGTGCGCGACAACCTCGCGGTGGCCGCGCCCGCCGCCGACGACGAGGCCGTGCGCCGGGTGCTGGAGCGGGTCTCGCTGGACGCCTCGCTCCTGGACCGTGACGCCGACACCCTGTCCGGCGGCGAGCTCCAGCGGATGTGCCTGGCGCGCACGCTGATCACCGAGCCGGAGGCGGTACTGCTCGACGAGCCGACCTCGGCGCTCGACGAGGAGCCGCGCAGGGCGTTCGAGCGCTCGGTGCTCGAGCTGGCCCGCGACGGCCTCACCGTCGTCTGGGTGGGCCACCACGAGGCACAGGTGGAGCGCGTCGCCGACCGCGTCCTGCGGGTCGAGGACGGGCGGGTGCTCGCGTGACCGTCAGCCTGCCCGGCCTCGCCGTCTCCCTGCTGCTCGTCGGCGTCGCGGCCGGCGTCTCGCTCGCCTGGCGGCTGGGCCTGGAGCTCTCGATCCTCTGGGCCGCGTTCCGGGCGCTCGTCCAGCTCCTGCTCGTCGGCGGCGTGCTCGTGCTGCTGCTCGCGCCCGAGCGGTCGCTGTGGTGGTCGTGGCTGTGGGTGGCCGGCATGATCGCGTACGCCGGGTGGACGGCCCGGCAGCGCGCGCCGGAGGTCCCGCGCCTGCTGCCGATCGCCTCGGTGTCGTTCCTGGCGGCGAGCGCGGTGACGATGCTCGTGATCTTCGGGCTCGGGGTGATGCCGCTGAGCTCGCGCACGCTGGTGCCGATCGCCGGGCTGATCATCGGCAACGCGATGACCGCGACCGTGCTCGTCGGCCGGCGTCTCATCGAGGAGCTGCGCGACAAGCGCGCCGAGGTCGAGGCGCGCCTGGCGCTGGGCCAGCCCTCGTCCCAGGCGTCGCGGATCTACCTGCGCGCGGCGCTGCGCTCGGCGCTCACCCCGCAGATCGAGACCACGAAGGCCACCGGCCTGGTGTTCCTGCCCGGCGCGATGACGGGGCTGATCCTGGCGGGCGTGGACCCGGTGTCGGCGGTGCTCGTGCAGGCGGTCGTGATGTTCCTCGTGCTCGCCGCGGCGGCCACGACCACGACCGTCGTGTCCCTGGGCGTCGTCCGGCGCCTGTTCACCCCGGACCACCGCCTCGTCGTCCCCGCCCGCACGGCCTCCTGAGGCTCGCCGGGTGTTCCAGCGTGGCGGCCACGCTGACGTTGAGCGTCAGGAAAGCCCCCAGGATCATGCTGGGCGGACCCTTTCTTGGCGCCTGTCGTGATCAAGGGTGGCGTGGTGCACCCGCGGCGCTCGCCGGGGTGCACCGGAGCGCCCGTGATCCCCGTCGGGCAGGGCGTGGCCGGCGAGTGCGCGGTCCGGCGGCGAACACTGGCCGGTATCGCTCGCCAGGCGAGCGATACCAGCCAGTAACCAGTACCTCGGCGGCGCGCCATCCCGTTCGTGATCGTGGCGGGTTTCCTGACGTCCAACGCCGGCGTGGCCGCCACGCTGACTCACCCCGTGCGTCGGCGAGCCGCGGCGGACGGCGTGTCGCGCAGCGAGCGTGTGGCATCCCTGGCGTCACACGCCAGGGATGCCGCATCGCTCGTACTAGTCCTGGCGGTAGGTCTCCAGGAACGCGCCGATGCGGGTGATCGCGTCGTCGAGGGTCGCCGCGTGGGGGAGGGTCAGGATGCGGAAGTGGTCGGTGTCGGGCCAGTTGAAGCCCGTGCCCTGCACGACCTGGATCTTCTCCTCGCGCAGGAGGTCGAGCACGAACTGCTCGTCGTCCTTGATCGGGTAGACGTCCGGGTCGAGGCGCGGGAACGCGTACAGGGCGCCGCGGGGCTTCACGCACGAGACGCCGGGGATCGCGTTGAGCTTCTCCCAGGCGCGGTCCCGTTGCTCGCGCAGCCGCCCGCCCGGGGCGCAGAGCTCGCCGATGGTCTGGCGCCCGCCGAGCGCCGCCTGGATCGCGTACTGCGCGGGGGTGTTCGCGCACAGGCGCATCGAGGCCAGCATCGCGAGGCCCTCGAGGTAGTCGCGCGCGTGCTGGCGGGGGCCGGTGACGACGAGCCAGCCGGAGCGGAAGCCGGCGACGCGGTGGGTCTTCGACAGCCCCGAGAACGTCAGCACGACCAGGTCGGGCGCGAGGGACGCGACGTCGTGGTGCACGGCGTCGTCGTAGAGCACCTGGTCGTAGATCTCGTCGGCCATCACCATCAGCCCGTGCCGGCGGGCGAGGTCGAGCAGGCCCTCGAGGACCTCCTTCGAGTACACCGCGCCGGTCGGGTTGTTCGGGTTGATGATCACGAGCGCCTTGGTGCGGTCGGTGATCTTCCGGGCGACGTCGTCGAGGTCGGGCGCCCAGTCGGCCTGCTCGTCGCAGCGGTAGTGCACGGCGTTGCCGCCGGCCAGCGTCGCGACGGCGGTCCAGAGCGGATAGTCGGGCGCGGGGACGAGCACCTCGTCGCCGTCCTCGACCAGCGCCTGCACGGCCATCGAGATCAGCTCGGAGACCCCGTTGCCGAGGAACACGTCGTCGACGTCCACCTCGAGCCCCCGCGCCTGGTAGCGCTGGGCGACGGCGCGCCGCGCGGGCAGGACACCGCGCGAGTCGGTGTAGCCGTGCGCCTGGGGGAGCATCCGGATCATGTCCTGGACGATCTCCTCCGGCGCCTCGAAGTCGAACAGCGCCGGGTTGCCGGTGTTGAGGCGCAGGACGCTGTGTCCCGCCTCCTCCAGCAGGTTCGCCTGCTCGACCACCGGGCCGCGGATCTCGTAACAGACGTCGCGGAGCTTGTTCGACTGGCGGAACTCCACTGGCACTACCCCTCGCACACTCATCCATTGAGCTTCGACACGTCACCGTGCCGCACCCCGGTCTACCAAACGAGGACGTGTGACCGGGAACTCCGGTTGTTCAACTTATTGGTTGAATAACGGGTCCTAGAGCGATACCTTCGTGTCCCGACGAGGAACAGGAGGTCCGTCATGGCCGTGGTGCTGATCGCGACGATGTCGCTCGACGGGTTCATCGCCCGCCCCGACGACTCGGTGGGCCCCATCTTCGACTGGTTCACCGCCGGGGACACCGACGTCCACGCCGGGGACGAGCAGCGCCCGTTCCGCACGGGCCGGGAGAGCGCCGACTGGCTGCGCGAGCAGTGGGGCAAGGCGCGGTCGGGGGTGATCGGGCGCCACCTGTTCGACCACACCAACGGCTGGGAGGGCCGCCCGCCGGCCGGTGAGCACGTCGTCGTCCTCACCCACTCCGTGCCCTCGGACTGGCCGCACTACGGGACGGCGCCGTTCACGTTCGTCACCGAAGGCGTCGAGGCGGCGGTCGCGGCGGCGAGGGACCGCGCGGGCGACGGCGACGTCACCGTCACCGCGGGCGACGTCGGCGGGCAGGCGCTCGCGGCCGGGCTGATCGACGAGGTGGAGATCGACCTGGCCCCGGTGGTGCTCGGACGCGGCAAGCGGTTCTTCGGCGAGGACGCCCCGGAGGTCGTGCTCGACGACCCGTACCTGGTCGTGCCGGGGAACCGCGTGACCCACTTTCGATACAAGGTCCGCAAGATCGGCTGAGCGCAGGGGAACGCATTGCGCGCCCCAGCAAAGTGTGTGCACTATGAGCGGGCTGATGACAAGGAGCCCGTCGATGCCGACCCTCTCCGCGAGTCCCGTCCCCGCCGTCTGGCCCAGCGTCCCGTCCACGGTCCCTGCGACGATGTCCGCGGTCGTCCTCGACCGCTTCGGCCCGCCCGACGTGCTCGCGCTCGACACGGTGCCCACCCCGGAGCCGGGGCCCGGCGAGGTCCTGGTGCGGGTCGCGGCCGTGTGCGTCGGGCGCTTCCTCGACGTGTCCCTGCGCGCCGGGCGCCACCCCGTGAAGCCCGAGCTGCCGCACATCCTGGGCGTGGAGCACGCGGGCACGGTGGTCGCCGTCGGCGCCGAGGTCAGCGGGATCGCCGTCGGCCAGCACGTCGCCGTCTGGCCGGTCCTGGGGTGCGGCGAGTGCGCCGCCTGCGCCGAGGGCGACAAGGAGGCGTGCCCCCGCCTGCGCATCGCCGGCGTGCACGGGCAGGGCGCCTACGCCGAGTACACCGCGGTCCCCGCGGCGGCGGTCTGGGCGATCCCCGACGACCTCGACCCGGCGACCGCCGCGGGCGTCGCGCTCGCGGGCCCGGTCGCGATGAACCAGCTGCGCCGCGCCGGGCTGCGCGAGGGCGACTGGGTGCTGGTCCTCGGTGCCGCGTCCGCGCTCGGCTCGACCACCGCCGAGCTCGCGCGCCACCTCGGCGCGCGGGTCATCGGCACCTCGCGCGCGAGCTGGAAGCGCGAGCGGCTGCTCGGGCTGGGCCTCGAGGCGGCGCTCGACCCGACGTCGGACTCCTTCGCCGACGACGTCCGCGCCCTGACCGGCGGGGCCGGCGTCGCCGTCGTCGTCGACGACCTCGGCGAGCCCGAGATCTTCGCCCGCGCCACCGACGTCCTCGCCCCGCGGGGCGCCGTCGTCTCGTCCGGGGCGTTCCTCGGCGGGACCGTGCCGCTGAACCTGGCGCGGCTCTACACGCTCAACCAGCGGATCCTCGGCGTGCGCACCGGCAACGACGCGAGCGCGCGCGAGCTGTGGGCCGAGGTCGGGCGGGGCTTCCGCCCGGTGGTGGACCGCTCGTTCCCGCTCGAGGCGGCCGCGCTCGCGCACCGCTTCCTCGAGGCCGACGACAACATGGGCCGGATCGTGCTGACGACCGCGGCCGCCGACAACGGCTGAGATCCGAGCAGGAGGAGGACACGTGCGCGAGCCGCCGTGGATGCTCGTCACCCATCACCAGGGCGACGTGTCGAAGGCCGAGGTCGGCGTCCGCGCCGGCGGCGTGATCCGCCGGGCGCCCGACGAGCTCGCCGGGCGCACGATGCTCGAGGTGCTGGGGGAGTGGGACGCGCTCGCGCCCTCGCTGCGCGGGCTGGACGCCGAGCGCCTCGACCCCGTGCCCGGCGCGGTGCTGGCCGCCCCGCTGCTCTACCCGCGCAAGGTGCTGTGCGCGGGCGCCAACTACTACGCCCACCTCGACGAGATGGGCGTCGAGCGCCCCGTCGGCGACGTCGAGCCGTACTTCTTCTTCAAGCCGCCGACCACCTCGGTCATCGGCCCGGACGACGCGATCGTGCTGCCCGACCGCGCCGGCCGGAAGATCGACTGGGAGGTGGAGCTCGCCGCCGTCATCGGGCGCCGGTGCGTCGACGTCCCGGTCGAGAACGCCCTCGACGTCGTCGCCGGCTGGACCGTCGTCAACGACATCTCCTCGCGCGACCTGCTCGAGCGCGCCGACGCGGTGGCGCCGCCGTTCGGCCACGACTGGATCCTGGCCAAGGCCGGCGACACCTTCTGCCCGCTGGGGCCGGGGATCGTGCCGTCGTGGATGGTCGGCGAGCCCCAGGCCACCGCGCTGCGCCTGACGGTCAACGGCGTCGTCAAGCAGGACTCGAGCACCACCGACATGGTCACCCCGATCGACCGGCTGATCGCCGCCGCGAGCCGCGCGGTGACCCTCGAGCCGGGCGACGTCATCGCCACCGGGACGCCGTCGGGCGTCGGCTTCCCGCGGGGCGACTTCCTGGCGGCGGGCGACGAGACCGTCGCCGAGATCGACGGCGTCGGCGCGCTGCGGAACCACGTGAAGGAGAGGGAGGACGTCTCATGGGCACGGTGAACGTCTCGAAGCTCGGCTACGTCGGCTTCGAGACACCCGACGTCGAGCGGCTCGTCGAGTACTACACGAAGGTCCTGGACTTCGTGCTCGTCGAGGGCGACGGGAACGGCGCGTTCCTCACCACGGGCGTCGACCACCACTGCGTGGTCGTGACGAAGGGCGAGGCCAAGGCGCGCCAGGTCGTCGGGTACGAGCTCTGGGAGGACCTCGACAGCGCCGAGGCCCGGCTCAAGGACGCCGGCTACGTCACCGAGCGCCGCAGCGACATCGGCCCGGGCACCCCCGACGTGCTCGTGCTCGACGAGCCGCTCACCGGCGTCGCCCTGCACCTGACCACCGCGCAGGACCCCAGCGGCGTCCAGGGCTTCACGCCCCTGCGCCCCACCAAGCTCGGCCACGTCGCGGCCTACACCCCCGAGCTGGGCCCGATGCAGGCCTTCTACCAGGACCTCCTCGGGTTCCGCTGGTCGGACACCGTCGGCGACTTCTTCGTGTTCATGCGCTGCAACGCCGACCACCACGCGGCCAACTTCATGGCCAGCCAGAAGTACTCGGGCATGCACCACGTCGCCTACGAGATGCGCGACCCGAACCACCTGATCTCGATGCTCGACCACCTGGCCCAGAACCGGTACCGGCTGCACTGGGGTCCCGGGCGCCACGGACCGGGCCACAACCTGTTCACCTACCACCGCGACCCCGACGGCAACGTCATCGAGCTGTTCACCCAGATCGACGTCGTGCACGACGAGGCCAAGGGCTACTGGGAACCGCGTCCCTGGCACGAGGAGTTCCCCATGTACCCGCGGACGTGGGAGGTCGACCTGGCGACGGTCAACCAGTGGGGCCCGATCGACCCTCCGAGCTTGGACCATTGACCGCTCCGAGGTCCGGCTCGTCAGCGCTCCTGCGTCGCGCTGCCGACCGGCGCCGTCGCGGGGGGACCACTAGCTCCCTCGAGCAGCAGGGACAGCGCCGCGTCCACACACGGCGTCCCGTGGCCCGGTGCGTGGCCGTCCACCACGCGCCGGGCCGTGCCCGCGAGGTGGTGCGCCATCGCCATCACGGCCGCACCCCCGTCGCCGGCACGTACCGCGTCGAGGATCGCCTGGTGCTCCTGCTGGCGGGCCGGGAAGTCGTTGCCGTGCTGGTTCTGGTCGATGCGCACGTAGCGCTCGCTCTGCTGGGCGTAGGAGTTGATGGTGCGCAGCACGGTCGCGCCGCAGCGCCCCACGAGCAGGCGGTGGAAGCTGCGGTGCGCGACGGTCCAGCTCGCCATGTCGCCGGCGCGGTAGGTGCGCTCCATCTCGCGGAACGCCGCGGTCGCGCTGCGCAGCTCCTCGCGGCTCAGCTTCCCGGCGGTGAGCCGCGCCCCGAGCGCCTCGAGCGTCACGCGTGCGGCGTAGAGCGAGTCGAGCTCCTCGGCGTCCAGCCCGACGACGCGGCTGCGCTGGTTGGGCTCGGCGGAGATGAGCCCTTCCTCCTGCAGCATCCGGAAGGCCTCGCGCAACGGTGTCCGTGACACGGCGAGGACGCGTGCGAGCTCGGCCTGCTTGAGCTGGGTGCCGGGCGGCAGGTCGCCGCTGATGATCAGGTCGCGCAGGTAGGTGTGGACGCTGACGCTCGTCTGGCGCGGGTCGGGGATGCGCAGCCCGTCCCGTCCACCGATGAGCTCGCCGATCGACACCGGACGAGTGTATGCAGACAGTGGGGCGGACGGGGGTACGAACCCGGTCACGGCACACCGGCGAGGTGTCGCCAGAGGCGGTCGAGCAGGGGCGGCGCGGCCGCACGCCAGGCGTCGACGTCCTCGTCGTCGAGCGACCGGTGCTGGTGGCCGGCCGCCGCGAGGTGCACCCGGCACGCCGCGTCGAGCAGCCACATCCGCGCCACCGCGGTGCCGGGCGTGTCCCCGACGGTCAGCGCGCCGTTCCCGCGCAGCAGCACCGCGTCGGCGTCGGCGAGGGTGTGCGCGGCCGCGGCGGCACGCGCGGGGTCGCGCAGCAGGCGCGCGGGCTCGTGCACGGGAACCCGGCGCCCCAGCCAGGCGGCCTGCCCGTGCAGCGGCGCCAGCTCCCGGGTGACGGCCGCCGCCGCGAACGCCGACTCCGGCTGGGCCCGCGCCACCGCGGCGACGTCGGGGCGCGCGCGGTAGACGGCGAGGTGCGCCCAGGTCTCCGGGGCGGCGCCGGCGGGCAGCTCGTCGGCGGCGAGGTCGACGGTGACGAGGTCCTCGGCGGCGACGAGGCCGGGCGCGGTCGGCGGGGTGACGAGCACCCGGTCACCGATCCGCGCGGACACGTGCCCGAACGCGGTGACGAGGCCGTGGCGGGCGAGGACCCGTGCGGCGAGCGCGATCTGGGCCGGGAGGCCGGTGTCCGTCACGAGACGGGCTGGGCCTCCTGCGCCATGGCGGCGAACAGCGGCGCCAGGTCGATGTGGATGCGCAGCGAGGTCACCTTGCCCTCGGCGTTGCGGTCGAGGATCGACACGCAGGGCAACGGGACGTGGGCGCCGCCGGTGGTCGTGTAGTGCGTGGTGACCTCGAGGACCGCGGTGTTGCCGTCGTTCTCGTCCCAGCGGTTGTGCACCTCGTGGCGCATCCCGCCGATCATCGCCCAGAAGCCCTCGAACGCGTCGCGGATGGCGGCGATGCCGACGGTCGGGGGCTGGTTGCCGAAGATCACGACGGCGTCGTCGGCGTGGCGCGCGACGAACGGCTCGAGGCGCAGCGCGTCGACGTCGGCGTAGTAGTCGGTGATCCAGTCGGACATGGCTGCTCCTCGGGGGATCAGACGGAGGCGCCGGCCGCGATCTTGCGGACGGCGTCGAGCGTGGCCGCGACGGCGGCGCGGTACATGCCGGTCATCCGGTCGGCGTGGGCCTGCTCGCCCGCCGAGCCGCCCGGCTCGCCCGCCACCACGAGCGCGAAGCTGAAGCGCAGCGTGAGCTCGGTCGGATCCCCACCCACCCCGTCGCCCTCGATCTCGTTGGCGATCGTCCCGAGCACCGGCCCGGCGATGCGGGTGAACACCACGCGGTGCGGGTGCTCCAGCGTGATCCGCTCGGTGAACGCCTCGCCCTGGAGCACGATGTCGCGGTCGAAGACGGTGTCGCTGTACCGGGCGGTGACCGTGCAGTCGGTGATGGCGGGGACGAACGGCAGCGCGTTCTCGGCCTTGCGGACCAGCCCGTCCCACAGCGCGTCGCGGGTGATCAGCGGCTCGCCGGGGTCGTTCACGGGCAGCGCGTGGGTCACGAAGATCATGGACGGATCCCCTCCGGGATCAGCTGAGGTTGTGTGATGGGTTTCTGGGTGGGGCCCAGCCACATGTCGATCGAGCCGCGCTCCGCCGGGTCGAAGAACCGGGGACGCCAGGCCGCCTCGTCGGTGATGCGGCGGACGCCGTACGAGTACTCGTAGGTCAGGCCCTCGGGGCCGAGGAAGTACAGGAAGACCGCGCCGGACTGCGGGTGGCGCCCCGGCCCCATCTCGATGACGACGTCGTGGTCCTGCAGGTGGTGCCAGTTGCGGAAGACGTCGTCGAGCTCGGCGACCTGGAAGTTCACGTGGCACAGGCCCGGCCGGTCGCCCTGGAAGACCGCGAGCTTGTGGTGGACCTCGTCGATGCGCATGAGGCAGGCCGCGTCGCCGATCCAGTCCGAGGCGCGGGCGTTGAACGTCGTCGACCAGAACCGGTGGGCCTCGGTGATGTCGGGCGCGTCGAGGCAGAGGTGGCCGAACTCGGTGATGCCCGAGCCTCGGGCGAACCGCACCGGGCGCGCGAGGGTCTGCTGGCCGACGACCAGCTCGATGCGGTTGCCGAAGGGGTCGTCGAACGCGACGAACTCGCTCACCCGCCGAGAGCGGGCCTCGGCGGCGTCGCCCCGGCGGACGGCGAAACCGCGCGTCTCGAGCTCGGTCTCGGCGAGGGCGAGCGCGCCGGGATCGGCCACCGTGAAGGCCGAGGCGATGACGCCGCTGACCCCCTCGACGAAGGCCAGGCAGTGGTGCCGGCCGTCGGCCCGCAGGTGGGCCACGCCCGGCTCACCACCGTCCACGTGCTCCAGACCGACCACCTCGGTCGCGAACCGCACGGCGCCGGCCAGGTCGGCCGCACCGGAGCGGACGTAGGCGATGTCGACCAGCTCGATCACCCGTCCAGAGTGGATACAGTTGGAGGTGATGTCAACCACTCCGTTGGACCGGTCGGCTGCCTTCGCGCCGATTGACGGCGTCACCAAGGTGTGCACACTCTGGAACGCATGAGCACCCTCCCGGCCGACGCCGCCCGCGCCCCTGCCCCGACGCCTCCACCCGGCGGACGCCTCGCCGGCAAGCGGGTGCTCCTCACCGGCACCGCGGGCGGGCAGGGGGAGGCCGCGCAGGCCGCGTTCGTCCGCGAGGGTGCGCGCGTCGCCGGCTGCGACGTGCAGGACGGCGCGGCCGAGGGCACCGCGGCGGTGCTCGCCGCCGAGGGCCACGATGTCGTCGGCAGCACCGTCGACCTCGCCGACCCGGTGGCCGCGGCCCGCTGGGTGGAGGAGAGCGCCGAGCGCCTCGGCGGCATCGACGTCCTCTACAACAACGCCGCCGGCGCGGGGTTCGCGCCGTTCGACGACATGTCGCTCGACCTCTGGCGCCACGTGCTGCACGTCGAGCTCGACATCGTCTTCCACACGACGTCACCGGCCTGGCCGCACCTGCTCGCGAGCGGCAACGCCTCGATCATCAACACCGCCTCGATGTCCGGGCTGCGCGGCATCGCTCCGCTCGGCCAGGTCGCGCACTCGGCGGCCAAGGGCGGCGTCATCGCCATGACGCGGTCGCTCGCCGCCGAGGGCGCCGAGCGCGGGGTGCGCGCCAACGCGATCTCCCCGGGGTTCGTGACCTCCCCGGCCACCGACAAGTTCGTCGGCGAGGAGCTGCGGAACTTCCAGATGGGCATGCACCTCATCCGCCGCCCCGGCACCGGGATCGACGTCGCCGCCCTCGCGGTCTACCTGGCCAGTGACGAGTCGGTGTGGGTCACCGGCCAGAACATCTCCGTCGACGGCGGGGTCACGGCCGGTTTCCGCTGAAGCGCTCCCAGTCCTCGGGGTCGTGGGTGACCCAGACGGGGGCGTCGTGGGTCGCTGCGAGCCCGATGAGCCGCTGCAACGAGGCGAGGGCGTCGGCGCGGACGGTGTCGGCGGCCATCGGCGCCGGGCGCTCGAGCGCCTCGTGCA
Organism: Actinomycetospora flava; assembly: GCF_037400335.1. Taxonomy (NCBI): domain Bacteria; kingdom Bacillati; phylum Actinomycetota; class Actinomycetes; order Pseudonocardiales; family Pseudonocardiaceae; genus Actinomycetospora; species Actinomycetospora flava. The sequence goes on from NZ_JBBEGM010000016.1 coordinate 47,351, forward strand.
GATGGGCGGTGTCGCAGGACAGGAGCAGCGGGCCGTCGGGCAGGCGGACCAGGACGCTCGTGTTGCCCGGGGTGTGCCCGGGCATCGCCAGCACGACCACCGCCCCGTCGCCGAACACGTCGTGGTCGCCGTCGAGGAACGTCCAGTCGCCGTCACGCACGGGGTCGAGGTCGGCCTGGCGGGCGATCGCGGCGACGTCGGGGTCGCTGCCGTCGACCGCGCCCCGGTCGCCCGCCCCGAGCAGGAACCGCGCGTGCTGGACGTGGCGCAGCCCGCCGGTGTGGTCGAAGTGCACGTGCGACACGACGACGTGGGTGACCTCGGCCGGCGCGACCCCGGCGAGCGCCAGCTGCCGGTCGAGCCGCTGCTCGGGCGTCATCGACACCATCCCGCCCAGCTCCTCGCCGTAGGTCCCGACCGGGTCCTCGGCAGCCTCCGGGGCGAGCCCGGTGTCGATCAGCACGAGGCCGTCGTCGTGCTCGACGAGGAAGCTCGGCACCACCAGCTCGACGGGCCCGGGGGCGGCGCCGTCGAGCATGTCGGCGCGGTCGAGCGTCAGCCGCGCCCCGTCGAGCGCGACGAGGCGGCGGGCCGTTCCGGGGGACACGGCCGGGGCGTACCCGGCCGGGAGGCGGGCTCGTCGACGAAACGCTTCGGAAATCGGAGCGTTCTCACGAAAGAGTCGCCGCCCTCCCGGGGAGCGGGTAGCCGAGTCGCATGTCCGACCGACTCGAGTTCTTCTTCGACCCGATCTGCCCGTTCTGCTGGGTGACGTCCCGGTGGGTGGTCCGCGTGGCCGAGAAGCGTCCCCTCGAGGTCACCTGGCGCCCGGTGTCGCTCGCGATCCTCAACGAGGAGATCAGCTACGAGGAGCGCAGGAAGGCGTCGCCGGACTACCCCGACAGCCACGTTCGCGGTCTCGAGATGCTGCGCGTCGTGCACGCCGCGCGCGAGCAGCACGGGCCCGAGGTCGTCGCCGACCTCTACACCGCGCTCGGCGAGCTGGTCTGGGACGCCGACCCGCCCGAGGGCGACGACTTCGAGGCCGTCATGGGCGAGATGGCGCGCCGCCGCGACCTGCGCCCCGCCCTGGAGCGCGCCGGGCTCCCGACCGATCTCGCCGACGCCGCCGACGACACGTCCCGCGACGACGCCCTGCGCACGGAGACCCAGGAGGCCGCCGAGCGCTGCGGCGGCGGTGTGGGCACCCCGATCCTGTCGTTCGACCCGCCCCGGCGGGAAGGAGACGAGCCGGGCCCGGCCCTGTTCGGCCCCGTGATCGACGCGCCGCCGGAGGGCGACGACGCCCTGCGCCTGTGGGACGCCGTGCAGACGCTCGCGCAGTGGCGCGGGTTCGCCGAGCTCAAGCGCACGACCCGCTCGTTCCCCGACACCCCGATGTCGGCGAAGATCGCGAGCACCGGGACGACGGTCCGGTAGCTCAGGTCCGGTAGCAGTACGAGTCGGAGGATGCGTCCCCGCCCTGGAGACGCACCTGGTGCACGCGCCGGCCCCGGAACTCCTCGCCGTGCGGGAAGAACCGGGGATCCGGGGTGAAGCCGCCGTCGGGCCACACGTCCAGCTTCGCCATCCAGGCGCCGACGCCGTCGGGGTAGAACTGGTCGTCCCAGGCCCCGTACAGCGAGTTGGTGACGTAGACGCGGCGCCCGTCGCGGCTCACCTCCACCATCTGCGGGCCGCCGGACAGCGGCTCGTCGGGCTTCCCGGGGTGCGGGCGGCGGGCGACGATGCCGCCGAGCCGCAGCGATCCGACCTCGCGCGGGTGGGCCGGGTCGCTGACGTCGTACTGCTTGAGCTCGCCGGTGCCCCAGCAGGACACGTAGAGGAAGTGGTCGTCGACGGACAGGTCGATGTCCGTGACCAGCGGCGGGACGGCACCGAACGGCTTCAGCGCCGGCGGGAGCAGCGACGGGTCGGCGGGCTCGGCCGGGATCGTGATGACCTTGTCGACCTCCCAGGGCCCGTCCGGGTCGGCGCGGTGCCACCGCCACACCGAGGCGGACAGGTCGGCGGTCGAGATGACGACGCCGACGTAGCCCCAGGTGGCCTCGGGGTCGTGGGACGGACGGATCTCGAGCACCATCTGGTGCTCGCTGCCGAGGTCGACCGACTGCTGGTGCACGCCCTTCGCGAGGTCCCAGAAGTGCAGGTGGTGGCCGTAGTCGCCGCCGAGGAGGTGCTCGGGCACGAGCCCGTCCTCGATCATCGACGGCGTGCCCCACTCGCTGGAGACCAGCACGTTCCGGTTGAGGTGCCACCAGGCGTCGTAGTGCAGCCGCTGGGGGCCGCGGTCGGTCTCCCAGGGGCCGACGACGTCGAAGGTCGTGTGGTCGAGCAGCGCGATCCCGCCCGGGCCGTCGGGGTCGTCGAGGGGGCCGCCGACGCACGTCAGGAAGATGCCGTCGGGCCCGCAGTGCAGCGTGTGCGGGCGGGAGTAGCCGGCCTTCGACGACAGCTCGGCGGCGGCGATCGTCCGCGCCAGGTGCGGCGCACGCGGGTCGGGGTGGGTGTCGAGCACGTGCACGTCCGACGACCGCAGGCCCGGCACGAGCAGGTAGCGGCGGGAGAGCCCGTCCACGTCGTGACCCTCGTGCTGCAGGGCGCTGCTGCAGGCGTTCCAGCCGAAGTGGTGCAGCTCGGCCCCGGCGGGCAGGTCGGTCCACCCGACGACGCGGCCGTACTGCTCGGAGCGCGCGTCGACGTCGACGACCGCCATCGCGTCCGGGAGCTCCCCGGACCGGTCGAAGGCGGCGACGTACGCGAGCCGCTCGGGCGGCGCCGCGGCGGCCGCGGCGGGGGATCGGTAGAAGGTCGGGTCGGTGGTCGACGAGGTCATCGGACCCCCCGGGCTCGGCGGCAGGTATGACCAGCGTCACAGCACCGCTGAGCAGGGGTAAGGCGTCGTCCGGCGCAGGTGGCTGAGCCGGTCAGGGCAGGAGCTCGGGCAGCCCGAAGCGTGCGTGGTGCTCCGCCCCGATGAACGACGTGACGGCGGCGATGCGGTCGCCGCGCAGGGTCAGGACGTCGATCGACCACGGCCGGTGCGGGGCGTCGGCGGGCTGGTCCGGCGGGCGCAGGTACGAGGCCACCGCGACCTGGCCGTTGGCGACGACCTCGAGGTGGCGCCACGACCCGCAGCCGCCGCTCGCCGGCACGGCGCGCGCGAACGCCGCGACGTCGGCGAGCCCCGCGTACCAGCACCCCATCGGCGGCATGGACCAGGTGACGTCCTCGGTGAGCAGCGCGACCAGCGCGTCGGCGTCGCCCCGCTCGAGTGCGGAGGAGTAGCCGGTGACGATCGCGCGCAGGCGGGCGTCGTCGAGCTCGCGCAGGGTGCGCTGCTGCCCGATGTCCGGCACCTTCTCGCTGACCAGCTTGCGGGCCCGCTGCAGCGCCGAGTTCACCGACGCGGTGGAGGTGTCCATGGCGGTCGCGATCTCGGCGGCCGAGAAGCCGAGCACCTCGAACAGCACGAGCGCCGCGCGCTGGTTGCCCGGCAGGTGCTGCAGGGCGGCGACGAAGGCGAGCTCCACCGCCTCGCGCTCCTCGGCGCGCGCGCCGGGCTCGTCGGGGTAGGGGCCGAGCCACGCGACCTCGGTGAGCGGCACGTCGGCGGTGACGACGCGGTCGCTCGCGGCCGCGAGGTCCATCGGCAGGGCGCGCCGGCCGCGCGCATCGACGAGGTCGAGGCACACGCGGGTGGCGACCGTGTAGAGCCAGGTGCGCAGCGAGCTGCGGCCCTCGAAGCCGCCGAGCTTGCGCCACGCGCGCACGAGCGTGTCCTGCAGCGCGTCGTCGGCGTCGTGCGACGAGCCGAGCATCCGGTAGCAGTGCGCGTGCAGCTCGCGGCGCAGCGGCGCGACGAGCCGGCCGAAGGCGGCGTCGTCCCCGTCCCGGGCGCGCTCGAGGTCCGTGTCGGCGACCGTGGTCTCGCTCACCCGTCCGAGTCTGCCGCAGCGGTGTCGTCGTCGGAGCCGTCGTCGGGGCCGTCGTCGGGGCCGTCGTCGGGGTCGTTGCCGGGACCGGACTGCTCGAAGGCGTCCGAGACCTCGTCGAGGAACAGCGAGATCGCGGCCGGCATCGACTCGCGGAACGTCGCGAGCAGCGCCTGGGCGGCCACCGGCTGCAGGGCGCCGACGACGTCGCGCACCTGCTGGGCGCGGTGCCCGGGCAGCCCGTCGCCGACGTAGTCCGCCCACACCGTGCGCCGGAAGAGGTCGACGAAGCGCGAGGTGACGGCCCCGACGTGCGTGGTCAGCTCCTCGCGCATGACGACGAGGTCCCGGGCGGACATCCCCAGGCGCACGGCCTCGGCCCCGGCGCGGACGAGGCCGGGGTTGGGGACGCGGATCCGACCGCCGTCGAGGTGCAGGACGAGCCCCGCGTCGACGAGCGCCTGCCACGTCTCGCCGGAGACCTCCACCCCGAGCCAGTCCGGCAGCTCGGCGGCGGCCATCTCCAGCGCGGGCTCCGGCGACCACGGCGCGAGCATGTGGAGGTACTGCGCGAGGGCGTCCTCGGCCGACTGGCGCGGCGTGGAGGCGACGAGCCGTTCGATGGCCGCGAGCGCGAACCCCTGGTCCTGGAGCTGGGTGATCAGCTCGAGGCGGGCGAGGTGCTCGGGGCCGTAGTAGCCGGTGCGGCCCTGCAGGCGCGGCGGCGGGAGCAGGCCGCGATTGGCGTGGGCGCGGACGTTACGAACCGTCATGCCGGCTCGTTGCGCCAGCACGTCGACCGTCATGCCGCGTCCTGCTTCCCCCGTGTCCACCGACGTCCACGCTAGGTGATGGGCCTTCGTGACATCGCCAGGCGACATATGTCACGTGATCGTGTTTCGTGGCGCGGCTCACCGGACATACACAGGCAACGACCGAGTAACTGTTACGCCCAGTTCCTGGTACCAACGGTACCGTGTAGCGTGGTGGAGGTGAGCGACGTGAGCGAAGGGCAGACCCCCGGCCGACTCCCCCGCGGCGTGCGACGTCTGCGGAAGGTGGCCTCCCGCTTCACCACACCGCTGCTCCCCGACGACTACCTCTCGCTGATCAACCCCCTGTGGTCGGCCCGCGAGCTGCGCGGCAAGGTCGTCAAGGTCGTGCCGGAGACCGAGGACGCCGTCACCCTCGTCATCAAGCCCGGGTGGGGCTGGTCGTTCGACCACCAGGCCGGGCAGTACGTGGGCATCGCGGTCTCGGTGGAGGGGCGCTTCCACTGGCGCTCCTACTCGCTGACCTCGCCGCCGCGCAAGGACCAGGGCCACCTGTCGGTGACGGTCAAGGCGATGCCCGAGGGCTTCCTGTCCAAGCACCTCGTGGAGGGTCTCGAGCCCGGCACCATCGTGCGGCTCGCGCCGCCGAGCGGCGAGTTCGTGCTGCCCGACCCGCCGCCGAAGAAGATCCTGTTCCTCACGGGCGGCAGCGGTGTCACCCCGATCATCGCGATGCTGCGCACGCTCGACCGCCGCGGCACCATGCCCGACGTCCTCGTCGCGCACTCCGCGCCGGACCAGGACAGTCTGATCTTCTCCGACGAGCTCGACCGGCTCGCCGAGAAGCACGAGAACCTGCGCGTGCACAAGCAGTACACCCGCGCCGACGGCCACCTCGACCTCGACAACCTCACCGACCTCTGCCCCGACTGGCAGGAGCGCCAGACCTGGGTGTGCGGGCCGAACGCGCTGCTCGACGACGCCGAGCGCGTCTTCACCGACGCCGGCCTCGAGGACCAGCTGCACGTCGAGCGGTTCTCGGTCGACCTCGCGGGTGGCGAGGCCGAGGGCGGCACCGTCACGTTCAAGCAGTCGGGGGTGGACGTCGAGATCGACGGCGCCACCACCCTGCTCGAGGCCGGCGAGCAGGCCGGCCTGCAGCTCCCGTTCGGGTGCCGCATGGGCATCTGCCACACCTGCGTCGTCCCGCTGCGCCAGGGCGTCGTGCGCGACCTGCGCGACGGCACCGAGCACCGGGCCGACGGCTCCGGTGGCGCCGACTGGGACGCCGTGAAGATCCAGACCTGTATCGGCGCCGCCGCCGGCGACGTCGTGCTCGACGTATAGGACAACCCCCCTCGGGAGGAAGACCCGTATGGCCATCGCCGACGTCAAGGAGTTCGCCCACCTCACCGAGGCGGACGTGGAGGCTCTCGGTCGCGAGTTCGACCAGATCCGCGCCGACTTCGAGGAGAAGCGCGGCGACGAGGACGCCGCCTACATCCGCCGACTGATCACCATCCAGCGCCGGCTGAACGTGGCGGGGCGCGCGATGCTGTTCGGCAGTCACCGCCGCGAGCTGTGGTGGGCCGGTGCGCTGACGCTGGCCGTGGCCAAGATCCTCGAGAACATGGAGATCGGCCACAACGTCATGCACGGCCAGTTCGACTGGATGAACGACCCGGAGATCCACTCGGCGACGTGGGAGTGGGACAACGTCTGCCCGGCCGACCAGTGGAAGCACTCCCACAACTACCTGCACCACACCTATACGAACGTGATCGGCAAGGACAAGGACGTCGGGTACGAGATCCTCCGCGTCCGCTCCGACCAGCCGTGGCACCCCTACTACCTCACGCAGCCCGTGGTCAACACGATGCTGATGCTGGCGTTCGAGTACGGGGTGTCCCTGCACGACCTCGACATCGAGGGCCTCCGCAAGATGGAGCTCGAGGACCCGGAGGAGTTCAAGCGCAAGCTCGAGGGCATCGCCCGCAAGCAGGCGCGCCAGATCGGCAAGGACTACGTCCTGTTCCCGGCGCTCGCCGGCAAGAACTTCCGGACGACGGCCACGGCGAACCTCACGGCGAACCTCATCCGCAACATCTGGTCCTACGCGATCATCTTCTGCGGGCACTTCCCGGACGGCGCCGAGGTGTTCACCGAGGAGGAGCTGGAGAACGAGACGCAGGGCGAGTGGTACCTGCGCCAGCTGCTCGGGTCGGCGAACTTCACCGGCAACCGGCTGATGCACATCATGTCGGGCAGCCTCGGCTACCAGATCGAGCACCACCTGTACCCGGACCTGCCGTGCAACCGGTACCCGGAGATCCAGGAGCGCGTACTCGCGCTGTGCGAGAAGTACGAGCTGCCCTACACCACGGGCTCGTTCCCGCGGCAGTTCTGGCAGGCGACGCGGTCGATCTGGCGCCTGTCGCTGCCGGCCAAGAAGCTGCGGGAGGCCTCCGAGCGCCGTCAGGCCCGGGGCCTGCCGCGCAGCGCCGGCGTCGTGCGCGCCGAGGGCGACCACGCGCCGTCGACGCCGCAGACCGCGCCGGCGCCGCCGAGCACCCCGAAGCACCCGCAGTCGTAGGACCGGGTCAGGAGCCGAGCGCGAGGACGTTGCAGACGTCCCCGCGCGGGCCCGTCCCGGTGAGACCGCGCTGGGAGCGGATGCGCTCGGCGAGGTACTCGGCGTCGCGCCCGACGCCGGAGAAGCGGCCGGACCCCCACGTCCACAGCCAGGGCAGGCCGAGGAAGTAGAGCCCGGGCGCGCTGGTGACGCCGCGCGTGTGGGCGGGGGCGCCGCGGCCGGTGAACACCGGGACGTCGACCCACCGGAAGTCCTGGCGGAAACCGATGCACCACACCACCGAGGTGATGCCCGCGTCGGCGAGGCGCAGCTCGAGCGTCTCGCCGTCGGGCTGCCACACCGGCGTGTAGCGCTCCTCGGCGGGCGCGTCGATCTGCTGGCGCGCGATGTACCCGTCGATGGTGTCCTTGATCGACTCGGACACCTCGTCGGCGTGGTCGAGCCGCTCGGTGAGGTCGGGCTTGAAGTGCAGGACGCCGTCGCGGTGGTCGGTCAGCAGGCCGTAGAGCGACATGCCGGCCTTCGCGTGCGCGCGCAGGTCGATGTCGCGCCCGCCGTCGCGCCCGGTCACGTAGTGGTTGGCCTGCGCCCGGACGGCCTCGCGGCGCGGGTGCTCGGTGACGGGCATGTCGTAGTAGCCCATCTCGGCGAGCCAGTCGGTGACGTCGCGGCCGCGGTAGAAGCGGGCCACGCGCGGGGCGTCGCCGACGACGAGGTGGACCTTGCGGCCCTCGAGGTGCAGGTCCTCGGCGATCTGCGCGCCCGACTGCCCGCTGCCGACCACCAGGACCTCGCCGGGCGGCAGCTGCGCGCCGGAGCGGTAGTCCTGCGACTGGACCTGCGTGATCTCCTCGGGCAGCGCCTGCGACAGCGGCGGGGTGATCGGCGTGTGGTAGCCGCCGGTGGCGATCACGACCTGGTCGGCGGAGAGGTCGCCCCGGCTGGTCGTCAGCCGGTAGGTCCCGCGGTCGTCCTTCGCGACGCGCGTGACCTCGACGCCCTCGACGATCGGCGGGTCGACGAACGTGCGGTAGGCCTCGAGGTAGTCGACGATCTGGTCGCGGACCATGAAGCCGTGGGGGTCGTCTCCCGCGTACGGGAAGTCCGGCAGCTGGCACTGCCAGTTCGGCGTGACCAGGCAGAACGTGTCCCACCGGTAGGTCTTCCACGAGTGCGCGACCTCGGCGCGCTCGAGCACGAGGTGGTCGATCCCGCGGCGCCCCAGGCACCGGCTCATCGACAGTCCCGCCTGCCCGCCGCCCACGACGACGACCGGCCAGTGCCCGCCCGACAACTCCATGATCGCTCCCCGCGTCGCTCGGCTTCCTCCTCACGATGGGCGGGGAGCGTTGCGGGGTGATTGCCTCCGGACTGCGCCGTTGTTGCCGCGTGTAACGGGTGCGGACGGATCAGGACGCCGCGGTCAGCGGCTCCTTCCGGAGCTCCGGGATGACCTCGCTCGCGAAGATGTCGGTGTTGCGCCGGACCATCTCGGCGGGCATCGCACCGATCGTCAGCATGGTCATGAGCTGGCCGAAGCCGAGCTCGTCGCGCAGCTCGCCGAGGCGGTTGCGGACCTGCTCGGGACCGCCGACCACGACGTAGCCGAGGTCGAGCAGCTCCTCGTACGACAGCTCGGGGAACGCCTTCATGTTGGCCTTGAGCAGCCCCTTCATCGCGGCGGGGCTCATGTACCCGGGCGGGAAGACGATCTCGAGTCCCTGGCGCAGCCCGCGGTGGAACAGCCATTCGACGTACGGGCGCGCCTCGCGGTGCGCCGACGCGTCGTCCTCGCCGACGAACACCGGCAGCGCCATCCCGATCTTCTCGGGCTCCGGGACGTAGCCCAGGTCGGCGGCCGCGGCGCGGTAGCCGTCGAACCACCCCTTCACGACGCGGGTCGGGGCGTACACCGAGACGTAGGTGTAGTGGTTCTCGGCGACCCACCGCATCGTCTCCGGGCTCCCGGCGCCGGGCACCGCGATCGGCGGGTGCGGCTGCTGCAGCGGGCGGGGCCAGATGTTGACGTAGCGGTACTCGTAGTGCTCGCCGTACCAGCTGAACGGTCCCGGCTCGGTCCACGCCTTCTTGATCAGGTCGTGGGCCTCGTTGAAGCGGGTCCGGGAGTCGGCGGGGTTGATGCTGTGCCCGAAGTGCTCCCAGCCGATCCCGCGCACGAACCCGGAGAGCAGCCGGCCCTTCGTCAGGTGGTCGAGCATCGCGATCTCCTCGGCCACCCGCAGCGGGTTGCCGCGCAGGGGGATCGCGTTGCCCAGCACCATGATCGTCGCCCGGCTCGTCCGGCGGGCCAGCGCCGCGGCCATGATGTTGGGCGAGGGCATCGTCCCGTAGGCCGACTGGTGGTGCTCGTTCACGACGACGCCGTCGAAGCCGACGGTCTCCGCGTACTCGAGCTCGTCGAGGTAGCGGTGGTAGAGGTCGACGCCGACCGCCGGGTCGAAGTGCGCGTTGGAGAACGTCAGCGACGGCGAGGGGTACTTCTCGACGTCGTCGAAGTCGTCGGGCAGGTACGGGTAGGGCATCAGGTGGAAGAAGTTGACCTTCATGTCTCAGCTCCCGTCTCCAGGTCGAGCTCCGCTTCGCTTCGTCTCCCGCCCAGGTGCTCGACGATCGCGGCGGTGACCTCGGCGGGCCTCTCGCCGTGCAGGGCGTGGCCGCAGTCCGGGATGTCTCTCAGCTCGGCGTCCGGGATGCGTGCCGCGTAGCGCTCGGCGTGCGCGCGGGGGACGAGGCGGTCCTCGCCCGCCGCGAGCACGAGGGTCGGCGCGGTGATGCGGTGCAGGCGGCGCTCGAGCTTCGGGTCGTTGAGGAACGGGTGCCAGCCGAAGCGGGCCAGCGCGCCCAGGTCGCGGTAGGTGGCGAGGATCCCCTCGGTCGTCGGCACCGCCGAGAGCGCCGCCGACACCAGGGCCTCGTCGTGGAAGAGCGCGCGCATCAGCTGCGGCGGGGTCATGAGGAACAGGTCCGCGATCGGCGCCTCGGGGATGCGCAGGCCGACCGCGGCGCCGAGGACGAGCCGGCGCACGCGCTCGGGGGAGTGCATCGCGAGCTCGGCCGCGACCCAGCCGCCGAACGACAGCCCCACGACGTCCACCTGCGGCAGGCCGAGGGCGTCGAGCAGGTCGAGGTAGTGGTAGACGAGGTCGTCGACGGTGTGCAGCTCGGGCAGGTCGTCCGACAGGCCGAAGCCGGGGTGGTCGGGCGCGATCAGGTCGGCGACGCCGGCGAGCCCCAGCTGCAGCGGGCCCCACTCGTTCGCGCCGCCCGCGGAGTGCAGGAGCAGCACCGGCCGGCCCGTGCCGACGCGGCGGTAGGCGACGGTGCCGCTGCCGGCGTCGTGCCGCTGCACCGCCGGTGTGGAGGGATCGAGATCGGTGACGGTCACGGGTCCTCCTGTCAGGATGTGATGGCGGACACTAGGAAGTGCGCCGCGCCCGGCACGATCCGCTGACCGCCGCCGTCGGCCGCTTCCTGCAGCGGATCCCTTCTCCTCGAGGGGGACATCGATGTCGCTGGCCTTCACCGAGGACCTGGCGCGCCCGGATCTGGGCGCCGACACCGTCGACATCCGCACCTCGCGCCCCGCGCTGGCGCGCTCGCGGACGATCGAGTTCCTCGGCTGCGGCCACGCGATGACCGTCGACGACGACCCCGAGGACTTCGACGCCGCGGTGTCGTGGCGGCGGGTCGGCGGGGTGGGGGTGCTGCGGTCGCGCTACCGGTCGCCCGTCACGGTCACCTGCACGCCGCCGATCCCGTGGGTGACGATCAGCTTCATCCCGCGCGGGGCGGTGTCCTTCTTGGCGGGCGGCGCCAGCACCGTCGGCGACCGGGGCCGCGGCGTCGTCCTCGACTACGGCGAGCGCGTCGACATGCGCTGGGGCCCGGGCACCGAGCAGTTCATGGTCGCGATCGACCGCGACCGGCTCGAGCGCGGGCTGCGCTCGCTGGTCGAGGACGTGCCCGACGCGCCGCTGGCGTTCGAGCCGGGGCTGGAGGTCGACAGCACCGGGCGCGCCGTGGTCGGGGCCGTGACGAGCCTGCGCGCCCTGCTCGCGCTGTCGCCCGGGCAGGTGCCGGCGGTGCTCGCGGGCGAGGTCGAGCACGCCGTCGTCACCGCGCTGCTGCTGGGGACGCGGCACAACCACCGGGAGCGGATCTTCCGGCGCTCGCCGCCCGCGCCGCGGCGGGTGCTGCGCCGGGTGCTCGAGCTCGTCGACTCCGCCCACGACCGGACGCTGACCGTCGCGGACCTCGCGGCGTGCGCCGGCGTCAGCGAGCGGGCGCTGCACGCGGCCTTCCGTCGCGAGCTGGGGACGACGCCGATGGCCTACCTGCGGACCCGGCGCCTCGAGGCGGCGCGGGAGGACCTGCTCACCGCGGAGCCGGGCGACGGCGTCACGGAGATCGCCCTGCGGCACGGGTTCTCGCACCTGGGACGGTTCGCGGCGGCGTACCGGGTGCGGTTCGGGGAGGCGCCGTCTACGACGCTCCGTCGCTGAGCTGCTTGCGGCAGATCACCTCGCCGTGCGGGATGCTGAACCACCCGTCGGGGTGGGCGGCCCAGGCGCGCCAGGCGTCGGCGATGTCGTGGAGCTCGTCGCGGGTGGCGAACCCGCCGTCGACGGCGCGCTCGGCGATCGTGGACGCGACGATGCGCTCGGCCCACTGCCCGCCCCACCAGGCACGTTCCCCCGGGGTCGCGAAGGACCAGATCGAGGCGCTCGGCGTCACGTCCGTCGCGCCGGCGGCGTGGGCCCAGGCCAGGAGGCGACGGCCGGCGTCGGGCTCCGTGCCGTGGGCGTGCGCGACGGCGCGGTAGATCTCCAGCCAGCGGTCCAGGCGCGGGTCGTGGGGCCAGAGGGCGATGGCGGCGTAGTCGCACTCCCGGACGGCGACGATCCCCCGGCTCACGCGCAGCATCTCGCGCAGCGCGGCCACCGGGTCGGTGAGGTGGAGCAGGACCTGGTGGGCGTGGACGACGTCGAAGGGCCCGTCGGGCAGGGCGTACGCCGTGCCGGTGCGGAAGTCGACGTTCCCGACGCCGTCCGCGTTCGCGCGGGCCTTCTCGAGCGTCGCCTCGTCGGGCTCGATGCCGGTCACCGCGCCGGGGGCCACCCGCCGCGCTAGATCCACCGTGATCGTCCCCGGGCCGCAGCCGACGTCGAGCACGCGCGCCCCGGCCGCGAGGTGGGGCGCGAGGTGGGCGGCCGAGTTGTCGACCGTCCGCCAGGTCTGCGACGCCAGCACGCTCGCGGCGTGCCCTTGACTGTAGGCAGTCATTGTTTCTCACATTCTGGGAATTCATCTCATCATCCGGTCCGACTCTAGCGTCAGAGGTCGACGAGCACGATCCCCACCACGACCACCGCGGCCGAGATCGCGCGACCCCGGCCGAAGCGCTCGCCGAGGAAGACCGAGCCGATGACGGCCCCGATGACGATGCTCGTCTCGCGCAGTGCGGCGATCGCCGCGGTGGCCCCGCTGGTCTGCGCGACGAGCACCAGCCCGTACGCGGCGAGGGACACGACGCCACCGCCGAGGCCGGCGAGGACGACGCCGCGGCTGAGCGTCCTGAGCCGTCGTCCCCGGCGCGCCAGGGCGACCAGCGGCATCACGGGGCCCTGGAGCAGGAACATCCACGCCGCGTAGACCGCCACCGGGGTCGTGCTCACGGCCGTCGCGTCGACGACGGTGTAGCCGGCGATGCTGACGCCGGTGGCCAGCGCGGCGCCCAGCGCCGGCAGCGAGGCGCGCGTGAGCCGTCCGCCGTCGAGGGCGAGGCTGATCAGGCCCAGCGAGATCACGCCGATCCCGAGGAGCTGCAGGGTCGGCACGTCCTCGCCGCGGGCGATCTCCACCAGCGCGACCACCCACGGCGCGGTCCCGCGCGCGACCGGGTAGACCTGGCTGAACTCGCCGAGCTGGTAGCTCCACCAGAGCAGCAGCGTGTAGATCACGTGGATGAGGGCTGAGGTCAGGATCGCCGGCCAGGCCGGCGCGGGCGGCAGACCGAGCACCAGCGCGGCGCCGCCGCCGATCACGACGTAGGTCGTGCCGATGAGCGCGAACCCCACCAGACGGTCGGGGACGCCGTGCGCGACGGCGTTCCACGTCGCGTGCAGGACGGCGGCGAGGAGGGTGAGGACTGTGATGGCGGGGGTCACCGAGGTGGCTCCTTGGCGTCGGTGCCCGCCGGGAGCGGGCACGTCGAACAGGAGCCCTCGGGGCTTCTCTCCCGTCAGGTGTCGGCCGGCCCGGACCGTGGGTCGGGGGCGGCCGTGGCGCCGCTCGGTCCAGACCCCGGCCGGCCCTGGTTGTGGGCTGGAAGGCGGGCGGCGGGCGGAACCCTAGGCGCAACCACGTGCTGTCCGGACCCTAACCCCGTCCGGCGCGCTCTGCCGAGGTTCGTGGGCTCCGGAGGGCGTCGCGACGCGGCTGATCATGGTGTCGGGCGTGGTCATCCTGCCGAGGACCGGCCGGCAGTCGGGCCCGCCGAAGCCGCGTCGATCGAGGCGCCGCCACCAACAGGGGCGGGACGATCTCTGGCACGGCCTGCGGAGTCTCGTCGATCGAGGCGGTTCCCCCGGTGCATCGCTCGTGCTCTCCAGCGGGCCGCCGCGGCGATCGCGATCAGCTGCGAGGTCGCCGCCGCCTACCGAGCCGAATCGATCATCCACCCGGTCCGTGAACCGACAGGGTGACCACCGAGCCGAACGGCGACTTCCAGCCCTTCACCGCCTCGACGGCGGCTCCAGCGAGGTCTGCGATCCGGGCGAGGACGAGTATCCGATCGCGAGGGGATGCGACTGTAATGCCCACAGCGGCGGTTTACCTGGTACACTCGAACACATGTTCGACAGCGGGTGGGCGGCGGTGGCCGAGGAGCCACAGTCCTCGGCCTCGCCGTGCTGGTCGCGGTGGGCGCCGGGTCCCGAGCTCGCCTCCGCTCTCGAGGCCTCCGAGCCGGTTGATCTCGCCGACGACGAGGGCTACGACGCCGCCGAGCGCCTTGCCGGGTGGGAGGCGCTGGTCAACTGGGCCACCGGGCGGCTCTACCGCGAGACCGCCGACTACCTGAAGGCGCGCCAGGCCCGCGCCCGCGGCGCCGGGCGCGGCGAGCTCGTCTCGGAGTCGGTGGCCATGGAGGTCGCGACCCTCGCCCGGGTCGCCCCGCGCACCGGCGAGATCCGCATCTTCCAGGCCGAGACGCTGGTCGACTGCCTGCCCCTCACCCTCGCCGCCCTCGAGGACGGCCGCATCTCCCTCGGCCACGCCCGGGTGCTGCTCGAACAGACCGAGGACTGCGACCCGGGCACCGCCCGCGCGCTCGACGCGGAGCTGTGGTCTCGGCCCTTCCGCGACCGGACGCCCACCCAGCTGCGCGACCTCGTGCGCCGCATCATCGCCCGCCTCGCGCCGGACATGCTGCGCCGTCGCCCCGAGCAGGCCCAGAAGAAGCGCGGGCTGCGCTACTGGTCCGACGACCACGGCGCCACCGGCGTCCTGCAGCTGCGCCTGCCCGCCGACCAGGCCCGCGGGGTCTACAGCGTCGTCGACGCCGTCGCCCGCCAGGCCGGCGACGATCCCGAGGGCCCGCAGCGCGACATGGAGCAGAAGCGCGGCGACACCACTCGCGACCTCATCCTCGACGGCGCCACGGCCTACGGCGAGCACTGCGACGGCGACTGCTGCCGGGAGGACGACCCGGCGGCGCCTGCTCCCGGCGACGTGACTGACGACGACGCGACTACCGGCGACGTGACCGGCGGCGACGTGACCGGCGGCGACGTGACCGGCGGCGACGTGACCGGCGACGAGCGCCCCGATGACGCCGACGACGACGGAGCTGCCGACGAGCGTCCTGCTGACGAGCGGCCCGCCGACGAGGGGGCCGCGAAGGGCGCCACCGATGACGCGCGCGACCCGGCGCGGGGCGTGCGGCGGGGGAGGCGTTCGCCGGTGCGGACCGAGGTGCGGGTGACCATCGCGTGGGACGTGCTGGCCGGGTTCTCCGACCGCCCCGGCGAGCTGGAGGGCCACGGCCCGATCCCCGCCGAGATGGCCCGGCGCCTCGCCGGCGACCCGCAGGCCTGGTGGCGCCGGTTGCTCACCGACCCGGTCACCGGCACCGCCGCCCACCTCGACGCCCGCCGCTATCGACCACCCGCCCAGATGGCCGATTTCGTGCGCTCCCGGGACATGACGTGTGCGGCACCCGGCTGTCGCGTGGCCGCCTCGCGCTGCGACCTCGACCACGTGGCGCCCTTCGAGCACCACCGCCCCGGTGGCGGCGCCGGACCCACCCGGGCCGACAAGCTCAAGCCCGCCTGCCGACGGCACCATCTGGTCAAGACGCACGGGGAGTGGTCAGCCGAGCTCGGGCCCGACCCCGAGGGCGGCACTGCACCGGTGATCGTCTGGACCTCGCCGTCGGGGCACCGCTGGTTCGTGCGCTCACCCGAACTCGATCCACCCTGGTGGGAGCGCGAGGGCCAACCTGACACGGGCCGTCATGATCATGACTCCGCGGACGGTCCACCCGCGGACGACACGGGGTCGCGGAACGCCGACGGCTGGCCCCGCGACATCGACTCCTGGCGACGCCGTGAGGCGCACCCGGCACCCGGTGATCCCTGGAAGCGTCGTGCCGTCTAGCCCGACACCCCGACTCGCCGAGGTCTCCGTGGCCCCGCCCGCCGACCCGGCCGCCTCCCCGCGAGCGATCTCCTTCCCGTTCGCCGGGAGTCGCGCTGCGGGCCGACCGCGCCGGGGGCGAGGGTGGCACCGTGCGGACGGACGTGGTCATCGTGGGCGCCGGGCCGGCGGGGTTGATCCTCGCGTGGATGCTGCAGCGGGCGGGCGTGGCGACCACGGTGATCGAGTCCCAGCCGCGCGAGGAGCTCGGGACGCTGCCCAAGGCCGGCATCGTCGAGTACCGCACCGTGCAGCTCCTGACGAAGGAGGGCCTCGGCGGCACGGTCCTGGACTTCGCCGCGGAGAACCACCGCTGCGAGTTCCGGACCGCCGACGAGTCGGTGCTCGTCGACTACGCCGCGCTGACCGGGGGCCGCCCGCACTACGTGTTCCCGCAGCACGCCCTGGTCGCCCGGGTGGCGACGTCGCTGCTCGAGGAGGGCGGCGAGGTGCTGTTCTCCCACCGCGTCACCGGGGTCGAGCAGGACGCGGACGGTGCGCGGGTGACGGCCACGGGACCCGACGGCACCCGCGAGCTGGAGGCGGAGATCGTCGTCGGGTGCGACGGCGCGGGCAGCGCGGTGGCGCGGTCGCTGGCCGGCCGGCTCACGCAGCACGACCGCCGCCACCCCCAGCGCTTCCTCGTGATCAGTGCCGCCATGCCGCCGTTGGTCGACCACACGATCTACGCCGCCCACCCCCGTGGCTACGCCGCCCACATGCGCCGGCTGCCGGAGGTCACGCGGCTGTACATGGAGATCCCCGGCGACCAGTCGCCCGCCGACTGGCCGCACGACGCGATCCGCGACGAGGTCGGCCGGCGTCTCGGGGTCGGATCCGCGCTCGACGGGGTCGAGCTGCCCGAGGTCGACGTGCTCGACCTGCGGACCCGGGTCACGACGCCCATGCAGCACGGGCGGGTGTTCCTCGTCGGCGACGCGGCGCACCTGATCACGCCGGCGGGCGGCAAGGGCATGAACCTCGCGATCTTCGACGCCGTGGAGCTCGCGCACGGGCTGATCGAGCGCTTCGGGCCCGAGCAGGACGGCGCCAGAGCGGCGAGCTACAGCGACACCCGTCTCCCCGCGATCTGGCGGACCCAGGCGTTCTCCGACTGGTTCCTGCGCATCATGACCGCCCCGCCGGGCGCCGGTGACGCGCGCGACGGGTTCGGGCTCGGCCTGCGCGAGGGCTGGGTGTCGTCGCTGCACCGCGACCCGCTGCTGCGCACGTGGTTCGCGCACGCCTACGCCGGGGTCGATCCCGACTGACCCGCACACGCCGGGCCGACCAGAGCACGGCGACCCCCGACCCGGAGGACCCGGGCCGGGGGTCGGTGCGCGTCGGCGCCTCGGGGGTCAGGCGCCGTGCGTCGTGGCCGACCGGTAGTCGGTGTAGGTGTACGGGTTGTCGAGGACCTTGGTCTCCGGGATGTCGGGGTTCATCCCCTGGCGCCAGGCGTCCTCGCCGAGCTCGCCGCGCAGGTGCTCGACGGTCTGCTCGACGGTGCGGCGGGCGGCCGCGAGGTCGACGCCGACGAGGCGGTGGTCGCGCTTGACGAGGCGTCCGTCGACGAGCACGGCCTCGACGTCGCCGCGCTGCGCCTGGAACACGATGTGGCCGTAGGGGTTGAGGATCGGGAACCCGACCGGCGAGTGCTCGTTGCGGATCAGCACCAGGTCGGCCTTCTTGCCCACCTCGATGCTGCCGAGGTCCGACGCGCGACCCAGGGCGCGGGCGCCGCCCATCGTCGCCATGTCGACGACGTGCTCGGCGCGCAGGGCGTGGTGGGTGACGGTCTCGCCCTTGGCGTGCGCCTCGAGGTGCTCGCGGGAGCGGTCGGCGCTGAGCGTGGAGCGCATGGCCGAGAACAGGTCGCCGCTCCACCACATCGACGTGTCCATCGACAGCGACATCGGGACGGCGTGGGTCCGCAGCACCCAGGAGGGCGGGTAGCCCTGGCCGGCGCTCTGCTCGCTCTCGGTGGACACCGACACCGAGCCGCCGGTGGCCGCCATCCGGTGGTACGAGTCGGCCGAGAGCGTCGCGGCGTGCACGTAGACCGTCTCCGGGCCCATGAACCCGTGCTCGTGCATGAGGCGGATGCCGTCGTCGTTGGTCGCGCCCCACACCCCGGCGTGGGTGGTGACCGGCAGGTCGAGCTCACGGGCGACCTCGAACGCGGCCTTCTCCGGGAAGGTCGGGTCGCCGGTGACGTCGAACGCGAGCTGGAACCCGTCGACGTCGCCGCGGCGGCGCGCGAGGACGTCGCGGAACCCGGGGTCCGCCGTCCAGTTCGCGGGCGCGTCCTGGATGTTGCCGTAGGCGAGGACGAACCGGCCGGGGACGGCGGCGAGGGCGTCGATCGCGGCGTCGGCGTGCTGCGGGGTCTGCAGGTTGTGCGACCAGTCCACGCAGGTGGTGACGCCGGCCTCGATCGCCTCGAGGGCCGCGAGCAGGTCGCCGGCGTGGATGTCCTCGGGCCGGAACTTCCGGCCGTGGTCGAGGTAGTTCCAGACGAAGTACTGGGTCAGCGTCCAGTCGGCGCCGTAGCCGCGCATCGCCGTCTGCCACATGTGCCGATGGGTGTCGATCATGCCGGGCATGACGACGCCGCCGCGGGCGTCGATCTCGTCGGTGCCCGCCGGGACCTCGAGGTCGACGCCGATCGCGGCGATGCGGTCGTCGACGACGAGGACGTCGTGCCCCTCGAGCACGGTGTGGGCGTTGTCGACGGTGATGACCGTGCCCCCGCGCAGGACGACGGGCTGGCTCATGGAGACGCTCCTTGCTGCGGAACAGTGGCCGAACGGTGGCGACACGATTACGGACAGTCGTCCGTCTGGCGGTCAGATGGTGTGGGTCACTGTCATGGAGGACTGGTGCAGTTGTCAACGACCACGCAGTGCGCCGGGCGTGACCGCGGATGACGCATGCTGTCCGCCCAGCGGTCAGGCGGCTACGCTCCGGCCAGCCGCGCCTCGAGGAGGGACGCTCATGCCGCGAGACGGAGCGGGGCCCGACTTCATCGAGGCCCTGGCCCGCGGGCTCGACGTGCTCACCGCGTTCGGGGCCGAGCGCCCGGTGATGAGCCTGGCCGAGGTGGCCGCCGCGACGGGGCTCGCCCGCCCGACGGCGCGGCGCATCCTGCTCACGCTCGCCGAGCTCGGCTACGTCCGCGCCGGCGAGCGGGGCTTCACGCTCACGCCCCGGGTGCTCGACCTCGGCGTCGCCTACGTCGACGCGATGGGTCTCTGGGACGTGGCGCGCCCGCACCTCGAGCGCCTGGTCGCGCGCACCGGCGAGTCCTGCTCGATCGCGCAGCTCGACGGGTCGGACATCGTCTACGTGGCGCGCGTGGCCGTGCCGAAGATCGTGGCGCTGACCGTGCAGATCGGGACGCGGTTCCCGGCGCTGCCCACCTCGCTGGGCAAGGTCCAGCTCGCCGCGATGCCACCCGACGAGCTCGAGCGCGTGCTCGCCGAGCCGACGCGCTCGGGCTTGACGCCGCGCTGGCGCCCCGACGCCGGCGAGCGCGACGCGGTGCTGCGCGAGGTGCGGGCCCGCGGCTGGGCGCTGACCGACGAGCAGCTGGCGCCGGGCATCCGCTCGGTCGCCGCCCCGCTGCGCGACGGCGAGGGTCGGGTGATCGCCGGCGTGAACGTCAACTGCCACGCCGCCGAGACGTCCGTGGACCACCTCCTCGAGCACCACCTGCCGCTGCTGCTGCAGGCCGCGGGCGACATCTCCGCCGACTTCGCCCGGCGCGAGGCCCTGCCGCGGGTGACCGCGCCGGCGTCGTGAGCCTCGTGATCACGGGTTGACACCGGGGCGTCCGAAGGATTCGATCGACTCAGCGGACGGATGTCCGCTAGACGGACAAGGAGGCTGGATGGTCGACGTCGCGGAGGGCTCGGGTGGTCCGCTGAGCGGGCTGCTCGTCGCCGACTTCTCGCGCGTGCTCGCCGGGCCCTACGCCACGATGCTGCTGGCGGACCTCGGCGCCGAGGTGATCAAGGTCGAGTCGCCGCAGGGTGACGAGACGCGCACCTGGATGCCGCCGACGCGCGGCGAGACGTCGACCTACTACCTCGGGATCAACCGCGGGAAGCGCTCCATCGCGCTCGACCTGCGCGACGAGGCCGACGTGGCGGTGGCCAGGGAGCTGGCCCGGCGCGCGGACATCCTCATCGAGAACCTGCGCCCCGGCGGCATGGGCAAGTACGGGCTCGACTACGCGTCGGTCTCCGCCGACAACCCCGGCCTGGTCTACGCCTCGATCTCCGGCTTCGGGTCCACCGGCGGCGGCCACGTGCCCGGCTACGACCTCATGGTCCAGGCGGTGTCGGGGCTCATGAGCCTCACCGGCGCCCCCGACGGCCCGCCGTTCCGTGCCGGCATCTCGATCTTCGACGTGATGGCGGGCAAGGACGCGCTGATCGGCATCCTCGCCGCCCTGCGCCACCGCGACGCCACCGGCCGCGGGCAGCACGTCGAGCTCTCGCTGCTCGCGTCGGCGATGTCGGGCATGGTCAACCAGAGCTCGGCGTACGCCGCGGGCGGCGTCGTCCCGACCCGCATGGGCAACGCCCACCCCAGCGTCGTGCCCTACGAGCCGCTGCCCACGGCCGACAACGACCTCATCGTCGCGGCCGCCAACGACGGCCAGTTCCGCAAGCTGTGCGGCGTCCTCGGCATGCCCGAGCTCGCCGACGACCCGCGCTTCGTGCGCAACGCCGACCGCACCGAGCACCGCGACGAGCTCAAGCCGATCCTCATCGAGGCGCTGTCGGCCAAGGGCGCCGACGAGTGGTTCGACCTGCTCGTCGCCGCCGGCGTCCCGGCCGGTCCGATCAACAGCGTCGCCGGGGGCTTCGCCATCGCCGAGCGCTTCGGCCTCGACCCGGTGGTGCCGGTCGGCGAGGGCGACCGCGAGGTGCCGACCACGCGCAACCCGATCCGCTTCTCCGACACCCCGGTGAGCTACGAGCTGCCGCCCCCCGAGCTCGACGAGCACGGCGACGAGATCCGGAAGTGGCTGAGTACCGATGCCTGAGTATCCGACGGCTCTGGGTGCGTCGTCCAAGGACACGATCACCCTGCTCGGCCACGACCTCGCGAACGACGTCATGGGCGAGGTCGGGTTCGGCGAGCTGGCGTTCTGGCTCGCCACGCAGCGCCGGCCCACGCCGGGGGAGACCCGGGTGTTCGAGGCGGTCCTCGCGGCGCTCGCCGACCACGGCTACACGCCGACGGCGATCATCAGCCGCCTCGCGCACCTCTCGGCGCCGGACTCCGTGCAGGGCGCGCTCGCCGCGGGCCTGCTCGCCGGCGGGTCGCGGTTCCTCGGCGTCACCGAGGACTGCGGGCGGTTCCTGCACGACGTGCTCGAAGCGCAGGACCAGCTGCCCACCGACGACGCCGGCTGGGACGAGCTGGCTCGCGCCACCGTCCGGCGGCAGCGCGAGGCGAAGAAGTTCGTCCCCGGCCTCGGGCACCACGTCCACAAGGACGGCGACCCCCGCACGCCGCGGCTCATGGCGATCGCCGCCGAGGAGGGGGTCACCGGCCCGCACCTCGCGCTCTTCGCCGCGATCGGGCGCGTGCACCCCGAGATCCTCGGCAGGACCCTGCCGCTCAACGGCGCCGGCGTCTGCGGGGCGGCTCTGGCCGACCTCGGGCTGCCGCTGGAGCTGCTGCGCGCGTTCGCGCTGCTCGCCCGCACCGCGGGGCTCATCGGTCAGCTCGCCGAGGAGCTGCGCCACCCCGTCGCGAACGACATCTTCCTGTCGGTGGACCTGAACAACCGGCCGGTCGATCCTGATCCGTACGTCCCGGAAAGCCTCTAGCCACCACAGGAGGGCGCGATGGCGCACCCCGTCACCCCCACCGTCGTCACCGAGGACACGATCACCGACGTCGCGGCGGAACGCTGGGGCACGGCGCACGACCCGCGGACCGCGGAGCTGCTGACCTCGCTCGTCCGTCACCTCCACGCCTTCGCGCGCGAGACGCAGCTGACCGAGGCGGAGTGGATGGCCGCGGTGCGCTGGCTGACCGAGGTCGGCCAGATCAGCGACGACAAGCGCGAGGAGTTCATCCTGACCTCCGACGTGCTGGGCCTGTCGATGCTGGTCGTGCAGCAGAACCACCGGTTCGCCGAGGGCGCGACGCCCGCGACGGTGCTCGGCCCGTTCCACATCGAGGGCTCGCCGGAGCTCGGGTACGGCGCGGACATGTCCGAGGGGCTGCCGGGCACGCCGCTCTACGTCCACGGCACCGTGCGCTCGCTGGACGGGTCGCCGATCCCCGGCGCGGTGCTCGACGTCTGGCAGGCGGACAGCGACGGCGCCTACGAGTCGCAGCTCGACGTCGACGAGGCGCGCCTGCGCGGCAAGTACACGGCGCGCGAGGACGGCACCTACTGCGTACGCACCATCGCGCCGCTCGGCTACGCGATCCCCATGGACGGGCCCGTCGGGCGCCTCATCAGCCAGACCGAGATCAGCCACTACCGCCCCGCGCACGTGCACTTCCTGCTCAACGTGCCGGGCTTCGAACCGCTGATCACGCACCTGTTCCGCGAGGGCGCCCAGTACCTCGACAGCGACGTGGTGTTCGGCGTCAAGCGCGAGCTGGTCGTCACCTTCACCGAGCGGGAGCCGGGTCCGACGCCCGACGGCGGGCACAGCGACGTGCCGTGGTGCGAGGCCGCCTACGACTTCGTGCTGCAGCCCGCATGACCGCGCCGACCCGGCCGATCCTGCCGACGTCGCTCGTCGGCAGCTACGCCCAGCCCGACTGGCTCATCGACCGCGCCCGCCTCGCCGACCGCTTCCCGCCCCGGGTGCGGGCGAAGGAGCTGTGGCGGGTGGCGCCGGAGCTCCTCCCGCAGGCGCAGGACGACGCGACGCTGCTGGCGGTCCGCGCGCAGGAGCGTGCGGGGCTCGACATCCTCACCGACGGGGAGATCCGCCGGGAGAGCTACTCGAACCACTTCGCCACCGCGCTCGAGGGCGTCGACGTCGACAACCCCGGCACGGCGCTCGACCGCAGCGGGCACCCCAACCCGGTCCCGCGCATCACCGGGCCGATCAGCAGGCCGGCCCCGATCCAGGTCGACGACCTGCACTTCCTGCGCTCGGCGACCGACCGCACGATCAAGATGACCGTGCCGGGCCCGTTCACCATGTCCCAGCAGGCCCAGGACGACCACTACGGCGACCCGGGCGCCGCGGCGATGGCGTACGCCGCGGCCGTCAACGCCGAGATCCGCGACCTGTTCGCCGCGGGCGCGGACATCGTCCAGATCGACGAGCCCTACATGCAGGCCCGGCCCGACGCCGCGCGCGCCTACGGGCTGGAGGCGCTCAACGCCGCGCTCGACGGCGTCACCGGCACCACCGCGGTGCACATCTGCTTCGGCTACGCGGCGATCATCCACGAGCGACCCGAGGGCTACTCGTTCCTGCCCGAGCTCGCCGGCTCGCCGGTCAAGCAGATCTCCATCGAGTCGGCGCAGTCGGACCTGGACCTCGGCGTGCTGAGTGACCTCACCGACAAGACGATCATCCTCGGCGTGCTCGACCTGTCGGACCCGGCGGTCGAGAGCCCCGGCGTCGTCGCGGGCCGCGCCCGCCGGGCGTTCGAGCGGATCCCGCCCGAGCAGCTCGTCCTCGCCCCCGACTGCGGGTTGAAGTACCTGCCGCGGGAGTCGGCGTTCGGCAAGATGCGCGCGCTCGCCGACGCGGCGAAGCGTCTCCGGGCGGAGATTCGCTCCGGCGGGGAGGGCGTGCCGACGGAACGGTGATCACACGGCGGGCGGAGCGGGTACCAGGTCGACCTCAGACGTACGGAGCCGTACGAGGAGGCATCGATGGCGGATCCCGGCGAGTCCAGCAAGGCGACGCGCGCGGGTCAGCGCGTCGCAGGCGCCGTCAAGCAGGCGGCGGGCGCGATCACCGACAACCAGGACCTGCGGGCCGAGGGCGAGCTGCAGCAGGAGAAGGCCGACGCGGCCAAGCAGGCCAAGCGCGCCGACGAGTTCGCGCAGCAGAAGCGCGAGGAGGCCGAGGCGCGGGCCCAGGAGGAGGAGCTGGCGGTCGAGCGCGAGCGGCTGGCGGCGCAGGACGCCACGGCCGCGCGCGAGGAGCGGGCCGAACGCGACCGCCGCGCCGAGGAGCAGCAGGCGGCCCACGACACCGCGCAGCGGAAGCAGGCGACCGAGCAGGTGGCCCAGGCGCGCGAGCAGGAGCTGCGCCGCGACGAGGCCGACGCCGTGCGCGAGCGCGCGGCCGCGGAGGGGCGCGCGCAGGACGAGGAGGTCCGCGCCGAGCAGGCCCGTCGCGAGGCCCGCACGATCGAGAACGTGGAGGAGAGCTGATGGCCCCGCTCGCGGGAGTGCACCGCACGGTCGTGTCGCTCGGGTTCGGCGTGGCCCGGGTGCCGGTCGACCTGCTCGCACAGGTCACCGGGAACGGCGGCAACCGGGAGTGGGGGCCGACCCTGGCCTTCGACAGCGTCGAGGCGACGGTCCGCGGCGTGCTCGGCTCGGTGCTGGGCGACCCGGAGCTCGCCGCGCAGGGACGCCTGCAGGAGGCCCGCGTCGACCGGCGCGGCACGGCCGCGGAGCGCGAGCAGGCCGCCGACGCCCGGCGCGAGGTCGCCGACGACCGCCTGCAGCAGCGCCGCGGGCGCGACCAGCAGCAGCGCGAGCAGGTTCGCGAGCAGACCGCCGAGCAGAAGCAGCGCCTCGAGCAGGAGCGGAAGCAGCGCGAGCAGCAGGCGCAGGAGCGGGAGCAGCAGCGCAAGGAGCAGGCCGAGCGCGACGAGGCGAAGGCCCACGAGCGCATCGACGAGGACGCGAAGGAAGCGCATCGGACCCGCGTCGCCGAGGAGTCCGAGGCGGTCGCGGCCGAGCGCGAGGCGGCGGAGAAGAAGGCCGAGGCCCTCGAGCTGGCCGAGGCGGCCGACGAGGCGAAGCGGCGGCGCTGACCCCGGTGGCCGTGCGCCCGCCGAGGGCGAACCGATCACCGGGATTCGTCCCGGCGGGACATGCGCGGCTCCGGGCCGGGGATCCACACTCGGTGTGACAGGCGCCACACCGACCGTGGTGTCGCGATCCCGGAGGGCGTCATGACCAGCACGGATCGGACCGCCGACCAGACCGTGGACGCGGTCGTCGTGGGCGCCGGGTTCTCGGGGCTCTACATGCTGCACCGGCTGCGCGACGGCCTCGGCCTCTCGACGCAGGTGTTCGAGGCCGGCGACGACGTGGGCGGCACCTGGTACTGGAACCGTTATCCGGGCGCGCGCTGCGACTCCGAGAGCTACTTCTACAGCTTCTCCGACCGGCTCTCCACCGACCTGCTCGAGGAGTGGACGTGGAGCGAGCGCTTCGCGGGCCAGCCGGAGATCCTCCGCTACCTGCAGCACGTCGCCGACCGGTTCGACCTGCGGCGCGACATCCGGTTCGGCACCCGCGTCGTGGGGGCCGCGTGGGACGACGACGCCGGGCGCTGGACCGTCGAGACCGACGACGGCGGGCGGGTCACGGCGCGCTTCCTCATCACCGCCGTCGGGTGCCTGTCCACCACGAACCTGCCCGACTTCCCCGGGCGCGACAGCTTCCGCGGCGACTCCCACCACACGGGCACCTGGCCGCACGAGGGGGTCGACTTCACCGGCAAGCGGGTCGCCGTCATCGGTACCGGGGCGACCGGGGTGCAGCTCATCCCGGAGGTGGCCCAGCAGGCCGCGCACGTGACCGTCTTCCAGCGCACGCCGAACTACGACATCGCCGGCGGCAACCACGCGGTCACCCCGGAGTTCGACCGCCGGATCAAGGACGACTACCGGGCGATCTGGGCGCGCACCCGCGAGACGGCCTTCGGCTTCCCGTACGACGTCGCCGACCGCACCGCGCTGTCCGTCCCGGACGACGAGCGTCGCGAGATCTTCGAGGCGGCCTGGGCGCAGGGCGGGTTCCGGCTGGGGACGACGTTCAACGACCTGCTCCTGGACGAGGACGCCAACGAGACCGCCGCCGAGTTCCTCCGCGGCAAGATCCGCGAACGGGTCGACGACCCGGGCATCGCCGAGATGCTCGCCCCGAGCGACCACCCGTTCTTCACCAAGCGCCCGCCGCTGGAGAACGGTTACTACGAGACCTTCAACCGCGAGAACGTGACGCTGATCGACGCGCGCCGCACCCCGATCGAGGCGATCACGCCCGCGGGGGTGCGCACCGCGGACGGCGAGTACGAGGTCGACAGCATCGTCTACGCGACCGGGTTCGACGCCATGACGGGCACCCTGTTCCGGCTCGGCATCACCGGCCGGGACGGCGTGGCGCTGACCGAGAAGTGGGCCGAGGGGCCGCGCAGTTACCTCGGGATCGCGACGCACGACTTCCCGAACCTCTTCATGCTCACCGGCCCGCAGAGCCCGTCGGTGATGAGCAACATGGTCGTGTCCATCGAGCAGCACGTCGACTGGGTGGCGGACTGTCTGCGCCACCTCGGCGAGCAGGGCGTCGAGCGCATCGAGGCGACCGTCGAGGCCGAGGACGCCTGGATCGCCCACCACGACGAGGTCTCGGCCGCGACCCTGCTGCCGCGGGCGAACTCCTGGTGGGTCGGGGCGAACATCCCGGGCAAGCCGCGGAGCCTCTACCCGTACGTCGGCGGGGTCGGGACCTACCGTGGGATCTGCGACGACGTCGCGGCGAAGGGCTACGAGGGCTTCGCGCTCACCCGGTCCGGGGTCCGCTCGGGGGTCTGAGGGGCGCCGACTGGGCGCCGAGCACAGGATGTGACGTGGACCGCAGGGCTCCGCGCACGGCATGCTGCGCCGATGGTGGCGCCCGCCGGGACGGCCCGGGACTCGCTGACGGTGCTGTGCCGGGCGCTGCTCGAGGAGGTCGACGACCTCGCCGACTGCCTCACCGCCCGCATCCTCGAGCGCGAGGACGTCTACGGCGTGCTGGGCGTCCCCGTGCACGACGACCTGCGCACGACGTGCCGGGCGAGCCTGGAGCGCCTGCTCACCCAGCTCGCCGGTGACCTCCCGCCCGACGTCGACGCCGGCGCGCTCACCGTCGACACCGGGCGTCGGCGGGCGCGCCAGGGCGTGCCGCTCGAGGTGATGCTGCGCGCCTACCGCCAGTGCGGGCGGCTGGTGTGGGAGCGGATGCGCGCGGTGTCGCGCGAGCGGTTCGCCGGGGAGCACGACGGCGCCCTGCTCGTCGTCGCCGACGACGTGTGGCGCATCCTCGACGCCAGCTCCGACCGCCTCGTCGACGCCTACCGCCGCGAGGAGACGCGCCTGCGCGGGCTCGAGATCGGCCGGCGCTGGGCGGTGCTCGAGGGCCTGCTCGCCGGGCGCGGGCACGAGCCGGCGTGGGCCCACGACGCCGCCCGCCAGCTCGACGTCGACCCCGAGGCGCCCGTCGTCTGCGTGGTGGCGCCGGCGGGGGACGACGACCCCTTGCCCGTCGCCTCGTTCTGGCACGTGCGGTCCGCGGAGGTCGTCGGGGTGGTGGTCGGCTGGCAGGTCGAGGAGGTCGTCGCCGCGCTGCGCCCGCACGCGACCGGGCCGGTCGGCGTCTCCCCGGCCGTGCCCGGTCTCGGCCAGCTCGACGTCGCGTACCGGTGGGCGCGCCTGGCCGCGCGGACGCTCCCGGCGGGCGCCGGCGCGGTCGCCGACCTGGACGACCGGCTGCCCGAGGCCCTGCTCGCCGAGGCCGCCGACCTCGTGCCCCGCCTGCGCCGCGCCGCCCTCGGCGACCTGCTGGACCTGCCCGCCCCCGAGCGCGCGACCCTGCTGGCGACGCTGCGCGCGGTGCTCGACGCCGACGGCTCGCCCTCGCACGCCGCCGGCGCGCTGTACTGCCACCGCAACACGGTGATGTACCGGCTCTCGCGGCTCGAGGCGCTCACCGGCCGCCGGCTCGCCGACGCCCGCGACCGCCTGCTGCTGGGGCTCGCGCTCGTCGCCGCGGACGACGACGGGTAGACCTCGTCGGCCTCCCGGCATCCGGGAACGGGGTGCCTCGCCGATCGCTCGGGTGCTCGGATGGCGGGATGCAGCTCGACGTCGACCCGTTCGCCCTCGACGTCCTCGCCGACCCGATTTCCGCCGACACCGCGATCCGCGAGGCCGCGCCGGTGGTGTGGCTGCCCGCGCACGGGGTGTGGGCCGCGGGGCGGCACGAGGAGGTCGCGGCGATCTTCCGCGACTGGGGGACGTGGTCGTCGGCGGCGGGCACGGGGCTCGCCGACATCCGGCGCGGCGAGGGCTGGCGCCCGCCCAGCGTGCTGCTCGACGCGGACCCGCCCGCGCACACCGCCGCGCGCCGGGTGATGAACCGGGTGCTCTCGCCGCGGGCGCTGGCGGACCTGGCGTCGCGGTTCGCGGTCGTCGCGTCCGGAGTGGTCGACGACGCCGTCGACGCCGGCGAGGTGGACGCCGCGGTCGCGCTGGCCGAGCGCTTCCCGATGACCGTGCTGCCCGACGCGGTCGGCATGGCGCCCGAGGGCCGCGAGCACCTGCTGCCGTACGCGGCGCTGAACTTCGAGTCGATGGGGCCGCACAACGAGCTGCGCGCGGACGCGGAGCGGCGGGCCGGCCGGGCGCGCGAGTACGTGACCTGGCAGATGCGGCGCGAGGCGCTGACCGACGACGGGATCGGCGCGGCGATCTACGCCTACGCCGAGGCGGGGGACATCGGCGTCGACGACGCCGCGCTGCTCGTGCGCTCGTTCCTGTCCGCCGGGATCGACACGACGATCCTCGCGCTCGGCTCCGTGGTGCACGAGCTCGCCCGCCGTCCCGACCAGTGGGCCGCCCTGCACGCCGACCCCGGCC
Organism: Actinomycetospora flava; assembly: GCF_037400335.1. Classification (NCBI taxonomy): domain Bacteria; kingdom Bacillati; phylum Actinomycetota; class Actinomycetes; order Pseudonocardiales; family Pseudonocardiaceae; genus Actinomycetospora; species Actinomycetospora flava. Next base: position 76,258 of record NZ_JBBEGM010000016.1, read on the forward strand.
TCGCGCGGGCGGCGTTCGAGGAGGGGCTGCGCCTCCACACCCCGAGCCCGGTGATCGGACGGACGGCGACGCGCGAGGTGACGGTCGGCGGGACGACGATCGCCCCCGAGGAGAAGCTGCTCATGATGCTCGGCGCCGCCAACCGCGACCCGCGCCGCTGGGCCGACCCCGACGACTTCGACCTGCACCGGCGCACCGCGGGCCACACCTCCTTCGGCGCGGGCGTGCACAACTGCGTCGGGCAGGTGATCGCGCGCATGGAGGCCGAGGCGCTCCTCGGCGCCCTGGCGCGCCGCGTGGCCCGCATCGAACCCACCGGGGAGTCCCGGCCGCGCCTGTCGAACTGGCTGCGCGGCTTCGCCACCGTCCCCGTGCGCCTGGTCCCCGCGTAGTCCGGAGTGTCAGCGACGTGGCGTCGCTGACACTGAACGTCCGTAGCGCCACGCGCTCGATTCCCGGCATCCGGGCTTCCGGCATCCGGAAACCGGCGTTGGGCACGGGGCGTGACGAGCCGCACACTCCGGCGATCCGTGTCGCCGACGTCACCGGAGGGCCCATGACGGTCACGCATGCCGTCGACCGCTCGGAACGGGTGTCGACGGGCCCGGTCGTGGCCCGCGCGCTGCGCCTGCTCGAGGCGTTCTCCGACGACCGGCCGACGCTGACCCTCAGCGAGATCTCCCGCCGGTCCGGGGTCCCGCTCTCGACCGCGCACCGCCTCGTCGCCGAGCTCGAGGCCTGGGGCGCCGTGGAACGCGACGGGAACGGCCGCTACCAGGTCGGCCTGCGGCTCTGGGAGGTCGGCGCGCTGGCGCCGCGCGGGCCGGGCCTGCGCGAGCGGGCGCTGCCCTACCTCGAGGACCTGTGCGCGGTCACCCGCGAGAACGTGCAGCTCGCGGTCCGCGAGGACGACGAGATCGTCTACGTCGAGCGTCTCGCCGGCACCCGCGCGGTCGGCGTCCTGACCCGCGTCGGCGGCCGGTGGGCGATGACGGCGACCGGGGTCGGGCTGGTCCTCCTCGCGCACGCGCCGGCGGCCGTGGTCGAGCGCGTCCTCGAGGGCCCGTTCACCCGCCACACGCCCTACACGCTCACCGACCCCGTCCGGATCCGGGAGATGCTCGCCGCCATCCGGACCCGCGGCTACGCGGTGAGCGAGCGCCAGATCACCGACGACGCCACCTCCGTCGCCGCCCCGGTCCGCGACGCCTCGGGCGAGGTCGTGGCCGCGCTGTCGGTCGTCGCCCACCACGGCAACCCGCCGGTCTCGGTGCTCGCCCCGCTCGTGCGCACGAGCGCCGCGGGCGTCTCGCACGCCCTGGCGGCGGGGCGCCGTCGCCGGACCCTGCCGAACCCCTGACGGGAGATCCCATGTCCGAGCAGACCCGCTCCGGTCGGGAGGTCCGCAAGGTCGCCCTCGCGAGCCTCGTCGGCACGTCGATCGAGTGGTACGACTTCTACATCTACGGCCTGGCGGCCGTGACGGTGTTCGCGCCGCAGTTCTTCCCCCAGGTCTCCACGCTCACCGGCACGCTCGCGGCGTTCGCGACCTTCGCGGTCGGGTTCATCGCGCGGCCCATCGGCGGCGTCGTGTTCGGGCACCTCGGCGACCGGATCGGGCGCAAGGCCACGCTCGTGACGACGCTGGTGACGATGGGTGTCGCGACGACCCTCATCGGCCTGCTCCCGACCTACGCCGCCGTCGGGGCCCTCGCCCCGATCCTGCTCGTCGTGCTGCGCCTCGTGCAGGGCTTCGCGGTCGGCGGCGAGTGGGGCGGCGCCGTGCTGATCTCCGTGGAGCACGCGCCGGAGTCGAAGCGCGCCTTCTACGGCAGCTTCCCGCAGCTCGGGGTGCCGATCGGGCTGATCGCCTCGAACGCGATGTTCCTCGTGCTCGCGGCGGCGATGCCCGCCGAGGCGTTCTCGGCGTGGGGCTGGCGCGTCCCGTTCCTGCTCAGCGCGGTGCTCGTGCTCGTCGGGCTCTGGGTGCGGCTGCGCATCGAGGAGAGCTCGGAGTTCGTGGCCGTCCGCCGCGCCGGGTCGATGGCGCTGCCGCTGGCGTCGGTGCTGCGCCACCACTTCCCGCAGGTGCTGTGCGGCATCGCGATGTTCACCGGCATCACGGGCATCGGCTACATGGCTGCGACGTACACGATCCAGTACGGCACCAGCACCCTCGGCCTGCCACGCGCGCCGCTGATCGCGATCGTGCTGGTCGTCGCGGTCCTCGAGGTGCCGCTGATCCTGTGGGTCTCCGCCGGCGCGGACCGTTGGGGGCTCGCGCGCACGATCGTCGCGGGCAGCCTCGCGACGGCCGTCGTCGCCGCGGTGTTCCTGCCGCTGCTGGCGACGGGGTCGCTGCTGCTCATCGCGCTGGCCGTGGCCGCGGCGCGCTGGGCCTCGGCGCCGATGTGGGGGCCGTCCGCCGCGCTCGCCGCCGAGTGCTACCCCACCGAGGTGCGCTACAGCGGCGCGTCCGTCGGCTACCAGCTCGGCTCGATCGTCGGCGGAGCGCTCGCCCCGATCTTCACGACGCTGCTGCTCGCCTCGCCGCTGGGCATCACCGGGGCGGCGGGCTACCTCGTCCTCATCACCCTGATCTCGGGCCTCGGCGCCCTGGCCGCCGACCGGATCGTGCGGCGCTCGGGGACACGGGAGGCCGTCGCCGCCTGACCCGCACCCTGGCCGCGCCAAATCCCATAGGATATGGTCCGACGCTGTGAGTGGTTCCGACACGGCGCTGCTCGGCGACGCCCCGGCGCTGCCCGAGCAGGTGGCGCTGCAGCTGCGGGAGAAGATCCTGTCGGGCGACCTGCGCCCCGGCACCTTCCTGCGGCCGGACCGCCTCGCGGTCGAGCTCGGGGTCAGCCCGACGCCGGTCCGCGAGGCGCTGCAGGCGTTGCGGGCCGACGACATGGTGCGCGCGCTGCCCCGGCGCGGCTTCGTCGTGGCGCCGCTGGACCGCGACGACGTCCTCGACCTGTTCGCCGTGCAGGCCCGGCTCACCGGCGAGCTGGCGGCCCGGGCGGCAGGGGCGCTCGACGTCGACGGGCTCGGGGCGCTGCGGGAGAAGGCCGCCCAGGTCGACGCCCTCATCGAGACCGGTGATCCCGGCGACCTCGCCCTCGCCGAGGGCCGCTTCCACGCCGCGCTCAACCGCGCCGCCGGCGCCCGCAAGCTGGCCTGGCTCGTGGGCCGCGCCGCCCACTACCTGCCGCCGCGCTTCTACACCGACCGCCGCGACTGGCGCACCGCCACCGTCGCGGCCCACCGCACGCTGCTCGACGCGCTCGCGTCGGGCGACGCCGACACCGCCCGAGCGGCGATGGAGGGTCACGTCCTCGACGGGCGTGACCTGCTGGTCGCCCACCTCGAGGCGGTCGGCTTCTGGGACGACGCACGCTGATCAGGAGGAGCCGACGATGCCCGTCACCCTGACCGAGGAACAGCAGGACTTCGCGAACGCCATCGGCGAGTTCGGCCGCCGCGAGGTGCCCGACAAGGCGCGCCGCGACGAGCTGACCGCCGAGGGCCCGCACTCGATGGAGATCTACCGCAAGATGGCCGACCAGGGCTGGCTCGGCATCGCGCTGCCCGAGGCGTACGGCGGGTCGGGCGGGTCGATGACCGACCTGCTCGTCTTCCTCGAGGAGACCTCGTACCACCAGATCCCCATCGGCGGCTTCGGCACGACGATCATCACCGCGGCCGCCATCGAGCGGAACGGCTCCGAGGAGCAGAAGCAGGAGCTGCTCGGCGGCGTCGTGAACGGCGAGCTGCTGGCGATCTCGATGTCCGAGCCCGGCGCCGGCTCGGACGTCGGCGGGCTGACCTGCAAGGCGGAGAAGACCGAGAACGGCTGGGTGATCAACGGCCAGAAGACGTGGTGCTCCAACGCCCACATCTCGAAGACGATCCTGCTGGTCGCGCGCACGTCGACCGAGGGCGGCAAGCACGAGGGCCTGACCATGTTCGTCGTCCCCACCGACGCCGAGGGCCTCGAGATCCATGGCATCGAGACCATGGGCGGCAAGGAGGTCAACGACCTCTACTTCACCGACTGCCACCTGCCCGCCGACGCCGTGGTGGGCGCCGAGGGGCAGGGCTGGCGCCAGCTCATGGCCGGGCTGAACCTCGAGCGCATGATCCTCGCCGGGCTCATGCTCGGGCTCGCGCGCCGGGCGTTCGACGACACCGTCGCCTACGTCAAGGAGCGCCACCAGTTCGGCCGGCCGGTCGGCAGCTTCCAGGCCATGCGTCACCGCATCGCCGACAACGCCACCGACCTCGCCGCCACGAAGCTCCTGGTGCACGACACCGCGCGCACCATCGACGCCAACCCGGGCGCGCTGTTCCCGCGCGAGGCGTCGATGGCGAAGCTCAAGGCCACCGAGATCGCCAAGCACCTCTCGCTCGAGGGCATGCAGATGCTCGGCGGCTACGGCTACGCCACCGAGTACGGCATGGAGCGCCTGCTGCGCCAGAGCGTCGTCTCGACCGTCTACGGCGGCACCAGCGAGATCCAGCGCGACATCATCGGCAAGTCGTACGGCCTGTGATCCCCGCGGCGGCCGAGGACCTCGTCCTCGGCCCGGTGGTGCTCTCGGCGACCGCGAACGTGATCATGGAACTGTCGTGGCCGGGCGTCGGCCACGGGGTCGCCGAGAGCCGGGTCGACTCCGGCAACGTCATGCTCCACCCGCTGCACCGCTTCCGGACGACCAACGCCTACCTCGCCGTCGCCCTGCTCGGCACCGACGAGGAGCGCGCGGACTACCGGCGGGCGGTCGGCCGGTCGCACGCCCACGTACACGCGACCGCCGAGAGCCCCGTCGCCTACGACGCGTTCGACCCGGAGCTCCAGCGCTGGGTGGCGCTGTGCCTGTACCGGGCGTTCGAGGACACGTGGGGCCTGCTCGCCGGCGAGCCGGGGATGCGCCTGCCCGACGGGGTGTACCGGGAGTGCGCGACGCTCGGCACCACGCTGCAGATGCGCCCCGAGCAGTGGCCGCCCGACCGTGCCGCGTTCGACGACGCGTGGGACGACGGGCTCGCGCACGTGCGGATCGACGACGCGGTGCGGGCCTACTTCACCCGCCTGATCCGCGGCGACTTCCTGCCCGAGCCCGTCCGCCGGGCCACCGCGTCCCCGCGGACGTTCCTCACCACCGGCTTCCTGCACGAGCCGTTCCGCGGGCTCCTGGGTCTCGAGTGGTCGCGCGACGACCAGCGCCGCTTCGAGACGCACCTGCGCCGGCTCGGTGCCGTCCTCCACCGGCTCCCGGACGTCGTGAAGCAGGCGCCCTACAGCACGACGCTCACCGACCTCCGCGTGCGCCGGGCGCTCGGGCGGCCGCTGGTCTGATCAGGCCAGCTCCTGCCGCAGCGTGTCCTTGAGGATCTTGCCGGTGGCGGTCCGCGGCAGGGGCTCCCCGCGCCAGATCACCGTCGCCGGCACCGCGAACCCCGGCAGCGTCGCGCCGAGGGCGGCCTGCAGCGCGGCCGTGTCCGGGCTGGTCCCGGGCGCGGCGACGAGCACGGCGGCGACGTCCTCGCCGAGCCGCGGGTGCGGGACGCCGACCACGGCGGCCTCGAGGACGCCGGGCTGCGCGAGCAGCGCGGCCTCGACCTCGCCGCAGTAGACGTTCTCGCCGCCGCGCACCACGACGTCCTTGGCGCGGTCGACCACGTGCACCCAGCCGTCGCGGCGCAGCCCGAGGTCGCCGCTGCGCAGCCAGCCGTCGTGCAGGACGGCGGCGGTGGCCTCGTCGTTGCGCCAGTACCCGCGCATGATCTGCGGGCCGCGGAAGCACAGCTCGCCGACCTCGCCGTCGGGCACCTCGTCGCCCGTCACGGGGTCGGTGATCCGCAGCTCGGTGCCGGGGACGGGCCGGCCGACGCTGTCGGGGTGCGCGGCGTAGTCGGCGCCGGTGTTGGCGCAGACCGCCGACGTCGTCTCGGTGGCGCCGTAGCCGTTGGCCGCGGACGCGCGCCCGGCGAGCTCGGTGGCGACGCGGCGCACCAGCGACGGCGGGATCGGCGCGCCGCCCATCGCGACGCGGGTCAGCGAGGCGGTCTGCTCCGGGTGCTCGATCGCCAGCTCGACCACGTCGCGCAGCACCGAGGGGACGCCCGAGGCGCCCGTCAGCCGCTCGGTCGCGATGAGGCGCAGGGCCTCGTCGGGGTCCCAGTGGTGGAGCAGCGCCAGCGTCGCGCCGGAGAGCACGGCCCCGTAGAGCCCGTTGAGTCCGGCGATGTGGAACATCGGGTAGGCGAGCAGCGTGCCGGGCCGCGACGGGGCGGCCCGGGCCGTGAGCAGCGCGTTCGCCCGGCCCAGGCACGCGACGTTGAGCGCGTTCGCGACGTGGTTGCGGTGGGTGCCGACGACGCCCTTGGGCGCGCCGGTGGTGCCCGAGGTGTAGATGATCGTCGCCACGTCGTCCGGGGCGACCTCGACATCGGGGAGGCCTGTGTCGCCGAGCACGACCTCGTCCCACGCGACCACCCCGCGCGGTGTCGGTCCCTCGCCCCGCACCCGGACCAGGGGAGGGGTCGACCGGCCGGCGAGCGACGCCACCCGCTCGGGGTCGGCCACGACCACGCGGGCGTCGGCGTGGGCGATCGCGCCGGCGAGCTGCTCACCCGTCCACCACGCGTTGAGCGGCACCACGACCAGGCCGGAGACCATCGCCGCCCAGAACACGACCGTCCACTCCGGGACGTTGCGCATGGCCACCCCGACGCGGTCGCCGGGGCGCAGGCGCTGCTCGGCGAGCCAGGACGCCAGGGCCGCGACCAGGCGCCGGTGCTCGCCGTACGTGACGCGCTCGTGGCCGTAGACCGTGAACACGCGGTCGTCCGGGGCCGGTGTCGCCAGGTACAGCTCCCGCAGCGTGTGCGGCCCGCGCTCGTGGACGCGCATCGGCACGCCGTCGACCACCGTGTCGACCAGGGCGAACTCGCCGCCCGGCGCGGTGAGCGCGGCGAGGACCGGGCCGAGGCCGACCTCGTCGGCGTCCGCCATCTAGGCCGGCTTCCAGCCGAGCGCCGGGCCGAGCTTGGTGGCCATGTCGGTGAGGATCTGCACGTAGTCCTCGTGCTCGAAGGTGAACGGCAGCGCGAACACCACCTCGCGGACCTCGCGGAACGCGGCGTCGGCGTACAGCTTCTCGGCGACCTCGTCCGAGGTGCCCAGCACGTCCGGCGCCGCGAGCAGCCCCGGCCCGGGCGGGCCCATCGGTGCCGCGGTGCGCGGGGTGCGCTTCTCGACGTACGCCTCGTACTTGGCGCGCTGCTCGGGGGTGGCCGAGTCGGTCGGGATCACGACGAGGCCCTGCGAGACGCGCGCCGCGTCGCCGTCGGGGTGGTGCGCCTTGAACAGCGCGATCTGGCGCTGCTGGATGGCGGCGAAGTCCCACTTGCCGTCGGTCTCGAGGTCCGAGTCCTCGGGCTTGATGATGTTGCTGGTCAGCAGGTTGAGCCCCTGCTCGGCGGCCCACTGCGTCGAGCGCTTGCTGCCGGCGCCGTACCAGATGCGGTCGCCGAGGCCGGGGGAGTGCGGCTCGACCCGGGCGGAGAACTCCTCGAAGCCCGCGGTGCCCGAGAACGTGCTGACCGCCTCGCCGCGGATCATCCGCAGGAGCCGGGCGACCCGCTCGTAGGTGAGGTCCTCGCGGTCGGCGGTGTCAGGGTAGAGCGCGCCCTTGACGTCGTCCCAGTGGATCGGCGGGCCGACGCTGAAGCCGGGCTCGAGCCGCCCGCCGGACAGGATGTCGACGGTGGCGAGGTCCTCCGCCATGCGCAGCGGGTTCTCCCAGCCCAGCGGCGTGACCGCGGTGCCCATCGCGATCTTCGACGTGCGCTGCGAGGCGGCCGCCATGATCGCGATCGGCGACGAGATGCCGGTCTGGAAGTGCCGGTGGCGCAGGTAGGCGCTGTCGAAGCCGAGCTGCTCGCCCAGCTCGATGACCTCCAGCGTGCTCTCCATGCCGGGACCGGGATCGTCGCCGTCGAACAGTCCGAGCGTCAGGAATCCCAGCTTCTCGAGCGGGACGTCGGGCGTGGGCACGGCAGCTCCTCTCCGGTGGATCCGGTGCCTCGCGCAACGACCGCCCGTCGCGCGGTGTTCCCCTCAGAGGGCGGCGGCCGCCGCGGAGGCCACCGCCTGGTCCTGCTCCCCGGTGCCGCCGCTGACGCCCACGGCTCCCACGACCGTGTCGCCGGACATCAGCGGCTCACCACCGGCGAAGATCATGACACGGCCGTGGTTCGAGTCCTGGATGCCGAAGAACTGCCCGCCGGGCTGGGCGTTCTCGCCGAGCCCCGCGGTGGCGACGTCGAACGCGCGGGCGCTGTACGCCTTGTTGATCGCCACGTCCACGCTCCCGATCCAGGCGCCGTCCTGGCGGATGTGGGCGACGAGCACGCCGCCCGCGTCGACGACGGCGATGTTCATCGGCTGGCCCTGGTTCGCCGCCTCCTGCTCGCCGGCGGCGATGACGCGGCGGGCGTCCTCCAGGGTCACGGTCTCGATCGTGCGCATGGCGGGTCCTCTCCGGACGACGGGCGGTCCGCACGCCGGACGGGTCGACGCCCCGCCCATCGTGGCGGTGTCGCCGGGCTCCCGTCGATCCCCGCGGCGTCATCGGACTCACGATGCGCTGGGCCGTCGGAGGGACGTCGCCGGGGCCACGACCGGTTAGTGTCGACGGGGAGTGACGCGAGGACGGAGTGATCATCGTGGCGACCACGCGCGGGTTCCTCGGGCGGCGGCGGGAGCGCGATCCGCGCCTGCCCCCCGGGCAGTACGACGTCGGGGCGGGGTGGCCCGTGCTCACCGCCGAGGCGACGCCGCGCGTCGACGCGGACCGGTGGAGCGTCACCGTCGACGGGCTGGTCGACAAGCCGACCACCTGGACGCTGCGGGAGCTGCGGCTGCTGCCCCCGTCGGTCTACGCCGGCGACATCCACTGCGTGACGACGTGGTCGAAGCTCGACACCAACTTCACCGGCATCTCGTTCGACACGCTGCTCGACGCGGTCGGGGTCAAGCCGGAGGCCACGTTCGTCGTCGAGACCTCGACCACGGGCTACACCACCAACCTGCCGCTGGACGACGTGCGCGGCGGCAAGGCGTGGCTGGTGTGGGAGCACGAGGGCAAGCCGCTGACGCGCGACCACGGCGGACCGGTCCGGATGCTCGTGCCGCACCTCTACTTCTGGAAGTCCGCGAAGTGGATCGAGAGGATCACCCTGCTCGACCACGACGAGCCCGGCTTCTGGGAGGTGAACGGCTATCACGAGCGAGGCGACCCCTGGCGTGAGCAGCGCTTCGACGGGGACTGACGACTTCGCGGTCCCCGACGACCGCGCCGGCGGCCCCAACGACCGCCGGGCCGCGGCGAAGTGGCGCGACGCCCGCGTCGTCGAGGTCGCGCACCCGGGCGCCGACGCGGTCGTGCTGCGCCTCGCCGTCCCGGAGCGCGTCCAGCACCACCCCGGCCAGCACTACGTCGTGCGCCTGCGCGCGCCCGACGGCTACACCGCGCAGCGGTCCTACTCGGTCGCCTCGGCGCCCGGCGACGACCTCGTCGAGCTGTTCGTCGAGCGCATCGACGACGGCGAGGTGTCGACGTTCCTCGCCGACGTCGTCGAGCCCGGTGACGACCTCGAGGTGCGCGGACCCATCGGGCGCTGGTTCGTCTGGAACGGGCGCACCCCGGCGGTCGCGATCGGCGGCGGCAGCGGCGTGGCCCCGCTGCGCGGCATGCTGCGCCACGCCGTCGACCTCGGGCACCCCGAGCGGCTGCGGATGGCGGTCAGCGCGACGACCCGGGCCCGCCTGCCCTACGCCGACGAGCTCGAGGCCGCCGGCGCCCGCATCGCCCTGACCCGCGAGCCGGGCGGCGGGCGCCTCGACCCCGCCACGATCGCCGGGTTCGTCGACCCCGAGGCGACCGTCTACCTCTGCGGCTCCGCGCGCTTCACCGGCGCCATGGAGACGCTGCTCATGGACGCCGGCCAGCCGTCGAGGACGATCCGCGTGGAGCGCTTCGGCCCCACGGGCTGACAACTCAGTGGAGGCGGCGCTGCCAGTCCTTCGGGACCCGCGCCGTCGGCCCCGGGACGCCCTGGTCCTCGGGGTGGTTCTGCGCACCGGCCAGGACGGGACCGTGCCCGACGGAGCCGTCGCGGTCGTCGAAGAACCAGTCCTCGCCGGGCTCGAAGCTGGTGAGGATCGGGTGCCCCTGCTCGCGGGCGTGGCGGGTGGCGTGCTGGCTCGGTGACGAGTCGCAGCAGCCGATGTGCCCGCAGGCGGCGCACCGGCGCAGGTGGAACCACCAGCCGCCGTTCGCGTCGCACTCGAGACAGCCGGTGCCCGACGGCTCCGCGTGCGGGTCGATCTCGGTCGTCATGACGCCTCCTCGCGGTGCGGTTCGTCCAGCCCGAGCTCCTGGCGGTCGTGCGCGGGCACGTCGGCCAGGTAGTCGGGGTGCTTGCCCAGCCACTGCTGCGCGTAGGGACAGCGGGGCACGAGCACGACGCCCTCGGCCCGCGCGGCGTCGAACACCGCGCGCACCAGCCGTCCCGCGAGCCCGCGGCCGGCGTAGGCGTCGTCGACCTCGGTGTGGATCAGGACGATCGCCGCCGGCACGTCGCCGCCGCCCTGTCGCCGGTGGTAGACGACCCGCCCGGCCTCGGCGCCGTCGACGCGCAGCACGAACGCCCGGCGGTCCGGCTCCTCCCGCACGTCGATCTCGCTGTTCTCGTCCATCTCCTCATCCTGCTCCCGCCGCACCCCGCGGCGCCGGTGAAGTGGAGCACCCGGCGTTGACGTCGTCCAGGGGGAGGCGAAGTATTCGGACCGATCGGTCCGGGACCGGTCGGTCCACATCGAGGAGGAGCCATGAGGGACGCGGTCATCGTGGACGCGGTGCGCACCCCGCTCGCCAAGGGCAAGCCCGGTGGCGCGTACGCCGGGGTGCACCCGGTGGAGCTGCACGCGCACGTGCTGCGGGCGCTCGTCGACCGGACGGGTCTCGACCCGGCCGAGGTCGACGACGTCGTCGGCGGCGCGGTCGGGCAGGTCGGCGAGCAGAGCGGCAACACGACGCGCTTCGCGGCGCTCGCCGCCGGTTTCCCCGAGTCGGTGCCCGGGGTGACCGTCGACCGGCAGTGCGGGTCGAGCCAGCAGGCCCTGTCGTTCGCCGCCCAGGGTGTGATGGCCGGGGCCTACGACATCGCGATCGCCTCGGGCGTGGAGTCGATGTCGCGCATCCCGATCGGCAGCCAGACGCTGGTCGACGGCGTGCGCCAGGACGTCCCGGGCCCGTCGGTGGGCGCCCGCTACGCGCCGGGCCTCATCCCCCAGGGCGTGAGCGCCGAGCTGATCGCGCGGCGCTGGGGGCTCTCGCGGGCGCAGCAGGACGAGTTCGCGCTGGCCAGCCACCGCAAGGCGGCCGTCGCCTGGGCGGAGGGCCGCTTCGCGGGCGAGGTCGCCCCGCTGAAGGCGCCGCGGGCGGACGGGTCGGTCGCGCAGCTCGAGACCGACGAGACGATCCGCCCCGGCACCACCCTCGAGGCGCTCACCGGCCTGCGGCCCGCCTTCGCCGCCGAGCACTGGACCGAGCGCTTCGGCGCCCTCGACTGGAGCGTCACCGCGGGCAACGCGAGCCCCGTCAACGACGGCGCCGCGGCGCTGCTCGTGACGACCTCCGAGGTGGCGGCCGCGCACGGCTGGACGCCCCGGGCGCGCGTGCACACGGCGACCGTCACCGGCGACGACCCGGTGCTCATGCTCACCGGGATCATCCCGGCCACGGCGAAGGTCCTCGCCCGCGCCGGGCTCGCGCTCGACGACGTCGACGCGTTCGAGGTCAACGAGGCGTTCGCGTCCGTGGTGCTGGCCTGGCTCGCCGAGACCGGCGCCGACCCGTCGCGCGTGAACGTCCACGGCGGCGCCATCGCGATCGGCCACCCGCTGGGCGCGAGCGGCGCCCGGCTCGCGACGACCCTGCTCGGCGTCCTCGAGCAGACCGGCGGGCGCTACGGCCTGCAGACCATGTGCGAGGCCGGCGGCACGGCCAACGCCACCATCGTGGAGAGGCTCGACCGATGATCATCTCGGGAACGAACGCGCTGGTCACCGGCGCCAACCGCGGCCTCGGCGCCGCGCTCGTCGAGGAGCTGCTCGCCCGCGGCGCGGGCACCGTCTACGCGGGAGCCCGCGACCCCCGCACCGCGGCGCACAAGGACCCCCGCGTCGTGCCGCTGCGCCTCGACGTCACCGACCTCGCGACCGTCCGCGCCGCCGCCGAGCGCGCGGGCGACGTCGACATCCTGGTCAACAACGCCGGCGTCGGCGGCGCCGGCTCCCTGCTGACGGCCGACCCCGAGCGTGCCCGCGCCGAGATGGAGACCAACTTCTGGGGACCCGTCGCGCTCCTGCGGGCGTTCGCCCCGGTCCTCGCGCGGCGGGGCGGCGGCGCGGCGGTCACCGTGCTGTCCGCGCTGTCGTGGGCGGCGATGCCCGGCGCAGGCTCCTACTCGGCCACCAAGGCGGCGGCGTGGTCGTTCACCAACACCGCGCGCGCCGAGCTGCGCGACCAGGGGACGCAGGTCGTCGGGGTGCACCTCGGCTTCATGGACACCGACATGGTCGCCCACCTCGACGTCCCGAAGATCGCCGCACCGACGGTCGCGCGGCTGATCGTCGACGCGCTGGAGTCGGGCGCCGAGGAGGTGCTCGCCGACGGCCCGAGCCGCGCGCTCAAGGAGGCGCTGGCGGGGCCGCCGAAGGGGCTGGAGATCTAGCCGCTCTCCGTGGCCTCCTCGCGGACCAGCGGCGTGATCCGCACCCGCGAGACCCGGTGCCCGTCGACGGCGGTGACGACGAAGCGGTGCTCGAGCTCCTCGACGGCGTCGCCGACCTGCGGGGTGCGCCCGAGCAGCTGCAGGACGAAGCCGCCCAGGGTGTCGAAGGACCCCTCGGGGAGCTCGATGCCGGTCTGCTCGGCCACCTCGCTGCGGTGCAGCAGCCCGTCCAGCTCGTGCGCGCCGTCGGACGCCGGGCGGACGGCGTGGGCCGGGTCGTACTCGTCGCGGATCTCGCCGACGATCTCCTCGACGAGGTCCTCGACGGTCACGATCCCGTCGGTGCCGCCGTACTCGTCGATGACGAGCGCGAGGTGCCCGCCGCCGCGCCGCAGCAGCGAGAGGGTGTCGATCACCGGCTTGCTGCCGGGCAGGACGGTGATGGTGCGGGCGATCTCGCGCAGCGTCGGCGACGCGCCCTCGGCCGTGACGTGGGCGGTGAGCACGTCGCGGACGTGCACGAAGCCCACGACGTCGTCGACCGACTCGCCGATCACGGGGTAGCGCGAGTGCGGCCGGTCGGAGATCTGCGCGACGGCCTCGGCGGCGGTGAGGTCGGCGTCGAGGAAGTCGACCTCGGTGCGCGGGATCATCACCTCGGACAGCACCCGGTCGGTCGCCTCGAAGGCGTCGGTCAGCAGGCGGCGCTCGTCGTCGGTCAGCGTGCTGGTGGTGCGCACCATGTCGCGCAGCTCGTCCTCGCTGACCTCGTCCTCGGTGTGCTTCGGGTCGACGCCGAGCAGGCGCACGACGGCGTTCGTCGACACCGAGAGCAGCCAGATCAGCGGGCGGGTCAGCGAGGCGAGGCGGTCGAGCACCGGGGCGGTGGTCAGCGACACGCCCTCCGGGTTCTGCAGGGCCAGCCGCTTGGGCACGAGCTCGCCCGCCACGAGCGACAGGTACGACACGAGCGCGGTGACCAGCACGAGGGCGACGGTCGCGGCGAGCGCCACGGGCAGGCCGATCCCGGTGAGCCCCGGCTCGAGGCGGCCCGCGAGCGTGGCGCCGCCGTAGCTCGAGGCGAAGAACCCGGTGAACGTCACGCCGATCTGCACCGCGGACAGGAAGCGGTTGGAGTCCCCGCGCAGGCGGGCCACGGCGCGGCCGCGCGACCCCCGCTCGGCGAGGGCGGACACCTGGCCGGAGCGCAGCGACACCAGCGCGATCTCGGCGGCGGCGAAGAACCCGCCGATCAGCACGAAGACCAGTACCAGCCCGAGCTCGAGCACGACGTCCACCACGTGATCCTGACAGTCGTGAGGTATCGGTCTCGTCGGGTGGTGATCAGCGGGGCCTTGCCCTCGTCCGATCGGCCGATCACAGTGGCGCGATGCTGGCGGAGACCCTGCGGGACCCCGTGGTCGTGGCGGCGCCGTTCTTCGTCGTCTTCATCGTGCTCGAGGCCGTGTCCTTCCACGTCTTCTCCGACGACGACCTGCGCGGCTACGAACGCCGGGACGCAGCGACCAGCATCACCATGGGGCTCGGCTCGCTGGTGTTCACCGCGATCGCGCGCGGGCTCGCGCTGATCGGCTACGCGGCGCTCTACGAGCTGACGCCGCTGCGGGTGGACCCGTCGCACTGGACGACCTGGGTCGGTGTCCTGCTCGCCGTCGACCTGCTCTGGTACGCCTACCACCGCAGCTCGCACCGCATCCGGCTCCTGTGGGCCGCGCACCAGGCGCACCACAACAGCACCTACTTCAACTACTCGACCGCGGTGCGCCAGAAGTGGAACCCGTGGTTCGAGGTGCTGTTCTGGACGCCGCTGCCGCTGCTCGGCGTGCCGCCCTGGATGATCTTCACGGCGTTCTCGGTGAACCTCGTCTACCAGTTCCTGGTGCACACCGAGAGGGTCGGCCGGCTGCCGCGTCCCATCGAGCTCGTGTTCAACACGCCCTCGCACCACCGCGTGCACCACGCCAGCGATCCGGAGTACCTCGACAGGAACTACGGCGGCATCCTCATCGTCTGGGACCGCCTGTTCGGCACGTTCGCCGAGGAGGTGCGCCGCCCGACCTACGGGCTCACCCACCCCGTGGAGACCCGCTCGATCCTCGGGCTGCAGTACCGCGAGTTCGGGGCGATCGGCCGGGATCTGCGCCGGGCGACGGGGTGGCGCGAGCGCCTGGGCTACGTCTTCCGCCCGCCGGGGTGGCGACCGTCGTAGCGGTGTCGAGAACGCCGGGCCGGCTCCGTCCCCGGGACCGACCCCACCGCCCGCTCGCCGACCATCCCGACGCGTGACCGGTCAGGCGGCCGCCCGCAGCGGCGAGCAGGACGCGGTGGGCGCCGCGATCACCTCCACACCCTGCAGCGTCCGCCAGCGACCGCAGTGGCAGCGCTGGTAGCGCACCACGCCCTCGGCGGTGCGGTGGGTGGAGACGGTGGACCACTCGTGTTCTCTCATGGCGTCCACCGTGGTGTCATGGGCTTGTGCACCTCAACCCTTACGGGCGTGATGCGGTTCTCCTGGCCGCGGACCTCGTGAACCGCCCGCCGGCGACCGCCGCGGCGCTCGACGAGCGCTGTCGAGCCGCCGGGCTCGACGTCGACCGGCCCGCGGTGGACCGCGACCTGGAGGCGGTCGGTGAGTACCTCGCACGCTGGGTGGAGGTCGTGGACGCCGACACCCCTTACCGACGCGCCGACCTGCTCAACACCCTGCTGGCCACGTCCACCGCGCACCCCCGCCTCACCGACCACGCCGGCTCCGGCTGGCACATCCACTACCGCGACGACGACATGACGCTCGCCGCGCTGCTGCGCTCGCTCGTGAGCGTCGGGACCGCGCTGCACCTCACCGCGCGCGGCATGCACCGGCTCGCGCGGTGCGCCGCGGACGGCTGCGAGCAGGTCTTCGCCGACGTCTCGCGCACCGGCCGCCAGCGCTACTGCACGCCGGCCTGCGCGAACCGGGACGCCGTGCGTCGCCACCGCGCCGGAGCGCGGGCGGTCGCGGGCGCGTAACGTGGGTCACAGCGGTCCGGCGGCCGCCGGTGCCGCGGCACAGCGGTGACAACGGTGTCACCGATGGGTCATCGGAGGTACTCGCATGACCGACGCGAAGCGCGAACCCACCGCTCCCCGCGAGCGTCACGACGCCGACGAGCCCGTTCCCGCGGGCAATCGTTCCGGCCTCGTCGAAGCCGCACGGATGTGGGCACGCCAGAAGGGCCTGGCCGTCCCGGCCACCGGCCCGCTCCCGCAGGAGATCATGGCGGAGTACAAGCGCCGGCAGACCTGGGAGTAAGGGGTATCAGCCCTCGCGGAGGACGGCCCGCTCGTCCTCGGTGAACACGACCCGGCCGGCGAGGACGTCGTCGAGCGTGATCCCCGAGGCGGCGGGCTCGTCCCAGCGCTTCGTCGTGTCCGCGAGCTGCAGCAGGGTGCCGAAGGCCGAGCGCGGGCGGACGAACGCCTCGCGCCAGTAGCGGCTGCCCAGATCCACGTCGACGACCTCGTAGTCGAGGCCCGTCAGGCGCGCCACCGCCACCTCGACGTCCTCGACCAGCAGCGTGAGGTGGTGGACGCCCTCGCCGCGGCGCTCGAGGAACCGGGCGACCGGGGCGTCGTCGCGCAGCGGGGAGATCAGCTCGATCTTCATGCCGCCCGGGAGGGCGAACTGGGCGATGCGGATGCCCTGGTGGTCGTTGTCGCCGCCGAAGAGGAACCGCCCGCCCAGCGCGATCCCGAACAGGGCGGCGGCGGCGCCGACGTCGCGGACGGCCACGGCGACGTGGTCGACGCACCGCACGCCGGCGTCAGCGGGGATGTCGGCCGGGATCACGCTCGCACCTCCGCCGCCATGCGCTCGATCGTCGCCGCCGGACCGTCGGGATCGCCGGGGACCGCGCCGGGCGTCAGCGCGATGGGCAGGTCCACGCCGGCGGCGCGCATCACCTCGACGCGGCGGGCCACGTCGGCGCCGGTCCCGAGCGCGCACATGGCGTCGACGGCGTGGTCGTCGACGGCCTTCAGCGCCGCCTTGCGGTCGCCGTTCGCCCACGCCTCGGCGGCCTCGTCGAGACGGGCGAAGCTGCCGCGGAACGAGGGCCGGTGCGTCGGGACCATCGCGTACTGCAGCACGAACCGGCGCAGGCGCTCCGAGGCCTCGTCGACCCGGTCGCCGGCGTAGGCCCAGAACGACGCGGCGATCCCGACCTCGTCCGGGTCGCGGCCCGCGGCCTCGGCGCCCTCGCGGACCAGGGCGATCTTCGGGCCGTACTCGTCGGGCGGGGTCCAGGTCAGGAACGCGACGTCGGCGATCGCTCCGGCGACCCGCAGCATCCGGGGGTTCATCGCCGCGACGAGGACGGGGACGTCGACGGGCGCCATCGCGGCGCGGAAGCCGTGCGAGCGGACGTGGTCGCCCTCGAGGGCGGTGCGCTCGCCGCGGAACACCGCGCGCAGCGCGGCCACGTACTCCTCGACGCGGCCGCGGGGGGCGTCGAACGCGAGCCCGTGCCACTGCTCGACGATGATCGGGCTCGAGGCGCCGAGCCCCGCGAGCACCCGTCCCGGCGCCAGCGAGGCCAGCGTCGTGAAGCCCATCGCGGTGAGCACCGCGGTGCGCGGGTAGACGCCGACGATGCCGCTGCCGAGGCGGATGCGGCTCGTCGAGGCGGCGATCATGCCGAGCATCGCGAAGACCTCGGGTCCGGCGACCTCGCCGACCAGCACGTCCGTGCAGCCGGCGTCCTCGGCGAGCCGTGCGAGGTCGAGGTACTGCCCGGCGGACAGGCCCTCGTCGACGGGCAGGGTGACGCCGAGGCCTTCCAGGACGGTCACGGTCGTACCTGACGGGCCACCGCCGCGGTGTCGTACCAGGTGGAGAGCCGCTCGATCGTCGTGCCGTCACCCGCGAGGTCGAAGACGTCGACGGCGTCGAACTCGACGGGCGCGCCGGCGCTCGTGCGTCCGGAGAAGTGGATCTCGACGGTGACGACGGCGCCCGCCACGACGACGCGCGTCGGCTCGTCGTGGTGCACGGGCAGCGCGGCGAGGACCTTCGGGAAGTGGGCGGCGATCTCGTCGCGTCCCGTCCGCGTCGGCGCGCCCACGCTGACCAGCACCGCGTCGGGCGCGAAGACCTCGCGGATCGCCGCCCAGTCCTCGGCGTTGACGGCGGCGAAGTAGCGCTCCACGGCCGGGGGCGTCACCGGCCGAGCCGTTTCCGCAGCTCCGACATCGCCCCGAACGACCAGCGCGCGAGGCCCGGGTCGCCGAATGCGGTGATGTTCCACATGACGAGGTGGCGCAGGCCCTTCTCCGCGTACTCCTCGACCTGCTCGGCGACCTCGTCGGGCGTGCCGCAGAACGCGTAGTGGCGCACCACGGCGGGCGGGATGGCGTCGATGATCCGCAGGGACTCGGCGCGGTCGATGGCGGTCGGGATGAAGTCGTGGAACCCGGAGCCGTCGGGGTAGGGGCCCTCGACCCCGAGGTCGCGGAACACCTGCGCGGGCAGCAGCACACACAGCGCGCGCACCAGCGGCGCCTCGGTGAGCCGCTGCACGGTCTCGGCGTCGGGACCCATGAGGACGTAGCCGAGCATGCCGGGGGTGATGGCGTCGGGGTCTCTTCCTTCGTCCTCCGCCGACCGCCGGATCGTGGCGAGCGCGTCCCCGTACTCCGCCGGGCCCAGCTTGGTCGGCAGCCAGCCGTCGGCCTTGCGCCCGGTCAGGCGCAGCATCCGCGGGCCGTGGGCGGCGGTCCAGATCTCGGGGGGCCGCTCGCCGTAGGGCCGGAGGCCGAGCACGGCCCTGTCGAGGCGGTGGAAGCGGCCCTTGTGGTCGACGGGGCCGTCGGCGGTCATGAGCAGGCGCATCACGTCGATGCCCTCCTCGAGGCGCGCGACCGGCTTGTCGAACGGCATCCCGTAGGGCGTCGCGTTGAGCTGCTCGCCGCTGCCGAGCCCGATGATCGCGCGGCCCCGGGTGACGTGGTCGAGCGTGAGCGCGGTCTGCGCGGCCATCGCGGGGTGGCGGCGGATGAGGTCGGTGACGCAGACGCCGACCCTGATCCGCTCGGTGGCCGCGCCGACGACGCCCATCATCACGGCGGGGTCGAAGTAGACGTGCGGGTTGGCCTGGTGCTCCGCGAGCGGGGTCAGGTCCGGCGTCCACATGGTGTCGGGGTGCCAGCCCATGAGGTGGTCGGGCCACCACACGGCGTCGAAGCCCTCGTCCTCGCTGCGCTTCGCGAACTTCACCGCGGCCGCCGCCGGCGGCATGATCTGGCCGGGGACGCCGAGTTCGATCTTCTTCTGGGCTCCGATGCCCGGCATCAGTAGCGCCACCCGTCCCCGAAGGTCGCCAGGCGGCGGCCCAGGTACTCCTCGACGACGGTGAGCGCGGCGCGTGCGGCCCGGTCGGTGCCGACCCCGCGGCTGCGGAACGTCTCGCCGGCGAACCACAGGCCCTCGGGGCGCGGCGGGCGCCAGTGCGGCCGGTACTGCCCGACCAGCCCGGGCTTCTGGATGACCCCGAAGCTGGGTTCGAAGACGAGGTGGCGGCGGCGCCAGACCGTCTTCCCGAACCCGGGCCACATCGTCACGACGTCCGCCTCGAAGCGTTCCATCTCGCGGCGCAGCCAGGCCCGGTCCCGGCCCTTCTCGCCGGGGAACACCCCGCCCATCACGTGCAGCTGGGTGCCCTCGGGCGAGCACGTCGGGTCCATCGCGGTCTGGTTGAACATGAAGCCGCCGAGCTCGGTGTTCGGCGTCCTCAGCCACGTCGAGAGCTCGCGCGGGTCGTACTGGTGCACGGGCTCCTCGGTCGCCAGGTAGAGCCCGAGCCAGGCGATGCGGAACTTGTCCTGGGCGAGGAACTTGATCTGCTCGGCGTACCAGTCGGGCAGGTCGCCCTCGTCGACGACGTTCAGCACGTGCCAGACCGGCAGGGTGCAGATGACGTGGTCGGCCTCGAGGATCTCCTCCTCGAAGAACTCGTTGGGCAGCACCCGGGGCTGCCGGGCGATCGCGACGCCCTTCGTGACGCCGTCCTCGATGACGACGCGTTCGACGGGGGTGGACAGGCGCAGGTCGCCGCCGGCGTGCCGGAACGCGTCGGCGAGGTCGGCCCACATGCCGTCCCAGCCCTGCCCGGGCCAGCACGAGTAGGCGGCGGTGTTCCGCTCGGCGAAGTGCATCTTGCGGGGGAAGAGGTTGTCGCTGGCGGAGTGGTCCCACCAGTTGTCGGTCATGCACTCGAGGACGGTGATGAACTCGAAGAGGTCGATCACGCCCTGGTCGTCGGTGTACTGGTGCAGCCACTGGCGCAGCGGCTTGTCGTCCCAGCGGTCGAGCTCGTCCCACTCGGTCTCGAGCAGCGCCCTGATGACCTTCTTCAGCTCGCCCTTGCTGCCCGAGTAGCGGTCGCGGATCGAGCCCCAGCGGTTCTTCTCGTGGTCCCAGACGGGCATCTCCGCGGAGACCTCGCCGTGGTGCAGCGTCTTGCCGACGTGCTCGAAGACCTTGGTCAGCCCGGACCCGGGGTCCTCGATGAGGTGGCCACCGACGTTGACCGTGAACCCCTCGTCGGGCACCGCCATGCCCCGGCCTCCGAGGTACGGCGAGCGCTCGAGCAGGCAGACGCTCTTGCCCTCGACGGCGAGCAGCGACGCCGCCGTCAGCCCCGCGGCACCGGCTCCGATGACCACGACGTCGTACTTCGCCATCCGCGACTCCCGTCTACCAAACGACCGTTCGACAGCGTGGCAAGGCGGCGCGGTCCGGGTCAAGGAGGGCATGATGCGCGCGTGGCGACCACTCCCAAGTTCGGCTGGCTCTCCCCGGTGATCGGGAACCGGTGGAGCGACCACCGCCCCATCGCCGCCGACCAGGACACCGCGATCCTGCCGACGGCGCTCCCGCACTTCGACTCGCTGTGGATCGCCGACCACTTCTACGGCTTCGACCGGAAGACCGACCCCTTCCTCGAGGCGTGGACGACGCTGACGTGGCTCGCGGCGCGCCACCCCGACGTCGAGCTGTGCCACCACGTGCTCGGCGTCGGCTACCGCCACCCGCCGCTGCTCGCGAAGATGGCCGCGACGCTGCAGTACCTGTCCGGCGGCCGCTTCGTCCTGGGGATCGGCGCCGGCTGGCGCGAGCCCGAGTACGAGGCCTACGGCTACGACTTCCCCCGGCCCGCGGTGCGCTTCGCCCAGCTCGAGGAGGCGATCACCATCTGCCGGCTGATGTGGACCGAGGCCGACCCGTCGTTCGAGGGCCGGCACTACCGCATCGACGGCGCCGCCGCCCCGCCGCTGACCGACCCGCCGCCGCGCGTGTGCATCGGCGCCGCGGGCGAGAAGGTCGGCCTGCCTCTCGTCGGTCGGCTCGCGGACATGTGGAACGGCCCGTTCAAGGGGGAACCGGAGGACTTCGTCCGGCGCCGCGACATCGTGCGCCGTACCGCCGAGGAGGCCGGCCGGGACCCGGGACGGATCGAGGTGTCGGTGACGCTCGAACGCGCCCTCCCCGAGAGCGACGAGGACTCCGCGCGCCTGGTCGAGGAGCTCGCGGCGAAGCGTGACGTCGGCGTCGACCACTTCGTCATGGACTTCGGCAACCCGGCCTCGACCGAACCGGTCCTGCGCTTCGCGGAACAGGTCATCGCGCCGCTCCGGGCCTGACCGCTCCCGGGGCCCGTCCGGTGATCACGAGCGCCTCATGCACCTCGGGTGGGCGTTCCGGGTGCACAGCGCGCCCCTGATCTCCGGGGGTCTCGCGCGGGCTCCTTGCTCCGGTGATCAAGAGTGTCTGGTGCACCTCCGACCGGCGGTTGAGGTGCATGACGCGCTCCTGATCTCCGAAAGCAAGTCGGAGGGAACCGCTCGCGCGCTGCGGCACTCCAACCCGGTATGGACCTCGCGAGACCCTTCCGCGGCAGCGCCGCCGTGCGCGCCGGAGCGACCACCCGGCGCCGCCTCGACGGCCCCGGCTTCGACCGCCTGGGCTACGACACCTACGTCGCCGCCGGCACGAGGCTCGACCTGCGCGGACGTGCGACGGCGGCGGCGCTCGGGGCGTCCGGTGCCGTCGTCGGCGGGCTCGCGGCCGCCCACATCCACGGGGCGGACTGCGCGTCGCCCGCCGCGATCGAGCTCGTCGTCGGGCGTCGACGGATCCAGCCCTGGCCCGGCGTGCGCATCCGGCAGGACGTCCTCACGGAGGATGAGGTCATGCCGCTCGACGGCGTGCTGGTCACCTCACCGTTGCGCACGATGTTCGACCTGGCGTGCACGCTCCCGCACGACGAGGCGGTCGTCGCCGTGGACGCGCTCGCGCGCCTGTACCGGCTCGATCCCCGGCAGTTGCTCGCCTACCCGGCCGCCCGCGACAACCCGCGGGGTGTCCTGAGCATCCCGGCTGTCGTCGCCGACGCCGACCCGCGGGCCGAGTCGCGGCCGGAGACCCTCGCTCGCCTGATCATGCACCGTGCCGGGCTGACGCCGACGCCGCAGCTCCCGGTGTACGACGAGCACGGAGTGTTCGTCGGTCGCCTGGACTTCGCCTGGGAGGAGTGCAAGCTCGGCGGGGAGTACCAGGGGGACCACCACCGCGTCGACCGCGACCAGTGGCTGCGCGACGCCTCCCGCACCGCGGAGTTCGCGTCGTGCGGCTGGTCGATCCTCCCGATCACCTCGGACGACGTCTTCCGCCGGCCGGCCGAGTTCGTCCGACGCACCAGGGCCGCCGTCGCCGCCCGCCGGCGCGAGTTCGCGGCCCGGTTTCGATGATCAGGAGCGTGCTGCGCACCTCGGGGCGCCGATCGAGGTGCATGAGGCGCTCGTGATCATCATGGGGCCGGTGGGCGCCCGCACCTGCCGGGGATCACGAGCGCGCTGTGCACCTCGGAGCGCCCTGCGAGGTGCATGAAGCGCTCGTGATCTCCGACGCCGCGCTCACCGCGGAACACCCCGCACCCCCGCCGCGAGCGCCCTTGACCCGACCGGGTGTGATGCTAGTCTCGCCACGCGTACCAAACGATCGGTAGGTGCGTCGACAACGACGTCTTCGCAGGTCGGGGGACCCATGACGGCCACGCTCGAACCGCCGGACATCCTCTCGGCGGAGTTCGCCCGGGATCCGTACAGCGCGTACCGGCTGCTCCGCGACGAGTTCCCGCTCGTGTGGCACGAGGGCATGCAGACGTACGTGATCAGCCGCTACGAGGACGTCCAGCGCGCCTTCAAGGACCCGGTCTTCACGAGCGAGAACTACGCCTGGCAGCTCGAGCCCGTGCACGGGCGCACGATCCTGCAGATGGAGGGCCGCGAGCACTCCACGCACCGCTCGCTCGTCGCCCCCGCGTTCCGCGGCAAGGCGCTCACCGAGCGCTTCGGCCCGACGATCCGGCGCAACTCCCGCGATCTGGTCGACGCGTTCCGCGCCGACGGCCAGGTCGACCTCGTCGACGCCTACGCGACGCGGTTCCCGATCAACGTCATCGTCGACATGCTCGGGCTGCCGCGCACCGACCACGACCGCTTCCACGGCTGGTACACGTCGATCATGGGGTTCCTCGGGAACCTCGCCGGCGACGAGGCCGTCGCCGCGGAGGGCCTGCGCACGAAGGCCGAGTTCGAGGACTACATGATCCCGCGCATCCGGGAGCGCCGCGCGCACCCGGGGGACGACCTCCTTTCCACGCTCTGCGCCGCGGAGATCGACGGCGAGTCGATGACCGACGAGGAGATCAAGGCGTTCTGCAGCCTGCTGCTCACCGCGGGCGGCGAGACCACGGACAAGGCGATCACCAGCCTGATGGCCGACCTCGTCGCGCACCCCGAGCAGCTGGAAGCGGTCAGACAGGACCGCACCCTCATCCCCGCCGCCTTCGCCGAGACGCTCCGGTGGTCGCCGCCCGTCCACATGATCATGCGCCAGCCCGCCGAGGATGTGGCGCTCTCGGGCGGGATCGTGCAGGCCGGGCGCACGGTCACCTGCCTCATCGGCGCCGCCAACCGCGACGACCGCCGCTTCGACCGCCCCGACACCTTCGACGTCCTGCGCGCCGACCTCGACCATTCGCGCGCCTTCTCCGCCGCCGCCGACCACCTCGCCTTCTGCCTCGGCCGGCACTTCTGCGTCGGCGCGCTGCTGTCGCTGTTCGAGATCGAGGTCGGCGTGAACGACCTCCTCGACGCGATGACCGACATCCGCTTCGCCGGCGGCGAGCCGCCGCCCGAGACCGGGGTGTTCACCCGAGCCCCCGGCCGCCTGCTCCTCGAGTTCACCCCCAGCTAGGAGGCCCGCCGTGCCCGTCCGCCCCCACATCGAGAACCTCCTCGGCAAGGCCTCCTGGGGCTACGACGAGGCCGACCCGGACCTCATCGCGTCCTGCTTCACCTCCGACGCCCGCATGAGCCTGCGCATCGGCCGCGACGGCCAGTTGATCGGCCCGTTCGAGGGGCGCGAGGCCATCCGCAAGCTGCACGCCGACTCGATGGCCGCCCAGAACGACCAGCGCCGGCACAACCTCTCCAACCTGTGGTTCGAGAAGGAGAGCGACGACGAGGCGATCGCGACCACCAACCTGACGCTGCTCTCGATCGAGAACGGCTCGGTGCGGGTGCTCTCCAGCGGCTGGTACCGCGACCAGCTCGTGCACCAGAACGGCACGTGGCTGATCGCCGACCGGTACGT
Organism: Actinomycetospora flava; assembly: GCF_037400335.1. Lineage (NCBI taxonomy): Bacteria > Bacillati > Actinomycetota > Actinomycetes > Pseudonocardiales > Pseudonocardiaceae > Actinomycetospora > Actinomycetospora flava. Next base: position 100,787 of record NZ_JBBEGM010000016.1, read on the forward strand.
CTACCTCGACCTCCCGTACTGAGCCATGGTCAACATCGGGCGCATCCCCGAGAAGTGGGCGGCCCTGACCCCGCGCGGGGACGCCGTCGTCGACACCACCACCGAGCGCCGCACGAGCTGGGCCGAGCTCGACGAGCGCGTGCGCCGGCTGGCCAACGGGCTGCGCGCCCCGCGCCCCGACGGCCTCGCCCTGCAGCGCGGCGACCGCGTCGCCGTGCTCGCGAAGAACTCCACGGAGTTCCAGGAGATCTACTTCGCCGCGGGGCGGGCGGGGCTCGTCGTGCAGCCGCTGAACTGGCGCCTCGGCGCCGGCGAGCTCGCGCGGATCGTCGCCGACGGCGGGCCGCGCGCGATTGTCGTCGCGGGGGAGTGGGCCGAGGTCGGGCGCGAGCTCGGCGGGCTGGTCGACGTCGAGCACTGGCTCTCCTACGGCCCGGGCGGCGACGGCAGCTACGAGGACCTGCTGGCCGCGGCGTCCGACGCCGAGCCCGCGGACAGCGCCACCGTCGGGGACGACGACCCGTTCTTCATCCTCTACACGGGCGGCACGACCGGGGCGTCCAAGGGCGCGCTGCACACCCACCGCAGCGCGTCGTTCGGGATGCTCAACCAGACCGTCGCCGAGCGCATCGTCCCGACCGACGTCTACATGCTGACCGGGCAGATGTACCACATCCCGGTCGTCCTCTCGATGAACTACCTGCGCCACGGCTGCCCGCTGGTGCTGATGAACTTCGAGGCCACGCGCTCGCTGGAGATCATCGAGGCGGAGCGGGTCTCGGCGTTCCTCGGCATCACGACGATGCTCAACTGGATGATGGCGGTGCCCGGCTTCGACCGGTACGACATCGCCAGCCTGCGCAACATCCAGTACGGCGGCGGGCCCATGCCGTCGGCCGTGGTCAAGAACGCGCTGCAGGCCTTCCCGTGCACGCTCATCCAGGGCTACGGGCAGACCGAGGGCACGACGATGTGCTTCCTCTCCCAGGAGGACCACCACGCCGCGGTCAACGGCGTGCACCCCGAGCGGCTGCGGTCGTGCGGGCGCGAGGGGTTCGTGACCTCGGTGCGGATCGTCGACGTCGACGGCAACCCGGTGCCGACCGACGGGGCCACGGTCGGGCAGATCGTCGTGCGCTCCGAGGCCAACATGGCGGGCTACTGGAACCGCCCCGATCTCACCGCCGACACCCTGCGCGACGGCTGGATGTGGACCGGCGACCTCGCCACCTGGGACGCCGACCGCTACGTGTTCATCGTCGACCGCGCCAAGGACATGATCATCTCGGGCGGCGAGAACATCTACTCGGTCCAGGTCGAGGAGGCCGTCAACCACCACCCCTCGGTGCTGGAGTGCGCGGTGATCGGCGTGCCCGACGAGGAGTGGGGCGAGAGCGTCAAGGCGTTCGTCGTGCTCAAGCCGGACACGACCGCCACCGAGGCCGACATCGTCGAGACCGCCCGGGCGCACCTCGCGTCGTACCAGAAGCCGCGATCGGTCGAGTTCGTCGACGCCCTGCCCAAAGCGCCCACCGGGAAGATCCTCAAGCGCGAGCTGCGGGCGCCGTTCTGGACCGACGCCGAGAGGAGCGTCTGAGATGACCGGACGCATGGAGGGCAAGGTCGTCCTCGTCACCGGGGCCGCCCGCGGGCAGGGCCGGAGCCACGCGGTCCGCCTCGCGCAGGAGGGCGCCGACGTCGTCGCCGTCGACCTGTGCGCGGGCATCGACACCGTCGTCGGCAAGTACCCGCCCGCGACGCGCGAGGACCTCGACGAGACCGTCGCGCTGGTCGAGAAGCTGGACCGGCGGGTCGTCGCCCGCGTCGCCGACGTGCGCGATCAGGCGGCGCTCGACGGGGCGGTCGCCGACGGGATCGCGGAGCTGGGGCGCCTCGACGGCGTCGTCGCCAACGCCGGCATCGCGAGCTACGGGCGCGCGTGGGAGCTCGACGAGACCACGTGGCAGGACATGCTCGACGTCAACCTCACCGGCGTCTGGCACACCGCGAAGGCCGCGATCCCGCACCTGATCGAGGGGGAGCGGGGCGGGGCGATGGTGTTCACCAGCTCCATCGGCGGGTTCAAGGGCATCCAGCGGGTCGGCCACTACGTCTCGGCGAAGCACGGCGTCGTCGGGCTGATGCGCAACCTCGCCAACGAGCTCGCGCCCTACCGCGTGCGCGTCAACACGGTGCACCCGACCAACGTCGACACGCACATGATCCAGAACCCGGGCACCTGGGGGATGTTCGCCCCCGGCGACCCGGAGCCGACGCAGGAGAAGGCGATCCCCGGCTTCACCTCGCTGAACGCGCTCGAGATCCCGTGGATCGAGTCGGTCGACGTCTCGAACGCGGTGCTGTTCCTGCTCTCCGACGAGGCCCGCTACATCACCGGCGCGACGCTGCCCGTCGACGCCGGTGCCGCCGTCAAGTGACCCCTGGGAGACGACCATGAAGACACGAGGCGCGCTGCTCTGGGAGCCCGGCACGCGGTCGGGCTGGAGCGTCGAGGAGATCGAGCTCGACCCCCCGAAGGAGCACGAGGCGCTGATCAAGCTGGCGGCGTCGGGGGTGTGCCACTCCGACGACCACCTCGACACCGGCGACATCCCGCTGCCGTGGGCACCGGTGCTCGGCGGCCACGAGGGCGCCGGGGTCGTCGAGGAGATCGGCCCGGGCGTCACGGCGGTGAAGCCGGGCGACCACGTCGTCCTCTCGTTCCTGCCGTCGTGCGGGCGCTGCCGCATGTGCGTCAAGGGCAGGTCGAACATGTGCGAGCTCGGCGCGGGCGTGCTCGCCGGCGTCGCGCCCGACGGCACGCACCGCGTGCACGCGCAGGGTCGGGGCGTCGGCTGCATGTCCTACCTCGGGACGTTCGCGCCGTACGTCGTCGCGCCCCTCGACGCGGTCATCCCGATCCCCGAGGACATGCCGCTGGACAAGGCGGCGCTGATCGGCTGCGGCGTCCCGACGGGCTGGGGCTCGGCGGTGTACGCGGCGGAGATCGACCTGGGCGACACCGTCGTCGTGGTCGGCACGGGCGGTGTCGGCATGAACGCCGTGCAGGGCGCGCGGCACAAGGGTGCCCGGAACGTCGTCGCCGTCGATCCGGCGCCGTTCAAGCGCGAGAAGGCGGTCGAGTTCGGCGCGACGCACGTCGCGAAGGACTTCGAGGAGGCCGGGCAGGTCGTCGAGGGGCTCACCAACGGGCAGGGCGCCGACCGCGTGATCATCACGGCCGGCGTCGTCACCGGCGACCTCATGAACCCGGCCCAGGAGATGACCCGCCGCGGCGGCACGATGGTGCTCACCGGCGCCGCCCCCGTGCTGCAGCGCGACGTGCCGTTCGACCTGTTCACGTTCGCCATGTCCGGCAAGCGGCTGCAGGGCTCCCTCTACGGCACGACCACGAGCCGCACCGACGTGCCGCTGCTCGCCGACCTGTACCAGCGCGGCGAGCTCAAGCTCGACGAGCTGATCACCCGCACCTACTCGCTCGACGACATCAACCAGGCGTTCCGCGACATGCACGACGGCAAGAACGTGCGTGGCGTGATCATCTACGACTGAGGGCCCGAGCCATGCCGAACGCGGACGACCGCGCCGAGATCATCCAGGCCACCCATCTCTACGCCCGGGGCCTCGACCGCTTCGACCCCAAGGAGGCCCTCTCCGCCTACACCGACGACGCCGTCTGGGACGCGACCGGCGTCGGGCTGGAGCGCTACGAGGGCCGCGAGCAGGTCCTCGCGTTCTTCGAGCGCGACGCCGGCTCGATGGCCGAGCAGTTCCACCTCATGACCAACCACGTCGTCGAGTTCGACGACGACGACCACGCCCACGGCACGAACTACGTGCTGGCCGAGGGGAGGACGACCACCGGCGCGTCGATCAAGGCGGCGGCGTTCAACGAGGACACCTACCGGCGCACGGCGGCCGGCTGGAAGATCGCCAGTCGTGTGATCACGCCCTTGACGACACCGCAGATGGAGGGGTTCGAGGCGTGAAGGACGCGAAGCGGGGCGGGAGCCGGACCATGAACGCGGATCCCGAGGAGGTCGTCCGCGACTATCTCGACGCGGTCGGCGGGCTGGACCTCGACGCGCTGGCGGACACCTTCGCCGACGAGGTCGTCATGGACCTGCCCTACGCCCCGCCCGGCTTCCCGCGGCGGGTCGAGGGCAAGGCCGACGTGACCGCCTTCTTCGGCGGGCTGCCGGCGATCATCACGCCGCTGCGCTTCCACGACTACCGGCTCGACACCCTGGCCGACGACCCGGGATCGATCGTCGCGCACTACGCCAGCGACGCCCGCATCCTCGCCACCGACCGGCCCTACCGGAACTCCTACGTTTCGCGGTTCCAGGTCCGCGGGGGCGCGATCACGTGGTTCGCGGAGTACTTCGACCCGATCACGCTGGTCGAGGCCCTCGGCGGCACGGTGACGATGCCGGGCCAGGAGGTCCCGACGTGAGGGTGCTGCGCACCCTGCCCGGGCTGCTGGACGACGCGGCGGCGCGGTCGCCGACGCGGGAGGTGGCGTTCCCGTCCGAGCGGGCGTCGTGGCCGGCGGTCCGCGACGCCGCCCGTGCCTGGGCGGCCGGTCTGCACGCGCGCGGGGTGGGACCGGGCGACCGCGTGCTGCTCGTGCTGCCGGGCGGGCTCGACGTCGTCGTCGGCATCGTCGCGGCGACGATGCTCGGGGCGATCCCGACGCCGCTGAACCCCCGCGGCACGGCGGACGAGACGGCGTGGCTGCGCGGCGACGCCGACCCGGCCGTGGTGGTGGCCTCGCCGGAGCTGCTGGCGCTCGCCGGGCCGGGGGCCGTCACGCCGGCGGAGGTGGCCGGCGACCCGTCGCGGGCGCCCGAGGTCGAGGTTGGGCCGGACGACCCCATGATCCTGCTCTACACCTCGGGCACCACGTCGCGCCCGCGCGGCTGCGTGCACACCCACGGTGCGTACGCCGCGCTCGGCGAGAACCTCGTCGAGCGCCTCCGGCTGACCCCCGACGACCGCTTCTGGACGCCGCTGCCGATGCACCACTGCGGCGGGATCGACCTGCTCATGGGCTCGCTCGCGGCCGGCTGCACGCTCGTGCACGTCGGGGCGTTCACGGCGGACACGGCGTGGCGCCAGCTGGTCGACGAGCGCGCGAGCGTGGCGTTCCCGGCGTTCGACACGATCTGGCTGCCGGTGCTCGACCACCCTGCCTACGACCCGGCGCTCGTGCCCGACCTGCGCACGGTCATCAACGTCGGGCCCGCGGAGCGGATGGCGGCGATGCAGGCGCGCATGCCCGGGTCGACGCAGATCTCGTGCCTCGGGGGCACGGAGGCGGCCGGGTTCTGCTGCGTGGGGTCGGTCGACGACCCGCCCGAGGCGCGCGCGGGCACGAGCGGGGTGCCGCTGCGGGACATGGAGGCGGCGGTCCGCGACCCGGAGACGGGCCGCGAGTGCGGTCCGGGCGAGATCGGGGAGTTCCTGCACCGGGGCGTCTCGCGCATGGCGTATTACCACGGCGACCCGGAGACGACCGCCGAGCGGATCGACGCCGAGGGCTGGTTCCACACCGGGGACCTGGTGCGCCGTGACGCCGCCGGCCGGTTCACGTTCGTCAGCCGGCTCAAGGACATGCTCAAGGTCGGCGGGGAGAACGTCGCCGCCGCGGAGGTCGAGGGCCGTCTCGCGGAGCACCCGGCGGTCGGCGTGGTGGCGGTCGTCGGCGCGCCGGACGCCCGCCTCGGCGAGGTGGCCGCGGCGTACGTCGAGCTGACGCCGGCGTTCCGCGGCGCCGACCGGGAGGAGCTGGGACGCGAGCTCGTCGACCACTGCCTGGCGGCGCTCGCGACGTTCAAGGCGCCGCGCTACGTCGAGTTCGTCGAGGACTGGCCGATGTCGGGCACCAAGGTGCAGAAGGGGGTGCTGCGCGAGCGGATCGCCGCCGACCTCGCCGCGCGGGGGATCGCCGAGGCGCCGCGGCTGTCGCGGCGTCACCTGACGGCGGGGTGAGCCGCACGACGCACGTCTACCGACCGTATGGTGGACGGTCGCGAGCGAACACCGGGAGCAGAGCACATGGCACAGGACCGCCGCCCGGCCGGGCGCAGTGAGCGCCGGGCCGCCGGGGAGCGCAAGCCCCGGGAGGAACGCTGGGCGCAGCTCCTCGAGGTGGCCACCCAGATGTTCTACGAGAAGGGCTACGACGGCGCCTCCCTGCAGGACATCGCCGACCGTCTCGGCATGCTCAAGGGCAGCCTGTACTACTACATCCAGTCCAAGGAGAACCTGCTCTTCGAGGTGATCAGCGAGGTCCACCGCGAGGGCTTCGCCGTGGTGTCGTCCGCGTCGCAGGGCCCCGGCGACCCGCTGGACCGCCTCGAGCGCACCATCCGCGCCCACGTCGAGCACGCGTGCCGCAACCTCGTGCCGACCGCGGTGTTCCTCCACGAGCTCGAGTCGCTGCCCACCGCCCGCCGCGAGGAGATCCTCGGCACCGGCCACGCCTACCAGGGCGTGTTCCGGGACCTCGTCGCCGAGGCCCAGCGCGCGGGCCTGGCCCGCCCCGACGTCGACCCCCGCGTCGCCGGGCTCTCGATCCTCGGGTCGACGAACTGGGTGTACCGCTGGTTCCGCGCCGACGGCCCCTCGACGCCCGAGGAGATCGGCGTCCAGCTCGCGGCCATGGCCGTGCACGGTGTCGCGACCGCCGACGCCCTCGCCGCCCGGGGGGCCGCGGTCGGCGCGTAGGGGTCCGTGGTGATCAGGGCGAGCCCAGCACCACCAGCGCGCCGCCGGCCGTCACGCGGTCGCCCGGGGCGACGTGCACGGCGTCGACGCGCGCCGCGTGCGGCGCCCGCACGGGCAGCTCCATCTTCATCGCCTCGAGCACGACGAGCACCGCGCCGGCGGCCACGTCGTCGCCGGCCTTCACCGCGACGTCGACGACCGTGGCGTCCATCGGCGCGACGGGGTCACCGGTCGCCGCGACGGCCGTCGTGGGCCCCGTCGTGGGGGCGGCGGTCACCTCGACCTCGGCCTCGCCCCGGTGCCGCGGCACGCGCAGGGCCAGCGGGCCGCGGTCGGTGGCGAGGAGGAGGCGCCGCGGCCCGGTCGTCGCGGTCGCGGCGGAGGCCTCGGGCGCCCAGTCCCGCTCGACGCTGCCGGTGTCGTGCGCCATCGCGGCGTGGTCGGGACGGTCGAGCACCGTGCGCAGGTAGGACGCCGTGGTGGGCACGCCCGTGACGGCGAGGTCGTCGAGCGCCCCGGCGAGGCGGGTCGCCGCAGTGGCGCGGTCGGGGCCCCAGGCCAGGATCTTGCCGACCAGCGAGTCGTACTCGCCGGGCACGGCGTCGCCGGCCTCCGCACCGAGGTCGGCGCGCACCCAGGGGCCGGTGGGCACGCTGAGCGCGGTGATGCGTCCCGGCGACGGGCGGAAGCCCGCGCCCGGGTCCTCGGCGGCGATGCGGGCCTGGATCGCGTGGCCGCGGACCTCGATCTCCCCGACGACGTCCTGCAGGTGCTCCCCGGCGGCCAGCCGCAGCTGCGCGACGACGAGGTCGACGCCGGTGACCATCTCGGTGACGCCGTGCTCGACCTGCAGGCGGGTGTTCATCTCCAGGAAGGCGGGCGCGCCCGTGTCGCGGTCGAGCAGGAACTCGACGGTGCCTGCGCCCCGGTAGCCGACCGCCGCCGCGAGCCGGAGCGACGCCTCGTGCAGCTCGTCGCGGACGGGCAGGTCTGGCGCCGGCGCCTCCTCGAGCAGCTTCTGGTGGCGGCGCTGCACGGTGCAGTCGCGGTCGCCGAGGACGGCCACGGCGCCGTGGTGGTCGGCGAGCACCTGCACCTCGACGTGGCGCGCGCGGGCGACGTGGCGCTCGAGGAAGACCTCGCCGCGCCCGAACGCGGCGGCGGCCTCGCGCTCGGCGGCGACCAGGGCGGCGTCGAGGTCGTCGGGGCCGGCGACCACCCGCATGCCCCGCCCGCCCCCGCCGTGCGCGGCCTTCACCAGCAGCGGGTAGCCGATCGCCGCCGCGGCCTCGCGGGCGTGTCCCGAGGACACGGGTCCGTCGGTCCCCTCCAGCACCGGCACCCCGGACTCCCGGGCCAGCGCCCGCGCGCGCACCTTGTCGCCCATCGCCGCGACGACCCCGGCGGGCGGGCCGACGAACACCAGCCCGGCGTCGACGACGGCCCGCGCGAACCCGGCGTCCTCGGCGAGCAGGCCGTAGCCGGGGTGCACGGCCCACGCCCCGTGGGCGGTCGCTGCGGCCACCAGCGCGTCGGCGTCGAGGTAGGACGTCACGGGGACGGCGACGTCGGCGACCCGCGTCACCAGCGATCCCGCGTCGACCTCGGTGTGGACCGCGATGGAGCGCAGGCCCAGCTCACGGCAGGCCCGCACGATGCGCACGGCGACCTCACCGCGGTTGGCGACGAGGACCGAGCCGAGCATGGCGACCTCCCGAGAACCCATCTACCAAACGGCCGGATGGTAGATTACCGTCGCCGCGAGAGCCACGTCACGTCATGCGGGAGGCGCCGTGCCAGTCGAGAACGCCGCGCAGGCGGAGCTCGACCGCCGCCGCGCGGCCGCCGAGGCCATGGGCGGCGAGGCGGCGATCGCGAAGCACCGGGCGTCGGGCCGGATGCCGGTGCGCGAGCGGGTCGCGCTGCTGGTGGACGCCGGGAGCTGGTTCGAGATCGGCGCGCTGGCCGAGCCGGAGATCCGCCGCGAGAAGCCGGTGCCCGGCGACGCCGTCGTCACCGGGTTCGGCACGCTGGACGGGCGCCGGGTCGGCGTGATCGGCATCGACGCGACCGCGGTGGCCGGCACGACGGCGCCGATCAGCATGCGCAAGCAGGGGCGTCTCATCGAGCACGCGCAGCGCGGCGGTTTCCCGCTCGTGCTGCTCTGCGACGCCGACGGCGGCCGGATGCCCGACGTCATGGGCTGGCGGTTCTCGGGCCTGCCGCTGGACTTCACGAGCTTCCTCGGCGCCACCGACGGCTCGCCCGCCGTTCCCCGCGCGGCCGCGGTGCTCGGCCCCAGCTACGGCGACTCGGCCCTGCACGCCGCCACCGCGCACTACGTCGTCATGACCCGCGGCTCCTCGGTGGCGCTGTCCGGGCCGTCGGTGGTGGAGCCCGCCATCGGCGAGCGGCTCACCGACGACGAGCTCGGCGGGCCCGAGGCCGCGACCGCGGCCGGCAACGCGCACCTCGTCGTCGACACCGAGGCCGACGCCCTGGCCGCGCTCGGCGCCTTCCTGTCGTACCTGCCGTCGAACGCCGCGCTGCCGGCCCCGGTCAGCGAGCCCGTGGCGCCGGCCCGCAGCGACATCGCCGCCGTCGTGCCCACCGGCGCCCGCGCGGGCTACGACATGCGCGAGGTGCTCGCCGCCGTCGCCGACGCCGAGTCGGTGCTGCCGTGGGCCGACGGGTGGGGCCCGAGCCTGCTGTGCGCGCTCGCGCGCATCGAGGGCCGGCCCGTGGGCATCGTCGCCAACCAGCCCCTGGTGCGCGCCGGCGCGCTCGACCCGGAGTCGCTGGCCAAGGAGCACGACTTCGTCGACCTCTGCGACACCTTCGGGCTCCCGCTGGTGTTCCTGCACGACGTGCCGGGCCTGATGATCGGCAGCCACGCCGAGCGCGCCGGCATCCTGCACGCCTACGAGCGCACCGTCGCGCGCATCGCCCGCGCCGCGGTGCCGCGCGTCGGGGTGGTACTGCGCAAGGCGTACGGGGGCGGGCACTTCGCCATGGGCGGGCGCCCCACCCGGCCGGACTTCCTCTACGCCTGGCCGGGAGCGGAGATGGGGTTCATGGCGCCGGAGACCGGCATCCGCACCGTCCACCGCCGCGCGCTCGACCGCCTGCTCGAGGAGGAGGGTCCCGAGGCCCGCGACGCCCGCGCGGCGGAGCTGACCGCCGAGTGGGTCGCCGAGTCCGAGCCGTGGGAGGCCGCCGCGCACCTCTCGCTCGACGACGTCATCGCTCCCGCGGCCACCCGGCACGTCATCGCCACCAGCATCGAGATCGCCTGGGGCGACCGGCCGCACCGGACGGGAGGTGGGAGATGACCGAGTACACCGAGATCACCGTCAAGGACGACGGCCCCGTCGCGGTCGTCCACCTCGACCGTCCCGAGAAGCTCAACGCGCTCACCGAGGCGTTCTGGCCGCAGATGCGCGACGCGCTCGCACGCCTCGAGGCGGCCGGCACGCGCGCGGTGGTGCTCACCGGGTCCGGCGACAAGGCGTTCTCCGCAGGCGGCGACATCGCCGGGTTCGGCGAGCTGGAGGGCACCGCGGCCAAGCGCGCGTTCCAGGCCGAGTGCCTGCGCACGTTCGCCGCGATCGAGGAGTCGCCGCTGCCGGTGATCGCCGCCGTCAACGGCTACGCGTTCGGCGGCGGCTGCGAGCTGGCGCTGGCGTGCGACCTGGTCCTCGCCTCCGAGCGCGCGGCGTTCGCCATGCCCGAGAGCGGGATCGGCCTCGTCCCGGGCTTCGGCGTCCTGCGCGGGCCGGCGGTGATGGGCCGGCACTGGACGAAGTGGATGGTGCTCGCGGGCGAGCGGATCGACGCCGCGACGGCCGAGCGCATCGGGCTCGTGCAGAAGGTGACCCCGCACGACGCCCTGCTCGACGAGGCCGTCGCGGTGGGCCGGCGCATCGCGCGCGCCGCGCCGCTGGCCGTGCGCGTCGGCAAGACGATGATCAACCGCGGCGTCGACCGCGGCGAGACCGGCTACTCGCTCGAGGCGGTGACCATGCTGCAGGAGACCGCGGACACCGCCGAGGGCATCGCCGCGTTCACCGAGAAGCGACCCCCGAGGTTCGAGGGACGCTGATGGATCCCTTCGTCGCGCTCATGCGCCGCTACGTCGTCGACTACACCAACTCCCACGACCTCGCCGTCTGCGACGAGATCATGGAGCCCGACTACGTGCTGTTCATGGGCCCGCACGAGGTCGCCGGGCGCGACGAGGCCTACAAGCCGGCGACGCGCCGCCAGCTCGAGCAGTTCCCCGGCCTCGGGCTGACCGTGCACGACGTCGTCAGCAACGGCGAGCGCCTGGCGCTGCTGTTCAGCGAGCACGGCGCGTCGGTGCGCCACGGCGGGGCGCTCGCGGCGTGGCGGGGGCTCGGGCTCTACGCGTGGAACGGCACCCGGCTGACCGCCAACCGCGTCGAGCAGGACTACCTGGCGCGGCGCCGCCAGCTCACCGACGGGGTGCCCGACACGGTGCCCGCGCCCGCGCTCGCACCCTGGGACACGCCCGCGCGTGAGCCCGACCCCGCGGTGGAGGCCGTCGCCGCCGCCTGGGCCGCGCACGGGGCGCACGCGGTGGGCGACGTGGTGCTCGACGACGGCCGCGACACGGACGATCTCGTCGACGCCGACGAGGTGGTCGTCGACGACCTGTTCACCGCGGGCGACCGCGCCGCGGTGCACGTGACCGTCCGGGGGCGGTTCCGCGGCGGACTGCCGGACCTCGACGACCACCGCGGGGCCCCCGCGACCCTGTACGCCGCCGCGCTCGTCACCGTCGCCGGCGGGCGGGTCGTCGCCGGGCAGGTGGTCCGCGACCGGCTGGGGCTCGCGAAGGCGCTCACCTCGGCGGGAGCCCGGGCGTGACCCGCGTCGGCCTGTACCTCGACCTGCGCATCCCGCCGGGCGCGCGCGGCGCCGACGTCTACGCGCGCACGCTCGACCGGGTCGCCGACGCCGAGCGCCGGGGCCTCGAGGCGGTGTGGGTCACCGAGCACCACGGCTTCGCCGACGGCTACCTGCCCGCGCCCCTGACGGCGGCCGCGGCGATCGCCGCGCGGACGCGCACCCTGCGCGTCGGGACCGCGGTGGTGATCGGGCCGATGCTGCCCGTCGAGACCCTCGCCGAGCAGGCCGCCGTCGTCGACCTGGTCTCCGGCGGGCGCCTCGAGCTCGGGGTCGGCGCGGGCTGGAGCGCCGCCGAGTTCGCCCGGGTCGGCGCCGACCACCGCGCCCGCTACGCGACCCTCGAGGACCACCTGCGCCGGCTGCCCGGGCTGTGGGCCGACGGCACCGTCACGCCCGCGCCGGTCCAGGACCCGCTGCCGACGTGGGTGGGCGCGCGCGGCCCGCGCGGCGCGCGCCTGGCCGGGCGCGTCGGGGCCGGGCTGCTGTGGCTCGACCCCGCGCTGGAGGCCCCGTACGCCGAGGGGCTGGCCGGCCGCCCCGGGCGTCTGGGCGGCCTGGTCAACGTGCTGCTCGCCGACGACCCGGACGCCGCGAAGGCCGAGGTGCGCGCCGCCGCGCGCCGCAACCGCGAGTCGTACCGGGGCAACGACGACCAGGCCGCGACGCGCAAAGTCGATGGTCCGGCTCCGCTCCGCTCCGCGTCCGGCGACGCCACGTTCCCGAAGCTCCGCGTGCTCACCGCCGACGACGCGGTGACGGCGGTCCGGGCGCAGCTCGCCGCGCTGGCGCGGTTCCCCGTCACCGACGTCTTCTGCTTCGCCGACCTCGGCGGCCTGCCCGCCGACGTCGTCGACCGCCACCTCGAGCTGGTCACCGACGTCCTGCGGCCCGGACTGGCTCCCGTCACCGTCGGAGGTGCGCCGTGACCCCCGTGACCCCCGAGACCCCCGAGACCCCCGACCTCCCCGACGACCTCCTCACCCCCGAGGCCGTCCGCGACCCCGACGGCGCCGCCGCCGTGCTGCGCGAGCACGACCCGGTGCACTGGAGCCCGACGCACCGCGCCTGGCTGGTGACGCGCTTCGACGACGTCGTCGCCGCCTTCCGCAACCCGGCGCTGTCGTCGGACCGGGTGCGGCCGCTGATGACCAGGGCGTCGGGCGCCCCCTCCCGGCGCGTCCTCGGCCTGATCAGCGAGTGGATGGTCGTCACCGACCCGCCCGCGCACACCCGCCTGCGGCGCCTGGCCGGGGCGGCGTTCAAGCAGCAGCAGATCGCCGCCATGGAGGAGCGGATCCAGGGCCTCGTCGACGAGCTGGTCGACGCGTTCCTCGCCGACGAGGGCACGGACCTGGTCGCGGGCGTCGCCTACCCGCTGCCCGCGATCGTCATCGCCGAGATGCTCGGCGCCCCGCCGGCGGACCGCGACCGCTTCCGCGCCTGGTCCGACGAGCTCGCCCTCGTCGCGTTCGGCGCCGGCGGCGACGCGCGCCCCGACCGCCACGAGCGGGCGCTGCGCGGGCTCGAGGAGATGGCGGGCTACTTCCGCGAGCTCGTCGCGCACCGTCGCCGGGAGCCCGGCGGGGACATGCTCTCGGCGATGATCGGCGAGGGGAGTGATCCCGAGGCCCTGTCCGACGACGAGCTCGTCGGCATGTGCGCGCTGCTCCTGTTCGCCGGGCACGAGACGACCACCAACGCCATCGCCAACGCGGTCCGGCTGCTCACCGCCGACCCCGCGCTGCGCGACCGCGTCCGCGACGACCCGGCGCTGGTCAACCCGGCCGTCGAGGAGGCGCTGCGCCTCGTCGGGCCGATCAAGGTGCTGGTGCGCTGGGTCGTCGAGGACCACGAGCTGCGCGGACGCGAGATCCGCCGCGGCGAGCGCGTCTACCTGCTGCTCTGCGGCGCCAACCGCGACCCCGAGCGCTTCACCGACCCGGACACCGTCGACCTCGCCCGCGAGCGCGCCACCCACGTCGCCTTCGGGCGCGGCATCCACGCCTGCATCGGCGCCCAGCTCGCGCGCATCGAGACCCGGATCGCCGTCGGCACGCTGCTGCGCCGGCTGCCCGGCCTGCGGGTGGCGGGGGACGCGGAGTACCTGCCGACGATCGCGTCACGCGCGCAGGAGTCGCTGACGGTGGTGCACGACGGCGTCCCGGCCGGGAGCGCGCGATGAGGCCTCGCGTCACGACGCTGCACGAGCTGGTCGACGAGTCCGCCGCCCTCGCCCCGGACGCCGAGGCCCTGGTCTTCGCCGACGGCGAGCGGCTGGGGGTCGGGGCGCTCGCCGACCGGTCGGTGCACCACGCCGCCGCGCTGCTCGCCCTCGGCGTCGCCCCGGGCGACCGGGTGGCGCTGCTCCTGCCCGCGTCCGCCGACCTCGTCGCGCTGCTGCTCGCCGTGACGCGGATCGGGGCGGTCGCGGTGCCGGTCAACGCCCGCTACCGGCCCGACGAGGTGCGCCACGTCGTCGTGCACTCCGGCGCCGTGCTCGTCGTCACCGCGCCGCCGAGCACGCCGGGTGCGCCCGACCTCGACGACCTCGCCCGCCGCGCCGTGGCCGCCGGGCCGGCGCCGGAGCTCCGCGCGCTGGTGACCGTCGGGCAGCTGGCCGGCGGCGACCGGGACGCGGTGCGGGACGCCCAGGCCGGCACCCGCGTCCGCGACGCCGCCGTGCTCGTCTACACGTCGGGCACCACCGCGGCGCCGAAGGGCGCGCTGCTCTCCCACGAGGCCCTGGTGCGGCTCGCGGCCGGGATCGCCGAGCGGATGGCGCTCACGCCCGCCGACCGCATCTGGACCGCGATCCCGCTGTTCCACGGCGGCGGCATCACGTTCGCCCTCGCGGCGCTGACCGCGCGCGCCGCGTTCGTCCACCCCGGCTTCTTCGACCCGGCGACCACGCCCGCACTGCTGGAGAGCGAGCGGGTCACGGTGGCGCTGGCGGCCTTCGAGACGATCTGGATGCCGGTGCTCGACCGGCCCGACCAGCCGGACCGCGACTGGTCGCGGATCCGGCTCGTCATGGCGGTCGGCGTGCCCGAGCGGCTGCGCACCATGGCGGAGCGGGTGCCGCAGGCGGTGCACGTGTCGTGCGTGGCGATGACCGAGTCGTCGGCGTTCCTCGCCCTGGGCCGACTCGACGACCCGCCCGAGGCGCGCCTGACCACCGGCGGCCACCCGATGCCGGGGATGAGCGTGCGCGTCGTCGACCCGGACACCGGCGCGGACCTGCCGCCCGACACCCCCGGCGAGCTGCTCTTCCGCGGGCCGACGGCGTTCGACGGCTACTTCCGCGACCCGGAGGCCACCGCCGCGACCATCGACGCGCAGCGCTGGGTGCACACCGGCGACGTCGTCACCGTCGACGGCGACGGCCGCGTCACCTTCCGCACGCGGCTCAAGGACATGCTCAAGGTCGGCGGCGAGAACGTGTCGGCCGCGGAGATCGAGAACCACCTCCTGACGCACCCGGCGGTCGGCGTCGTCGCGGTGGTCGCCGCGCCGGACGCGCGCTACGTCGAGGTGCCGGCCGCGTTCGTGCAGCTCGCGCCGGGGGCGAGTGTCACCGCCGAGGAGCTGATCGCGCACTGCGTCGGGCGCATCGCGAGCTTCCGCGTGCCGCGCTACGTGCGGTTCGTCGACGCCTGGCCGATGTCGGGCACGAAGATCCGCAAGGTCGAGCTGCGCGGCCGGATCGCCGAGGAGCTCGCCGCGGCGGGCATCACCGAGGCGCCGCGGGTCGGCGCGTGACGGCCCCCGCGCCCGAGGACCTCGCCGGCCGCCGCCTGCCCGGCGGCACCTGTCGCGTCGAGGGCTACGAGAGCCTGCTGATGCACGACGCCGTGCGGGCACCACGGTCGGAGGACCCGCACCCGATCTGGGCGTTCCTCGCGCCGCAGCGGGGGATGGGGTACTCGCTCGGCGCACTGTTCGAGAGCTTCGGCTGCCCGCTCGACGCGGGGCCGCTGCTGGGGCGGTTCGGCGCACGGCTCGCGGGGCCGCTCGCGCTCGACGTCGAGCACGAGGTGCGCGGCGGCGTCACGACGGTGCGCCGCCGGCGGGGGCGCGTGCTCGGCGTCGTCGACGAGGTCGAGATGGTGCTCGACCTGCTCCGTGACGGCGGCCCGGTGCTGACCGCGACCTACGGGTTCCTGCTGCCGCGGCCCGGGGTCACGGAGGCGCCGTCCGCCGAGCCGACACGTGCCGGCGTCCCGGACGGCCCCGAGCACCCCGGACCGTCGCTCACCGTCCGCGCCGACGAGATGAAGCTGATGGCGCTGCTGCTGCGCGACCCGAACCCCATCCACCTCGACCCGGACGCCGCCGCGGCGGTGGGCCTCGGGCGCGCGTGCGTGAACCAGGGCCCGGCGAACCTCGCGTACGCGCTGACCCACGTCACCGCGCGGCACCCCGGCGCGACGCTCACGGCGTTCGACGCCCGGTTCCGCGCGACGGTCGTCGCCGGCGACGTGGTCACGCCGGTGGCGCGCGACGACGGGTCCTTCGCGCTCCGGCACGCCGACGGCCGTGACGCGGTGACGGGCACCGCGCAGTTCTGACAGGAGGACCGCCACGGGACGCGTCGAGCGCAAGGTCGCCCTGATCACCGGGGCCGCGCGCCGCCAGGGGCGCTGGCACGCGCTGCGGCCGGCGCAGGAGGGCCGACGTCGTGCTCGTCGACGCCTGCACCCTCGGAGCAGGCCGAACCGTTGTGATCGGGACCACCTCGGCTCTAAACTACCGATCGTTTGGTAGCGGCGAGCGGAGGCTCATGGCTCTCGACGATGCGAGCACGGCGTTGCTGGTCCAGCTCGGGGAGAGCGGTCTCCCCCCGATCAGCGACATGACCCCGGAGCAGGCCCGCAACCTCGGGCCGGCGCTCGCCGAGATGTACGGGCCGGGGCCCGACGTGGCGCACGTCGTGGAGCCCGCGGACGCCCCGGTGCCGGTCCGGGTGATCGTCCCCGACGGCACGCCGAACGGCGTCGTCGTCTACTACCACGGGGGCGGCTGGGTGATCGGCGCGCTCGACGAGTTCGAGACGCTGGGCCGGACCCTCGCCGTGCGCACCGGCTGCGTCGTGGTGCTCGTGGACTACCGGCTCGCGCCCGAGCACCGGTACCCGGCGGCCGTGGAGGACGCCTGGGCGGCGCTGCGCTGGGTCGACGAGCAGGTGGAGACGCTCGCGGGCGCCCGCGTGCCGGTGGTCGTCGCCGGCGACTCGGCGGGCGGCAACCTCACCGCCATCGTCGCCCGCCGCGCCCGCGACACCGGCGGCCCGGCGCTCGCCGGCCAGGTGCTCGTGTACCCCGTCACCGACGCGGACGTCGACCGGCCGTCGTACGTCGACCCGGCCAACCAGCTGATCGTCAGCCGCGGGGCCATGATCTGGTTCTGGGGCCACTACATCCCGGACCCGGCGGTGCGGGGCGAGCCGGACGCGTCGCCGTTGCGCGCCGACGATCTCGGCGGGCTCCCGCCCGCGGCCGTCCTGCTCGCCGAGCACGACCCGCTGCGCGACGAGGGCCAGGCCTACGCGCAGCGCCTGACCGAGGCCGGGAACGCCGTCTCGACGCTGCTCGTGCCCGGTCAGATGCACGGCTTCTTCACCCTGCTCACCCTGCCCGGCGCCGCCGTGGGGATGGACTTCGTCGTCGAGGAGATCGCGAAGCACCTCGCCGCAGCGTCCTGACGAGTGCACCGACACCCACCCACCGGAGGTGACCCATGGCCGCTGACCCCGTCCGCCGCGTCGACGCCCTCGTCGTCGGCGCGGGCCTGTCCGGGCTCTACATGCTCCACCGGTTCCGCGAGCTCGGGCTCGACACCATCGTCCTCGAGGCCGGCGGCGACATCGGCGGGACGTGGTTCTGGAACCGCTACCCCGGCGCGCGCTGCGACGTGGAGAGCATGGAGTACTCGTACTCGTTCTCCCCGGAGCTCGAGCAGGAGTGGGACTGGAGCGAGAAGTACCCGACGCAGCCGGAGATCCTGCGCTACGTCCACCACGTCGCCGACCGCTTCGGCCTGCGCGACGGGGTCCGGCTGGACACGCGCGTCGCGTCGGCGCACTTCCGTGACGCCGAGGGCCGCTGGACGGTGACGACGGAGGCGGGCGACCGCTACGACACCGAGCAGCTGGTGATGGCCACCGGATGCCTGTCGACCTCGAAGGGCCCCGACGTCCCCGGCGTCGACCGCTTCGCCGGCCGCACGTTCCACACCGCGCACTGGCCGCACGGGCGCGTCGACTTCACCGGGCGGCGAGTCGCGGTGATCGGCACCGGGTCGTCGGGGATCCAGGCGATCCCGCTGATCGCGCAGGAGGCCGCGGACCTCACGGTGTTCCAGCGGACCGCGAACTTCAGCATGCCCGCGAACAACGCGCCGCTGTCCGACGAGGCCCAGGCCGAGCGCAAGCGGGGCTACCGCGAGCACCGGAAGGCGGCGCGCGAGTCCGGGTTCGGCGTGCCCGTCCCGGAGGCGACGAAGTCGGCGCTGGAGGCCGACCCCGAGGAGCGCCGCGCCCAGTACGAGAGCGTCTGGGGCCGCAACCTGGTCGGGCTGCTGACCTCGTACACCGACAGCATCACCGACCGCGCCGCCAACGACACCGCGGCCGAGTTCGTCCGGGAGAAGATCCGCAGCATCGTCGACGACCCGGACACCGCCGAGACGCTGTGCCCGCGCGACCACCCGTTCGGCACCAAGCGGCCGTGCCTCGACAGCGGGTACTACGCGACGTTCAACCGCGAGACCGTGCACCTGGTCGACCTGCGGAGGACGCCGCTGGTCGAGATCACCGAGCGCGGGGTCCGCACCTCGGACGCGGAGTACGCCGTCGACGACATCGTCTTCGCCACCGGCTTCGACGCGATGACGGGCAGCCTGGCCGCGATCGACATCCGGGGCCGGGCGGGGCTGCCGCTCTCCGACAAGTGGGCGGACGGGCCCGTGACCCACCTCGGGCTGCAGGTCGCCGGGTTCCCGAACCTCTACACGATCACGGGGCCGGGCAGCCCGTCGGTGCTGTCGAACATGATGGTGTCGATCGAGCAGCACGTGGACTTCGTCGCCGACACCGTGGCCCACGCGCACGCGCGCGGCGACACGGTCGTCGAGTCCACCGCGGAGGCCGAGCAGGGCTGGACCGACCACGTCCGCGAGGTCGGCGACTACACGCTCTACCCGCAGGCGAACTCCTGGTACATGGGCTCCAACGTGCCCGGCAAGCCGCGGGTGTTCATGGCGTACATCGGCGGCGTCGGGAACTACCGCGCCCACTGCGACCAGGTGGCTGCCGACGGCTACCCGGGGTTCGCGTTCTCGGCGCCCTAGGAGGGCTCAGCTCCCGGACAGGTCGACGACGAGCGCGGCGACCTCGCGCAGCTTGATGTTGTGGTTCTGCGAGAGGCGGCGCAGCAGCGCGAACGCCTCGCCGTCGCTGTTGCCGCGCGCCATCAGCAGGCCCTTCGCCTGCTCGATCACCGCGCGCGACTCCAGCGCGGTGCGCAGCTCCTCGGTCAGCTTCGCCATCGCGGCCTGGCGGGCGAGCGCGGCGAGCGCGGTGGAGGCGAGGTCGGCGGCGAGCCGGGCCACCGGGCGCACGATGCGCAGGTCGGCGGCCGGGTCGGTGGCGTAGAGGTTGAGGCTGCCGAGCACCTCGTCGCCGCTCGACAGCGGCACGACGAGGCAGGAGCGCACGCCGAGCTCGTCCGCGCACGACGCGTAGGGCGGCCAGGTGCGTCCGGTCGCGTGGTCGACGACGAGCGTGCGGTGCTCGCGCAGCGCCACCGGCACGGGGCCGGCGCCGGCGGCGTACTGGACGTCCTCGAGCGCGGTGAACCGCGCGAGGTCGCGCCGCACGGAGCCCGGGACACCGTGGCGCACGAGCGTGACGCCGTGCCCCGCGACGTCGGGGAGCCCGGGCAGCGCCTGCGCCACGGCGGTCCAGGCGAGCTCCTCGGCGGCGGTCCCGTCGAGCGCGGTCGGCGGCTCCTCGGCGAGCCGGCCCAGCACGCCCGCGACGGCGTTGAGCCCGCGGTCGGCGCGGGTCGTCACGGGCGGGTCGCCGGCGGCGGGCATGCACTCACTCCAGGGGAATCGACCCCGGCGCGCGGGGCAGCTCCTCCGGTGGCGTGAGCGTCTCAACCACCGTGCTTGGCCGGACGAACCTACCGGCCGATCACCGACCGACCCGACCGGGGTCCGGACATGCCGATGTGAGCGGTTTCCGCCCCTATAGGGGCGGAAACCGCT
>NZ_JBBEGM010000017.1:0-116672 GCF_037400335.1 Actinomycetospora flava
CGGCGCGACACGCCGAGCCCGAGCCTGGTCCGGGGTGTTCCAGCGTGGCGGCCACAGGCGGCACGCAGCGAAGCGGAGCTGCCGCGCCGGAGGCGAATGACTGGCGTTGACCGTCAGGAAAGCCCCCCGCTCGCCTTCTTCCGCGCGCGGTAGGCGGCGACGTTGGCGCGGTTCCCGCAGAGATCGGGCATGCAGTAGCGCCGCCGCCCCGGGCGGCTGGTGTCGATGAAGACCCCCGAGCACGTGTCCGACGCGCAGTCGCGGAACCGGTCGGGGCCCAGCGCCCGCAGCGCGCCGAGCACGCCGATCCCGCCGAGGAGGGCCAGTCGGTCGGCGAGCGTCGCCTGCGCCGCGGGCCGGGCGATCCACTGCAGCCGTCCCCGCTCATCGGGTTCGAGGCCGACCGCGCCGAGCCCGCGGGTGACCAGCACCGAGGCCCCGCGCTCGATCGCCTCCGGATCCCGCTGGTCGAGGATCGCGCGCAGCCGGCCGCGGACCTCGTGCACCGCGGTGACGTCGTCGTCGCCCGTCAGCCCGTACTCGCCGGCGAACAGGGCCAGCGCCGCCTCGTCCGGGAGCTGGTCCTCGCCGTGCCACACCCCGGGGGCCGTGTTGACGAGCTCGGTCGCCATCCCGGCCGCCATCACGTAATCGTCAAAGACTGCTTGCATCCCTTACGCCCTCCTCGTAGAGTAAGGCCCATCCCGAGAGTACAACCCTGTCGAGGAGGGACCGTGGCCACCGATCTCGCGACGTGGGCGCTGCGCCACCGCGTGGACCTGCCCACCGGCACCATCGCCGTCGACGTCCTCGGCGCCGACCGACCAGGCACACCCGTCGTCCTCACCCACGGCACGCCGTCGTGGTCGTACCTCTGGCGCCACGTCGCGCCGGCGCTCGCCCAGGACCGGCCCGTCCACCTCTGGGACCTGCCCGGCTACGGCGACTCCACGGGCGAGGCGCCCTCCGTCGCCGGCCACGCCCGGACGCTCGCCGCGCTCGTCGACCTCTGGGGCCTCGAGGCGCCCGTGCTCGTCGGGCACGACATCGGCGCCGCGGCCGTGCTGCGCGCCCACCTCGTGCACGGCGTGCCGGCGAGCAGTCTCGTGCTCGCGGACGCCGCGGTCCTCTCGCCGTGGGTCACCGCGACGGCCGCGCACATGCAGCAGCACCTCGAGGTCTACCGGTCGATGCCGAACGGCGCGTTCACCGCGCTGATCACCGCGCACCTCCGCACGACCTCGGCCACCGGGCTCGGCGCGGAGGCCGAACGCGCGTACCTCGACCGCTACGCAGGGCCCGACGGCCAGCAGCGCTACCTCGACCAGGTCGCGGGCTTCTCCGAGGACGACACCCGCGACGTCGTCGCCCGCCTCGGCGAGATCACGGTGCCGACCGACGTCGTCTGGGGGGCCGACGACACCTGGTTGCCGAGCACCGCCGGCACGACCCTGCGGGACACGATCCCGGGCGCGCGCCTCCACACCGTCGCGGGCGCGGGCCATTTCCTCACCGAGGACGCCCCGGAGGCGGTCGTCGACCTCCTCGCCGGGGTGCTGCCGTGAGCCCCGGAGAGGTGCGGATCACTCTCGCCGGCCCACAACCGAGAAACCTCACAGCCGTCTATCAGGACGTACAACCCACGCGTCGTCGCAGGAGAGCGGCGACCGATCTGGAGCCCTGCACGATGAGTTCCCCCGCGCGCCCCGTTCCCTCCGATGTCACCGTCCCCGCGCCCCGACAGAGCTCCGACGAGGCCCGCGTCCTCGTCATCGCCGCCCGGCCCGACGACCGCGGTCTCGCCGCGGCGCAGGTCCTGGCGGACCGCATGGGTGGCGCCGCCGCCCAGTCCCGCGACACCGACCTGGAGTCGAGGCTCCGCGGTGCCGCCGAGGTCATCGTGCTCGACCCGAGCGCGATGCGTGCCCGCATGACGCGCGACCAGGCGTTCACCGCGCCCGCCGAGGCCGCGGACCGGCGCGCCCTGCTCAGCCGTCTCGCGCCGCACCAGGACCGCGTCCGCTGGATGACCCGCCCGGCGGCCTGACCGGTTAGAGCCGGCGGTTCGCGAGCACCGGCAGCGTGGCGCGGACGTCGGGGATCTGCTCGGGGTCGACATCGACCACGAGCAGCCCCGGCTCCGCGCCCAGCTCGTCGATCGTCACGCCGAACGGCGACGCCGCCAGGCTGTGGCCGACGCCGCGAGGCGCCGAGCCCGGGTCGATGCCCCGGCTCGTCGGGTCGGCCTGATCGGCGGCGAGCACGAAGGTCGTCGCGTCGAGCGCCCGGGCACGCACCATGAGCTGCCACTGCTCGACCTTGCCGGGGCCCGCGCCCCAGCTCGCCGGCAGCACCGTCACCGTGGCGCCCTGGTCGGCCAGCGCGCGGAAGAGCTCCGGGTAGCGGATGTCGTAGCAGGTCGCGAGCCCGAGCGTCGTCCCGTCGACCGTGAGCGTCACCGGCTTCGTGCCCGGCGCGATCGTGTCGGACTCGCGGAAGCCGAACGCGTCGTAGAGATGGATCTTGTCGTAGGCCGTGTCGACGCCGCGACCGGTGACGAGCAGCGTGTTGGTGATCCGCCCGTCCGCGGTCGGGGTGAACATGCCCGCGACGATCAGGACGTCGTTCCGCTCCGCGATGCGCCGCACCTCGCTCGCCCACGGGCCGTCGAGCGGCTCCGCGACCGGCTTCAGCGACACCCCGAACCGGCACATCGTCGCCTCGGGGAACACGACTACCGTCGCGCCTTGCTGGGCGGCGAGGGCGGCGTGGTCGGCGACGATCTCGAGATTCGCCGACGGGTCGTCGGTCGCGAGAATCTGGGCTAGGGCGACGCGCATGACCCGTGTATACCGGGCCCGTGGACGCGGCGGACTACCTGACGCGGATCGGTGCGGCGGCCGACGACGCGCTCGACGTGCTGATGCGCCGCCACCTCGAGACCGTCCCCTTCGAGAACCTGTCGATCCACGAGCGCGACCACGTGCCGATCGAGGACGCGGCGCTGGTCGAGAAGGTCGTCGACCGCCGTCGCGGCGGGTTCTGCTACGAGCTCAACGGCGCGTTCGCCTGGTTGCTGGGCGAGCTCGACTACGAGGTGACCCGCTGCTCGGCGCGCGTCGCCACCCCCGACGGGCTCTCGTTCCCCGGCGACCACATGGCGCTCGTCGTCGGCGGCAGGACGCTCGTCGACGTCGGCTTCGGGCGGTTCGCCGTCGGCCCGCTCGACCTGGAGTCCCGGGACGAGCAGTACGACCGCTCCGGCGCCTTCACCGTCCGCGACGAGCCGGACGGGGAGCTCGACGTGGTCTGGGGCGACAGGGTCCAGTACCGCCTCGACCCGCGACCGCGCTCGCTGCAGGACTTCGTGCCGATGGCCTGGTGGCACCGCACGTCACCGACCTCGCCGTTCACCCGCGAGGTCACGTGCTCGCGGCTGACACCGACCGGCCGCGTGACGATCTCGGGCCCGAAGCTCATCGAGACCGCCGACGACGGCACCCGCACCGAGCGCGACCTGTCCACCGAGGAGCAACTCGCGACCTACCGCGACGTGTTCGGGGTCGCCCTCCACGTCGTCCCGCCGGCGCTGCACCCGGCGGACTGACGGTCAGCGCGCGGTGCGCACCCGCGCGAGCAGGCCGTACATCTCGCAGCCGAGGCAGAAGCCGAACGCCGCGTTGAGGAAGGCCGCCGCCAGGGCCATCGCGGTGGCGACGACGCCGAGGACGGTCGCGCCGCTGAGGTACCCGACGGCGGCGACGACCGTGAACACCAGCCCGACCGCCTGCGAGAACCGCACCGGCGCCGCGTCCTCCCGCTCGCTCGGCGGGCCGAGGCGCGGGGCGAGCAGCGCCCGGTAGAGCGCGCCGTAGGGCGAGTACCGCATCCCGGCGGCGACCGGGATCGCGAACACCACCGCCTGCAGCGCGGCCAGCACGCCGCTGCCGGTGAGGAGCACGGCGGCCAGGACGACCGTGGTCACGGCGGCGGCGAAGCGGACGCCGCGAGGGTCGAGCTGCTCGGTCACCGGGACTCCTCGAGGGACAGGGCGGCGACGAGGTCCGCGCGCCGCGGGATGCCGCCGACACGCAGCAGCTCGGTGCCGCTGCGGTCGAAGGCGACGGTGGTCGGGGTGCGCAGGACGTGCAGGGCTTTCGCGACGTCGGGCCGGTCGGCGACGTCGATCTCGACGTGACGGATGTCGGCGTGCTCGGCGGCGAGGGCCTCGAGCTGCTCGCGGGTCCGCGCGCACGGCGTGCAGATCGGTGAGGAGAGCTGCAGGAGGAGCACGCGGTCGTCGGGCTCGGCGGAGACGTCCGCGAGGTCCCAGCCGTGCGCGGCGCTCTCAGCGGTCCGGATCCGGCCGCTGCGTCGCTGCAGGGCGAACCCGGCGACGGTGGCGACGACGAGGACCCCGACGAGCACGACCGCGCCGAGCGCACTGATCCCCACAACAGCCGCAACCAGCCCGACCTGCGCGGTTGTTCCCGGGTGCTATACCGAGATCGTGGCGGTGGCGACGGCGGCGACCTTCGTGTGGCTCGGGATGGTGCTGGCGATCTCGTTCCTCGAGGCGCCGCTGAAGTTCCGCGCGCCGGGCGTGACGACGGTGATCGGCCTCGGGATCGGGCGGCTCGTGTTCCGGGCGCTGAACGTCGCCGAGCTGGTGCTGGGCGTGCTGGTGATCGTGGGCGTGGTCCTGGCCGGTGTGCCGCTCGGACCGGCCGTCACGGTGGCCGTCCTCGTGGCGCTGCTCATCGTCCAGTTGGCCGTCGTGCGGCCGGTGCTCAACCGCCGCTCCGACCGCGTCCTGGCCGGCGAGGACCCACCCCGCTCCCGGGCGCACCTCGTCTACATCGGGCTGGAGGGCGCCAAGGTCGTGGCGCTGGTCGTGCTCGGCGTCCTGTTGCTGGCCTGACCCGCCTGCTCATCGCGCTGGGCGCCTGCCCTAGACTCGCGGACAGCGCCGCCTTAGCTCAGATGGCCAGAGCAACGCACTCGTAATGCGTAGGTCTCGGGTTCGAATCCCGAAGGCGGCTCCGCAGGTGAGGGCCCTGTCGCACTGCGGCAGGGCCCTTCTTCTGTTTGTTCCGTGGCCTCCTTCGTGGCCTCCTTCGTGACCTCGAGCCCATCTATGGTGCTCTCGTGGCCCCCGCGACGACCCGCCAGCGTGGCTCAATCGGCTGGCTCCCCAGCGGGTCGGCGCGGGTGAAGGTCTACGCCGGGATCGACCAACTCACCGGCGAGAAGATGTGGCTCCGCGAGACGGTGTTGGCACGTGCGACCCGGCGCGAGACCGAGCGGGAGGCCGAGAAGGTCCGGACGCGGCTGCTAAACCAGGTCGACGAGCGGCGCAACCCCCGAACCGGAACTACGGTCAATGAGCTGATAGACCGGTACCTTGAGGTCGTCGATATCGACCGCAAGACTCGAGCTGGCTACGTCGGCAAGATCGAGAAACACATCCGCCCAGAGCTCGGGAAGCGGCAGGTCGGAGCTGTCAAGGCCGAGACTATCGAGCGCCTCTACGCGCAGCTCCGCCGGTGCCGTGACCACTGCAACGGCCGGGTGTTCGTCCAGCACCGCACCGACCACGAGCACGCGTGCGACGAGCACACCAGCCGCCGCAAGTGCGCGAAGGTCGCGCAGGGCGATCTCGAGGTCGAGTGCAGATGGTGCGCGAGGGCATGTAGGACGCATACCTGCCGTCCCCTTGCCCCTGGGAGCATTCGTGTCGTCCACGCGATTCTCAGCGGCGCCTTCGGTCGTGCTGTGCGCTGGGGATGGATCGCGGTCAGTCCCGTCAAGCAGATCGAGCCACCCGCGACTCCGCGGCCCAATCCAGACCCGCCGACGCCCGCCGAGGCTGCCCTACTCCTCAACGAAGCATGGGACGCCGATCCCGACTGGGGCACGCTCGTCTGGCTCATGATGACGACCGGCTCGCGCCGCGGGGAGGTTTGCGGCCTGCGGTGGTCTCGGCTCGACCTCGACCACGCCGGCGTCGCCATATTCAAACGAAGCACCGGACAGATTGGTGGTCGTATGTGGGAGAAGGACACCAAGACCCACCAGGACCGACGCGTCACGCTAGACCTCGAGATCATTGAGGTACTCAAAGAGCACCGAGCTCGCTGTGAACAGCGTGCAACCGAACTCGGCGTCTCGATTGCCCCTGACGCTTACGTCTTCTCACCTTCGCCCGACGGCTCGACGCCCACCAAGCCGGATAGCGTCACACAGCGATACCTCCGCCTCGCGGCGCGGCTCGGCGTCGCTACCCGGCTCCACAGCTTGCGTCACTACTCCGCTACCGAGCTCATCGCGGCTGGCGTCGACGTCCGCACCGTCGCTGGCCGGCTCGGCCATAGCGGCGGAGGGTCGACAACGCTGCGCATCTACACGGCATTCGTCAACGAGGCCGACCAGCGAGCGGCTACAGCGCTCGCTGATCGACGGGTTCGACCGCCGAATCGTCGGACACCGACAGAGCGCGCTGCGGCCTCTCCCGAGGACTAACAATCCTTCTGAAGGCTAGCGCAGTCTTAAGTCCGACGACTAGACGTTCAAGGCCGAAGCTCCGCCGATACCAGCAAGAAGAGCGGCTTTACGAAGTTCTTCTTCCACCAGGTGACTTCTCGGAGCCACTCTGCTGGAGGATGCGGTTCCGACAGGCCGCTGATCAGGAACCCTGCGTTAGTGATCGCCTGTGAGTAGAATTCGAGCGGGCGAAAGTTCATGTGGACCTCAGCGGGGGATTCTAAGCCCGCGACAACGAAGGGCTGATCAACGCGCCGCTCGGAGAAATACGTGGCGACCGGGATGCTGCCAGACGCGTCGCGCTCAGCGTGGGCTATGTAAAAGCATGGGTGAAGCATCAGGGCGACAAGTCGACCGCCAGGGCGCAGCACTCGACCCAACTCGCGTAACGCCGAGGCCGGGTCGGCCACGTCACTAAGAACGTGGTTGCACACGGCGATATCGAAGGTCGCATTAGGTTCTGGAAGGTTCTCTAGGTTTGCGACCTTATAATCGATCTGAAGTGTGCGGGCGTCAGGGTGATGTCGTGCAGACGCAATCAAGGTCTCCGAGGTGTCGACGCCCACCACCGATGCTCCGCGCTCTGCGAGCAGCCGAGACATATAGCCTTCGCCGCAGCCGCCGTCCAAGACTCGCATACCGGAGCAATCGCCTACAGCGTCTAGGACGCTTCCATCGGTCAGCTCGGTTCGGTATCTGTCGAGCTGCTCGCGGATGATCTTTACCCAGAAGTCGGCGTTGGCGGCGTAGGTATCCGCCGGGCTACCAGGCGTAGTCAAACTTGGTGCCTCCGAGCTCCCGATCGTCTCTGCCTAGCTCGGAGAGGATAGCGTCGCAGGCTACGCCCGTCTCTGGGAGCGCGACGCGTTCCCGTCTCGCAGCGAGGCGAGCGCCGAGCTCGTCTCGCCTCAAGCCGAAGGTGCCGTCGCGGCCAAGGAGCGTCGGTAAGGCTGTAAGGGCGAGATACAGGAGGTACGCATCGTTGTAGGTCTCGATCTCCCGGATGATCTCAGGAGCGGTCTGTCTCATCAGCAGCGACCGGGGGAGGGAGAAGTCTTGCGACGGCTTCACGTCGTGGCAGTAAGTGGGAAACGCCCACTCCTCCACCATCTTGAGCAGCGGTGACTCGTCCACCTTCCGTGAGTAGGCGAACGCTATTTCGGGATCGTTCGTCGAGATGAGTCGACCCATAGTGGAGCTACGGAAGGCAAGTGCGGTGTTGCGGTTGAGGTCAGGCGACAGCGCTCGCGGCGTCTCGCCAGTACTGAGGGATAGATGGTGGAGAAGGTTCACCTGCGCAAGGATGGCGTGGAACGAATTGGGACGCGCGCCAAGCTCGACCGCCATGCCCAGGGCGGCAGCGTGCAGAGGGCTAGCGTCGACCAGTAGGGCTCCGATAGCAGTCGACCCAAAAACAGCACCCATCGCATAGTCCTGGTCGCGTCCCCCAGAATCTAGCAAGGTGAGCTGCCGCCTGCTTGGCGTCCCCATCAAGGACGCATGCTGCGGTCTCGAGAGCATTGCTAAGGTATTGCTCTGGGACCCGTTTTTCGCTCGCTAGTCTCCCGAATGTTGCCGTGTCGACTTCCACGCCCTTCGAACTGAGCCTGTCTGCGAGTCGGCTTCGGCGGTCGGCGAGTGAGTAACCGAGCACGTACTCACCGACCCCAGGTAGCGCCCCGACAAGGGCTTGAAGCGTCCGGCCCTTGATCCTGTCAAGCCAGTCTGGGTCGTCCCATAGCCGGCAGACCGTGCTCTCGTCTAGCCCCGCTAGGAAGGCGACGTCCGCCATGCCGAATCCAGAGGACTCGGCTATCCGGGCCAGTGAGCGGGGCGAGATCGTCATAGTTTGCACCTGCAAATCTGGAAGATCTTACGAGCAACCGTAGCACGCGGCTTGCGGCGACTGATGACACTTGCGCGCAAGCAAGTCCCTTAAGTCTCAGCGTCCACCACCTGCCGCCAGCAAGGATCGATGACTGGCATCGACTCCCTCCCTGACTCTCGATGCACAGACGCCGCCATCTCAGGCCAGCGTCCGCAGCGAGGAGTCAGCGTTGTCGATCAGAAGCAGTGAGAGGGCACCGACGTTCTACGACGTCGCCGAGGTGGCGCAGATGCTCAAGATGTCGCGGATGACCGTCTACCGGGCGATCAGCTCCGGCGAGCTCCGCGCGGTTCGAATCCGGGGTCGATGGCTGATCCCCGGTCCAGTCATCGACGCACTTGTGTCAGGAGTCATCGAGGGGGGTGCTTCCTGATGTCGAGCGTCGGACTATTGATCTTATTCGCGGTTCTGGGCGCGTTCATCTGCGCGAAGACGCGGTCTGCCGCGGGCGCGGTGGTGTTCTCACTCGTTGCGCTGGTGCTGTTCATCGGAACGCCGGTCGGGCAGGGGCTGCCGGGAGCCATCGGCGGGTTGATGTCGGCGGTCGATCAGGCCACCACGCCGGCTCTTGAGGGCGCGGCGGGAGCACCCGCGGACGGATAGAGACCGCCCGTGCCAGCGCGCTCAAGGCCGCGGGGCCGAGGAAGCAGGGCGAGTCGCCCGAGGGCGACGCCGCGTCGAGGTGTCCCGCCGAGCGTGAGCCGGCCGTTCCTCCGGCCTCAAGGGCGCCAGTGGCGCCGCTGCGCGGCCGGACTGCGTCCGGCCCTTGACCCCGGAGACCTCGACGGCCGGCGGGCGCCCGCACGCGGGGTGAAGGCAGCCAGGACGCCTCCACCCGCCTCCCGGCGGGACCCATTACTACCCAGCTGCGCGACGGGCGCGGCTGACCCACCTTGTGAGGAGCACGTCATGAACGAGACGACCCTGACCATCGTCGGGAACCTGACCGACGCCCCGGAGCTGCGGTATCTGCCCAGCGGGGCGGCACGCGCGGGGCTCACGGTCGCGTCGACGCCTCGGCGTTTCGACCGCCAGTCCGGCGAGTGGACCGACGGGGATGCGCTGTTCCTGCGGGCCGTGGCGTGGGGCCCGCTCGCCGAGCACGCCGCGGAGTCGCTGTCCAAGGGCGACCGGGTGGTGGTGACCGGGCGGCTGCGGCAGCGCTCGTTCGAGACCGCCGAGGGCCAGCGCCGGCAGGTAATCGAGCTCGAGGTCGACGAGGTCGGGGTGTCGCTGCGCTACGCCACCGCCCGGCCCCAGCGCACCACCGCACCCGCGGCCACCGTCCATGAGGGGGACGCCCAGAGCGCCCGCGACTCGGCGGACGAGCTGGTGGGCGGCCATGACTGACACGAACTGGCAAGCATGGGCGGCGTGCCGGGGCGTCGACCCGGAGCTGTTCTTCCCGGAGACCACCGACCAGGCGCCGGACGAGGCCCTGGACGACGCGCGGGGCGAGTCGTTGGTGGGCCGGCAGGTGGAGACGGCGAAGGCGGTGTGCCGCGGCTGCCCGGTGCAGGAGCCGTGCCTGGTCGAGGCCCTCGAGCGGTTACCGCACGGGATCGCGGGCGGGATGACCGAGCATGAGCGCCGAGAAGTTCGCGCGCACCGCGTGCGCCCGAGCGAGAGGAAGCCACGGTGGCGGGCGCTGCTCGAGGCCGGCTCCTCCCCGCCGGAGGTCGCCGCGGAGTACGGCGTCAGCGCCCGCACCATCGCGCGGTGGGCCGCCCGCCCGCACTTCGAGAGCTCGCCGCAGCCGTCGACGGGCGCTAGGGGAGGTGGGCGGCGGTGAGCGCGCCGGAGGTCAGCCGCCGGGAGCAGGCGGCGTGGTCGACCCGCGAGCACGTGCGCCGGGTCGCGGTCACCGCGTTCGACACCACCGAGCGCCAAGAGCCGATCGAGGGCTTCCACGGACTCTCGCGTCCGGTGCTGGCCGATCCGCTGGCCGGGGTACGCGCGGGGCGGCTGGTGGCCGAGGTCGCGGCGGGCGCGTTGCGGGAGTGGGCGCTGCGCGCCCGCGGGGCCGGGCACAGCTGGGACGCCGTCGGCCACGCCCTGGAGCTGCCGACCACGACGGAGGGCAGCGCGCGGGAGGAGGCGGCGTGGGAGTGGCTCATCGAGCACCGCCCGCCACCTCCGACCGCCAGCGCCACGGCCGGCATGCAGCCGGCGTCAGCGGTGTGGACGTGCACCACGTGCCGGGCCCGGGTGCGCGACCGCGGCCCGTTCGCCTCACATCCCGACGACCGCGAGCAGGGCCACGAGCACGACTGCACCCGCCGCGCAGCGGCCCTCGAGGCATGGCAGCGCCAAACAGGCGACGACGAGGACGACGAGGACGGCGACGAGGGAGGAAGCGATGCGTAGCCGGCGAACGACCAGTGCGAGCGGGGTGTCGAGGCTGGGGGAGCAGGTCCGAGCGACGCTGCCGCTTCTGCTGGGGGTGGAGCTGGTCCGCGCCGACATCGCCGCGGCGGTGCTCGGGGTCGGGCTCGGGGACGCGCCGTGCGGCGGCCCGGTCACCTGGGCGCTGCTGATCGACGGCGCGGTGGCGGGCCGGACCGACGAGCCGCTGACCGACGACGCCGCCCACGGCTGGGCGCGGCGGATGCTCGGCGAGGGCGCGCGTTTCCAGCTCGCCCACACCGGCGGCGGCTACTGGCTCACCGACACCACCGACACCACCGACACGGCCGACCTCCCCGAGGAGCGCGGGCTCCGGAGAGCAGCGCGCGGGCGGGGCGGGTGGTCGCGGTGATGGCCACGCTGCTGATCCTGGTGCTGCTGGTCGCCGCGACAGCGCTGCTCGTGGCCCGGGGCGCCCGGCTGTGGGCGTGTGTGCCGGGCCTGCTGGCCATGTTGCCGGCGCTCACTCTGCTGCAGGCTCTGTCGTGGCCGGCGCTGCTCATCGCCGCGGCGGTGCTGGTGCTGGTGGGCTGGCATCGCTGGTCGCGCAGCCGGTCCATCGTCTCCCGCTGGTCGGCCCGGTCACGCCGCCGCGCCGGGGTCGCCTCGACCCTGGACGTGGCACGGCATGCGGGCACAGTCGCCACCCGACGTCGCGCCGGGACGGTGCGCCCCTCGTTGGCGGCGCTCTCGCGCCGGGAGCGGCTGGGGGTGCCGACCACTGCGGTGGGGGTGGAGCTGTGCCGGGCCGGGGTGCAGCGGGTGTGGTCCTCGGTCGAGGACGTGACCCTGGTGTTCGGCGGCCCGCGCACCGGCAAGACCGGCTGGCTGGCCGGCCGGGTCCTCGACGCCCCGGGCGCCGCGGTCGTCACGTCCACAAGGACGGACCTGCTGGAGCTGTGCGCCCCGATCCGGCAGCGCGGCCGGGGTCCGGTGTTCGTGTTCAACCCGGTCGGGCTCGGCGGTATCCGCTCCACGATCAGCTTCGACCCGCTGACCGGCTGCACCGACCCGGTCACCGCGATGGAGCGCGCCACCGACATGGTCGCCGCCACCTCCCGCGCGAGCCATGGGGACGCCGAGCGGTGGGACGCCCAGGCCCGCCGCGTGCTCGCCGCCCTGTTGCATGCGGCGGCGCTCGGGGGCGGGTCGATGCGCGACGTGCTCGGCTGGGTGGCCGACAACGACCGCGCCGCCCGCGAAGTCCCCGCCCTGCTCAGGCGGTCGCAGGTGGAGACGTTCGACAAGGCCGCCGAGCAGTTCGTCACCACCAACGACCGGACCCGCACCAGCATCACCAACTCGATCATGCCCGCGCTGGGGTGGCTGAACCATCCCGACGCCGCCGCAGCAGCCGCACCCACCGATCAGCCCTTCGACGTCGAAGCCCTGCTCGCCTCGCGGGCGACGGTGTTCCTGCTCGGCGCCGAGGAAGCCGACACCGGCCCACTCGTGTGCGCGCTGACCGGGCACATCGCCCGCGAGGCCCGCCGCCTCGCCACGGCGAAGCCGGCCGGCCGGCTGGACCCGCCGCTGCTGCTCGCCCTGGACGAGGCGGCGCTGATCTCGCCGGCGCCGTTGGAGAACTGGACCGCGGACATGGGTGGGCGCGGGGTCACGATCATCGCCCCGTTCCAATCGAGGGCGCAGCTGCTGGCCCGCTACGGGGAGCACAAGACCGCCACCATCCTGAACAACACGGGCTCGGTGCTGTTGTTCGGCGGCACGAGGGATCAGGCGGACCTGCAGTTCTGGTCCACCCTGGCCGGGGAGCGCGACGAGCGGATCACCACCACCGACCTCCACGGTCGCGTCGCGTCCCGCACGGTGCGCAAAGTTCCCGTACTGGCGCCGGCGCAGCTGGCGAACCTTCCCGCGGGGAAGGTCGTGGTCTACCGGCGCGGCATCAGCCCGGTGATCGGGCGGGCCCGGATGGCCTGGACCCGCCGCGACGTCCGCGCCCAGCACGCCACCGTGCCGGCGATCGGTTGGCGCGGCCGGTGGCGGCGCGCTTGGGCGTGGGTCGAGGTCGGCCTCGCAGCGCTGTGGCGCCGCACCACCACCTCTCGCCGCAAGGAGCCGGCGCCGCCTGCGCGCCCGGAGCCGGAGTTCGGGCGGGCGTCGCTGGTGATCGACGTCGAGCCCGTCGTCGACCCCGTGATCGGTGAACAGCAGCCCGGTCCGTATGACGGGTCGTGGCGGCGATGAGCACCCCGGAGTCGACCTCGAAGTCGACGAGGGAGCCGACCCCGAGCCTGCAGCGGCTGCTCGCGACGTGGCAGGCGTGGAACAGCCGCGACGTGATCGCCCAGGCCGCCGCGCGGGCCGCGAGCTCCGGTGACTCCGAGCGCGCCGCGACGCTGCAGGCGCTGCTCGCGGAGCAGCAGGCGCCCTCGGCGACCCCGTCAGCGATGGAGGCACTCGCCGCCCAGCACCAACTCGCGAGCCGGCTCGACGGATGGCGCTGGCAGACCGTGGCCGCCGCCCGCAGCGAGGGCGCCACCTGGGACGACATCGCCGCCGCCACCGCCACCACCCCCGATGACGCGGAGTTCACGCACACCGTCGCGCTCGAGCGCGCCGAACAGGCCGCGACTGCCGCCGGGGTCGCCTTCGACCGCGCCCGCTACCGCGCCGCCATCGGCAAGGGCGAGGGCGATGACTCCACCTCACACGACCACGCCGACGCCGAACGAGGCGCCGCTGCTGCAGGAGAGACCACCATGACCGAGCCCACCAACCACCTGACGACGACAACGGCCAGCGCCGGGGCGACGCCCGATCCGACGGTGCCGCTCGCGCAGCTCTCGGAGCGCGAGCTGATCGCCCGCGCCGAGCACTGCGACCAGATCGCCCACACCGGCAGCCCCGCCGACCAGGCCGCCGCCCTGCGCGACCTCAACGCCACCTGGGACGAGGCCGAACGCCGGGCGCACGGCCTCCCGGCGGTCAGCGTCCCCGCGCAGGTCGCCGGCTACATCGGGCTGGTCCGCGAGGACTACGACCACGCCCTGGCCGCCGAGACCGCCACCTGGCGCCGCCAGCTCGACGCCGCGCTCCAACCCCTCGAGATCGACCCCGAGCGTGACCTCGATGTCGACCCCGGCGAGGTCAGTACCGATCGCCCGATCCCCACGGCGCACGACCTCGACGCCGACCGCGCGAAAGCCGACCCCGAGTGGGCATGGGGCCGCTACGCCGGGCGGGAGCTGACCATCACCGAGCGAGCCGACCGAGCACAGAGCCTCGCCCAGGGCGCCGGGGTAGATGTGGCCGGATACGACCCCGACACCGACATCTACACCGACCCCGCCACCGGGCAGGTCGTCCGCCTCGACGGACCCCAGAGCGACCCTGGGGCGGCGTCGGCCCGCGGCGAGCATGCAGCCGTCGCTGCGGCCGACCACGAGCCCGTCGGGGAGAACCAGGCGGCGGTGGGCGACTGGGACACCGCGGCCGCGATCGCCGAACGCGACGGCTACGTCGTGTTCGACCCGACCGTCGCGGGAGGCTTCCGCCCCCTGGCCATTGCCGAGCGCGACACCCTGGCCGGTGACTCCCCGACCGACCGCACCCTGACCGAAGAGCCTCACACCCCAGGGCCGAGACGTTGGACCGCGGCCGAGCACGAGGCCTACCTCGACACCCGTCCGGACGCGAGCACGAGCTACAACCCAGCCGCGGAGTACGGCGACCCGGACTGGCGCGAGCCGGCTTCCGACGACGAGGCGGCCGCCCGCACCACGTGGTTGGCCGAGAACACCGCTCCCGTTTCGGGGTGGCGGCCGCGCCCGTTGACCGCGGTCGAGGACGCGCTGCAGGACGCGCAGGAGCGCGCGGTGCTCTCCGACCGCGCCCACGACTCCGACCCCGACGCCTGGGCCGAGTACCACCGGCTTCAAGCCCTCGAGAAGCTCGCTCCGGTTCCCGAGCGCGATGCGCTCGACGAGCTCCCGCGCGACGAGCACGGCGAGCTCGACACCCTCGCGGCCTCCGACTGGTGCCGCGACGACGACACGGTCCTGGACCAACCCGCCCGCGAGGCGACCCCCGACAGCCATCCCGAGACGGAGCGCGCTGCCACCAACTCCGTTCCCGATGCCGACGGTCCGGATCGTGTGCGGGCCCAGCTCGAGCAGGCCCGTGCCCGGCTCGCCGCCCACGACGCCGCCACCGGCCCTGCGTCCTACGTCGGCTCCGGCAGGAATACAGATAGCGATGCAGGCGTCGATGAGCAGCGCCGCGAGCAGCTGGCGCGGTGGCACGACGACGACCGCGCGTCCGCCCCCGCCGGTGCGGGAGACACCGCCTGGGATACCGCTGGGGACACCGGTGACAGTGGTGAGAGCGGCGACTCCGGCGACGGGGCTCCGGGGTGGTACCGGTGAGCCGCCGCCCCACCAGCCAGCCCACCAGCGGGGACGGGGAGTTCGCGCGGGTCGAGGCGCTGGCCGGGCTGGCCCGCGAGGTCGACGGGCTACGGCGCGGGCTCGACGCGCTGGTCGGTACCCCGACCCGGGTCGACGACCTCGCCCGCACCGTGGCCCAGCTCGCCGACGCCGTCGCCGCCACCCCCGCCCGCCCGGGCCCGACGGTGGCGCCGTCGTGGCTGACCGCGCCCACCGACCCGGCCGCAGTTGGGCAGCTGCTCGAGGGGTTGTGCCGGTGGCTGCAGGTGGTGTTCCTGCGCTACCCCGACGGGGTCGCGGTGCTGCCCGAGTGCTGGCTCTGGCACCCCGACGTCGTCGAGGAACTGCTCTGGCTCTCCCACGCCTGGCGCGCCGCCTACGAAGAACGAGGCGCCTCGGTGCAGCTGGCCGGGGACTGGCACGACCGCCAACGGCCCGGGGTGGTGCGCCGGCTCAAGACCTCGGTCGGGTCGTGCTCGCGGGAACGTCACCAGACCCGCGCCGGCTGGTCCCAGGCCCCCACCGGCGCGACACCGGTGCCCGGACTCGACGCCGTCGCTTCGATCGCCGCGTGGTGGGCGGCCGGGCGCCACCAGGCGCCCGCGGAACCCGCGCCCGACCCCGAGGCACGGGGGCGGGGCGGGATCGGGGCCCACCTCAACGGCACACCGAACACCGCCGCCAACGGGACAGCGACCGAGCCGGCGAACGGGGCGGCCGGCAACGAGGGGCGGTGGTCACGGTGACCGGCGCCGACGCGGGCGAGACCCGCCCGCAGCGCCGCGAGCGAGAACGCGCGGAGCGCGCCGAGTGGGACTACCTCACCGACCGCCTCGGCGTGCTGTGGCCGAACTACGACTGCTTCTGCGGAAGCCTCGACGACCTGCGCCGCACAGTCGCCGAGCTGGAACGCAAAGCCGCCCGCAAACACCCCGCCCGCGAACGCCCCGCGCGCGGCGCCGACGCCGCGGCCGCACGCGGGGACTCTGGGGTCGCGCGGGCGGGGCTGCGGGCAAACCGGCAGACCGCCGAGGACGTCGAGCAGGACCAGTCCCGCCGTGAGCAGCTCACCCGCTGGCACACCGCCGACCGCGCCCTCGAGCACGGCGCCGCCGACGGCGACGGCGCGGGTTGATCCCGATGGATGGCGTCGATTCCGAGGGGGAGCCGGGGGCGACGTTCCGCCGTGAGGCAGGGGTGGGCGCCCTGCTGTGGTTGCCCGGGCTGGCGGTGGCGCTCGGCGCGGCCGTGGCCACCGCGCACGGTCTGTTCGAGGTCGCCGTCGCCGCGCGGGTGCCGGCCGGGATCGCGTGGCTCTACCCGCTGATCACCGACGGGCTCGCTCTGGTCGCCTACTCGGCCACCGCCCGCTTGCGCGAGGGCGCCGCCCGCTACGCCTGGACGGTTGTCGTTACCGCGGCGGGGCTGTCCGGGCTCGCTCAGGCCACCTACCTCGCCGGTGGCCCCACCGTCGAGGTTGCCCCCGCGCTGCGGTTCGGGGTCGGGGCCTGGCCGGCCGTCGCCGCGGCCGTGGTCGCCCACCTGCTCTACCTGCTCGCCGCCGCGAGCCCTCGTGCTGTTCAGCCCGAACCCGTTCATCGAACGTCGTTCAACGCCAACGCTGTACAGGCGCAGGGCCAGCCCGGCGTCGTTCAGCCCGAGTCCGGCAAGGACGCGGAGCCGCTGGGCGCCGAGTTTGCCGACGACAGCGGATCGGCTGTGATGCCCTCGCGGGCGGCGGCCGCCCCGGCCCGCGACCGGGCAGAGGCGGCCGCGTCGCGCCACGCCCAGCGGCACGGCGCCTGGCCCACGGTCTCCGAGCTCGAGGCCGCCGCCGAGGTCTCGCGCGGCACCGCCGCCGCCGCGCTCAAAGCCCTGCGCGACCGACCCCTGCCCCTCCGCCTGATCAACACCAGCGACAACGACACCACCGACGAGGCCCAACCATGATCACCCGGCAGCAGATCACCACGACCACAAGCAAGAACAAGAACCAATACGAAGAGCAAGAACCAAGACCAGCAACCGACACCGATCACTACACCGAACAGACGACACGACACGAGCAACAAGACCCAAGAACGAAAAGATCAAGGGAAAGATCAGAAGACGCACACCGATGCATCACGATCCTCGGGTCGGCGCCGGCCTCCGGCCAGCCGCGAAGAGCGCCGCTCTCGCGTC
Organism: Actinomycetospora flava; assembly: GCF_037400335.1. Taxonomy (NCBI): domain Bacteria; kingdom Bacillati; phylum Actinomycetota; class Actinomycetes; order Pseudonocardiales; family Pseudonocardiaceae; genus Actinomycetospora; species Actinomycetospora flava. Next base: position 17,431 of record NZ_JBBEGM010000017.1, read on the forward strand.
GATCGCGAGTTGATCACGCTTGGGGTGCCGCAACGCCGAGAACGTGGTGGTTCGGGTGCTGACGGTGGCGTCGGGCTACTCGCCGGAGTACCTGCTCAAGGAGATCGCGGCGGGGCGCGAGAACTACTACACCGGCGCCGTCGCCGAGGGCGAGCCGCCGGGTCGCTGGTGGGGCGCCGGCGCGGAGAAGCTCGGCCTGAGCGGGCTCGTGGACGCCCAGGACATGCGCGGGGTCTACGAGCGCTTTATCGACCCGCGACACGAGGCCTTCTCGGACCCGGCGCGGTGGGACGAGGTCCCGACGCTCGGTCACACCGGTCGCCGCTATGCCACCGAGGACGAGCTGTACGCCGTCGCGCTTGAACGCGAGCCCGACGCCAGTGCTGAACGCCGCGCCGAGCTCCGGCTCGAGGCGGGGAAGGCCGCGCGGCACAACGTGGCCTTCCACGACGCCACGTTCAGCGTTCAGAAGAGCGTGACGCTGCTGCACGCCGCGTTCGAGGCCCAGCAGGTGGACGCTGAACGCGCCGGCGATGTCGACGCCGCGGCCGCGTGGGCCGCGCACCGGCAGGCGGTCGAGGACGCGATCTGGGCCGGCAACGTCGCCGCCTTGGAGTACCTGTCGGAGAAGGCCGGCTACGTCCGGGTCGGTCACCACGGCGGCGCCGCTGGGCGCTGGGAGGACGCCCACGACTGGGTGGTGGCGTCGTTCTTCCAGCACGACTCTCGCGACCACGACCCGCAGCTGCATATCCACAACACGATCCTCAACCGCGTCGAAGGCCCTGACGGAAGCTGGCGCACCCTTGACGGGCGCAGCATCTACCGCTGGCGCCCCGCCGCCGCCGCCGTCGCGGAACGCACCCTCGAGGAGCACCTCACCCGCGCCCTGGGCGTGCGGTTCGCGACCCGACCCGACGGCAAGGCCCGCGAGGTCGTCGGGGTCTCGCCCGAGGCCATGGACCTGATCTCCTCGCGACGGCACGCGGTCACCGCGAAAGCCGCCGAGCTCATCGACGCCTTCGAAGCCCGCCACGACCGCGAGCCCACCACCGCCGAGCGCGACCGCCTCGCCCGCCAAGCCACCTTCGCCACCCGCCAGGCCAAGTCCCACGACGGCGAGACCCGCGAGCAGGTCCTCGACCGGGTAGAGGCCCAGCTCGCCGCCGACATCGCCGGGGGCCTCGCCGGCGTCGCCGAGGACGCCCTCGCGGCGCGCGCCGCCGCGCCCGAGCCCGAACGGTGGTCGCCGCGGGCGGTGATCGAGACCGCGCTGGCCGACGTGCAGTCCCGCAAGGCCGGCTGGACCCGCGCAGACCTGGTCCGCGCGCTGAACAGCGCGCTGCCCGACACACTCGACCTACCCGCCGGCACCGACGTAGCCGCCGTCCTCGACGGACTCGCCGACGAAGCGGTCGCGCTCGTGACACCGCTCGACTCGGCCCGCCCTGGCGAGCAGGTGCTGCCCGACGAGCTCCGCCTGGCCAACGGCGAATCCGCCTACCGCGCGCCGGGCGGGCAGGTGTACTCCACGCCAGAGCACGTGCGCAGCGAGAACATCCTGCGCGCGGCCACCGGTGAGCACGCCGGACCGGCGATGCCGCGGGCGGTCGCGGGCCGGTTCCTCGAGGAGCTGGGCGCGGGCGGGGTGCAGCTCGGCGTCGACCAGGCCGCCGCCGTGCGCGGCGTCCTCACCTCGGGCGCCGCGGTCGAGACCCTCGTCGGACCGGCCGGCACCGGGAAGTCTTTCGTCGTCGGCGCCCTCGCCAAGGCCTGGAGCGACCCCGACCTGCGCGGCGCCGCGGCCGGGCGGGTGTTCGGGCTGGCCACCAGCCAGGTCGCCACCGACGTCCTCACCGCCGAAGGGCTCACCGCTCGCAACGTCACCCGCTGGCTGGGTACCCAGCGGCGTCTGGCCGGCTCACCGGGCAACAGCCACGACGATGACCGCGGCTGGCAGCTGCGCGCCGGCGACCTGGTGGTCGTCGACGAGTCCGCCATGGCCGACACCGCCGCCCTCGCCGCGATCCACCAGCACACCGACACTGCCGGGGCGAAGCTGCTGCTGGTCGGCGACCACCGCCAGCTCGCCGCGGTCGGCGCCGGCGGGGCCATGGACCTGCTCGCCCAAGCCGGGGGACGCTACGAACTCGCCGACGCCCGCCGCTTCCAGCACGCGTGGGAGGGCCCCGCCTCGCTGCGGCTACGCGAGGGCGACGAGACCGTACTGCAGACCTACCACCGGCACGGCCGGCTCCTCGATGCTGGATCGCTCGAGCAAGCCGAGGCCTCCGCCGCGCGAGCCTGGCTCGCCGACACCCTCGCTGGGCGCCGTTCCGTACTCGTTGTCGACACCAACCAGCAAGCCGAGCGCCTCTCCGCTCAGCTGCGCGCCGAGCTCGTCCGCCTCGGGCGCGTCGAGGAGACCGGCGTCCCGCTCGGGCGCGACGGCACCACCGCCGGCGTCGGCGACCTGATCGCCGCCCGCCGCAACGGATGGGAACTCGCCGGTCACCACGCCGGAACCGAGGCGGGCGAGCACGTCAACCGTCGCGGGCCGATCAACCGCGAGACCTACCGCGTCACCGCGACCGGCGACGACGGTTCCCTGACCGTCGCCCCCTTCCACGGCCGCGACGATGCGGGGCGCGAGATACTCGGGGAGGCGATGGTGCTGCCCGCCGGCTACGTCGCGGCCGACGTCTCCCTGGCCTACGCCGGCACCGTCCACGCCACCCAGGGCACCACCGTCGACACCAGCCACCTCGTCGCGTCCGGTTCGACCAGCCGCGCGGCCGGTTACGTCGGGCTCACCCGCGGTCGCGACGCCAACACCGCCCACGTCGCCACCATCAGCGGACCCGCCGATCCCGCCGACGGCACCGCCGCGCACCAGCTGTACCGCGACCCCGTCGCCGTCCTCGCCAGTGTCATGAGCGCCGACGACACGGCTGCGACCCGCTCCGCCCTGGCCACCGCCACGGAGTCCGCCGCCGAGGCCGGCTCCACCCGTACCGCGGCCGAGCTGTTTACCGATGCCGCCCAGCTTGCCGCGACCCACCGCACCGCGGGCTGGCTCGACCAGCTCGCCGCCGACGGCGTCCTCGACCCCGATCACCGGGCGCGGATCGCCGCCGAGGACGGCGCGGCCGCGCTGACCCGCATCCTGCGCCGCGCCGAGCTCGCCGGCCACGACCCGCAACGCGTCCTGCACGACGCCGTCGCCGACCGCCCCCTCGACGGCGCCCGCAGCCTCACCAACGTCATCCACGGCCGCATCCGCGACGACCACGACGACCGCCTCGACCCGCAGGGCAGCAGCTGGGCCGACTGGACCCCGCACACCGGGCTCGGAGACTGGGACCACTACCTCACCAGCCTTGCCGAGGCCGCAGACCAGCGGGCCGACCAGCTCGGCCGCGAGCTCGCGGCCAATCCGCCGGTCTGGCTCACCCACGCGCTCGGTGACGTGCCCATCGAACCCGAGGAACGCGAGACCTGGCAGGAGAGGCCGCCACCGTCGCCGCCTGGCGCGAGTCCCACGGCCACGACGACCCAGAAGACGCCCTCGGCCCCGCACCGGCTCCTGGCCACGTCGAGTCGTTCGCCGCCTACCGGGCAGCCTGGCGCGCACTAGGCCGCCCCGAGATCGACCGCGAAGAGCTCGAGCTCTCCGACGGCCAGCTTCGCGTCCGAGTCCGCGCCCACGAGCGCGAAGCCGCCTGGGCCCCCCGCTACGTCGGCAACGAGCTCGCCGGCACCCACCAAGCCCTCGCAACCCACCGCCAGACCGAACAGCTGCGCCGAGCCGAAGCCGACGCCGCTCCCGACGAGCCCGAGCGAGGTCGCCTCACCGACGAGGCCGATCAGACCCGCTCGCTGGCCGAGACCCTCCAGCAGCAGGCCGACCAGCTCGGTGAGCTCGACGACGCCCGATCGCGCTGGCTGGCCCACACCGCCGGCACCCGGGCCGCCGCTGAGCGGGCCAAGGCCGAGCTCGCCGCCCGCCACGCCGACGACGTCGACCCGGCTCCCAAGGTCACCGCAAGCGAGTGGCTCGCCGCGCACCGCGCCGCCGTCGCCGAGGACGAGCGCCACCGCGAGATCACCGACGCCGACGTCCGCAACGAGGACCTGGAGCTGGCCGCCGCCGAGGACGAGAACCCGCCGGCGCAGGAGGACGAGGCCGACGACGAGCCGGGCGGCGGCCACCCCAAGGAACCGTCCCTGATCGAGCAGCCCGACCGCGACATCCGCGAGGTTGCCGCCGACGAGCCCAGGCCGCAGGCCGAGGACGACGTGCGGGTGCCCTCAGCGGACGAGACGGCCGCCGCGGTCGAGAGCGCGCAACGGGCCCTCGCCGAGATCAGGGCACGGGAAGCCGCCGACGCGGCCACCGAGGAACAGCACCGCACCGAACAGCTGAGCAGCTGGCACGACGACGACCAGACCGTCGACGCCACCGACAGCGCAGCAAGCGACGTCGACGAGCCGGACCTGGTCGACGCGGATCAGCCGTGAGTACCGACTGAAACCGGGGCGGCGCTCGACGTGGGCACCTCGATAGGAGGCGGACCGTTGCGCCGCCACGCCCACCGCAGCGTCGCCCGCACGCCCTCGCACCATCCTGGCTCGTGCTCGACGATGTCAGGGCGGCGCTGCTCGAGCGTCTCCGCCGCCAGGTACTCGGCCTCGATCAGCTCCTCGTAGGCCACCCGCGCCCGCTTGGTCGCGGGCGACCGCGTCAATCGCCCCGGCCCCCGCGCTGGGCGCATCGGCGCGGTCGCCAGCCAACGACACGTCACGGCGACGGCTCCCGCGTACCAGTCGGTCACCCCACGAGCGGCCTGCGCCGCGGTGACGGCACTCGCCGCCCTCCACACGGCAGCGAACTCGCCCCGAGGCACGCGGATGTTGCCGACGGGGATGCCGACGACGTCAGACTCGCGAACCTCCACGACAAGAGAGTGACACCGAACCCCGACGAGCACGAGAGCGGGAAGTCGGACAGCGACCTCACGACGGCGACAGCGTCCACGCAGTCGGCCACGGCACCACGGCGTCCGCATCCGACACCGTCTCGCCCGCGACCTTCACGACGCCCTGTTCGATCCAGCTGCGGGCACGGTCCTCTCCGATCCGGGCCCTACCCAGCCGAGCGAGCAGCGTCGCGGTCCCTCTGTCCGACTCCGTCACGGATCTGACGGCAGGCGCGCGAGCCGGCCGCGACCTGTTCCAGCGCGAACGCCACGCGCACACCATCGTGTCGGCGGTGACGTCTCCGTTGATCACCTTGAGCGGGCCCGGGGAGGGTCTGGGACCGTCTCTCCTGGTAGTAAGTGCCCCAGACCTGCAGGAATGGCGCGTCGGCGGGGGCTGGGGACGTCCCCCTGATGCGGTGATCGGGATTGGCTTCCCACGCATCGAGGAGGACGTCCGTGCCGAACGCTTGCGGTCTTTCACGGGGTGATCGGAATCGGAACAAGCGCCTGGACCGGCTGCGGGCGCTGGTGCCGGCGACGAACGCGGTGTTGGGCATCGACCTCGCCGACCGCAAGCAGGCAGCGGCGCTGACCGATCACGACTCGCGGGTGCTGGCCCGACGCCGGGCGGTGTGCCGGGCCTGGGAGCTCGGCCCGGTGCTGGACTGGGCGGTGGAGCAGGCCCGGGCCGCGGGGTTCTTGTCGGTGACGGTGGCGTGCGAGGCCACCGGTCACCGCTGGCAGGTCCTCGAGCGCTTGGCCGCCGAGCGCGGCTTGAACATGGTGTGTGTCCAGAGCCTGCTGGTGTGGCGGGCTCGGGAGGGCGAGGACCTGACCTGGGACAAGTCCGACCCGAAGGACGCGATGCTGATCGCTCGGTTGACCACGCAGCTGCGCTGCTACGAGCCCGAGATCAGCGACGGCACCTGGTCGCGGCTGCGTCAGCTCGGCGCCCGGACGGCGCCGGTTGCTCACCGAGTCCACCGCGTGTGGCCAGCAGCTGCGTGACTTGCTCGAGTGCGTGTGGCCTGCGGCGCTGGAGGCCGCGAAGCGCCCGTTGGAGTCCGCGTCGTGGTGCGCGGCGATCGCGGTGGTGCTCGCCCGCGCCGGCGACGGCGACCTGTCCGGGGTGCGGCGGATGGGCCAGGCGCGGTTCGTCGCGGCGGTGGGGCGTGAGCTGCCGGCGTGGGGTTCGACGCGGTCGTGTCGGCGCATCGTGGAGGCAGTGTTCGCCGCGACCGATGATGCTGTCGGGCTGGTCGCTCACGGCGCGGGACGTTGGAACGGGCCGGGTTCGTGACCGCCGACTGGCGCGAGGTCCGCGCCCGGCGCACCGAGGTCGAGACGCGGATGCTGGGGGTGCTCGACGAGCTCGAGCTCACCGGGCTGGTCGGCTCGATCCCGGGAGTGTCGGTGCTCGGGGCGGCGGCGGTGCTGGCCGAGTGCGGGAACCCGGCGCGGTTCACCACCGCGCGGGCGCTGGTCAAGCACGCCGGGCTTTGCCCGCGCGAGGACTCTAGTGGCGAGCACCGCGGCCACTCCCGACTCTCGGGTCGCGGGCGACCCGAGCTGCGCACGGCGGCGTGGCGGGCCACGTGGGGCGCCCAGCACGCCAACCCGGTGCTGCGGGCGCGTCATGAGCACCTGACTACCCCGCGAGCACAACCGTCTGGCCGGGATGCAGGCCCGCGCGGCCTGCGCGGCGACGCTGCTGCGCTGGCTGCACGCCGTGGTTGTGCGCCGCGTCCCCTGGGACCCCGACGTCGCCGCCGGCCGGCGACCTCAGCCCGTCGCCGTCGCTGCGGGCGTCTGCGTCGGTGCGCCCCCGGAGAAGGTGATCAGCGCCGCCTGACCCACTGACTCCGCCGACTTCGAGGCCCTACCCGAGTCGTAAGGCGGCTCTTCAGACCGCGGTCCGGTCGGCAGGCCGGTCCGCCCGGTGAGCAAGCTCCACTCTCCCAGGGAGGCCCGAGCACGGGACCTCGCCCTTGATCATGAGCAGCTCGCCCGCCTGTCTCACCGAAGCCCGATTAGCGCTGTCGGGGCCTGAGCAGCCGGTACATCGGCCGGGACCCCGCTTCTTGCTATGCAGGGACGAGCAGGCCGGCGAGGCATCCACCGGGTCTGAGCGGTGCCGCGCGGCTCGTCGAGGGCTGCTCAAGGCCGCGCGGCCGAGACCGACGATCGCGCCGCCTGCGGCGGCACTGACTTTCTTGTCGGGCCCGGAAGCTTGATCCGCCCGTCCCTCACCAGCAAGGGCCGCAGAACATCTTCGGGCCGCGCGACATCGACGGCCCTGCGGGGCCGACTCCGTCATCTCGGCGAGCGCGGCCCGAGAGATCTTCTGCTCGTCGACCCTTGCTGGTGAGCCTCCACGGGCGGACGCGGCGCACCCGGGGTGGAGGCACAGAACGCCTCCACCGCCTGGGGCACCGGGCCCATCGAGGCACCGCTTCGCGAGATCACCACTTGCGTTCGGCTTCTTACGTTGATCAAGGGCGCTCCGCTGCGCTACGCGTCGCTGCGCGACCAGCCTCCGCAAGCTCCGGCTGGCCCTTGACCGCGAGCCTCGACGGCCCGCTCGGCGCCCTTCGGGCGGTGGAGGCAGCAAGCGCCTCCGCCCACCGCCCCCGGGGCCCACCAGCCCCGCCCTATTCAGGTCGGAGGCCACCATGAGCACGCAGCCCAACCACGACTCGCGCACCGACACCCGCGCGGACAGCGACCTGCTCGCCGCCTACGTCGACGGAGACACCGACGCACTCGCGGTCCTGGTGCACCGCTACCAGCGGGTGCTGCTGAGCGTCGTTCGCAACCTGGCGTGGTTCGAGCCGGACCCGGAGGCCGTGGTGCAGGAGGTGTGGATGCGCGTGCTGCAGAGCGCGGCGACCTTCTCAGGGCGGGCGAAGGTGTCTACGTGGCTGCACCGCATCGCCGTCAACGAGGCCCTGAACGCGGCCCGCCGCCGCAAGGCCAGGCCTTCCACGCCGATCGGGGAGCTGTACCGGTCCCAAGAACAGCCCGAGCGCACCGACCCCGGCGACCCTTCGCTGGTGGTTATCGACCGGGAGCACGCCGCGGTCGTACTGCCCGACCTGCTCGCGCTGCTGCCCCGGGACCAGCGCCTGGTGCTAGAAGTGCTCCACCTCGACGGGCTCACCAACGAAGAGGCTGCACAGCTGCTCGGCGTGGCCGTCGGCACCGTCAAGTCCCGGGCCCATCGCGCCCGAGCAACCGTACTCGCCCACCTCGCCACGGAAGATCGCCCGGAGGCTCGGGCCGACCGTTGAGGGCCGCTCGCCGTTCCCACCCGGTCCGCGACAGTGGGAACGGCGAGCCCGCGAGCTGCGTCAGACCACCATGACAACTCACCACGTGAGCTCGCGCGCAACCGATGACCTCGAGGCCGGCGCCCCCTGTGGCGCTTCTCGAGATGCGATCGGGCGGCTGTTCGCCGCCGCCCTCGATGGCGACCGCCGCGCCGAAGCCACCCTGCGCTTGCTTGGGGGCTTCGACGACACCGCGCAACGCGCGTCCTGGGCCCTGCTCCGCGCCGACCACGACCACACTCGATCGATGTCGCCCGACGTGCTCGCGAGCATCGACCGGACCCTGGCGGCGCTCCATGACCGTCAGGTCCCGTCGTGAGGCCCCGTGCGGCGGTTGCCGTAGCTCATGGTGACCGGCTCACAGGGAGTCCTGCTCATTGAGCGCCGCGACCGCCTCCTTTGGATCTCATTCCCTGGGGCAAGGTCGAGCCCGACGAGACCGTCGAGCAGGATGCAATCCGAGAGACCGACGAGGAGAGCTGCTACCGCGTTCGCCCCATCTGCGTACTCCGTCGACGCCTTCACCCCACCACCGGCGCACACATCACCTACGTCGCCGCTGAGGTCGTCACGCGGCCAGTCGCGGAGAGCCCCGCTCCAGAGGCGGGCGGCGAGGAGGTGGTCGCGTATTGGCGACCAGTGCCCGAGGCGCTACGCCTTCTAGTGCCCGACCCTGTTCGAACCCGTTCGCCGATGCCTGGAGGTGCTCCTGAATGGTCGACCCGAGGCACCGTGACGCGTCTTCCATCGGCGCACGCGACCGTGGCGTCCCTCTCACCCCAAGCCGGGCCGGCTCCGGCTCGGTCAGAACCCGCACGACACCCGGTCATTCAATCTTCGCGGAAGCGCGACTTGGGTGTCGTCTCCTCGTCGATCCGGGCCTCTCGATGCTGCCGCGTCGGGCCGAAGGCAGGAGGTGGGCTCCGGTGATCCCAGGACGGAGCTCCGATTTACTGCGGCTGGTCGAGAAGCTCTCGCCAGTCAACGTACGGGCAGAACTTGTCAAACGACCAGGCCTAACAACGCCCCTCGAGCACCCGAAGTGTGGGTCGACTCGTCGGCACGCCGGTGCATACGCCGCGGCCTTCAGGCCGACTTGTCCCGCATCAACCACCGCTAAGCGCAAAGAGCGCGCTGACCCGCATGGAGCGCATTGGCACGCGCCATCTTGATCTGCGGTCCCTCCGCAGAGACCGATGAGACGGCGTTGCGCCGTGATCTCGCCGTGACCTACCATCGGTCGGACGCGGTCGACGACCGCCACGATTGCGGGAGCACTCATGGTACCCATGGTTCGGAAGCCCGGCGGCGGCAAGCGCGAGCGCGATCGCAACAAAGACGGCGCTTGGCGGCACAAGCGGAAGGACGCGGGGAAACGACGGAACCGCCGGTAGATCGAGCCTCCCCGCGTGCCATGATCGTCTTAATCCCACTCGTGGTGACGCATGGCCGGCAGAGCGAAAGAGTGCCCGGCAGTATGGGAAGCCCGTCGTCGCGACTGCTGAGCGCCAGACGGGTGAGGCCGAGCGACGGAATCCTTTCCGTTGTCAGTAGTAGTGGACAACGGGAGCCATCCTGCCATCTCCTCTGCACGTCAGCTCGAGGTCGAAGGGCGAGGCATGACGCGAGCGTCTGGACCGCTGGAGATCGACCAGGACGCACCCTGGTGGCGTCGACCGACCATCAAGGCGCTCAGCGGTTCGCCCACGCGGATGCTGCTGACGATGATCTCGGGGATCGGCGGGACAACGACAGGAATCGACTACACAAGAAAGAGTCGTTCCATCTGGCGGCGATCTCCACAGCACAGTTGTACACACCTTCAACCGTAGAGCAATTGACTGGGGCGATCAATAGGCTTCCTGCCCACCCTGGCTTCAAGAGAACCATACGAGAAGAACTCTCCGAACGTCGTCGGCGACACGGAGGCGGCAGGGTATTCGAGATTGGGACAGCGACCCATAGAGGCCGGATCATCGACCGCCAGGGATTCTACGACGACGAGCTTCCCGACCAGTTCCTTCAGGTGTGGTTGACGGCATATTTTCCGATGCCAGCTACAAGCGTTCTGGTCGCAACCTTCGTCTTATGCGAGGAATCAGGATCGCTATACGACATACTTCGGACCGACGTGCCCTCGACGATCGAGGACGTTCGCGTCCATGTACACGGCCGTTTCGGGAAGTTATATCGCGCGTACCGTTCGCGCGCCCTAGGCGAGCTGGGTTCTCGTGGTGCCGAGAGCCGCCTGAACTTGTGAAGCGCCGGTTGACATCGCAGTTCATTATGGACCACGAGGCTGCTGCACTAGCGTGGCTAGACAAGCGCTTCCCTGGACGTATGTAGGATGAGGATAGGCGCGACCGAACGACGCTGCCGCTTCTCCTCACTCATCGAAGCGAGCCGCTTCGCGATCGAAGCCGTGGGCTTGCACCCGTCGGGCTGGACTACGAAGTCGCCCCGTGGGTTTCGGAGGTTCGCGGAGCTTGGAAGCTAGTGCTCGACCCGGTTGTGGTGATGTCCGACTTCCGCGGCTTTTTTGCTGCGCGTCGAGGAAGTATCTGTAGAACGACACGTCACAGTGGTTCGTTATCATCCCGCTCGGCCGGCTTCCAGTTCCACCGCATGTTTAGCTCATCGGTCGCTCAATTAGCGATAGTAGACCTACTGCACCTTTATGAGAAGGGCCTAAACGAGACTCGCGACACCGCAGGCAAGCGAGGAAAGCTTCGTGGAGGAGTTAGGACCGCGAAGTATCTTGACCGCTATCTCCTGTCTGACGGTCTCGACATAGACGCTATAGTCGCCGAGGCAACAAACTACGATATCGAGGGGATGCTTCCCTATTGGCTGAAAGGTGGTATGAGCTTCGATCTATCCTGGCTGGACGAGTCGGAGGTGGACGAGGAGCTTAGGTCTAAGACCCTAGCGGGTGAGCTAGACGAGAGTGTTCGCGCCGCCGCGGACCGACTCGGGAGTGTCTGGAGCTCCACACATCAGACGATCGCCTCGTCAGCTCAACTCAAGCAATCGGTGGCTTCGATACGGCTGTCCCTTGCCAACACAATTCTCTCCCTGGTTGCCATCTTCGTGGCAGTCATAAGCATCGTTGTGGCATGTAGCAGCCAATCTAGCGCCCCGCAGATCGCTCCTCCGGCACCAGTCCTTCTAAGCCCGACTACGATCTCGAAGCCGTAGAACCGTCTGCACGTCTTTCGAATTGTCGTCGACGAGATAGCGGCATCTTCGGCTGCGGGCGCTCGACGATCTACCACGCGCCCCGCGAGGCATGAGCGACAATCCTTGCCACTCCGACCGCTTCCTGGCGCGAGGATACGACTTTAATAGTCCTGCTCGTACAACTCTCGCATGTCTGCCTCGTACTCTGCTTGCGTCTCCCGCTTGAAGTCGAGCCTCTGGTGGACGCTGTCGCCCACAGCTTCTAGGAGGTTGGCGACAGCATCGAGCCCGTTGTGGAAGCTCAAGTAGTCAAGCCTTGAAACGCTCTCGAGCGTTGGGCTTCCGTCCTGGCGCTCGTTGTAGCGGAACTCTTGGCTTGTGGGATCGAGTTCGTCGAACTGCTTCAACAGGCGGGCCGTTGCCGTGACGGACTCGTTGGCCACGTCCTCACCGGCTTCCTCCATCAGCGCATGCAGCTCCTTCCACAGGGGCCAGAGGCCATGCCGGCGGAGCTTGCCTCTGTCTTTGTCGAGCAGGAGCCGGTGAACAACTACTAGTGACTTAAGTTGCAGTTCCATGTAGTGGCGCCAGACGGAGGCGAAGGCAAAGAACACCGTGTCCAGCTCGTCAGTATGTCCTCGGTCGACTACCTGCTGCGCCAGGAGATCGGCTGCTTTGCGGTAGCCCATGAGCCGCCCGTTGAGGGCGTAGCCCCTGCTCCGCTGCCAGTCGAAGAAGAAGATTGTCTGAGGGTTGTCCCCCACCGCTAGAAGGTCGTGGTTAGGACCAGGCCAGTTGATGCCGAAGTCCGTGAAGTCCGGAGGCTCGTCTTCGTTGTTCAAGCTGCCTCTTACCCTTATTTGCAGAGTCCGGAACTCTGCTACTCAGAGATGCGGTTCTATCTGCCCACCGCGTAGTGATGAGGTGTTGCGATGGCGCTCTACCCGATGCTTCGAACCGACTTTCGTCGCCGAGGCGATTTGAGGAGATCGAGCATTGATTCATCGGGCATTTCCGAGGCCCTCTCCGCGAACTCCTGCAGGATACTGAATAGGTTGCGCTCCGTGCGGGGGTGAGCCAGACGTTCAGCGAGAACGAACGACTCGATGGCGTCCCACGTACTCGTGAGACGACCGTGTGCCACAGCCATAACCTTCCCCTCATCGAGGATGTCGAAGGCGATCATCCCGACAATGCTCTGATAGTAGTGCGCCACATCGATGACCGCGTTTTGGTGCTCGGCTTTCAAATCAGACAAGGGCGTGTTGGCCGGGTAGTTTGCTCGGAGATCGTCTATCACGAGTCGGTAGTGCCGGTAGAAGCTCGCATCGCGGAATTCGGATAGGAGTAGCCTGACTGCGTCGATATGGTTGGCCTGGCGAGCCACTCGCAGCTGTCGCGTCGTCAGGAAGGCTGCCACCAGAGAGACCACGATCGCGACGAGGCTCAGGGCAACGGGTAGGTCCACAGTGTCGTCCCCCACAGCAGCGTTGTCGAGCTGGGTCCGGGCTTGAGATGCGACACCTCTACCAGAAGCAACAGGTGTTTCTTGGAAGGACCTGCCGCACCTGGGACACCTCGCGGCTCGGCGGTACGAGCGGTTGACGGCACACCCGGAGCAAGTCGTAGGCGGTGGCACCGGTGCCCTTCCTCGTGAGCCGAGGGGGTCCTACGCCGGAAGAAGCGCGTCGCTGCCCGTCCGGTGCGCCCGACGGCCTGGTGGTGTGGCAATCCGGGCACGTCGGCCTTTGACGAGCGAGGTCGGCAAGCGTGACGTGGCCTGGGTCGCGGCCTGAAGCCGGCCGGATAGCGTGGCCTCGTGGCGGGGCGCGGGCTGGCCTGGGTGGTGTTGTCGGTGGGACGAGGCGGACCGACGAGATGAAGATCGCGACCTACAACGTTAACGGCGTCAACGGGCGGCTGCCGGTCCTGTTGGAGTGGCTTGCCGAGGCCGGGCCGGACGTCGTCTGCCTCCAGGAGCTGAAGGCGCCGCAGGAGAAGTTTCCCGCCGCCGCCATCCGCGACGCCGGGTACGAGGCCGTCTGGCTGGGACAGAAAAGCTGGAACGGGGTCGCGATCCTGGCTCGCGGCGAGTCGCCGGCGGAGACCCGCCGCGGTCTCCCGGGCGAGCCCGATCCGGGGCAGTCGCGCTACATCGAGGCAACCGTGAACGGCATTTTGATCGGCTGCCTCTACCTGCCCAACGGCAACCCGGCTCCCGGTCCCAAGTTCGACTACAAGCTGGCCTGGTTCGAGGCGTTCATCGGCCACGCCGCGAGCCTGCTCGCACGCGGCGTTCCGGTCGTCCTGGCCGGCGACTACAACGTGATGCCGACCGACCTCGACGTCTACAAGCCGGAGCGCTGGGTCGACGACGCCCTGTTCCGCCCCGAGGTGCGCGACGCGTTCCACCGGCTCGCCGCGCAGGGCTGGACGGACGCGCTGCGGACGCTGCACCCGGGCGAGCGGACCTACACCTTCTGGGACTACTTCCGCAACGCGTTCGGCCGCGACGCGGGCCTGCGCATCGATCACCTGATGCTCAGCCCGGCCGTCGCGGCCCGGCTCGTCGCCTCCGGTGTGGACCGCGGCGTCCGCGCCAAGGAGAAGACCAGCGACCACGCGCCGACCTGGATCGAACTGACCGACCCGCTGTAGCGCGCCCACGTCGGGCGCTGCGACGGACCTGTCGACTGCCCGGCCCTGGTCGGCGAGCACCCGCGCGGGCGGGCGCGCCCCATCCTCGGGTGACCAGCAGCCCGAGTACGGATGCGAGCAGGGGTACACCCCCCCCCGCAGCGAGTGCTGACGAAACCAGAGGACTGACGGAGCCACGTGGACTAGTAGGACGCGGGATCACGAACCAGAGGCGGCCGGCCCGGCCGCAATGAGTTGGTCGGCGCCGTGGCACGCCTCGTGGCACGAAACAGGGGCTACCGACGACGCCGAAGAGCACCGCGTGACGGCTCGCGAGGACGTTGTTGCTGGTAGAGGCCCTGGTGAACGTGATCGTCCATCTTTGCAAGGTGGTGCCTGGCAGCTCGACCCGAGCAAGCAAGTCCACTCGGCTTCGGCCGAGACCGAGCTGAGTCGATTCCGCGGCGACGTCGCCGGCGGGCCCGGGCCTCCGACCTACGCCTCGTCGGCGGACTCGCGCTGCAGGTGGAGCCAGGCCTTGGCCTGACCGAGTGCCCACGGCAGCTCGCCGAACGTGCCGCCGACGAAATGGTCGTCGACTCCGCTGCCGGCTGGGTCGAGGTAGTAGAGAACCCATCCCTCACCGTGCTTGGGGTGTTCGGTAAGCATCGATCCCTCGCCGAAGACGAGGATCGGTGTTTGGTCCGAGTCGAATACCTCGAGTCCAGGGTCGTGCTCGTAGACGACTCGAACTGCCGGCTCGGCGTAGTGGGTCGGCGATGGCGGGCCTGCGGGGCTTGGCGCGACGCCTGGTCCGCCGTCTTTGTCGGGCGGTCCGAGGTAGGTTCCCCACCCGTCAAAGGAGACGCCGCAGCGGTCGGCTATCCCGTCGAGAGTAGCCAGGTCCTCATCGCTTAGCTCGGACGCCGCTGAGTACGCCTGGAGCGACCAGGTGCCGTCGAGGTCGGTCGGCTGTCCCTTTACCAGGAAGCCGGCCCGCCTTAGCTCCGCAGCCGCATCGTGCAGCGGGGCGGGCGCGCCGCAGAGGAAGAAGAGCTCCTTGGTCATCGCGCGACCGACAGCTCCCGAAGTCGGGGCCGCCTCGCCACTGCTCAGTGCGGGATCGTCTGAGCGACCGGCGAATCTAGGGGTCCTGGACGGGCCCGCGCTGGTGAAGCGCTTAACGGGCTCTGACTCGCCGCGGGGCCCGGCAATGAGTGCGATCGCACCGACAACGAGGCCTAGCGCAGCGAAGGGCAGGGCGAGGACGTTCGCGACCTCGGCGCCCCGGGTGCCTTGGCTGAGCAGCCACACGGTCGACGCGCCCAGCGCCACGACGAGGGCGATCCACCCCACGGCAGGCCACCAGCCGCGCGAGCGCTTCATAGCTAGATCTTATGACGGTGAGCCTTGCGCCTTGCGGGAGTTGAGCGCGCAATTGGCACGGATGTCGGCGGCGATCGGGCCGTCCGGCTCGAGCAGCTGCTGGGCAGGGCGGGATGGGAGAGGTCTACCGCGCAGCCGACAGGCGCAAGTGGGACAGGCTTGGCGGAACTGGCTCTCCGCGAGGGGAACCACGCTCGCGATCCTGGCGCCCGCCTTCGTGGTCTCCTTCGTGGCCTCAAACGACAGCGACCGGTGGAGTGGATGTCTGTCGCCGGACCGTGAACTCTGCGACGTGCACCGTTGGACGCAGTGAGGACGTCGTTGCGGGTGAAGAGAGTTCTCGTAATGCGTGTTTCGTGTAGCTGCTGATCGGATCGAGCCACACCTGTGTCCTACGGCAATAGGTGCCCTACTATCTGTGTGGTCGGGATTGGCGTACTGATGCTGCGCTCCGGGGGGCTTTCCCGAGCAGCACCCTGCCCGTCAAACCGGAAGGCCAACATGGCGCAGCGCACTACCGTCACCCTGCTCGATGACCTCGACCAGAGCGAAGCCGACGAGACCGTTGAGTTCGGTCTGGACGGGGTGAGCTACGAGATCGACCTCACCGAGAAGCACGCGGCCGCGCTGCGCGACGCGTTCAAGGACTTTGTCGAGCACGCGCGACGCACCGGGGGACGCCGGCGGGGCAGCTCGACCGGCAGTTCGTCGCGGGCTCGATCAGGAAGTCGCGGCGGGTCCGGCGACCGCGTGGGTGGCGCAACCTCGGTCGATCGCGAGCAGAACCAGGCGATCCGGGACTGGGCCCGCACCCAAGGCATGACCATCAGCGACCGCGGCCGCATCCCCCGCGAGGTCACCGAGGCCTACCACCGCGCCCGCTGAAGCGACCGGCTCGCCCACGGACAAGTTCGCGCTTGCGGAGAGCCCCCCGGCTCGTCACGCCCCGTGGCCTAGCAAGCGAGCCTCGTCTCGCGCGGCGCGAGCCGATTGCGTGCTCGCCGGCATCGACCAAGCTCTGGCCGCCGCCCGCGACCATCACGTGCGCCGGCCCCGTCGATGCGCCGGCGGGGCACGCCGGTGCGGCTTAGCGGATGGTGACCAGCGAGGCGTACACCCAGCACGTTGGACAGGTAGGAGTTGGCGGCGGGGTCCAGGTCGCCGCCGCAGGTGATCAGCCGCAGCTCGGCGCCGGGGGTGTCGCTGTAGACCGCCGAGGTCGGGAAATCGTCCTTGTTCACCGTGTCCGTGCGATACACCCGGAAAGTCGCGGTGCGCCCGTCGAGGCGGGCCACGTCGACCTCGTCCCCGGGGCGCAGTTCCGAGAGTCGCGCGAACACGCCTGGTCGCCCGGCGCCGTTGACATGGCCAAGCACCACCGCAGGCCCGGGATCGCCTGGGGTGGGCCCGTTGACATAGAGACCGGCCTGCTCGGGTTCCGAGACCGGGGGGACCTCTACGGTCTTGTCAGGGTTGAGCCCGAGCGGTACGAGCGTCGACGAGGCGGCGATCTTCGCGATCGACACTCGCGGGAGAGGACCCGACGAGAAGGACGATCCGACGGGGTCGGTCGGAGAGGGCGACGACTCCACGACCAGCGGCGGGACCGACGAGGTGGCCGCGGGCTGGCTGCATGCGGTGAGTGTGAGCATCGCGGCCGCGGCGAGGGCGGTCAGCCAGCGCGAGATCGGTGGCATCAGGAGGAGCCGGTGTCGGCCGAGCCCTCGGGGACCACGCGGACCTGGGTGCCGCTGGTGGTCGCGACCGACCCGTCGTCCCGGGTGGAGGAGCCGCCCGCGAGCCCGGGCTGGGCGAAGTGTTCCTCGCACGCGATCCCGTCGCGGTCCGCGTCGAGCCTGTCGGGGTCCGTGCTGTCCTGCGCGAGGTGTGCCTGTGCGGCGGCCTGGGTCGGGAAGTCCGGGCAAGCGAGGTCGGCGCCACCGGACGTCGCGCCGGTCGACGCCGAGGACCCGGCACCGGTGCCGCCGCTGCCCGTGCCGACGAGCCCGCTGCCTGTTCCGCCGCCGGACGTGCTGGGGACGGGCGTCGGCTGGACCGGAGGCTGGATCGGGAGGCTCGGTCGAGGCGACCCGGTCGCAGAGCCGCTCGGGGCGTAGGGGTGGGTGTCGCAGGCCATGCCGTCGTGGTCGGCGTCGAGGTTGTTGACGTTGTTAATGGCCGAGCCGCCGTTGGCGGTGAAGTACGCCTGCGCCTGGGGCTGCGAGGTGAAGTCGCTGCAGTTCTTGTCGGCGGCTGCCGCGACGCCGGCCCCGAGCGCGAGGCCGGAGGCGACGAGGGCCGTGCAGAGACCGGCCGCGATGCGGCCACGAGCGTTGAGCAACGTCAACTCCCCTGAGCTGCGGGCGAGGTTCGCCCGGACTCAGCCCCCGTCGGCCCCCACTCCGATCTTGTTACGTCTTGTGTCGATCTCGTCGCTCGGAGTCCACAGGGCGAAGCCAATGGGTGGACAAGCGACACCGAGACCAACAGCCACGGCGGAGCCGCGGGCGGCCGAGGCGCTCGCCGCCCCGTAAGCAAGTGGCCTCGGTCTAGCCGGCGACCCAATCAAGAGCGGTATGTACTCGCGAACGTTCGCCGGTCGGGAGGAAGGCCGCGGAAGTCGCCTCGCGACGGTGGTGATCGTGAGAGGTTGACCGGGTGGGGGAGAGCTTCGGCCCGTACCGGCTCGAGCGTCTGCTCGGACGGGGCGGCATGGGTGAGGTCTACCGGGCCTACGACACCGTCCGCGTGCGCACCGTGGCGGTGAAGCGTCTCCACCCGTATCTGCGGGATCCGGCCTTCGAGCGGCGCTTCCGGCTCGAGGCCGAAGCGACCGCGCAGCTGTCCTCCCCGCATGTGGTGCCGATCCACGACTACGGCGAGATCGACGGACGGCTGTTCATCGACATGCGCCTGATCGACGGGGCGGACCTGCACACCGTGCTGGCCCGGTCCGGGCCCCTGGCGCCGGCCCGGGCCGTCGAGGTGGTGCGCCAGCTCGCCGACGCCCTCGACAGCGCCCACTCGGTCGGGCTGGTCCACCGTGACGTGAAGCCCTCCAACGCCGTCCTTGCCGGGGCGAGCGGGCGAGACTTCGTCTACCTGGTCGACTTCGGCATCGTGCGGGCTGCTGGTGCGACCGCGAGCTCGCCGTCACTGGCCGCCCCACTGACCGGAACCGGCATGGTGATCGGAACCCTCGCCTACATGGCACCGGAGCTGTTCACCGGCAGCAACGCCACCCCGGCCAGCGACGTCTACGCGTTGGCGTGCCTGCTGTTCGAGGCCCTCACCGCGCGAGCGCCGTTCGTCGGCGAGGGCGCCGCGCTGATGCACCAACACCTGGCCGGCCCTCCGCCCCACCCGCACCATGTCCTGCCCGAGGTGCCGGAGAGTCTCGGGGACGTCGTGGTCGCAGGTCTGGCCAAAGACCCGGCCGCGCGGCCGCCGTCAGCCGGGGAGTTCGCGGCGGCCGCGGTCGCGGCCCTGCAGGGGCTGCCCAGCGGCGGTAAGGCCGGTGGTCGCGGGGTCCGGCAGTCGGCGATCCCGACCGCCCTCGGCGCCGTGCCCGCGAGTTCCGGCATCCCCGCGGTGTGGGCGCACACCGGCGACCACGCCCGTGGCCCGACCCCGACCGCACAGGGTCGACTATCGGAGATGGCGCGTCCCCTGTCGCGCTTCGCCGAGCCGGAACCCAGCGACGGGATCTTTCAGGGTCCTCGGTTCCGGGTCGTCACGCTCGTGGTCAGCTTGGTGGCCTTCGCGCTGGGCACGGCGTATGCGATGGTGCCGTTCTCGAGGTGCCTCGAGTCGCCCGAGTACCTGTGTGGGCCGCGTCCGATGACCCTGACCTGGTGCGGTCTGGGCGTGATCACGGCCGCGGTGGTGCTGGCGCTGACCGGCCACGTGAGGGGCCCGCGCTCCAAGCATCGGAACACGTGGTCGGGCATCGCCATCGTGCTGATGCCGCTGAGCCTGCTGCTGATCACCCTGGCCTACATCGATCCGTACTAGCCCGGTGAGGCCGTTCGAGACGGTGTCGTGGCCGGCGACCGGCCCGCCGCCGAGTCCGCGCCTGCCCACCCTCGGCGGGGCAGCGGCCGACGGGGCGAGACGGGGGCGAGACGGGGCGACCACGACTCGCCCGGGTCCCTGAGATGTCGCGGAACGATGCACCGGCACTCCCCGTCGGGTGCAGCATCGAGGCCATGTGCGAAGAGGCGAGCGAAACAGGCCGGGCTGACCGGCAGGGTGAAGCCGTCCACGGGCTCAGCCCGATGTCAGGGGCGCGGTGGAGCGGGCCGCTTCTGGGCAGCGGTGGGGACCTCGCCCGAGAGGGGCCCGAGCAGTTCTGGCAGCGCCTCATCGCCCAACTCGAGGCCGAGGCCGACCAGGTACGAGCGCACCCGCCGCCGGAGCCTGGGCCCACGAGGTGAGACGCGTAGCAGCGACCAGGTCGATCCGAGTTCAGTGTCGACGCTCAGTGTCGACGGTCGGCTCGCCGTCCTCGAACAGGCTGCCCTTGCCGGGCAAAGCCTGAGAGCCATGGACACCGGACGGGTGCGCTGCGCCAGGACCACCCCGGCCACGCGTACGCGCTCCGCCCGTCGCAGCCCGCGCGAGCAATCCGGTTCTGCGGCGCCGTCCGTGCCGTGGGGAGGACCCAGTGGGGGCCTGCGCGTCCACCGCGGATCAGTCTTCGTCCATGAGCCAGGCGATGAGGACGTGGTGCTCGTCGACGGCGATGACCCCGGCGTCGAAGGTGGCGGTGGTGAGGGGCTGCCAGCCTCGTTGGCCGGCGGGGCGGTTCCAGCGGCGTAGGGGGCGGTTGGTCCACCAGCGGGCGTCGGGGTCGGCGTAGGCGGTGATGGCGTCGGCGAGTTCGACGGCGCGGTCGGGGTCGACGCGGCCGGTGCTGGTGTAGGCCATGTCCTCCTCGATGATCTCGGCGAGGGCGTCGCGGGCGGTGGCGCGGTCGATCTCGTCGAGCTGGGCGACGTGGGTGTTGTCGGGCCAGGTGCGGAAGCCGCCGCCGTCGCGGTCGGTGGTGCCGGGCCACAGCGCGGCGGGCGGGTTGGCCAGCACGGCGTCGAGCGCGGCCTCGGCGTTCGGGGCGGGAGGTCGTCGGGTGCGGACCATGGCACTACTGCCGCGCTCGGTCTCGACCGCATCGAACAGGGCCCGCAGCTCGGGCGGTGTCGCGGGGTCCTCGAGGTCGCCGTGGGCGAAGCGGGAAGGCGGCACGCGGGGCAGGGCCGGCTCGGGATTGTCGAGGGCGTGGATCACGGCGCGGGCGTGGTCGGCGTCGATCTCGGGCGCGGGGCCGGTCGCGTCGGTGGTGACCTCGGGCAGCAGGGCGCGGCACCCGCTGCACATCGAGATCGCGGTGAGCGTCCCGTCGGCCTCGACCCGATAGGTGTCGACGGTGATCTCGGTGATCACCAGCTCGGCAGGTTCGAAGCCATGGCTCCACAGCAGGGCGGAGACCGCTCGCGCTGGCGTGTGCCTGGCGTCGTCGTGGCTGACCCCGCTCGCAGAGCGTCGCCGGTCAAACATCGGGTACATGGCGAGCCGCAGCTCGGGGTGGCGCGGATCGCTCCACACCGCCTCGCTCCGCCGGGTGCGCCGGTCCACCGCGACGCTGAGCTGCGCCCACCCCTGACCGTCCCCGCATCTCACCGGTGGCCGTCCTTCCAGGAGGCGACCCGACCGGGCGCTTCGCGGGTCGAGTGGCGCCTCGGCGGTGGGCGGTAGGTGAAGTCGAGGGTCTCCAGCTCGGGGTCGGCGTCGACCGCGGCGACGACGTCGACGGACCCGATCAGCCGGGTGCCCCACAGGTCGTAATCGCTCCACAGCAGCCACGAGCGGTCGGCGGGCCAGATGTTGTCGGGAGTGAGCCCGCCGGGGTTGAGGCGGGCGGCGTCGAACACCGCCCGCAGCGGTCCGGCCAGCACGACCGGCGTCATCGGTACGGGACTGTCAAGCGTGTTGTAGAAGCAGAAGCACCGCGCCCCCGACCCACCGGAGGTGTGCTCGACCAGCACAGCCAGCAGCCGCTCGGCGCTCACCAGGTCGAGGCTGCCCTCCGGTGGGGTCTGGATCGACTCGGGCCAGCTATCTATCGGGAACCACCCGAACGACGGCGGGACCGGGTATCCCTCGAACTCCCCGCCCGTTAGCGGGGTGTCGAGACGACGGGCGAGCTCGCTCCAACGCAGCCGTCGCCACCCCGCGGGCGGCGGCTCGCCAAACGGTGTCGACTCGTAGGCCAGGATCCCGATCCCGTCCTGTCCGGGGTGCTCGTCGCGCCAGCGCTGTTCGAGGGTGCGTGGTATCCCAAGTGCGGCGGCTTCCGGGTCCTCCCACATGCCGTGCAGCACCCACGTCTCGGCCGGCCACCCCAGCGGCGCATAGCCGAGGAGCGCGACATCGTCCTGGGCGGCGAGCCAGTCCAGCTCCGAGTCGTCAACCTCGCGCAGCTCTCCCAGCTCCGGCTTTGTGCTCACTCGGAGATCGTGACTTACAGGGCCTGGCCAGCGCAGGCGAATAGCCCAGCTGGACCCAGGCATCCCCCAGCAGCTCTTCGCCGCCGACCTCACCACGCATTTCGCCATTGGCAAGGCAGTCCCGATGACCAGCCTGGCCCGCTAGACCGTATGGAGGCCGGCGCCTCCGCTCGTAAGTTGGCGCGGGTCACCGTCGTTGGTGGCGGTGCCGCACGGGGAGGCGCCGGTGCCTGGTGAGGGTAGTTGGATCGGGTTGGACGTTCACGCGCGTTCGGTCGTGGGCTGCGTGATCGACGAATCGAGCGCGGAGATCCGCACGCAGCGGATTGAAGCGCACCGGGTCTGGTGGAGGCTCTGGGGTGCCCAGGGACGTCTAGACGGCCCACTCGGCCCCCATCGGGCGCCGGACGCGCAAGCGCCTCGCACCCGCCGCCCCGGGCCCACGAACCCCGACCTCTTCTCGGTCGGAGGCCGCCATGACCATCCAGCCCCGATGAAGATCCATCCACCGACGCCAAGCTGCTCGCAGACTACGTCGCCGAAGACAGCAACCCGCTCGCGGTGTTGCGTGTGCACTGCTCCCAGGCGACCGTGCTGCTCTCTCTAGCGGTACTGCGGACCTCTCGCGATGATGTCTACGTGGTCCGACTCGGCCGTGACATCGGAGTCAACGTCGTTGCCAACCTTGTTGCGGCAGCGCTCGTATACCTTGCCGCCGTATACAGTAACGCGCTTCCGACGAACGACGTTCTGCTCGATCTATCGATCTTGGTTATCGGGGCGGGAGTGGCGCTAGCGACCGTAGTTGTAAACCGGCTACCGTCACCGTATCGAACGAGTATGACCCTGTGCGTGGCCATCGGCGGGTTGATGATCATCCTTCTGATGAATGCTCTGATGCCCATCAAGACCGGAGTTTTTGTTTGGGCTGCGCTCATCCTCGTCGTTCTCGTCGTTCTCATCCCGGTATTCCGCACTGAGCGCCGCCGCGCGACGGCGCGGGCGCCTCGAACGCTGGCCCGCCCTCCGTGCCCCACCTGCGGGCGACCCTGAGCGGCGCAGCTCCCGGTTAGCAGTCGCCGCTTCTGGACGGCCGCAAATGGGGTGGTGACGCCGACATGGGTCCCTTTGCACGGGCACCCCCCAGAAGGCGGCGCCGGCCCGAGACAGGCCTCCATCGACACCTGGGTGCCCCCAAGCGCCGCGCCCGCCCAAGATCACGTCGCCCGCCGACCGCCGCATCCCCCGCCGTCCGTGCTATCGGTCCATGGTGGTCTGCTCCCGACCGGGCGGGCGCCGGAACGCACTGACGGGGTGTTCACCGGGCCCCGGTTCCGGGTCGCCGTGCCGTATGTCTGCGTTCTTGGAGTGCTCGCCTACCTCGTGTGGGGCGTGACCAACTTGCGCTGCACGATCGATGGCACCCGCCCTTGCGACACCATCGCCGTCCCGTGGGCCTCGGTCGGTGCCAGCCTCGCGCTGCTGTGCCAGGGACTAGCCATCTACGGATGGATGCGAGGACACCACCGGCAACGACGCAACGCCCCGTCCGCCGCCGCGCTCGCGGTCCTGTTCTTGAGCCCCTACATCGCGGGCGCGCTCTGGCTGACTACCTACCTGTACTGAAGCTCCTCGCGTTCCGCGTCGATGGCTTTGATGCCGGCATCGAGTCGCTATGGACAGTCGAGGCGCGCCGAGAGGGTCCGGCCCGGTTGGTCCAGAGCCGGCCCGCTGGCAGGCCCACTGCCCGCGAAGGCGTCAGCGCGGGGAGAGGCGCCACAACCGATAACCCGCTTGTATGTCGCCGGAGAGCCCGTAACGCGACTCGCCGAAGCGTTCAGGAGGGCGCGACCTCCCCTCGTGGGCGCACCTGAGCGAGGTAGGCAGCGGTCGGCTCGATCACCGCGAACTACGGCGCCCATTCATAGCGGCAAATCTCGTCGTGGTACACAACGAAGGTTTGAGACGGCGTCGTGTTGGCAGCTCGGCGGTAGAGACCAACCTTGAGGTAGACACTCGAAGGTCTAGATGAGCCGGCCTTCGGAGGGAACAGCGTGGTCAGGTTGGCCAAGGTGTCAGTTGCGCTGGATGGAAACATCGTGCCAGGGCTTGCAGGGGACGCCACCGGGGCGAACGTGACCGCTTGACCGTTGTGCCACAGCTTGATCGTCCCGTCAGTTCGGTGCCACTTGATCTCCGCAGCGAAGTCATGCCAGGTGCCTCGGTCGAGCGTTGCGAGCGGCCATTGACCTACCTGCACGGAAGCGCCGCTCTTCACCGTATGTACGTCGAGATAAATGTGGTCCCCAGCGATGATGAAGGCAACGGGCGGCGAGCCTCCTTGGTCCTTATCACCCTGGTGCCACTGGAAGATCACCTGCCACGTTCGAGTCCCGTCGGCCAATCTGGGGTCGACGGCGTAACTAGGGTCCAGTAGAGTCGACCACTCGTACCTCACGGAATGATTCGATTGATTTTCCGTCGGTCCTACTGCCTCAGCCCGCCATCCCCCGGCGATATCGGCACCTTTTCCCATGTTGGCATCGGGGTTCCAGGCGACGTCGTCTTGCAGGACCTCTGCTCTCAGCGCGTTACCGCTCTTGGCGGGCCGCACGGGCCAGCTGAGAAGGCGATCCGTTGTGTCCTTCCGGACTTGCACGGATTCGAAGTCTACGACTAGGTCATCACAGTGAGCCTGCCATTTGATCTGCCATCCCGCCACGAATGCGTCCCCCATCACTCGAGCGTTCATCCGTTGGCCGCCATTACGCAACCGCATACTCGGATCGTGCGGTTGGCGGCTTGGACCAGGCTAAGCGCCCTCGAACCTCAAGTACATAGGAGTAACCCGGTGGCGAGGTGCGGAGGCAGGGGGACCGTTCGGGCCCTGGGCAATGGTCGCATCAAGTAACGGCCTGAGCGCGGCCTCTGGAGCCGCGCCGCTCAGCCGTCGCCAGTACGCCGGGCCCCGTCGCTCAGTAGCGTCGCCGTGTCGAGGTCGCACACAAGCCCGATGAGTGCGCGTTCGGTGCACTCGAGATCGGCGCTTGCGCTTAGCAGCGGCTTGGCGGGTAGCGGCGGGGCCACCCTAGCGGTATCTCGTTCGCAGCGATGCGCCCTGAACGATGGCGAGTTCGTGGCCTTTGTGGTCGTCACCGGGCCAGCATCCACGCGTGCCCACGGCGCGAACATGACGGCAATTACGTACCTCGTGCGCGAGTCGCGCAGCCGAAAAGGTGAAGGAACGAAGAGCTCCCTGACGAGGTCGTCCAGCGTCGACAGCGAGGACGCCTCCTCGACGATACCGTCGCTGGGCGGACGTCGATCGTCGTGGTAAGCGGGCGCGCTACGTGCCAGCACTGTTTCCCGCGCCCGCCAGTAGCGGGACACTTCCGGGTGTGCGGGCGGGGCTGTGCGTCGCGTGGCTCACCGGGGCGGGTGCCACGTTGGCGGCCGCCGCGACGGTGACGCACGCTGTGGTGAGCCCGGCCCCGGAGGCGGGCGTGGCGCAGGCGGTGGTGCTCGGCGTGCCGGTTCTGGCCTGCGCGGTGGCCGGCCTGGTGATCGTCACGCGTGCCCCGGGCAACCGCACCGGTGGCCTCCTGCTGGTCAGCGCGTGCGCCGCGGCCCTCTACGCCGCGGCGTGGCACGTGGGGGGCCATGGAGTGGCGAGCGCTCCGGAGGCCCCGATCACCGCGTGGGCCGCGCTGTGGGTGCACAGCGGGTGGCCGACGTTCTACGCCGGGCTGGTGGGGCTGGCGTTCCTGTTCCCCGACGGGCGGCTGGCCTCGCCGCGGTGGCGTCCGGTCGCGGCGGTCGTCGCGCTGGCCTTCGGCGGGTTCCTTGTTCTGGCGCTGTTCGATCCGCGGCCCTTCTATGCGCCGTTCGACGGGCTGGCCAATCCTCTGCCGGTGGCGGATGTCGCCGAGGTGCTGACCGTCGGCGAGTTCGTGCTGCTGGCCCCGCTGCTCGTCGCCATCGCCGCGGTGGTCGCCCGCTACCGCGGGTCGAGCGGTCTCGCGCGGGCTCAGTTGCGCTGGTTCGCGCTGGCCTCGGTGCTCATGCCGGTGACGTTCGTGACCTGCCTGGTCGAGTTCCTGGCGACCGGCGCCGTCGCCGAGGCCACGATCCTCGCGGCGTCGCTCACCCAGGTCGGCATCGTCACCGCGGTCACGGTCGCCGTCCTGCGCTACCGGCTCTACGACATCGACGTCCTGATCAACCGGACGGTCGTCTACGCCGTGCTCACCGGACTGCTCGCGGCCGTCTACGTCTCGATCGCGCTGGTCGTGGGCGTGGCGGTCGGCACCGGCTCGAGCTGGACGACCGCGGCGGCGACGCTCGCGGTCGCCGTGGCGTTCCGGCCGCTTCGGGGGCGGGTGCAGCGCGTCGTCGACCGCCGGTTCGACCGCGACCGCAGCGAGCGGCTGCGCCACGCCGAGCACTTCCTCGGCGAGGTGCGCGGGGGACGGGCGGAGCCCGAGCAGGTCGGCCGCGTGCTCGCCGAAGCCGTGGGTGACGACAGCGTGGAGCTGTACTTCTGGATGCCCGACGGCGAGGTGTTCGCCGACGCCGCCGGCGTGGAGCACGAGCAGCTGCCTGACGACGGCCGCGAGCGCACGCCGGTCCGCAGCGGCGCGCAGCAGTTGGCCATGGTGCTGCACGCACGCTCGGACCGCCCCGCGCTGCTGCGCGCGGTGCTGGAGACCCTCGGGCTGGCCGTCGAGATCGCCCGACTGCGGGTGGAGGTGCGCCGTCAGCTGGCCCGAGTGCGCGACTCGCGCGCCCGCATCGTCGCCGCGACCTACGCCGAGCGGCGGCGCATCGAGCGCAACCTGCACGACGGCGCGCAGCAGCGGCTCGTGTCGGTGGGCCTGACGCTGCGCCACGTGCAGCACAGGCTCTCGCCGACCGACGACGCTTCGGTGCTGCTCGACGGTGTGGTGGCCGACGTGGGTGCTGCGATCGACGAGCTGCGCGAGCTGGCCCGCGGTCTGGGTCCCGCCGCGCTCGACCGCGGCCTGGCCGCGGCGCTCGCCGACCTCGGGGCGCGCGCTCCGCTGCCGGTGCACGTCGACGCGGCGGTCGAGCGGTTGCCCGGCGACGTGGAGGCCGCCGCCTACTTCCTGGCCAGCGAAGCCGTGACCAACGTGGTCAAGCACGCGCACGCCACGGCGGTGTCGCTGTCGGCGGGGCGGGAGAACGGCTGCCTGCGCGTCGTCGTCGCCGATGACGGCGTGGGTGGTGCGGGCCTGCGCGCGGGCTCCGGGCTGGCCGGGCTGGCGGACCGGGTCGACGCGCTGGGCGGCCGGCTGGAGATCGACAGCACGCCGGGTGCGGGGACGCGGGTGAGCGCGGTGCTGCCGTGCGGGTGATCATCGCCGAGGACCAGGTGCTGCTGAGGGAGGGACTCGCCCGCCTGTTCGCCGACGCCGGGCACGACGTGGTCGCGACGGCGGGCGACGGCGCCGGGCTGCTCTCGATGGCCGCCGCGATGCACCCAGACCTCGCTGTCGTCGACGTCCGGATGCCGCCCACGTTCACCGACGAGGGCATCCGCGCCGCCGCAGCGCTGCGCGCCGAGCTCCCGTCGGTCGGGGTGATGGTGCTGTCGCAGCACATCGAGACCGGAGGCGTGGTCGGGCTCGCCTCCGCGGGCGGCTTCGGGTACCTGCTCAAGGACCGCGTGCTCGACGTCGCCGAGTTCCTGGCCGGCGCGGAGCGGGTGGCGCGTGGGGGATCGGCGCTCGACCCACAGGTGGTCTCGACCCTGCTGGCGCCGGGCGGCGGGCACGCGCTGGCCACGCTGTCCGAACGCGAGCGAGAGGTGCTCGCGCTGGTCGCGGAGGGGCTCACCAACACAGGGATCGCGCAGCGGCTCGTGCTCACCGGCCGCACCGTCGAGACCCACGTGCGCAACGTCCTGGCCAAGCTCGACATCCCCGACGGCGCCGGCAGCCACCGCCGTGTGCACGCCGTGCTCGCCTACCTGCGCGCCGCGCGCCTCCAGTAGCGGCACTTCAGTAGCAGCACGTCAGTACCGGCACTGAGCACCCCTGCGTGCCGCGCCCACCCAGGTGCCGTGCGCACCCGGATGTCGCAGGTCACCTCGCTTCGTAGCGTTCCCGGCGTCGGCAGAGGTCCCTCCGCCGCGACTCCGACGGGACAGCGAGGAGCAGTCATGGACACCACCGCAACACCACGCAACGGGTTCGCGCGCAACGCCGGGTTCATCGGTATCGGCGGAGGCCTGCTCGGTGCGGCCTTCGCCGCGTACGAGCTGGCGACACTCCCGTACGAGGTCAGCCTGGCCACGAACACCCTCGCCGCCGTGGCCCACCTGGCAATGATCATCGGACTCGCGGGGGTCGCCGCGCTCGGCGCCGCCGGCTCCGGGCGGTGGGGTCGAATCGGGATCGGCGTGGCGATCGCGGGCTTCGTGGTGCTGACCGGCGCTGAGCTCATCGAGCCGTTCGACGAGGCCACCGCCGCGATGCCGTTCGAGGTCGCCCCGCTCGTCATCGGCCTCGGCATGCTGCTGGCGGGCGTCGCGGTGCTGCGCGCCCACCGCTGGTCGAGCTGGCGACGGATCGTCCCCCTCGTGATCGGGGCCTACGTGTTCGTGGTCTTCCTGCCGGTGGCGATCGCGGTCGCCACCGAGGCAGGGTTCTGGGCCGCCCTCGTCGGGTGGTTCCTCGGATACGCCGCGCTCGGGCTCGCCGTCGTCGTCGAAGCATCCGTCCCGGTCGGCTCGCGCGAGCGGGCCCGCGTCGCGTGAACAGCGCCCCCGGAACAGGAGGGAGAGAGACGATGTCCATGCCTGCGTCCGGTGCGAACCCGGCGGTCGATGTCGGGTCCCGTACGCCGGTGCTCGACCGGTGGCCGGCGCTGCTGCTCGTCGCCGGGGTCCTCGGCTTCGTGGGGAGCCTGCTGCACCCGACGGGTGACCCGACGCTGTCCGGGGACGCCGCGGTAGCGGCCGAGATCGGCGACCCGCTGTGGACCCCGTCGCACCTCCTGCTCCTGGTGTTCGTGGCGCTGCTCGTCCCCGGCTTCCTCGGTCTCGCCCGCAGCGGCGTGCTGTCCGGCGCAGCGCGGACGGCCGCCCGGGTCGCCTCCGGCGCAGCGATCGTCTGGGTCGTGGAGAGCGTCCCGCACCTGCTCGCCGCCGCCGACCACCACGCGCTGCTGGCCGGACAGCCGACGCCGTTCCTGACCGCGCACACGGTCACCGCGGGCATCGTCTACCCGCTGGGCGCGTTCCCGATCGCCGCACTCGCCCTGCTGGGCGGGCGCAGGCTCGCCCACCCGGTGCTCAACGTCCTGGGCGCGGTCGGCGCCGTCGCGTTCGGGATCGCCGGATTCGCCGCCTACCTGCTGGGAAGCGAGCAGCTGCTCGACCTGTTCGCCGGCTCGATGCTGCTCACAGCGTGGATCGCCGTCGCTGGCGCGACCGCGCTGGTCCGGCGGCGGTGGTCGCCGTCGTCAGGGACGGAGGCGCGATGACACTCGATTCAGCGCTCCCGCCGGGCGTCCTCGCCGCCGGCACCGGCGAGATCACCGACGTCGGGGGATATCAGACTCGATACCTTCTCGACGCGGGCGCGACCTCGGGACGGTTCTCATTGATGGAGCTGTTGCTCCCACCGCGGGTTATGGCTGCGCCACTTCACCGTCACAGTCGCGAGGACGACATCGCCTACGTCACTCGGGGTCGCATCGGCGCCCTGCTCGGCGACGTCGAAGTCGAAGCCGGCCCCGGTGACCTGATCGTCAGGCCGCGCGGACAATGGCATACGTTCTGGAACGCGGGCGACGAGCCCGCCGGCACTCTCGAGATGACATCGCCGGGCGGTCTGGAGCAGATGTTCCGGGAGATGGAAGCGCTCGGCCATGACGTCGATCCCGAAGTGTTCGTCGAGCTCGCCGCGAGGTACGGCTGTGACCTCGATCTGGAAGGGACCGACGTGCTGGTCCAGCGGCACGGGCTGGTGTTCTAAACCAGCTACGTCGAGACGTGCCGCCGCTGCCGACACAATGTTGCCTCTCAGTCACTGGTGTGTCGCTCGTCCCGCGCTCGGTGTTCGCGGGACGGCCCGGAGCCGATAACCGGCTTCTCTGACGGTGTGTGAGGGCCGGACCACGGCGGGGTCGGTGGGTGCCGCGAGTGCGGGGCGGCGGCGTCGGGGAACAGCCCGGTCACGATCCCTTGGCGCGGACAACGGTGATGGGCTCGGTCCCGATGGAGTGTCGGCACGTGCGATGTCAGACATTGCGTAGGACTCTTAGTCGGATCGGAGTCGGTGTAGGTCGTCAAGTCGATGGTGGCGGGTCAGCGGTGTTGCGGTTGAGGGCTGCGGGGCCTCCTCGCATCGGGCGGTTGTCTGTGGTCCGTCGTTCGTTGTCGCGGAAGCGGGGTTCGTAATGGGTGAAGAAGATTCTTCCGACGAGTTCGGGTCGGCTGCGGACTCCGGTCTTGTCGAAGACACCCTTGAGGTGTTGCTGCACGGTGTGCGGTGACATGTGCAGTTCGCGGGCAATTTGTGCGGTTGAGGCGCCGTGCAGGACCTGGTGGGTGATGTCCTGTTCTCGGGTGGTGAGG
Source organism: Actinomycetospora flava (assembly GCF_037400335.1). Classification (NCBI taxonomy): domain Bacteria; kingdom Bacillati; phylum Actinomycetota; class Actinomycetes; order Pseudonocardiales; family Pseudonocardiaceae; genus Actinomycetospora; species Actinomycetospora flava. The sequence goes on from NZ_JBBEGM010000017.1 coordinate 48,053, forward strand.
TGGTAGGCCGACATCAGGAGCGGAAAGATCCGGGCCGGTTGGGCAGCCTCGATGATGATCGCGGTGCGTGGTTGGCCACTCTCGCGCAGCACCGCACCGTGGAGCACGAGCCAGGACCCGCTGCGCGAACGGACCCGGGCGACGGTGATTCCGGCCGGGTGCGTGGGGTGCTCGGCGATGCGGCGGGCGCGTCCGGCGACTGCCAGCACCGCAGGCGGTGCTCGGCCGGAGTCGGGGCTCGAGTCGTGGTCGGGGTCGGGGAGTTCGGCGAGCCATCGTTCGGTGCCTGGTGTGGTCGAGGCGATGTTCCAGTGCTGGTCGAGGATGACCAGCCCGGGCGAGTTGGGTGTGTCGGGTTCGGTGGCCTCCCCGATCAGTAGGGCCCGGCGGGCGCCCTCGGCCAGATGCGGGCTCAGCGCGCGCAGCAGGCGCTTGTCGGTGTCGTCGAACAGGGCGCGTCCGGGTTCCCGGTAGAGACCGAGGGCGCCCCAGACTTGGCCGGACGCGGTCCGCAGCCGGGTGATGATCTCCTGCTCGCCGCCCAGCCCGAGGTTGATGTGGTAGCGGGGGCTGCTGGTGGGGTCGCCGCCGGTGGCTTCACGCAGGGTGGCGACTCCGGCCTCGGAGACCGCGATGTCAGCGATCTTGTTGACGTCGTCGCCGTAATACTCGTGGGCGAGCCAGTCGGCAGGGAATTCCGAGAGGCCGTGGTGGTAATGGCTGGTGATCAGCAGGGAGGCGGGGTCGAGGGTGTACCAGCATGGCGTCCAGTAGTAGGGCACGACCGTTCCGATGACCTCGGTGCATTCACGCCAGAACTCCGCGAGGTCGCGGGCCTCACCGGTCAGCCGAGCGATCTTGTCGATCGCGCGTTGCGTCGAGTCGCTGGTCACGGCGTCAACCGTACGGAGCCCTCGCCCTCCTGGGACATACCACATTCCTGGTATGGGTCGGTTCCTCTCGCTGGCCCACGCTGTGGACGCCGGCGAGATCGGCACCGTCACTGAGGTGGGAGAGCCGAGATGTACACGATGATCGTGGGGATGACGTTGGACCCCGCTCGCCCCGAGGACGTCGATCGTCACTTCTACGACGACGTTGTCCCCTGGGCGTGGCAGCAGCCGGGTTTCGTGTCGGGACGGTGGTTGCGCAGCATCGACAACGCGCGTGGCCAGGGTGTCGTGGTGTTCGATTCGGCGCCGGCTGCCGAGGACGCCGCCGCGGCGGTGCGCGCGACGCAGTTCCCGCCCGGTACGGCATGGTCAATCGACGGAGTCCTCGTCTTCGAATTGATCACCGAGGCCGAAGCGGTCCGGTCGTGAGGCTCGCCCGCGACCTCGGACCGCCGACGCCGCGTGTTGCTCCACCCCGTGGAGGGGGCGAGCCCGGCGTCACATGGCCGAGTCGTGGCGAGACGTCGTGGCGATCGCAGGTCGATGTGGTCCGTGCCGGCATCGAGACCCCGCTGCGGGCCGGCCCCAACGTGCGGGCGGGCTTCCGGCCCGGACCGTCTCGGTCATGGCTGGGGCTCCGGTCGCTCCGTCTCGTCAGGAGCTTGCGTGCCTAGATCCCGTATTCGTTCCGGCGGGATCGTCCTCGCCGCGCTCGCTGTCAGTGACATCCTTGGGAGCCTCTTGCTCCCGACGCCCGGCGAGGCGCCGCCGTGGGCGTGGGCGGTCGGCGTCGTGTTCGGCGTGGTGACGCTGGCCGGTCTCGTCGCGTGGTGGCGGTCCGCCTCGCGAGCAGCCCTGTGGGTCGCCGTGGTGGTCCGCGCGCTCTCCGGGCTGCTGCCCGTCCTCGGGCTGGCCGACCCCATCCCGGACTGGATGAAGGTCGCGACGCTGATCACGCTCGTCGTCACCGCCGTCGGCATCATCCTGGTCCGCCCGGCCCTGGGCCGACGCGCGGGAGAGCCGGCCCGAGCGACCTAACCAAGTCCTATCCTTCCCGGAGGCCTCGTCGAGCGGCACACCAAGCACCGTCCTGATCCGCTCCCGCGTTAGTAGCGCCCGGCGGGAAGCGCGCCGCCTCCGATCGAGCGGCGGGCTCGGCGTTCGGGTTCGGCGGGCGGGTGCACGACGTCGAAAACCGGTCGACCGGCCTCGACCAGGTCCAGGACCCCAGCTACCCGACTCCACCGAACCCGGGGCGGACCACTCTGATCCCACGGGAAGGTGGCGATCGTGCCGGCGCCGAGGAAGTTCAGCGAGGAGATGCGTCAGCGGGCCAAGAGGTTGGTGCGTGAGGCCCGCGAGCAGGAGCCCGGTCTGTCGGGCAACGAGGCCTGCAAGCGGGTCGGGTCGCAGTTGGGGATCGTCCCGGAGGGAGTCAGCTCTCGGCCACCGTTGGCACGTCGCGAGCAGCATGGTCAGCGATGCGGGCATGGCCCCCGGCCGCCTCGGCTATGTGAGGCCCAGCTTTACCGGTGTCTCCTGACCTCGTGTTCGTTCCTGCAGCTCTTCGAGGCCTCTCCTGACGCTGCGACCGCTCGAACGGATCGCGCACCAGATGGTCATTCGGCATCGCGGCCACTCCCAGGTTGCGGAGGGCTGCGCCGTACCCGACCGAACGTAGCCAGCGTGAGCTGGCCGGGCCCCGACAGCCGCCACCGCCCCCCCGGTCGCGACGGCATCCCAGCCAGCCCGGTGCACTATTCCGACAAAACGCACACCGTCCAACCGTCAGCGACGGATCGTGTCGGGTTTGTGACCGTTGCGCCTCACGAACTGCTCGGAACGTCGGGCGGATGTACTACCGCCAACAGACAGGCCCGAGAAGATCCACTCTGTGGGAAGCTCCAGCTTTGGTAGCCACCGGCGGGTGAGCACTCCCTCAGCCTGGACGGCAGTCAGTCCTTGGTGGAGATAGTGCCCCCAATCGGCGGTCGGGAGAGCAAGACCGCTGCTGGGGATGAGGTGGCCCGCCGATGACGGCGCGAGCACTGGACCATTAGGCCGTCGGCGATCTCCCGAGTGCCGCCGGACGCAAGGTGTCGGCGACGAGACGGGAGACGCGAACGGTGCTGTTCTTCGGCGACGACTGGGCCGAAGACCACCATGATCTGGAGGTGCAGGACGACACCGGCAAGCGGTTGGGTCGGCGCGCCGTTGTCGGCGGCCGGTGTGACCATCGGTGGCGTGTCCACGAGCGGCCGGCCAATGGCCGAAACCACGCGGGCGTGGTTGGCGCGTCTGGAGGACTGCCGGTGGAAACGGCTGCGCGCTGAGTATGCCGACGCCTGGCCCGACGTGCTGAGTGTTCTGGTGTCCGGTGGCTACTTGTGGGCTCGGCCGAGGCGGCTGGTTCGGCGGCCCGCCGGCCATCCGCGGATGCGGACGAGGGTCGCGGTGCCCGTGACGGCGGCGGTGAGGGTGGCTGATCGGCGCGAAACCGGGCTGGTCGACGACCTGATCAAGAGCGGGTACGCCCAGCTCGGTGCCTCGGTGCCGGTCGATCTGGACGGCCAGTGTCCCGCCCCGGGTTTGATGGCGGGCGTGAACCCATTAGGGAGCCTGTGATCGTGGCGGCGCCGCGGAAGTACCCCGATGAGCTGCGGGAACGGGCTGTGCGTCTGGTGTTGGACGCGAAGGCAGAGTCGGGCAATCTCAAAGGCGCCTGCCGCGAGATCGGGGGGCAACTCGGGATCCATCCCGAGACGTTGCGGGGATGGGTCGCTCGCGCCGAGGTCGATGCCGGGCTGCGGCCGGGGACACCGAGCGCGGAGTCGAAGCGAGTGGCTGATCTTGAGCGTGAAGTGCGGGAGCTGCGTCGGGCGAACGCGATCCTGAAGTCCGCGTCGGCTTTCTTCGCGTCAGTGCCACGATGATCACCGCTCGGCGGGGTTCGCTCGTTTTTTCGCTGCCCCGGCCCTCGTGGCCGGTGGCTTGTCCGGCGATGTGCGGCTCCGCCGGGCGTCGGGGTCGGCCGGCGGGTGTGGCCTGATAGGAGCCTGCTCTCGCTCGACTGAGGCGTGCCCACCGGTCGGCCGGTCCCGAGGCCCTCATCTGCTCGCCTCGACTCCCGGAGCTGCCCGTGGTCATGATCGGTGTCGACTCGCACAAGCACAGCCACACCGTCGTCGTACTCGACGACCTCAAACGTCGGGTCGCGGAGAAGACGCTGAAGACGACCAGCGATGCTCACCTTGAGCTGGTGGTCTGGGCCGGGCAGTGGGCGCAGGTGTGCTTCGCGCTCGAAGACTGCCGGCACCTGACCCGTCGTCTCGAACGTGACCTGCTCGGTGCCGGACACCGTGTGGTCCGAGTGCCGACCCAGCTCATGGCCGGTGCCCGCCGGGGTGGACGACGTCCGGGCAAGTCCGACCCCATTGATGCCGAGGCGGTCGCGGTGGCCGCGCTGCGACACACCGATCTCCCGGTCGCCGAGCTCGACGGACCCACTCGCGAGGTCAAGCTGCTGGTCGACCACCGCCGCGACCTGGTCTCCGAGCGCACCCGTCTGCAGGCCCGACTGCGCTGGTGGCTGCACGAGCTCGACCCCGCCCTGCACGTGCCCTCGCGTGGGCTGCGCCGCTACTGCGTCCTGGACCGACTCGAGGCCCACCTGGCCGACGACCAGGGCCTCGTGGCCCGGCTGGCCCGCGACCACATCGGCCGCTGCCGAGACCTCACCCGCCAGATCAACGCCCTCGAGGTCGAGCTGCGGACCCTGGTGCGGCGGCTGGCGCCGAGCTTGCTGGCCCTGCCCGGCTGCGGCGTGCTGGGCGCGGCGATGATCCTCGGGGAGACCGCTGGCGCGCACCGCTTCCGCAGCCGGGACGCCTACGCACGCTTCACCGGCACCGCCCCGATCCCGGTCTGGTCCGGGCGCACCGACGGCAAGGTCCGACTCAACCGCGGCGGCAACCGCACCATCAACACCGCCCTGCACATGATCGCGGTGACCCAGTCCCGCGGGATCGGCCCCGGCCGGGCCTACCTCGACAAGCTCACCGCCGCAGGCAAGACCCGCACCGAAGCGCTGCGCCTGCTGCGCCGGCGACTCTCCGACGCCGTGTTCACCGCGCTACGCGCCGACGAACACGCGCCCCAGCTCAGCAAAGAAGCCGAAATGGACGCTCTCACACCGGCGGCTTGACATAGGAGCATCGCGGAGCTCGACCGCCCGCAGCGCTAGTCGATTCCTACATCGACGAGCACCGTGGCAAATTCGGGGTCGAGCCGATCTGTGCGGCGCTGCGGAGCGCAGGCGTGCAGATCGCTCCGAATTCTTATCGGGCCCGCAAGACCAGGAAGCTCTCGGCTCGCGCGTGTCGCGACCAGGTCGTCACGGCCGCGATCACGAACGTGCACGCGGACAACTTCGGGGTCTACGGGGCGCGCAAGGTCTACGAGGCGTTGCGCCGCCAGGACGGCGTCGACGGTGGTTCGGTCGCTCGATGCACGGTGGAGCGGTTGATGCGTGCCGCTGGCCTGCGCGGAGTGACGCGCTCGAGGACCCCACAGACCACCAGGCCGGCGCCGCGCGACCGCGATGACCGCCCGGATCTGGTCGACCGGCACTTCGCTGCAGACGCCCCGAACCGGCTCTGGGTCGCCGACATCACCTACGTCCGCACGTTCGGCGGCTGGGTGTATGCCGCGTTCGTGCTTGACGTGTTCTCGCGCCGGATCGTGGGCTGGCAGATCGCGAACAATCTGCGCACCGACCTGGCGCTCGACGCGCTGAACATGGGTTTGTGGCTGCGTCGGCGCGACGGCGCCGATCTCAAGCACTTGGTACATCATTCTGATCGCGGAGTTCAGTACGTGGCGGTGCGCTACACCGAGCGACTCGCCGAGGCGGACGTGGTCGCCTCGGTGGGCTCGGTCGGCGACTCCTACGACAACGCGATGGCCGAAGCGTTCAATTCACTGTTCAAGGCCGAGCTCGTGCGGAACAAGGGCCCCTGGAAAGGCCTCGACGACCTCGAGGCCGCGATCGCTGCCTACATCGACTGGTACAACCATCGGCGGCTGCATGGCGAACTCGGACTGGTCCCACCGGTGGAGTACGAACAGCACCGCGACCCCACAACTCGCCCGCAACGAGCCCTCGGCGCGTGAGAACCAGCCCGCTACGAAACCCGGGGCTTGACACGGATAGGCCTTGGCCACCTGCTTGAGGAACTTGAGGAAGCTCCTGGTGTCGATGCCGGTCGAAGCAGGCGTCGACGAACCTTGCCGGTGGCCACCTCGAGCGCGGCGAACAGCGTGGTCGTGCCGTGCCGTGCCGGACGTAGTCGTAGGTGGCCTCTCGGGCAGCCCAGGCCGGTCGGCAGGATCGGCGCGGTCCGCTCCGGGGCGGGGAAAGCTCCACCCGTGTGCGATAAAGCCCGCCGCCCCTGTCGGCAAGAGCGTCTACTACGTACGGCCGGGCTGACCCAACGCCAGGTCCAATGAGGTGGGGGTCGGGTGTGGTCACCGCGGCTGCCGTGTGTGGGAGCAGCCGCCCAGTGATAGTGACGTAGCGAAGCGGTCGTCAACGTCACCGTGCGACGGCCTATGCAACAGCAGTGGATCGGACATTCGATCATCTTCTGATGTGCCACTCCTCGTGACACCCCTCCGGCGCCTGGTGTGGGCCGGTGCGCTTTGCGGAGGAGGACGAGATGGACAGCGCTAAGCAGATCGAGGTCAGCCGGGTCGTCCATGCCCCGGCGGCCCGTGTCTTCGCCTTGCTCGCCGATCCGCGCCGTCACGTTGACATCGACGGCTCGGGGCTCCTACGAGGGTCGGACGCTGACCCCATCACCGGGGTCGGCCAGACCTTTGCGATGTACATGCACCGCGGCGACCTCGGCGATTACCGTGTCATCAACACTGTGCGCGAGTATGTACCGTACGCCTGCCTCGGGTGGGCGCCCGACCTCGACCGGTCGTGGTCATGTTCGCTGGTCGACATGCTTGCCGGCGTCACGACCGGCGGGCACACCTACACCTACCGCCTGCGCGAGGTCTCAGATGGCACCGAGGTCACCCAGACCTACGACTGGGCCGATGTCAAAGACCCCACCGTTGCCTCGTTCTGCCCGTTCATCAGCAGCGACGAAATGTCCGAGACGCTAGCCCGGATCGCCAGCACCGTGGAGGAGAGCTCCTAGTGTCCTGAGTCAGAAATTCGTCGGCAGTAGTTGGCGATGCTGTCGAGGATCTCGTCGGCGGTCTTGGTCCAGATGTCGGGCTTGGGGTTGTCGTTCCATGCCTTGATCCAGGCGCGGATGTCGGCGCCCCGCGCGGACACCGAGCGGTGCGCTGATCGCTGCAGCTTCTTGGTGGTCAGCTCGGCGAACCAGCGCTCGACCAGGTTGAGCCATAAGCTGCTGGTCGGGGTGAAGTGCAGGACGAACCGCGGGTGCGCGGCCAGCCAGCGTTTGATCGCGGGGGTCTTGTGGGTGGAGGCGTTGTCGAGCACGAGGTGCACCTCGAGGTCGGCGGGGACCTCGGTGTCGATCTTGCGCAGGAACTTGCCCAACTCGACCGCGCGGTGCCGTGCGTGCAGCGGAGGAAGTGTATGGCAACAACCGTCCAGGACGCCATCGACGCACGGGGTGTGGAGCGGCCGCCAACCGAAGCAACGATTCCCGCAGGCTACGAAGCGGGCAGCCTGAACCGCCCGCGCGCTCCGGCAACCGCCCGCCGGTGGTCGCTGTCCGGGGTGAAGTTCAGGTTCAGCGGCGGGAGGAGACGGGCGACGACGGCGCCCTCCACGGAGGCGGCGTCGACGGCGACGGACCACGTCAGGGAGAGGTGGCGCCGCATCCAGGCCGTCAGCTCGCGCCGGTGGTCGGAGAGCAGCGTCGTCCCTCGCACGGCGGCTCTGGAGAACCGGGCCCGCTATGTTCCCGCGTTCGGGACGCCGTTGCCGGGGATGGAGACGATGGGCCAGGACCCGGACGTGCTCGGTCACGCCATGGTCGTCTACCGCGGGGACCTCGCCAGCGGGCGTACCGCGGGCTGGCTCGCTGTCCCCAGCCTCGACGAGGCCGGGCGTGAGAGCTGCCACCCGTGGATGGCCGCCGCGCTGCTGTGGCGCGATGAAGGTGATGTCGGCGGCCGCGGTACGCGACCGGCAGAAGGCGATTCCACGTTGCCGACGCGCTTCGACGCTCGGCCTACTGTGATCGCGCCGGTGACGTTGCGCCCGACGTCTCGTCCGTCGGCGAGCTGATGGTCCTCGAGAGCGATGCGCGCCGCGCCGCGCGGCGCCGGCGGGCGGCTGGCGCCGTCGCCGACTTCGACGGTGACCGGCTGAGCCTGGCCCGCCGTCTTGGTCGGACCACCCGCGCCGAGCTGGCGAGGCGCGTCGAGCTCACCCCGCGGCCATCTCCCAGTTCGAACGTAGCCAGTCCCGCCCGACCGCGCCTGTGGCCGCCCAGCTTGGGCTGGCCCTCGGAGTGTCGGGAGAGTTCTTCCGCCGAAACCACCCGGTGCCGACGCTTCCCGGGCATGCCGCGCACTTCCGGTCCCTGCGTTCGACCCCGGCGCTCTCGAGGGATCAGGCTCTTGCGTTCGGTGAGCTCGCGCTCGCGGTTACGGAGGTCCTTGAGACCTACGTCGAGCTCCCGGCCGTCGACCTGCCCTCGGTGGCCCTGCTCGACGACCCCGATCCCTCCGACGTGGCCGCGGCCGCCAGAGATACACGCGAAGCCCTCGGAGTCGAGGCGGGCCCGGTCGCGCACGTCGCTCGGCTGCTCGAGGCCCGGGGGGTGCTGGTGCTCCGCCTACCCGAGGACTACGTCGACCCTCACGTCGACGCCTTTTCCACTCATGCCGGGTACAGGCCGCTGGTGCTGTTGTCGCCAGTAAAGAACGACCTGGTCCGCAGCCGCTTCGACGCCGCCCACGAGCTGGGGCACTTGGTCATGCACCACGACGTTGAGCCCGGCTCCAAGATCGTGGAAGGTCAGGCTCAGGGATTCGCCGCCGAGTTCATGATGCCAGCTGAGCAAGTCGCCCCCGACCTGCCGGCGCGCTATGACCTCGAACGCCTCATCGAGGCCAAGCGCAAGTGGGGCACGAGCGTGCGCGCCCTGGTCTACCGGGCCCACGCCCTCGGGATCATGTCGCCGACGGCCTATCGCCGCGCCAACCAAGACCTCGCCCAGCGAGGGAACCCCGAGGTCGCTCCGCTCGGCCCACCCGAGGCTCCGACCCTGCTTGGGGCCGCCGCCGACCTCCTCGAGCGCAACGGAGTCGGCCTGGACTCCGTTGCAGAGGAAAACAACGTCCCAATCGAGCAGCTACGAGCCGTCATCACAGCCGGCTCCGACACCCGCCCCTCCCTCGTGCCACACCACCAATGATCGATCGAGGATCGAGGCCCGCGCCGCGGGAGACCTGCCCACATCAGTCGGTCCCGCCCGGACCCGGATATCGCCCGTCGGGTTTCCCTCTCGACGGCGTGGCGGCGGCGGGCCGACGCCCCACCGGTAGCGCCCGGGACGATCTTGTCGGCGAGATCGAGTTGATCTCGATCCACGATCTGATCCACGAACTGTTTCCCTCTATCGCGTGTGATGCCCAGTGGATCACTTGTGGCGCCCTCTGTTCACCAGCAAACCGGGCATGCTCGCGGTAGGCACGCAGCTATGGATTCAGATGCCTTCCCACCTGCGGCGTCGAGAGCGCCGATTCGGCGGGGCGAAACACCGTGGTACTGCCCGCCTGGCGGACAGGGTGAGGGCCTCGGCGTGCCCACCCCGGTCGACTTCTCGGGTGGGAGCGAGCGAGGCGTACACCAGCACGTTGGACAGGTAGGAGTTGGCTGCCTGATTCAGGTCGCCGCCGAAGGTGATCAACCGCAACCCGGCCGGCTGTGTCGCTGTTAGACCGCTGAGGTCAGGAAGCGGCCAGCGGCCACCGACTCTTCTTCAGGCGTAGCGAAGAGTTTCTCCCACCTGGGCGAAACTCCGAGCCCGTAGGGCGAGAGGCTGCCCCAAGCCGAGGCGCGGGAGCTGCCTACTTGTGAGCGGCGTCGTATGCCTCGACGACGTTGTTCGGAAGGCGGCCACGGTCGCTGACCGCCCAGCCCTCGGTCTGCGCCCAGTCCCGGATCGCCTTCAGCGCTTCTCGGCTGCGGCCCACGACGCCCTTACTCGAGCTCCTCGAGGAGCTGGAGCGGGAGCGCCCACCACCCGTCGAGCGTCGCCCACCGGTGCGACGGGCGGCTGCGACGTAAGGAGCAAAGACGTCGCGCAGCTGCTCCGCGTTCTTATCGTTTAGATCGATCTCGTAGGTAACGCCGTCAAGAGCGTACTCAACGGTCTCATTTGCCTCGGTGCCGTCGAGGTCGTCGACCAGGGAGACAACCGTCCTCTGTGCCATGGTCCTGGATTGTCCGGGCGGCGGTCAGGAAGTCAACTGGAAACGACCATTAACTCGTTCGTGAAGCAATGGACCTTACCGGGACGAGGTCGGGACTCGGTTGTGGTGAGCTCAATAGTTGCAGGTCTCGGCGACGGCGCCACCGGCTTCGGTGATCGCCTCGTCGGTGGAGAGACCGTCTGACTCGTACCGGCGTACCCCCTCGACGGCGTTGGTCAAGGCCGAGGGCGGCACCTCGGGCGGAAGGGCGGCTCGCGCCTCTGGGAAGGTCAGCTCGCCCCGAGCAAATTGCCCGAACACGTCGAAGGCCCGACGCGAGCAGTCCGCGGCGCGGGCGTCCGCAGAGGAATCGTTACGAGTTGGCTCCGGAACAGGGTAGGTGGTCGTCGACGTGGTGGGCGCCCGCGGCCGGAGCTTTCCGGGTAGCGCGGAGCCCGGCGTGGTGATCGCGTTCCAGTCGGCCTGAGTCAGCTCCGCGCGCGCTGGCCGGCGCGGCGGGCCGCCGGCCGGAATCGTGCAACTGAAGGAGACGCGGAAGGAGATGCCGGCGCGGGGCTGGTAGATGAACTGGGCGCGGAAGGGGAAAGGCCCGTAGTACTGCTGCACCCAGTTCCCCTCGCGGCCGCCCGGCTCCCCCCGCCGCAACGACAGAGGTTCGAGGTCGCACACGAGGCCGATGAGGGCGCGTTCGATGCACTCGAGCTCTGCGCTCGTGCTCAACAGCGGCTCCGCGGACGCCGGCGGTGGGCACCCCAGAGGGGTCTCGGTCGACGCAGTGCCACCACTGACGTCTAGCCCGCCACCGCCAGCCGTGCCGACCGCAATTGCTACGACGAGCAGCACCGCGGCTCCGGCTCCGAGGACCGCCCACTGCCCGACTCGGCGACGCGACGGTGTCCGCGGGGGCGCAACGGGACGAAGCCGGTCGGTAGGCGCGTCGCGGAAGCCCGTCTCGTATGTAGGCGCTTCGGAGCGTGCGGAGGACGGGTCGTGACGCCCCGTTACGCCGCTTCCAGGGTCACCGGCCATGTCTGATCAACGCGGTTCGAGGACCCTTGATGGCGCTAACCGAAGCTCCTCAGGGGTGCTAAATCATCTTCCCCAGGCGCGGGGAGAGGTTAGCGTCCTGGCTGGCTGGCTGGGGTGGAAGTGGCAGTGGTCGGCGACGATGGCGGTTGTGATCGTCGCTGTGGAGGGTCCGAGCGCGGCGGGCAAGACGAGCTGGTGCGCGCAGCAGAGCTGGCCGGTAGTCGCGGAGTATGCGCCGACCGGTGAGGAACCCGACGGGTCAAATCCGGAGGTTCAGGTTCGCTTCTGGACAGCAGTGAATTCACGGCGCTGGCGTCAGGCTCTGGAGTTGGAGCACTCGAGCGCGGTGGTGCTGTGCGACAGCGACCCGGTCAAGTTGCACTACTCCTGGTGTCTTGCGCGGGTCGGCGCCGACTCGTGGTCCCGCTTCGACAGCGAGTCGCAGCTCGTCCGAGCGGCCGTGACTCGCGGGGAACTCGGGTTCGCCGACCTGGTCGTGGTCTCGCTGCCTGAGTTGGACGTTCTGCGTGCTCGGCGGGAGGGCGACCCGACTCGGCGGCGGCGGTCGTTCGATCTTCACGCGACTCTGGCTGGGCCGTTGCGCGAGTGGTATCGGGCCGTGGAAGAAGCTGGCGCGGCTCGTGTGCGGTGGGAGTTCCCGCGGTGGGTCGAGCCCGCGGCCGCGGCGTGGACTGGCGTCGTCCGGGACCGCTGTGACTCTGCGGCGTTCGAGCGGCTGCTCCAGCACCTGCCCGCTGTCGAGGGTTGACCCGCGGGCAGGTGCCAGGAGCTTGGGCTCAGGCGCGTCGCAGTGGGACCACCGCCGGGTCAGGGACAGGAGGTCGGGCCGCCTCGGGAGTGGTGAGCAGCGCGACCACGCTGACGTCGTGGCCGCAGTGCGGGCAGGCCCGGACCGCGACCGGCGTAGGGGTCGGGCGCTGCTGGTGAGCGTCGTGATGGCCTGGCTCGGCGTGACGGCGGATGTGGCCGGTCTTGCGGCAGCGGTCCGAGCAGTAGCGGTGTCGCGGACCGGCAGGGCTGAAGGTGGTCCAGCAGATCGGGCAGCTGCGCTCGGCCCGCCAGGTGCTCTCAGCTGGCATGGCTGTCTCCCTGCCCGGTGACGGAGCCTGCGCGGTAGCCGGCGGCGGCGCGCAGGGTGTCGGCGGTGTGTTGGTGGGCGCGTAGCCGGTAGGAGGGTCCGTCGATGCCGACGACGGTGGCGCGGTGCAGCAGCCGGTCGAGCATGGCCGCGGCGACGGTGGCGTCGCCGAACGCGCCGGCCCAGTCGGCAATGCCGACGTTGGTGGTCAGGATCGTGCTCGACTTGAGGTAGCGCTGGTTGATGACCTGGAACAGCGCCGAGGCGCCGTCGCCGGGCAGCGGCAGGTAGCCAAGCTCGTCGATCACCAGTAGCCGCGGTCCGGCGAAGAAGCGCATGCAGGTGTTCCACCGGCCTTCCAGGGCGGCCTTGTGGCACTTCGCGGCGAGGTCGGCGGCGGTGGTGAAGTAGACCCGTGCGCCGGCCTCGGCCGCCCCGCGGGCCAGCGCGACGGCGAGCATGGTCTTGCCGACCCCGGGCGGGCCGACGAACAGCACGTTGGCAGCGTCGTCGAGGAAGCGCAGGGTGGCGAGGTCGCCGACGAGTTTCTCGTCGACGCCGGGTTGGGCGGCGAAGTCGAAGTCCGAGATCGTCCAGGGCGCGGGCAAGCAGGCGAACCGCAGCCGGGAGGCCAGCCGGCGGGCTTCGGTGGCCTCGACCTCGATCTCGAGGAGCCGCTCGAGGGCTGCGGTCAGCGAGAGCCGCTCGGTGCGCGCGGCGTCCAGAACGATGTTCAGGTGCTCGGCGGCGTCGTTGAGCTTGAGGTAACCCAGGTGCGCGCGCAGGTTCTGGTAGCGGCGAGCTTCGCTGGTGGTCACCGGTCCTCACCTCCGACCCCGGTGGAGGCGCGCTGGGGCCCGGTCGCCCGGGCCGCTGCGGGGACCAGCGCCGCGTAGGTCGACAGATCGACGACCACGCGCTCGGCTGAGCTCGCCGCCGAGTTCGTCCCCGAGCCCGTCGTCGTCGCGGGTGCACCGCGCAGCCGCGCGGCCTCGTCCCGCGCGGCCTGGCCAGCGGGCCGTCGAGTCTTGGTTCGACACCGCGGAGAGTCGGTGAACGCCTGCAGCACCTTGGCCTCCAGGGCGCGGACGTGGCCCTCGTCCCGGACCACGGCCCCGCAGCCGTTGGGCGCCCGCTCGTGGACCGCGACGGTCGCACCGGACGCGGTAGCGATCCTGATCTGGCCGGCGCCGAGGCGATGACGGACCACGACCTGCGCGCCGGGCATCCCCGGCGGCACCGAATAGCGGTTGCCGCGGAACGCCACCAACGCCTGCGCCGACACGGTGCGCGCGACCGCCAGCTCGGCGGGATAGGCCAGCGCTGGGGCCGCCCGCAGCCCCTCACCGGCGGCGAGCTCGCCGACGGTGCTCTTCTGGCCGTTCCGGCGACGGGCCCGGCCGTCGAGACGGATGCAGAGGGCGTCCAAGCCTCGTTGGGCGTCGGCGACCGTCGCCTCGTCGGCCAGGGTGCGCCACCAGCGCTGCGCGGCAGAGTGGTTGGCCTTCTCCACCACGCCCTTGCGGTTGCCGTGCCGAGCCGGGCAGAGATCAACCGCGACGCCGTAGTGCTTGGCGACCTGGGCGAACGTCGCCGACACGCCCCCACTGGTGCGTGAGTAGACCGTGGCCATGCGGTCGAAGCGCCAGCAACGCGTCAGCCCGCCGAGCTTGCGCGTGACCCGGTCGAGGGCCTCCACCAGGTGCGCGAAGTCCTCGGACTCGGCCAGTACCGCGCGCCACTGCCCGGAGTGCGCCAGCGAACCGACCAGCAGATGCGCCTCTCGTCCGAGCCCCCAACTCCTCGGCGGGTTCGGCAGCTCGACCCAGTCCCACTGGGTCTCCTCGCCGGGCGGGTGGGTGATCAGCGTGGTGTCCCGGCCCTTCGAGGCCGAGCAGGGCTCGCAGTGCGGGCGCAACCGATGGGTCCGCAACGCACGGGTCAGCAACGGGTACGACCCGCTGAACCCCAACCCGACCAGCTCGTCGTGCAGCGTCGAGGCCCACGAGTGTGGATCCTCGGCCAGCCGCAGCCGGCAGTACTCGACGAAGGGCTCAGTCAGCGTCGGCTCCTGCCGGACCCGCTGCTCGGGCACCCTTCGGCCCTCGAGATAGGCGCGGACGGTCTTGCGGTCATGGCCCAAATGCCGGGCGATCGCCGAGATCGTCCAGCCCTTGCTCGCGCAAGGCGTGCGCTTCCACATCAGCCTCCCAGGACAGCACCCGGGCCTCCCACCAGTGCGCCGGTGATCAGTCACCGGCAGCCCAGCGGCAGACCCTCGCCCGATCCCGACACCACGCCGAGACCACCGAACTACCTGGGGAAGTTGATGTAGCAGGAGTGGGGAACTTCGGTTAGCGCCGTCACCCTCGGATGCGTCGTTGAGTCAGACCGAGAAGGTCAGCCGATAACCCCCAGGACCGTCAGGGTTCCTCGTGGTCCCCGCGGCTTTCGGGGCCCCGGCGCACCGCCGACTTGCGCGACGGTGTGGTGATGTGTCCGTGGGTGATCAACGTGCAATCGTGCGGTTCGGCGATTGAGTCGCGGCTGGATGGGGTGCGCCCTGCCCCGTTCGGTGGCCCATGGGGGTTGGCGTGGTGTTCGATTTCGCGACGTAGCTGGGCGAGTGTCCGGGTGAGCAGGCGCGATACGTGCATTTGGGAGATGAAGAGCTCGGCGCCGATCTCGCTCTGGGTCTTCTCCTGCACGAACCGCAGTACGAGCAGGTGGCGTTCCCGGTGGGGCAGCGCTGACACCAACTCCCGGATCAGGGCGCGGATCTCGACGTGTTCGAGGTCGGCGTCGATCGTCCCGAGGATGTCGATCAGGGCGGTGTCGTGTCGGCGAGTGCCTTGTCGAGTGATCCGGACTGGAATGAGCTGCGGGCGGCGATCGCTTCGAGGACCTGTTCGCGGGAGAGTTCGAGGTGGGTGGCGAGTTCGCTCGCGGTGGGGGCGCGGCCGAGGTCCTGGGCCAGGGCCGTGGTGGCGGCGTTGACGGCGAGGAAGCGGTCCTTGATCGAGCGTGGAGTCTTCACCGACCATGCCGAGTCCCGAAAGTGGCGCCGGACCTCGCCCATGATCGTGGGGGACGGCGTAGGCCACGAAGTCTCGGCCTTGGGTGGGCTGGTAGCGGTCCAGGGCGTGCAAGAGCCCGATGGTCGCGACCTGTTCGAGGTCGTCGAGGGGCTCCCCGCGCCCGGCGTAGCGCCGCGCGATGTTCTCGGCCACCGGAAGGAAAGCGACGGCCAGTTCGCCGCGTAGTTCCTGTCGGCGTTCGTCGTCGGGGGGTAGGGCCCCGTACTGGTCCAGCAACGAGTCGAGATGGGCGTACTCCTGGCTGCGTTCAGCCACCCGCGGTCTCCCAGGCTCGCGCCGCGGGAACCGTCCAGACTCAAGGTCTGAGGACTCTCAGGCGCGCTCGTGTGTTATGCGGGAACCGCCCGGGCTGTGACCTCAACCAGGACCACAGCCCATCCAACCCTGCTCGTCAACGGTTCAAGAACCGGGGCCACCGGCAGCCTCGAGGCCGTGCTCGGCGCCGTAGGAGAGCACCCAGTGGCCAGGGCCAGCTGCTGCTCGACCCCGTCGCCGACCCCGTAACCCGCCCAAGGCCGACGCCGAGCGTGGCGCGGTCCCGATGACGACGTGGTCGGGCTTGAAGGCGCCGGGCGGCTCCTCGGCGCCCACGTCGGCGCTCGGGTGTTGCCGTGGCGAGGTCACCCGCGATCCTCGCGTCCGCCAACGTGGCTCGCAAGCTTTCGATCGACTTCCTCCGTGACGCCCTGACTGCGGGCTGATGGCGCGCTCGTCCTTGTGGTGGCGGCCTCATGGGGCGGTGGACGGTGGGGTGGCCCAGCACAGTCGCACAGCGTTGCCGCGTTCTGTGGTCTCGATACTGCTGCGATCGGAGAGCTCGCTCATGAGCGCGGTCCCGTGCCCGCCATAGCCGGGATCGCGGACGTCCTGCCACAAGTCGGTATCGGGCACGAGCACGGCGATCCCGCCTCGCGCACGTGCGAGCCCGGCGACGACGGTGACGTGGCACTCGGTGACGTGGCACTCGGTGTCGGGGCAGGCGTGCTCGACGGCGTTGGTGACCGCCTCATCAACGATGAGTACCAGCGACTCGGCGAGGTCAGCGTCGAGGCATCTTGCAACCTCAGGGGAGGCTCTGTTGCTTTGTGGACTGAAGCCGCGCGGAGTGGCGGAAGCGCTCGAGCGGGCGCACGCCGTTGTCGACGCGCCCGAGCCGCGAAGGACCGCAGCGCGGAGATACTGCTGCACCGCCAGCTCACGCGGACGAGGCGCGAATTGGTCGAGATCGACCCGTCGACCGAGGCCGTCCTGCGAGACCGGCTCACCATGTAGCCGTGCGTTGGAGGCCGAGGCCTATTGGCTCGCCTGGTCCGCGTTCCGTCGTGAGGTAGACACTCCACGCATAGCTTGTACGGTCGGTAGCGGGTCGACCAGGCGGCCCGTCCGCTGGCCGCGAGCCTAAGACGGCTCGGTCGGTTCCTTCCACGTGCTGAGGGAGGACGACAGCATGTATGACCCGGATGGCGAGCAGCTGGTCAAGTCTCTGCGTAGCGCGGCCGAGCAGCTCACGGAGAACCGCAGCATCCGTGACCTCGAGACGACGGTTACCAAGCTGATGCATGCCGCGGTGGCCACCATTCCCGGCGTGGCCGGGGGCGGTATCTCGCGCACCGAGCAGGGCACAGTCCGCTCTACCCACGCCACCGATGGGCGCATCTACGAGCTCGACCAGCTTCAGTCCGAGCTCGGGCAGGGCCCGTGCATCACCGCCGCCGACGACCCGCCCGTGGCCGGGGTCGTCGTCGCCAACGACCTGGCCGGCGCCGACGCGGACCGCTGGCCGGTGTTCGCCCCACGGTGCGTGCAGGCCGGATACCGATCGTTGATGTCGGTACAGCTGTCCCTGCACGGCAAGCGGCGCTCGGCGCTGAACCTCTACAGCCACGAGGTCGACGTGTTCGACGCCTCCGCCGAGCTCACCGGTGGCCTGTTCGGTATCCAGGCGGCGACGCTGCTGCACGGCGCCGACCACGCCGCCGACCTCGGCAAGGCGCTCGAGAGCCGCGACACGATCGGGCAGGCCAAGGGCATCCTCATGGAGCGGTTCACCGTCGACGACGACGAGGCATTCCAGATGCTGATCAGCTCCTCGCAGGACACCAACATGAAACTCGTCGACGTCGCCCACTGGCTCGTCGAGGAAGCGCGCGCCCGTCGGCTTGAAGCTGGACCCAGGACTGACAGGAGGCAGTAGACGCGGCCGCGGCCTGAGCACGTCGACTAGCGGTCGTGCCCATGACCGTGGTCGGCAGCATGGTGGATCGGCGATTGCGCTCGGCGGGCAGGACCACTGGTGAGTTAGGTACTCCCTCGAGGGCCTCCAGTGAGCGCCTCATCGAGGTCATCGAGGATCTCGAAGACCTCCCCGAGGCGCAGAAGCGCAACCACCCGGGCTGCCACCCCCGTGGGGTCGATCACGAGCCGGGCGGCGCGCAGTGTCGGCGCGCGCTGGGCCTGGTCGAGGAGGGCGGAGACCACCGACGCTTCGAGGTAGGTCGCGCGGCTCAGGTCGGCGACGAGCACCGAGGGCGCCACGAACGTCGCAGGACTCGCGTCGCAGGCGCTGCGTAGCGCGTGCTCGGCGGTCTTGCGGACCTCGTCCCGTGTTGCGAGGTCCAGGTCGCCGACGCCGCGCAAGACAAGAACGTTGTCGTCGGCAGCCTGGATGAGTTCCGCCCGGAAGCCACGCTCCCCGCCGACAGGCCCCGGACCCGGAGAAGTCCCCTCGAGGTCTCGCAGCGCCCTGTCGATCACGTCCTCCTCGACGGTTCCCCGCGGGTGGACCCGGAGCCACCCGCGAGCGGGCGTGGGGGACATGCTCGCGTCGGGGTGGCCCCGGGCAGCGGGGCGAGCCACGCGGCTGGACCCACCTGCCGAAACGGCCGCGCGGTGCGCGGTTGGTCCGGCACCTCGCTGCGGAGCGCGTCCACATGGTCGAGGCCGCTGTCGCGAACCGTACGCACGATCTCGGATTGTGGATAGTCGGTCGGCGGCGCAGGGTGATGAGCCCGGTGTGGCTGGCGCGGCGCGCGACTCGCGAGCCGGCGCCCCGCAAGCCGGCGACCGCGAGCGGGGGTGCGTCGGCTCGATAGAACTGCGCCCTGCGGCCGGGCAGCTGTGTGGTCGGTCGGCGGCGCGGACCTCTTGCTGCTCGACCAGCACGGGAGGACCAGCACGGGACCCGGTGCGGCACCCGGACCAACTCTCCGTGGCTTACGGCGCCAATTCGGTGCCGGACGTGACGTTGGCACGCGAGCGGGTACGACCGCTGTGGGTCCACCAACGCTGCAGCAGGGCACGCGCCACGTGACTGGCTGCGGTGGGTCACTGATGAAATGGGGGGACAAGTTTGATGACGATTGACGACCATGAGATGCGTGTGGCGCCGGGCCCGCGATCGGCGATCGAGCCGATGGTCGAGGTCTCGCATTCAGATCTCGAGGTTGGTGCGAGCGAACACGATGACTTGCGATCGCTGGGCGCACGAGCACACATCAGGGTGCGACCGGTCGCTGCCGCGCACGGCGTGATCGTCACCATCACCGGCGTCGTGGCGGACGAAGATGCGGTCGAGCTGCGCCGGCGCCTCCACGCCGAGCTTGATCGGCGGCCGACCGTCGCTGTGGTGAATTTGTCTGGTGTCCTCACGTGTGGCGTCATCGGGGTCAAGGTGCTGTCGACGATCCGGGACCGCGCGGTCAGGGAGGGGATAGCGCTACATCTGGTTCACCTGGGCGCCCCCCTCGCTCGTCGGTGGCTCAACGCGGCCAACCTGATCTGAGGTCCCACCGGCGGGCGAGGGCACGACGGCATGATCGGTCGGTCAAGAAGTTGGCGTCTTCCTTGTACCCGCCGTACGGGCGGAGGCGAGACAGGGCTCGACCGCGGCGCGCACCTCGCCTTCACGCTGACGCACGACGCGATGCTGCAGGTGCTGACCGCAGCGTGTCGAGCTCGACGTGGACGAACGCCTCGGTCTGTCGACGCCATTCTCGTTCTGCGGCCGCCGGGGGGTGGCACATCCTCGGCGAGGAGGGGCGATGGCCGAGGACGGCCGGGAGCTCGCGGCAGCTGTGGGGCTACTCGGGCTGTGGACGGCACAGTTCGGGGGGCAGCCGTCGAGACCAGGTGCGGTCGAGCATCGCCGGCCTGGACAGCCAGGGGTGGCCCGCGGTGTGGCTCATCGAAGCCCTCGGCCGGGAGGCTCTGGGCGCAGGCGGTGCTGGTGCTCGACGCCCGCGCACGCATGGTCGTAGCCACGGGGATCGCCAACGTGCGGGCCTGCGCCGCGATGTCCCTCGCTGCGGCACGAAGCATGTTGGCCGGGCGCACCCGAAAAATTTGGTCCTCGGGCTCGGCGCGAGCCATGGACCGGTCGCGGTGGACGTTGCCCATCAGGCGCCAGCAACCCCGCCCGTATAGCGCGGAGCGCCGGGGCTCGACGACCGCGCGATGGGGACGCCTCGGTGGGTGTCACGGCTCGACGAGCCCGGCTCGGATGGCGAATCTGGTGAGTTCGAGCCGGTCGCGCATGCCGAGTTTCTGCAGGATGTTGGCCCGGTGTCGATCGACGGTCTTGATGCTGATGAACAAGGTCTCGGCGATGTTGCGGGAGGAGTGGCCTTCGGCGACGAGCTTGACGATCTCTTCTTCGCGGGCGGTGAGGATGGCGCCTGCCACGGCTCCGTCGTCCTGGTGGCGTTGGAGGTAGTCCCGGATGAGGGCGGTGATGGCGCCCGCGTAGAGGAATGGCTCGTCGCACATCGCGGCGCGGCACGCCGCGACGAGGTCGCGGTCGGCGACCGACTTGAGGACATATCCCGACGCTCCGGCTCTGAGCGCCTCGAAGAAGTACTGCTCGTTGTCGTACATCGACAGCATCAGAATGCGCACCGCAAGTGATCGACGCGACATCTCCCGGGCCGCCTGCAACCCCGTCATCCGAGGCATCGCGATGTCGAAGATCGCCAGGTCGACGTCACCGGCCATGCACCGCTCGACGGCCTCGGCGCCATCTCCGGCCTCGGCCACCACGACGAGGTCCGGCTCCCCGTCGAGGATGAGGCGCAGGCCGCGCCGGACCAGGGCATGGTCGTCGGCCAGCAGGATGCGCGTCCTGTCCGGTGGCCGGTGAGCCGTCATCGTGCGTCCGTACCGGTCGGCAAGAACAGCCGGATCTCCGTGCCCTCGGTCGCGGCCGAGCCGACGGTGAGCGTGGCGTTGACGAGGATGGCGCGCTCGCGCATTCCGCGTATGCCGGCTCCCTCCAGAGTCCCGCGCAGCCCCTGTCCGTCGTCGGCGATCCGCAGCACGACCCCACCCCCTTGGTTGTTCAGCGAGAGCTCCACGCGCCCGGCGTTGGCGTGCCGCGCGATGTTGGTCAGTCCCTCCTGGGCGACCCGGTAGAGCACCAGTTCGGCCTCCCTGGTCAAGGCCGGCAACCCCTGGTCCAGCCGTCGGGTCACCGAGAGGCCGGTGGCCTCGGTGAAGTCGGTGGCCAGGGCGTTCATGGCGCTGACCAGGCCCAAGTCGTCGAGAACTCCTGGGCGGAGGCGTCGGGCTACGTGCCGGACCTCGTCCAGGCTGGCGCGAATCAGCTCCTGCACAGTCCGGAGCTCGTCGCGCAGGTCGCCCGGGGCGCGGTCCACCGTGCGCTTCAGGCCCAGCAGTACTGCGGTGAGGCTCTGGCCGATCTCGTCGTGGAGTTCTTGCGCGATCCGTTGGCGCTCGCCCTCCTGGGCGGCGAGTGCTTGCGCACTGCTCTCACCGCGCTCGGCCTCGAGGCGATCGAGCATCTCGTTGAACGTATGGAGGAGATGACCGACGTCGCCGTTGGGGCTGACCTCGAGGCGTTCTCCTGGGCGCAGGAGGTCCACGCGCTCCATCAGTGCGGTGAGCCCGTCCAGAGGTCGCAAGGTGACGCGGAGCATCAACGCGTTCACGCCGAGCATGAGGCCCGCCCCCACGGTGAGGACACTGGCTTCAGTGATGGCGACCGGTGTCGAGACGGTGGCCGGTGACAGAGCGAGCACGACCACGCCAGCCGCGAACACCAGCGCGTTCATCAGCAACAGACGCCGGAACAGCGCCCCAGCCGGCGTTCTCCTGCCAGAGAGGTGATCACGGCGGGCGGACGGCGAGGCGGAGCCGACGATCGCGGCGGGCATGACCACAGCGTTGTTTGAGCGCACTGGGCTGTCCATGGAGCCTGGGCCCCAACTTTTCACGGGAGCCGTGTCGAGGCCGGGCCTGCAGATCGCGGAGGCCGAGAAATGGGTGCTGGACCCGATAGTTGCCGCGCTCAAGGCGGTGGAAGGTGCCATCGAGCCGTGATCTGAAGTCCGAGTGGTGCGACTGCGCGCGCGGCGCCGCTGCCAGGACCTGCTGGCTCGGGCTGCAGGTCGAACGTGAGCAGGCGAGAGAGGGCCGACACATGGCCGCGTGGGTTGTATGGCTGATTGTCTCGGCGGCGCTCGGTGTTGCCGAAGCCTTGACGCTGACTGCCGCGGCCGGGCTGCTCGGCGGGTCGGCGTTGGTTGCGGCCGGAGCGGCGGCCATCGGACTACCGCTGGTCGCGCAGCTGCTGGTATTCGCGATGGCTGCCGTTCTCGGCCTGGTGCTCCTGAGGCCCGTCGCTGCCCGACACCTGCTCGGCGCGCAAACCGAACGGTTCGGGGTCGACGCGCTGCTCGGCCGTCCGGCCCTCGTCATCGACGAGGTGACCGGTCACGGCGGAACGGTACGGATCAGCGGCGAGACGTGGACGGCTCGCGCCGTCGACGAGAGCGTCCCCATCCCCGCGGGAGCGACCGTCGACGTCGTTCGCATCGACGGCGTCACCGCCATCGTCTATCGATCGGAGTGATCGTGGAGTTCTCGCCCGCCCTCGTCGCCGCGCTGGCGGTCGCCTTCGTGGTGGTCGTCTCGGTCGTGCGTGCGGTGCGGATCGTGCCGCAGGCCCGGGCACGCAACGTCGAGCGCCTCGGTCGCTATCACCGCACCCTGCGACCCGGCCTGAACTTCGTCATCCCGTTCGTCGACCGCGTCTATCCCGCACTCGACCTTCGCGAGCAAGTGGTGTCCTTCGCGCCACAGCCGGTGATCACCGAGGACAACCTGGTCGTCGAGATCGACACGGTGCTCTACTTCCAGGTCACCGATCCGCGTTCGGCCGCCTACGAGATCGCCAGCTACCTCCAGGCGGTCGAGCAGCTCACCGTCACCACGCTGCGCAACGTCGTCGGCTCGATGGATCTGGAGCGCACACTCACCTCCCGCGACAACATCAACAGCCAGTTGCGCCACGTCCTCGACGAGGCGACCGGCAAGTGGGGCCTGCGGGTGAACCGCGTGGAGATCAAGGCCATCGACCCTCCCACGAGCATCAAGGACGCGATGGAGAAGCAGATGCGCGCCGAGCGGGACAAGCGCGCCGCGATCCTCTCCGCTGAGGGCAGCCGGCAAGCCCAGGTCCTGACGGCCGAGGGCGACAAGCAGGGGGCCATCTTGCGGGCCGAGGGCGAGCGCACTGCACTGATCCTCAAGGCCGAGGGGCGGGCGCGTGAGATCGACGAGGTGTTTCAGGCCGTTCACCGCAACGACCCGGATCCCAAGTTGCTCGCTTACCAGTACCTGCAGGTACTCCCGCAGCTGGCCGGTGGTGAGGGCAACACGTTCTGGGTGATCCCCGGCGAGGTCACCTCAGCGCTCCACCATGTCTCGCGCGCCTTCACCGACTCCCTTCCCCCGGTGGCCGGCCGAGCCCGTGACGGTGAGTCCACCGAGGATCTGGCAGCCCGTGCCACCGAAGCCGCCACCGAAGCGGTGGCGGACGCCGTTCTCGCGGCACAGGTGGCCACCGACACCGCCGCGGGAAGGGCCGCGGGAAGGGGGAGCGACGCCGCGGCCGAGACCATCGACCCCAGTGAATTCATCGCAGACCGGCTGCCCTCGACGTAGCGCCGCAGCCCGGGCTGCCCCGCGCGAGAACGGGAGGCCGGCATGCCCTACACCCCACCCCCCGACCCTGGGTCGCGAGGCGGGCGACCCCTGTCTGACCGGGAGAGGGATGTCCTCGCCCACCTCGAAGCCTCCCTGGATGCCGACGACCCGGGTCTGAGCGCCCGCATGAGCTGGGGGGGCCCGCAGCTGTTTCGGGGTGTGTCGCCGCAGGTCCTCAACCGCACCGTCCAGGCGAGCGTCGTGCTGATCATCGCCTTGGTGGCGCTCCCCACAGAGTGGCGGGCCGGCCTCGTCGTGCTGCTGGTCATGCTGGTGCCGGTCGCTGTCGGGATGTGGGCCGTTCGCGCCGGCGAGAGACCCGTGCCCCCTCCGAGCGAGAACAGGCCGCCACCATGATCCTCGAGGGTCTCTTCTGGTCGATGGTTTGGCCCGGCACCGTATGGCTATGTGCCCCAGGCCTTCAGGCGAAGTAGCGCAGCGCGATGTAGATCCAAGCCATGGTGGTACTCAGGACGGTCACGACGATGCCGTACTTCGTGAACTGCCAGAAGGTAATCCGGTGTCCGGTCCGTGCGGCCACCCCGATCGCGACGACGTTCGCGCTGGCAGCGACCGCGGTCCCGTTCCCGCCGAAGTCGGCTCCGAGCGCGAAGGCCCACCACAGGGCCTGTCCTGTTTCCGGGTCGGGGACGTCGGCGACCAGTTCCTCCACGATCGGCGCCATGGTCGCCGCATAGGGGATATTGTCGAAGAACGCGCCGAGTACCGCCGAGCCGAAGATCAGCGCACTCGCAGCAGCCAGATAGTTGTCCCCCACCACCCGGATCGACCACGCGCCGATCGTGTCGATCACTCCGGTGTTACCCAGACCGGCTACCATCACGAACAGTCCCATGAAGAAGACCAGAGTCGGCCACTCGACCTCGTCCATTGATTCTTTGAGGTCGGCGCGAGCGACGAACAACATCAGGCCAGCACCGAGCAGGGCCACGATCGACGGCTCCAGGTGCAGCACGGAGTGCAGTGCGAAGCCAGCGATGACCAGCACGAGAACGCACAGGCAGCGCGCCAGTAGCCCCCGATCCGTGATGGCTCGCTGTTCGTTGAGTGTCATCACTTCGGCAGCTCGATCCGGATTGAAGACGAACTCCTTACGGAACAGGAACCGGGCGAACAGGACGAACGCTATGAAGGTGGCGGCGGAGATCGGCGCCATGTGGACGAGGAAGTCGTTGAACGTGAGCCCGGCGCGGCTGCCGATGATGATGTTCGGAGGGTCGCCGATCAGTGTGGCCGCGCCGCCGATGTTCGATGCGAGGACCTCGGCGATGATGTAGGGCTGGGCAGGCACCCGCAGCCGATCGCACACCACGACAGTGACGGGGACGACCAACATGATGATCGTGACGTTGTCCAGGAACGGCGAGGCGACGGCAGTGATCGCCATCAGCATCACCATGAGCCGGTAGGGCCTGCCCTGGGCGCGCTTCGCCGCCCAGATCGCCAGATAGTCGAACACGCCGGTCTGCTTGATGACACCGACGATCACCATCATGCCGAACAGCAGGAAGATGACGTTCCAGTCGATCCCGTCCCGCTCGGAGAAGAACACCTGCGCGCCCGGAGCCAGCCCGAGCGCGGTCATCACTGCGGCCGCGACCAGAACCGTCTTGACCTTGTCCACCTTCTCGGTGGCGATGAAGAAGAACGCCACCGAGAAGATGCCCAGCGCGAGCAGCGCGCTCATCTCTGCGCCCCGACACTGGTGACCGGCGCGGCACAGCTCAGCCAGAAGGATCGGCGCGCGCCAGCGCGGCGAGCAAGCCTTCGAGGGTGACGCCGCCCATGAGGCGCCCCCGGCCGTCGACCACAGCAAGCAACGGGCTGCGCAGTCGCGCCATGAGCGCCGCCGCCTCGAGCAACGTCGCGTCGAGACCGACCGTCGCCATCCGGTCTCGGCGCTCGGGCAAGCACTCGCTCACGGTCCGTTCGCCGAGCTCCTGCCAGAACAGGTCCGCATGCACCTCGTCGATGGTCCGCGCCAGCGCCGGGTCCTCCTGATGCGCCCGCGGAACCGTCAGCCGCAAGACCTGAGTACCCGGCAAGACGGCGCTCGGTCTCCCTTGTCCGTCGACCACGATCAGACCCGGTAACCGGGCACCGGCCATCAGTCGCACCGCGGTCGAGACGCGGTCGGCGCCGGTCACCGTCGGCACCGCCTCGAGGATCTCGCTGGCTCTCACGAGCGCGCTCCTTCCCACACCCCGCGTGGCTCACCGGAAGTCGGGCGACCCGCCAGCGGAATGCCCACCAACGACAAGCAACACCCCCCATGGTCACCCCCGGGCATGGCAGATCGTCGAAGCAGAGCGCAAGCCTTCGACACTGCATGCCTGCCGAACGACGCTCTATCGGGTCCACCACTGAGATCTGGCTAGGAGAGACATGTAGGAGCAGTGGCGGAACAGGTGCGAGCTGCCCGTCGGAGAGCGCTCATGGCGGGAACCGGCCGCCGCGATCATTCCCGGCCCGGGTCGTAGACAAGCGCCAAGATCCATGCGCGGGGAATTTGTTTCTCAACAATCTCGCCACCTAACGGCTCAGGACGAGATGCTCACGTCCGGGGCGTACGTAGCGTCGGCGCCCGCTCGTCCGCGCCGGCGACGAGCTCGAGGCGCATTCGGGCGCCGCCGACGTCTACCCCATCCGCTGGCCGTGCCCGGCGAACCCGCAGTCTGTGACCACCCGCTCGGGGATCACCGAGGTCCGCAGCCGCGGTTCGTTGTGCAGCCGGGAATCCATTACCTCGACAAACGGTCCGCCAACCGCGGCCGCGTCCCGGCCCGCGACGGACGTCCGCGGGCGCATTTCGGGACAGGTACTCGAGGTCGCTGCCGCGGGTGTCGGCGGCGAGGGCTCGAGAGGCGAGCGACACAGGGGGTGAGTGAGCTCCTCTTGCCGGTCTTTGCCGCGAGCCAGGCCTGCGGCCCTACCGCCGTCGGCGCAGCAGCACCTCGACCGGCACCATCAAGGTCTTGGTGATCTCGCTGGAGAGCCGCAGCCACCAGCGCAGTGGGCCCGGGACGACCAAGAAGTCGCCGGAGGCCGCCGAGCGCAGAACCCGGCCTACGCCGCCGCCGTCGAGCGCCTGGTTGTCATGCCCGGTGGTGTTGACCTCCAGGATGGAGACACCACCGCCCTGCTCCGCGGAGTCGACCTCCCCGACGTGCTCGACGAGACGGCGCACGCCATTGTTGTCGGTGAGCACCTCGGCGGTGAACCGCTCGACGCCCTCCTCAGCAGCACGACGCGCCAGGTCGTGGGCCAGCGCGGTGCCCAAGCCTCGCTGCTGCCAGTCATCGGCCACGGTGATGGCCATCTCGGCGACGGTACGGTCGTCCTCGTCCCGAATCCATCGGGCTTCGCCGACCACCTTGCCGCCGTCGCCGACTACCGCGACGAGCGCCTCGTGATCGCGGTGGTCGACGTCGGCCAGTCGCCGCAGTGCCCTGTCCGACACGGTGGGCTTGCCGCCCAGGAAGCGCTGGTAGCGGGAGGTGTTGCTCAGCTCCTCGAACATGGCGCCCAGCTCGTGCTGGTCCTCGGGGCGCAGCGTGCGCACGAGCACCTTGTCACCGGAGCGGAGCCGGACGCCATGGTGCACCGTCGGCGCCTCGAGACCTTCGGAGGACATGCCCCCGAGGAAACCGGAATCTTGCCGGCATGCCAACCGCCGCACTCAGCTCGGTTGCCCGTCCACCATGCGAGTAATAGGCCGACCTGGGGCGTCGTCGGGGCATGCGCTACAGGCGCACCGCCCGCTCGCGCAACTCGTCGGAGTACTTCTTCGGTGCAGCCATCGGAGACTCCCCTCACAGCCCACGGCCATGATCGCCGGTCTCCGAGCTAGCGGGGAACCTCACTCGGGTAACGAGTATCCGGGATGGCGAGCGCTGCACGAGCGGTACCGGCGACGCACCGTACGACTGTTCGCCCGCGTCGCGAGCGCGCCCGGGTGGTCCCCGGCCGACGCCGGGGCTTTCGGAACCCGGGTTCACCCGGAGCTTCGACCGCGAGCGGAGGGGTGTGCCGGCGTAGAGCTTGGGGCACCTTCTCAGTCGCCACCGCCGAGCTACGGGAGGGAAGGATCGGTGCCTGCTGTGACCGCAACCCGTCCGTTGGCCACCTGCACGGAGGCGACCTCGTCGAACGTGGGCCGTCTGCGCCATGCACTGCATCGATGGCTCGGTGAAGCGCTCGGCGACGATCCCGACGTCGTGGACGATCTGACCCTGGCCGCCAGTGAAGCTCTGGAGAACGCCGCCGATCACGCCTTCGTCGAGAGCGCCGCGGTCGGGACCATGTGGCTGCGGGCTGTCGACGACGGGGACCGCATCACCATCGTGGTCACCGACGACGGTTGCTGGCAGCCGCCGGCGGCGGCCGATGCGGGTCACCGCGGGCGGGGGATCGACCTGATGAACCGGCTGGTCGACATCAGCAGGGTCCAGCCGGGTGCCGGTGGGACCTCGGTGACCCTTGTACACCACCGCGTACCTGCTCCTCGCCACCGTCGCGACTGACCGCTTGACCGAACGCTCGACCGAGGCCGTCAGCGGCCGGAGCCGCCCTAGCTGTCCGGTCAGTACACCTAGCACCCGAGGTCTCGGTCTGCCGCTTGGTCTGTCGCGGAGCGGAGCCGGTGGCCGGGCGGGACGCCTGGGGTGCTGGTGGGGGTCCAGTCGAGCATGAGCAGGGTGGCGACGTCCTGGAGTCGCCCGTTCTGGTGGGCGAGAATGGCGGCGGCGAGTCGGCGCAGCGCCTCAGGAGCAGAGAGGCGGGACTGTTCGGTGCGTTCGACGAGGTCGATCTGGCGCTGTTCGCCGAAGAACTCTCCGCGGTCGTCGCGGGCCTCGACGATGCCGTCGGTGTAGATCAGCAGCCGGTCGCCGGGCTCGAGCTGTTCGTGGGCTGCCGGCGAGCGCAGGGCGGGGGAGGGGACTGCGGAGGGCACGACCCCGAGAGGCGGGCGCAGGGGCGCGTCGAGGGGGCGGATCATGCGGCCGTTGCGCAACAGCAACGGCGGCGGGTGCCCGGCCACGAGGTAGTCCACCACGCCGGTGGTGGTGTCGAGGCGGACCAGCGCGGCGGTGACGAAC
Organism: Actinomycetospora flava; assembly: GCF_037400335.1. Taxonomy (NCBI): domain Bacteria; kingdom Bacillati; phylum Actinomycetota; class Actinomycetes; order Pseudonocardiales; family Pseudonocardiaceae; genus Actinomycetospora; species Actinomycetospora flava. Next base: position 76,725 of record NZ_JBBEGM010000017.1, read on the forward strand.
CGGCTTGGTCCTCCGTGGCGGATGAGGTGGTCGTCGGCTGTGTCGGCCAGCACGGTCAGGTCGCTCACGCCCTGGCGGCGGGCGTTGCGGATGATGTTGACTGCCAGCGAGGTCGTCACGCCGGCATGCAGGTCGTGGCCTACGCCATCGAACACCCCGAGGTAGACGTTGTCGTGGTCCACGGCGTAGTCGTAGGCGTCGCCGGCCACTCGATCGTGGGGTTCGAGTAGCGCGGCGAGGGCCACGTCGGCGGTGGCGACCGTCCGCGGGGGAACCAGGTGCCAGAGCAGCTCGGAGGCCACCGCGAGCCCGGTGTGGGCCCGCAGTCGCCGGAGGTGGTCGGAGTAGACCAGCTTGCTCATCACGATGTGGCCCACCAGCCCGGCCACGGTTTCGGCGCGAACGCGCAGCACGGCGTCGACGCGCACGTCGGGATCGAGGGCCAGGCGCAGAACACCGACACGTTCGGTGCCGTCGAGGATGGGCACCCACAGCATCCGACCGTCGCCGAGCCCGGCCACGGTCTCACCGTGCTGGAACGCCCGCCCGGCCAGGGTGCCTTCGACCGCCACCAGCCCGACCTGCTCCGTAGCTGGTCTCGGTGCCGCCGAGGTGAGGGTCTGCTGTCCGAGGTCGACCAGCAGAATCTCGGCGCGGAGTCCGAGGGGGCGCAAGACCTCATCGAGCATCGAGGACAGGTCCTCACCGGCGACCAGATGCGAGCGGTGCACCAGCTCAGCGACCACCCGCGCGAACAGCACATCGGTCACCTCACGGGTGCTGTCGAGCGAGACCTCGCCGGTCGGGCCCGGTGGCAGGCCAGCAGCGGCCGCGTGGGTGGCACGCTCAGGGCGCGGCGGCTCGGATCGGGAGTCGCAGGGCTGGCCCCCGCTGCTGTTCACCGGTCGAGCCTAGAGTCGAGGAGGCCGCCGCCAGACGCCGGCAACGTCCTCGTCGGGCTCGCCACCTCCGCGATCTCGCGCCCTCTGTCATGCCGCCCCTCCCGAACCCGGTAGGGCAGGCTGCTACGGACTTCGGCGGGAACAGCCGTCCGCCGCGTCGCTCGGGCTTCGATGATCGGCTCAGCCCCCGGCGGTGCTGTCAGCCCCCGGGCGGTCGCCTACCGGGCGGCCTCGCTCGCCGAACCCCCCAAAGCTGTCAGCATGGAACTGCCGGCCCCGCAGGTCGTCCATCCCCCCGGACGACCTTCGGGGTCGGCCCTGCCGCGAGCTCAGCCTTGAGCAAGCCCGGGGCCGGAGTCACTCGTTCGCGGTGCTGGTGCCAGAGGACCGTGTCGGGGGCACCTCTCCACTCGTTGCTCATCGTGACTGGTTCAGTCGCCCTCGGTGACAGCGATGCGGCGAGCCGGTCATCGGTGCAGTGACGCGTGGCCCAGACCCACGCCGCGGTCGCGAGGTGCCCCGGAGTCGCCGATGAGCCGGCAGGCACCGGTGGCCGCCGTGCGTGGCGACCCGACCCACGCGTGCCGCGTTTCCGGAAGGTTCGGCGCCGGGTCCGGATCGGTGATCGTTCCGACGCCCGTCGCGCGCCGGGCGGAGCCGACGACGGATGGGGTCGTGGAACGTCAGGTGTGACCGGCGCCCTCAGCACAGGGTGCCGGTCCGATCGGTGGGCGACGCCCCTCCTTGGCGGGCGGTGAAGGGAACGGTGCGGAGATGAGCTGGCGGTCGAGAGCGAAATGCCGTGACGAGGACCCGGAGTTGTTCTTCCCGGTCGGTCATCACCGTCCTGCCCGGGTGCGGCTCGCCGCGGCGAAGTCGGTGTGCGGGCAGTGCCCGGTCAGCGCCGACTGCTTGGAGTGGGCGCTGGCCAACGGCGAGGTCGACGGAGTATGGGGCGGCACCAGCGAGGATGAGCGTCGCGACCTCGGGCGCCGCGCCGAGCGGGCCGCGCAGTCGTGACGTCGGCAGGCCGCTGGGCGAGCACCCCGGAGGGCCCACCGCTGTCCGCCTCGCCCCGCGCGCGGAACCACTCCCGTCGGGCCCGCCCCAGCGCCGCCGAGCGTGGGCGGGCTCGTCTCACCGAGACACTCGATGCGCCGGCCGGGCGCGGCCCCGCCGACCTGCACATCGTGCGGGACCCATCGACTGGCGCTCATCACGAGTCGCAGGACCGGAACGAGAAGAAGCCCGGGCGGCCGCCCCGAACGGCCTACCCGGGCTCGGCGAGTGCCACGGCGCTCCCCAGCTCCGCGTTCTCGCATCAACTTCTGCACAAGAAGTGGCCCGTCAGCGTGGTGGAGAAACGTCGAGAAGACGCCATGCCGACGATGTCAACGAGTCGGATCAACGAGCAGCGTCCGATCGTCGACCCTCGGTGATTGAACGGTCGGCCGCAGCGGAATCTCGCCGGCCGGCCCGCACGCTGCGTCATCGAACGCTGCGTCCGTGCCCCTCGAGGGATCGGGTCACAACAGGCTAGCTTGCTGACACCGTGATCCCGACCGTGGAGGGGGCCGCGGGGCGTTCCTCGGTCCGCGACCGGCTCGCTGACATCGGGGACGTCGCCGCCTCGGGGCCTGATGAAGCGGGACCATGCCGGACGCTTGGTCAAAGGATGGGCATGCGACGCCGCGATTCCTCTCGACCAGGCCACGTCGCGACGACTGCGTGTCTCCCGGCGATCTCGACATAGGTGGGCCAGGACGTCGGACGCGAGTACGTCATCGAGCTCGACGACCGTGTACCGGATCGAGAGGGGCGCAGACCTGGTGCATGCGGGCCTGGAAGACACGGTGTCGGGGCGCTGGGCACCGGCGACGACCGCGGCTCGGTTGGTGCGCAGCCGGTCGGGGGTTGCGGTGCCCGCGGTGGCGATGGCGTCGTGCATGTTGTCGAGCAGTTCGGCGAGGAACATCTATTGGGCCACGGTGGCCATGAGGTTCTCGACGGTCTGCTCGTGGACGTCTGTCAGTCCGGCGGCGGTGAGGTGGGCCACGAGGGCGGGGTCCGATGGTCGGGTCGCCGCCGTGGAAGCGGACCGTCGCGCAGTAGAGGTCGATCAGGTCGTCCAACGCCGGCACGGGCGGCTCGGAGCGCAGGGTCGGGGTGAAGATGTCCTCGACCGCGGCGATCCCGCCGGGACGCACCGCCGCGGCCATCGCCCGAACCACGCCCATCGGGTCCACCAAGTGGCTGAGCACCAGCCGGGCGAACCCCAGGTCGGCGCCGGTGTCGGGGAGGCCGTCGCGTCCGGCGTCGGCGTGGAGGAAGGACGTCGGAACGCCGGCGGCGTCCGCTGCTCGGCGCGCGATGTCCAGGGCGCCGTTGTCGAGGTCGACACCGGTGACCCGGCCCGTGGCCCCGACAGCGCGGGCCATCTCGATGGTGGTCTGTCCTTCGCCGCATCCGACATCGAGGCAGGAGGCGCCCCTGCGTAGCCCTGCTCGCTGGAGGAAACGCAGGGTGGAGGAGGCCATGACCGTCGCCTGCCGGGCGAGCCGATCGGAGTCAGTCCCCGCCGGCGATCGTGTACGTCGCTCGCTGCACTCAGCCCTCCTCCTGCCTGGCGGCCGTGCAAGGAGTCCCACGCTCGCCTCGACCTCGAGTGGTCTCCGAGCAACCAGGACTCATCGGGGCGACGTGGCCTCGGGGGCGCCGTGCGCGCGCGCGTCGTGGTCGGCCTTCGCGGCGGCCTGCGTCTTGTGGGTGAAGGCGATGGCGGCCCAGATCAGGAGCCCCGGGACGACCCAGTTGAACACGAGGTCGGTCGGGCGGAACCCGGCACCGGCCCCGGGTGCGTCGAACGTCCCCGCGACGGTGTGGCTCACCGCCATCCCAACGATCACCGCGCCCCACACCGCGCTGATTCGGCGGTTGATCGACCGGAAGCGCTCGGTGTGCCAGAACTCGCGGGGCACGCTCTCGCGGGCGTACTGCTCGGTGAACGGCATCACCGGCAGGGTCGCGAAGATGATCGCGGCCAGGGCCGCCGCGGCGAGCGCGCGGCCGTAGCCGGCGAGGAAGGCGTCCACGCCGGGCACCGCGAACGCCACGATCCCCAGGGCCAGGAAGACGACCGCTGCACTGACCTCGAGCAGCTTGGGCGACTCGCCCTTGATCATCTCGCGGGCGATCAGGCCCACGGCGACGGCCAGCGCCAGCAGACACGCCACCCCGACCGCGCCCGGTCCGAGCCGGCTCGCCGTCAGGGTGAACACGATCCAGGGCGCGAACCCGGACAGCGTCTTGAGGAATGACATAGAGTGATGCTCAGCCCCACCTAGGATGCCCGCGTAGTCCGTTAGAGTGAAGATGGTCACAGTCTGCTCGCGGCTCGGTTGCTCGATCCGGAAATAGCCGACGAAGCGCTGCAGTGTGGAGCCGACGGAGTGGAGCGCACGGTTCGAGCGGCTGGCGACGTCGGGGCCCCGGGTCTACGAGGGCCGCGGCACGGGGCCATGCGCTCAAACAATGACCCCGGCCCGCATCGCCAACGCCACCATGTGCGCACGGTCGCCGCTGTCGAGCTTTTTCCCAATCCGGTACAAGTGAGCCTTGATCGTCAGCGGCGACAGACCGAGGGCGGTGCCGATCTGGCGGTTCGACCGGCCCTCGGCCACCAGGGCGAGCACCTGTAGCTCCCGGTGCGACAGCCACGGCGGACCCGATGGCGGCAGGACGGGTCCCGCCATCGGTTCTCCGGGTGACTCGGCGCTCATACGGAAGATCTGGCATCCACCGGTGAGGCGAACAGGATCAGCATGCTCGGGAAGGTACGTGTAATTAACGAACTGAATCTCCCATACAGGTGAAGTTCACCCGGAGGGTTTCGCGCTCTCCGGCGACCACGCGGAGTGACAGAGAACAGTCGAAGCTGTTGTGCTGCGTAGACACGCCAACACCTCGCTTGGTCCACCCTGCTCCGGCAACTCGACGGCGCCGCTTGACGCCCCCAATGCCCCGCGGTGACGCCGCCTGCCCCGGCCCGGCCCCGTTACCTTCTTGATCAAGCCCGAGTGAGGCTTGATCAAGAAGTAACGGGGCCAACGATGACGAACCACGGATCGCGCCACCAACCCCGGCAAGCGCCGCCCAAGCAGCCCCTCGGCCGCTCGCTGCGCAACATCTTCTGGAGACGGTCGGCGTCCTCGTCGTCCTCGTCGTCCTCGTCGTCCTGGTCATCGCAGGCAAGATGGCCGTCCCCGCCACACCGCCTGCTCCCGCGCGGCCGGCCACCCTGGGAGAGGTGTGGGCGCAAGAGGCGGCGGCCGATCCGCTGCCGCGACCCCAACGCTGCCTCCCGGCGCGGAGCAGGTCACCGCGACGCGGGTCGTCGACGGCGACACCTCGAGGTGGGACCGCGGCGCATCCGAGTGCTCGGCATCGACAGCTGTAGAGCCGATACAGCCGGCGGACGGGACGCCACCGCTGCAGCAGAGAGCTCGTTGGTAAACCCGGCACGGATCGTCGCCTTGACCCGCGGGCCCGGAGTCGACAAGGACCGCTACGGCCGGGAGCTTCGCTACGTGTCTCTCAGCTACCGCTCGACGTCCTCCCTGGCCCCGCAGGACCTCGACAAGTCCATGGTCGGCGCTTACCGCACCGGCATCTACCAGGGCCGAAACGACGCATCCGACGCCGTCATGGCCGAGCTGGCGAGCAGGACCAGTTCAGCGGGCGGAACTGCTCGTCGACCCCTGGACCCACCGGCGACACCGAGGTGGACGTCGACAACGACGACCGCGACCGCAATCTCCCCGATGGCGCGCTGACCGGCGGGTACTGCGCTCGCAAGTGGTGGTGCTGACGCGGCCCGCACGGTCGGGCACTGACACCCGCTCAGCCCCAATTTCCGACACTGCGTAATAGATGTACCCGTACTACCGACCCTAAGGTTGAACGCACACCGACCATCCGGGACGGACGGTGACGGACATGCTACTTGTGGTGACACTGAGCATCTCGCACGCGATCCTTGGTGCGGCGCTCTACGTAATCGGCCGCCGTCACGGTGCTCGCCGGCGACCCCCTCAGCGTGTGCAGCTTCAGTTGCCCCACCACCAGCCCTCACGGACCCCCGCGCACCAGCACAGCCCTCGCCTCGCGCACCACCCGAAATGACCGAGGCCGTCTCGCGCGGGTGGCTTCCGAGCGGGTGTCCAACCGAGCTCGCGAGCATCGAGCCACCCGGTCACGGCGGTGACGCCGTCGGTCTCCCACGGGTCGAGCAGCTCTATCTCGTGCCGGCCGCGGACGATCTGCTTCCACGCGTCGCCCTCGAACGCGATCCCGTCCTCGGTGCCGACGTCTTCGGCGGCGATCTCCCTCGTCGGATTCCTCCGCACACCGGCCATCGCCCGCAGGTCCCGGCCTCCCTGCGGCCAGGTCAACTGCCGGCGGCCATGCGACGCTCCCGATTCCCACCACAGCTCGAGGTCGTCGGCGTTGTAGTCTCGACGGCGTCGCGCAGGATCGCGAACGGCGAGCGGCCCGCACGGGAGTCCTTCGCGTCAGACGCGGTCACCTCGCAGGCGATCTTGGTGAAGTAGCCGCCGAACGCGTCGTCGACCCCCTCGGCGGTGAACTAGACCCGGCGGGCGTCCACCCCGCGGACCGGCGTCGAGTCGAACCCCTTGCGGCGCAGAGCGCGATCCCAGCGGCCCCAGGTGCGCAGCCGCAACCAGTACGAGCTCGGCGAACCCGAAGCTGTGTCAGTCGAGTTCGAACGTTCGAAGCAGTCCGCGATGCTGCCCACTTCATCACCGGCACTCTGACGTCCGTGCTCGCGGTCGAATCTGAGCCCAGGACATCCGGCAGCGGGGGACGAGATGCTGCGGTAGGGGACCGTGTGGTACTCGATCTTGCGGCCAGTCATGCCCTGCTTGTCGACCAGGATGCCTGCTCAGCACCTGCGCCGCGCGCTGAGACAGCTGTACTAGCTCGTTTCCGGGTCGACGAGCCCGTCCGGCACGCTCTTCGCAACGATCCCCTCCGCGCTCGCGCCGACCGTGCAACGACCCCGTACGACCGCATCATGACCCAAGGCGGCTGAGCAACTCGGGGCAGGCCCAAGAAACTCCGACCCGAGTTGTGGTCGACTATCTAACGTTCGATCTATGCCGCAAGTCTTCGTGACCTTCACGCACCCCAACCTGCAGGCCCAGTGGCTGCATGTCGCACCCGAACACGAGCCGTCTCTTGAGCGAGTCCGTCGCGAGGTCGATCAGGAGCCGATCCCAGCCCGACGGCTACCGACGACCCGAGTGCTCGCGACCTGGGCGAACGGGCACCACGGGCCGCTCCTGGCGAGCGCGATCAAGACTATCTCGACGTAGGCCGCCATCACCGTCCCGGGCGAGTTCGTTGGTTCGGCCGCGAGCGGTTCAAGGGCATCCGTACGAACTTCGCCAACATTGAGAACACGAACTGCGCGAAACCCGAACTACAGGTGGACGGCCCGGGCCCCGGGGGGATGGGGCCGGGCCGTCCATCTACGACCTTACGTCGTATCGGGGTCCTCGAGCCCGTTCGCGCGCATCTTCGCGATGAGCTCCTCGGCGTTGGGCGGCGCCGGCTGCCCCGGTTCAGCCCGCGAGCTCCGGCTCTGGGAACCGGTCGGCCAGACATCGCGCAGCGCCTCGAACGTGGCCGGCTCGAGGGCCTCATCGACCGCGGCGGCCAGGCCGTCGAGCTTGTCGTCGGTCACGACCAGCCCCGGGCCACCGCGAGCAGGACAGGCGCCGGCCGTCACTACGCACGCGCGAGCTCGGGATCGGGCTGGTGACGATCTCCCGCCGGCCGAGGACGCCCACGAAGAGCAGATGCGACTCATCGAACGCTGAGCGCTCCGACATCGCAGAGAACGCGGGTCGCCGCTCGGGTGCCCTGAGCCAGCCACCCCGTTAATGGTTGGTCCAGCAGGGTGCCAGCCGTCGCCATGGCACGCCTCGTGGCACGAACCAGGGTCAAGCGGCGATGCTACGGAGCATCGAGTGACGCCTCACAGCAAAGGTTGTTGCTGGTAGAGGCCCTGGTCAACGGGATCGTCCATCTTTGCGAGGCGGGGGTTGACGGTTCGATTCCCTTCGTCTCCACCGCTGTGACCTGCGTGAACTCCTGCTAAGTACAGGGTGAGGACGATCGTCCGGACACGGACGTGGCGGGAGACGTAACCGCTCTTACGTTCATCTCGGCCAGCTCTCGACTGCCCGGAGCCCAGGAATCGGCCGGCGGGGGCTCAGGGCAGCGCCGCGAGGCCATCTCCGACCAGCTTGAGCCCGATGACCACGAGGAGCACGGCCATGATCGCCGAGTTGTGGGTGGTCATCCATCGCCGGAGTCCGTCGAGGAGGTCGGCGCTGCGGTTGCCGAGCACGTAGTAGGCACCGAGGGGAAGTCCTGGTCCGAGGGTGCCGAGGACGACGAAGACGGCGAGCGCAACGGCCTGGCCGCCGACGCTGACGCCGGTCTGAGCGATAGCGGTCGCAGCGGCGACGACGAGCAGGAGGTTCTTCGGGTTCACCGCCGACAGCGCCACGGCGAGCCCGATGGCCTTGCCCGGGCCGAAGGAGTCGATCGAGCTCATCCAGCCCGGTAGCGCCGCTTCGTCGTCGCGGCGAGGGCGGCGGCGCCACTGACGCACCGCCAGCACAACGAGTGCGATCCCGAGCACAAGCTTCAGGACCGAGACCCAAGGCGCGGGTCGGTCCTGCTCGTCAGAGGCGCCGACGCTGGCCGAGATCGCGAGCACGACGGTGCCGGCGACGGCGAGCCCGAGGACCCACCCGATGACGTAGGCAGGTCCGTTGATCCGCCCTCGAGGGGTGGCCAACATGAGCACGACCGCGATGATCGGTATCGGGCTCAGGGCCACCCCAATGCCCAGTGGCAGGACCGCCCCGACGGCAGGGCCCATCCCGGCTCCTCGAGCCTCAGGGAGTGACCATGGCAAAGTCGGGGTCGGGGGGATCGAGGACTCCGAGCAGGGTGGTCAGGACGTCGTCGGACCCGTTGATGGTGAGCCGGCCCGACGAGGAGAGGCCCTCGGGGCTCGTGGCACCGGCGAGCAGGCTCAACAGGTCGGATCGACCGATCGTGACTCGCGCGTCCGCGCCGTCGCGTGCGGTGCCCTCGCCGTGGGTGAGGACGCCGTTGGCGAGGCGGGACCAGTAGGCGGTGTCGTCGATGGTCCAGTCGACGGCGGAGGTGAGGTGCCAGGCCTTCGGGCCGTCGACTTGGATGGCGACGCTATCGAAGAGCTGGCCGAGGGTGAGCTGGGCGATCATGTCCGGCGAGGCGGCGACGGTGGGGGTGCCGACCGAGGTGCCGCGGAGCTCGAGGGCGCCGGTGAGGTAGAAGTTGCGCCAGGGGCCGTTCTCGGCGCCGAACCCGAGCTGTTCGAGCGCGTCCGCCTCGAGCTCGCGGGCGGCGGTGTTGTCGGGGTCGGCGAACACGAGGTGGCTGACGAGCTCGGCGGTCCAGCGGAAGTCGCCGTCGTCGTAAGCGCGTCGCCCAGCGGCAAGGACGGCCTCGGGCCCACCGATCGCGTCGACGTAGCGCTGTCCGGCGATCTCGGGCGGGTGGCGCCAGAGGTTGGCGGGGTTGCCGTCGAACCAGCCCATGTAGCGCTGGTACACGGCCTTGACGTTGTGGCTGATCGAGCCGTAGTAGCCGTGTGTGTTCCAGGCGGCTTCGAGGGCGGGCGGCATCTCCAGCATCTCGGCGATCTCGGCGCCGACGTAGCCCTTGTTGAGCAGCCGCAGGGTCTGGTCGTGCTGGTAGGCGTAGAGGTCGCGCTGCTGGGACAGCAGCGCCACGATCCGCTCGCCACCCCAGGTCGGCCAGTGGTGGGAGGCGAACTCGACGTCGGTGCCGTCGGCGAACAGCTCGATGGCCTCGGTGAGGTAGTGCGCCCAAGCGCGGGGGTCGCGCACGACCGCGCCGCGCAGGGTCAGCAGGTTGTGCAGGGTGTGGGTCGCGTTCTCGGCCATGCACAGGGCGCGGCGGTCGGGGAAGTGGAAGTTCATCTCCGCCGGAGCCTCGGTGCCGGGGGTGACCTGGAAGACGATCCGGACTCCGTCGAGGGTCTCCTCCTGGCCGGTGTGGGTGATGTCGGTGGTCGGCGGGATGAGGGTGACGGTGCCGGTCGAGGTGGTCATGCCCAGCCCGGCGCCCATCTGACCGGCCGGTCCGGCCGGCAGGGCGGCGCCGTACATGTACGCCGCGCGGCGGCCCATGGCGGTGCCGGCGTAGACGTTCTCGGCGACGGCGTGCTCGAGGAAGCCCCGCGGGGCCAGCACCGGGACGCGGCCGGCGGCGACGTCGTCGCCCGACACGACGCCGCGCGCGCCGCCGAAGTGGTCGACGTGGCTGTGGGTGTAGATCATGGCCGTGACGGGGCGGTCGCCGCGGTGCTCGCGGTAGAGCGCGAGGCCGGCGGCGGCGGTCTCGGTCGAGATCAGCGGGTCGATGATGATGACGCCCCGCTCACCCTCGACGATCGTCATGTTCGACAGGTCGAGCCCGCGGACCTGGTAGATGCCCTCGGTGACCTCGTAAAGACCGTGCATCGCGACCAGCTGCGCCTGACGCCAGAGGCTGGGGTTGACGGTGTCGGGACGCGAACCGCCCAGGGCGGGGGTCCAGGTCTCGGCGTTCCAGACGACCCGGCCGTCCTCGGCGTGGACCAGGCCGTCGGGGACCGTGCCGAGGTAGCCGCGCCGAGCATCGTCGAACGCCGCGTCGTCGGCGAACGGGAAGCGGGACTCCAGTGCGGTCGCCGCCGCGACGATCTCGGGCCGGGCGGTGGGGGCGGTGTCGTCGGCCACGGTGACCTCGTCCTCTCACGGGTGCTGCCTCGCAGAGTGAGTCGAGGCGGTGTCGTGCTGTCACGCTGGCGAGGGACCCGCGCTCGTGGCGTCACCCGGAGTGGGTGGATCGAGGGAAGCGCCGTTGAGACCTCCTCCCCGTCGGGGTCAGGGCGGCGTGCTCGCGGGCAGGTCGCGTGAGCCGCCGAGGACCTCGGACAGTCGAACGGAGACGTCGGCGAGCCCTGCTCCGTCGAGTGCGGCGCGCAGGGCGCCGGGGTCGGCCCCCGGCGGTGGCCCGCCGGCCACGATCTGCAGCACGCCCTGCTGCATCGTCACGTCGACGACCTGCCATGACCGCGACCGCGCCCAGTCGTCGGCCACCGGCTGCGCCGCGGTCACGATGCTCTGGGCGCGGAAGACCTGGTAGCTGCCGACCCCGAGCGGGACCGCCACCACGATCAGCGAGGCGCCCACGACCGCCACCGTCCGGCCCGCAGGGTGCCCACCGGCCAGCCGGCCGCGTCGGCGCTCGCCCGGACCCGGTAGGCCAGCAGCACCGTGGTGCCCGTGGCGATGATGGCCGACACGTTGGTCGCGAACAGGAGCAGGGCGCCGGCCGCCTGGTCGGGCGCGCCCGACTCGAGGGTGAGGCCGACGACGGCGAGCGGCGGCACTAGGGAGATGGCGATCGCCACGCCGGGCAGGGTGTCGGAGACGTCCGCCCGGACCAGCGCGAAGGCGCCCACCGCTCCGGTCGCGAGCGCCGCGACCAGGTCGATGAGCTTCGGGTCGACCCGCCCGGCCACTTGCGAATTCGTCGCCGCCACGACCGGCTCGGGGGTGAGCAGACCCAGCAGACACTCGAGGACGACGACCACGACGCCCCCGCCGACGACGAGGGCGACGCTCGCGAGCAGGCGTCGGCGGTCCGCCAGGATCAGCGCGAGTGCCGAACCGAGGATCGGGGTCATGAGCGGCGCGACGATCATCGCGCCGATGACGGTGGCGTCCGAGTCGGCCACCGCCCCGGCGCTCGCGATGATCGCGGCGAGGGCCAGGAGGACCCAGAAGGCCGACCGCGCGTCCCGGATGCTCAGGAACAGCTTGCCGGTCATCCGCTCCACATCGGTCGCGGTCACTTCGCGGAGCGGCAGCACCGAGGAACCTCCCGTTCGACGTCCCTGACCTCCGAGACACCGTCGAGCGGACGGTGGTGCCTGGGCTGAGCCTTGCCCTGGAGGCGAGCTCGACGTCTCACCCGTTCGGGGTGGGCCGGGGCCCGGGACGGGTGGTGTGGCTGCTCACTCTGGCGGCGCTCGGTCCGAGCGAGATCCTTCCTCGAGGCGACGCAGTGCTCTTTCGATGCGGGCCAGTCGCTCGTCGAGCTCGTCGAGGCGCGTGTCGAGGTCACCATCAGCGGTCGGCAGTCCGTCGGCGAGGTCCTCGCGGCGAGCACGGTTGACCAGGGCGGACGTGATCCCGGCGGTGACGATGGCGATGAACGCCGTGGACTCGACCATGAGCACGGCGCCGACGACCCGGCCCAGGACGGTGTGGGGGACGATGTCGCCGTAGCCGATCGTGGTGGCGGTCTGCAGGGCCCACCACCACGCCAGGCCGAGGGTCGGGAAGTCCCGGCGGTCGGTGAGCCACACCGCGGGGCCGGCGACGAGGACGACCGACACCGTCGCGAGCACGATCATCTGCACCGCGCGGCGGGGTGTCAGCCTGTCGCCCTTTGGCCAGAACCACATGGATCGACCGCCTCACTTGCGGCGGCGCGACACCAGCATCCCGACGATGAAGCCGATGACGAGGGTCAGTGTCAGTGCGGCCCATTGCGGCATGATCACGAGCGGGATGAGCAGCCGGATACCGACCGGGTCGCGGTTCTCAAGGATGAAGATCACGGCCAGGACGAGCAGGACGCCCCCGACGATCCAGCGTGCGTTCGCGCCGGGGCCGGTCGAGGCCTGCTTGGGCCGTGGTGCGTCAGGCATGCTCGTCCTCTTTCTCGGACTGGTCGGAGCGTGCCGGCTGGTCGCCGAGGGCATCGGCGTCGGTGGTTCGTCCGGCCCGCTCGGAGAGGACGTGACCGATGACGACCTTGCCGGCGGCCGTGAGCGGAAGGGCCGTCATCGCGCCGAGCAACCCGGCGGCGGCGCCGCCGATGAGGATGGCGACGAAGGCGCCGACGGGGGAGAGCTCGATGGCCTTGGAGAACACCCGCGGCGCGACGAGGTAGTTCTCGACACCCTGGTAGATCATGAAGTAGACGAGCGTCACGATGGCCAGGGGAAGGCTCACGGTCAGGGCCGCGACGACCGCGACGAACGACGCCAAGGTCGCACCGATCTGGGGGATGGCGTCGAGGACGGCGACCACGAGCGCCAGCAGCGCGGGGTAGGGAACGCCCGCGAGCAGGAAGAAGACGAACGCGGCCAGGCCGGCGATCCCGGACACGACCAGCTGGCCCGAGACGTAGCCACCGATGCGCCCGAGGGCGGCCTCGGCGGCGGCGATGCGCTCCTCCCGCGCCAGCAGACGGTCCATGCCGGCGCGGATGCGGGGCATGGCCAGCGAGAAGTAGACCAGCAGCGCCAGCACGGTGACGGTCGCGAACACTCCGCCGAACAGGGCACCGAGGACGGTGAACACCGCGGCGGCCCCGGCGGCGACGACCGTGCCGAGCCCGGAGAGGGATTGTTGCAGCCCTTGGTGCTGGGTGGGGTCGGACAGCGCGCCCCCGACGCTGCTGCCAGGCCCGCCGAGCCGATCGCCGAGGGCGGCGAGCCTGTCCGGGAGCTCGGCGACCAGATAGCTGATCTCGTTGACGGCCGGGACGATCAGCACGGCGGCGAGACCCACGAGGACCACGAGGACGAGCAGCACGACGACGGCCACGGCCAGGCCCCGGCGCAGGCCCCGGGCCACGAACCACCGGATCGCCGGTTCGATCCCGGTGGCGAGGAAGAAGCCCACGAACACCAGCACGAGCGCGCCCCTCGCGACGATGATCGCCCCCGCCAGCGCGAGGACGACGAGCACGGTCGCGGTGATCGCCGCGTAGTCCTCCAGGGGCAGGCGGCGACGGCGGTCCGGCCGGGCGGCCGGGATGTCGGTCATACGTTGCTCCTCGACGAGCCGTCGGTTCGGTGGAGACGTGTGCCGATGGTGTGATCGCTCGTGCGCGGAGCGCTCCCCCCGAACCGGGTGAGGTGACCTCGTCAGCTGTCGGCGGCGGGCGGGCCGGCCCGCAGTGCGGCGACCGCGTCGTCGAGGGAGCTGTGGACGGGCAGGACGCTGCCTCCGCTGATCTGTAGGACGTCGCGGACCTGGCCGATGTCGCGGGCGAGCGCGAGCGCCGAGCCCGCGCCCCGCAGGGTCTGGTCGAGGGCGGCGAGCATGCGCGCCGCGGTCACGTCGACGAACGGCACGGTGCGGGCGTCGAGCACGATGCCTCGAGGCCGGCGCCCCTGCTCGTCGGGACGGGTCAGGGCGAGCAGCTGGTCGCGGACGTGGTCGGCGTCGGCGAAGAAGAGCCCGCCTTCGACCCGAGCGACGACGATGTCGTCGGGCACGTCGAGGTCAGGGTGGCGGTCGCGGTCGAGCCAGAGGTCGTGGTCGCCCGGTACACGGCCCAGGAGGGCGATGTTCGGGCGTGACGAGCGGTAGAGCAGCAGGACCAGCGAGAGCGCGACTCCGATGACGAGCCCGGGCAGGGTGTCGAAGATCAGCACTCCGAGTACGGCCGCGACCGCGGCGACGAAGTCGGCTCTGGCCGCCGGCCCGTAGATCGCTCCGAGGCGACGGGTCCACATCCGGTAGAGCCCGGCGAGGGCGCCGATGTCGATCAGTTCGATGACCGCGGCGATGACGATCGCGGCCAGGGCCGGCTCGGGCAGTGCTGTGAACAGCCCGGTGAGGAACAGCAGGGTGAGCACGGTGAGGACCGCAGCGGTGAGGCCGGAGACCTGGCTGCGGGCGCCGGCGCCGCCGTTGACCGCGGTCTTCGACAGGCTCCCGTTGACGACCATGCCCGCGGCGAGCCCGGCGCCGAGGTTCGCGGTGCCGAGGCCGAGCAGCTCCCGGTCGGCGTCGACGGTCTGGCCCTGTCGTTCGGCGTAGGTCTTGGCCGCCCCGAGGCCTTCGACGAACCCGACCAGCGCCACACCGACCGCCCCGCCGGCCAGGTCGAGGTAGCCCGACCACGGGATGTCGGGCAGGCCGAGCGGTGGGAGGCCGGACGGGATCGCGCCGACCACGTCCACCCCGCGGGTGTCGAGGCCGAACAGCCAGACCGCGGCGATGGCCAGCGCCACGGCCACGAGTGATCCGGGGACGACCGGCAGCCTGCGGCGCAGCCCGAGCACGACGGCGAGGGCACCGACCCCGACGACCAGGGCGAGGAGGTTGGTCTCGTCGAGGTGGGTGAGCAGGTGGGCGAGCTGGGCGAAGAAGTCGCCCTCGCCCTTCTCGATCCCGAGCAGCTTGGGCAGCTGGCCGATCGCGATGGTCAGCGCGAGCCCGACGATGAAGCCCTTGAGGACGGGCTCGGAGATGAACGAGGCCAGGAATCCGAGCCGGAACGCCCCGGCGACGAGGGCGACGAGCCCGACCGTGATCGCCAGGCCGGTGGTCGCGGCGGTCGGGTCGAGGCCGGGCCCGAGGTCGGCGATCACGCCGGCCGACAGGGCGGCCGTCGCGGCCATCGGCCCGACCACCAGCTGGCGCGAGCTGCCGACCAGCGTGTAGAGCACTAGGGCCGGGGCCGCCGCATACAGCCCGACCACCGGTGGGACGCCGGCGATGGTCGCGTACGCGAGCGACTCGGGCACCAGGACCGCCCACACCGTCGCCCCGGCCACGACGTCCCGGCGCAGCCATCCCGACCGGTACCCCGCCAGCGTCGGGGCCAGCACCCTCACCACGGGCCGCTCCGCACCCGGGTCGTCACGCGAACGCGTGGCGCAGGGCGTCCTCTTGATCGTTGGACAGGTTCGTGCGGACGAGCTCGGGGTGCTGGCCGGCGAAGGCGTCGTGCACCTTGTCGAGCACCGCGTCCGAGGTCATCACGAAGAGCGCCGACGTGCCCGGCGTGACCTTCTCGCGGGTCTCCTTGATGAAGTCGTCGTCGATCCCGACGTCGGACAGGGCACCGCCGAGGGCGCCGGACGCGGCGCCGACCGCGGCGCCCAGCAGCGGGACGAAGAAGATGAGCCCGAGCAGCAGCCCCCAGAACATCCCACCCAGTGCGCCGCTACCCACCATGTCGTGCAGCTGGCGCGTCTGCGGCTTCCGGGCGTCCTGTGGCCACGAGACCGTGGCCGCGTCGTGCACGGTGATCAGCTCCTGCTTCTCCAGCGACTGCAACGTCTCGACCGCGGTGTCCGCGCCCTCGGGCGAGTCGAACTTCCATACCGTCAACGTGGCCATCTGGTCCCTTCCTCCGTACGTCGGGGACGACGTGTTCCGGTGCCAGACCGTGGTCGGTGCTCCCGCGACGAGCGCCACCCGTCGTGGGTGAGCTGTGGTCGCGCAACAAAGAGCGAGTCCGTTCGGTGCAGTCGGTGCCGCTGTGTTGGGGACTGTCCCGGCAAGAGGATCTCGCTCACACTGAATCCGTGCTCAAGTCCGTGGGCGCCAGGCCGCGGGTGACGCGCGCCAAGATCTCGATTCCCCGCCTGCCCGCGGCCGGACTCGAGCGCACGCGGCTGCTGCGCAGCCTGCCCGGCCCGACGGACACGAGTGGCGGGCCGGATCGGGGTCACGTCATCGAGGTGTGCGCCCCCGCCGGCTACGGCAAGTCGACGCTGCTCGCGCAGTACGCCAGGGCTCTCCAGGACGCGGGACAGATCGTGGCGTGGGTGGCCTGCGACCGCCATGACGCCGACCCTGCGCGCTGGTGGACAGCCGTCCTCAGCGCGCTCAGTGCTGCCGCGAGCAACGCGGGCCTCACGGAGCCGACGAGCGTCTTCGACGGCCTCGAGCCGCCGCGGACCTGCGAGCCGGCGTTCATGGCCGAGTTCGTCGAGGCGGTCGAGGAGCTCGCGACCGGGGTCACCCTCGTCGTGGACGACCTGCACGAGCTCCCCGACGGCGAGGTCCGGGAGACGCTGGCCGATCTCCTCGGCGGTCTGCCGCCCAACCTCCAGCTCGTCCTGGGCACGCGCCGTGACCTCGGCCTGCCCCTGCACCGCCTCAAACTCGACGGGCGGCTGATCGGCGTGCGCGCCGAGGCGTTGCGGTTCGACCTCGACGAGGTGACGTCGGCCGTCGAGCTCCAGGGCATCGCCCTGCCCCGCGACGTCCTCCACACGTTGTGGCAGCGCACCGAGGGCTGGCCCGCCGCCACGCGCCTGGCCATCCTCGCGCTGGTCGAGCAGGACGCCCCAGCGGAGTTCGTCGCCCGGTTCGCCGGCGACGAACGCGGGGTCGCCGAGTACCTCGTGGCCGAGATCCTGCACCGGCTCCCGGACGACATCGTCCGCTTCCTGCTCGACGTGTGCGTAGCCGAGGAACTCTCGGGCGAGCTCGCCGGGCGCCTGTCCGGCCGAGCCGACGCCGGCGCCATCCTCGAGCGGCTCGAGCAGGCCAACGCCCTCGTCCAACGCCTCGGCGGCGGCGGGGACTGGTACCGCTTCCACTCGCTCCTGCGCAGCTACCTCCAGGCCGAGTTACGGCGCCGCGACCTGGTGGCCGCGCGGGCCCAGCACCGCCGCGCGGCCCGGTGGTTCATCGACGCCGACGACCCGGACGCCGCGCTCGAGCACGCCGTCGCCGCGGCCGACGACGACCTGGTCGTCTCCCTGCTCACCGGGCACGGCCTGCGGCTCCTGCTCGCCGGGGGCGGCCGGCGGCTCCGGGAGCTGCTCGCCAGCTGCTCGCCCGGCGTGCTCGCCGATCCCGAGGTCACGCTCGTTGTCGCGCTCGTCGCGCTGGAGGACGGTGACCTCGTGGGCGGCGACGAGGCCCTGTCCCGCTTCCGCAAGGCAAGCCCCGAACCGCCCGCCCGTCTGTGTCGCTTCGTCGAGCTCGTCGAGACCAGCCGCGCGCGCCTGCACGGCGACATCCCGAGGGCGATCGCGATGTCGTCCGCGGTCGGGTCGGCCGAGTGGTCCGCCGGACCCGAAGGCGTCCATCTCGAGCTGCTCATGCGCGCCAACCGCGCCGCCGTGCGCATCGCCGCCGGCGACTACCGCGACGCCCGCGACGACCTGGAGGCAGCGCTGGGCCTGGCCCGCCACCAGGGTCTCGATCACCTCGTCCTGGACTGCCTCAACCAGCTGGCGGGTTCGGCGGCGGGGCTCAGCGAGGTCGCCGACTCCCGACGCTGGGCCGAACAGGCCATCGCGTTCGCTCGCGAGCGGGGGTGGGGTTCGTCCCCGCGCCTCGCCTACGCGCACATGCTCGCCGCCTGGTCCGCCCACCTCATGCTCGACGTCGAAGACGCGGCGAAGCAGGCAGCGGTGTCCCTGGCGCTGCTCCAGGGCGGCAGGGTCTCGCCCGAGGTCGACGCCGTCGCCCGCTCCGGGGAGGCCGTCATCGCCTTCGACCGGCTGCCCGAGCGCCCGCAGGCCCTCCGCCGACTGCGCTGGCTCTGGGACGCCATGCCGCCTGACGAGCGACCCTCACCCGGCCTCGTGGCCTTCGCGGCACTCGGAGAGGTCCGCATGTCCCTCGAGCTCGGCGAGCGGGACCACGCCATGGCCGTCGTGCGGCGGGTCGTCGAAGCCCTGCCCGACCACGGCGACAGCACGGTCATGGCCGCGCTCACCGTGGTCGAGAGCCGTCCGCAACGAGCCGCTGCCGCCGTCGCCCCCGTGCTCGCCGGGGAGCGCCCCGCGCTGGTCGTCACGACCCGCATTACGGCCTGGTTGGTGCTGGCCCTCGCCGACGCGCACGCACAGCGGCCCGAGGCGACACACCGGGCCCTGCTCGCCGCACTCGACGAGGGCGAGCGGACGGGCGTGAAACGGGCGTTCTACGACATGGGCGCACCCGTGCGGGACCTGCTCGTCGCGCTCGTCGGCCGAGCCGGCCGGCGGGAACAGTTCCTCGGCGAGGTGCTCACCGCGTGGACCGCCGCGCGGGCCTGGCAACAGCGCACGGCCGAGAACACCTCGGTGGAGCGCGCCGTGGAGCGCCCGGCGGAGCTCGCCGCGCCACTCACCGGGCGGGAGATCGAGCTGCTCCGCGACCTGCCGTCGATGCTGACCACCGAGGGCATCGCCACGGAACACACCCTCAGCGTCAACACGGTGAAGAGCCATCTCCGGTCGCTCTACCGCAAGCTCGGCGTCAACACCCGGCGCGACGCCGTCCTGACCGCGCGTCGGATGAGCCTGCTCTGAGCCGCCTCACCCGACATGGGCGACGTGCACCGTCCCTCCTCCCGGACAGACTGACCCTCGATGACCAGCTCACGGGAGGGGAGCTCAATGCGCTACGAGTTCACCGTCGCCCAGCGGATGTCGGACACCGCGCTCGCCGCCTTCCCCGAGCTCGAACGATCAACGGCCCCGAGCCTCGGGACCACCCTCTTCGGACCCGTGATCGACCGCTCCCACATCGACGGGCTCCTCGCGCGCTTCAGCGACCTCGGGCTCGAGATCGTCGACATGCACCGCCTACCCGACTGAGGGCGCGACCGGTCGCGCGGCGTCGATGGCCGCCGGCGCGCTGCACACAGCCATCGAGTGCCGAAGCGTCCGTGACGCGGCTCGTGACAAGAAACGAGGTTCAACGACGAGGTCCACGCGCACCTAGTGACTCCCGGCGCGACCGTTGTTGCTGGTAGAGGCCTTGGGCTACGTGATCGTCCATCTTTGCAAGGCGGGGGTTGAGGGTTCGATTCCCTTCGTCTCCACCCATCCTGACCTGAGACAACGCCCGCTCAGGTGATCTTCCGTGTCCGGACGTGGCACGAGATCCCGGCGGTACTCGTCGTTGACTCGTGCCTCACGCGGCGAGACCCACCCACCATGGGGATCAACCGATGAACGCCGTTCGATCCATCGTGAGGTCGTCGAGCTTTGCCTGCATGAGGGTCTCCACGCGGCGGGCGAGGTCGCTGGATGTCTCCCCGGACCGCCGTCGAACGGCCGGCAGGACGGCCGTGGCCAGTTTCGTGGGTAACGGGAGGTAGGGCAGCAGGCCGACCGCGCCGACGTTGAGGCCCCACGGCACCGACAGCGAGATCGGTGCCGCTTCGAGCCGGAACATGCGGCCGAGCCGGAGCGCCTGCGCGAGGCGACGTCCGTCGGAGAGGACGAGCAGCGACTCGCCGGCGCCGGCGGTGACGAGGGGGACGATGGGGACCTCGTGCTGGATCGCGAGGCGCGCGAAGCCTTCGCGTCCGTCAAAGGAGATGCGGTTGCGGTCGGGGAAGGCCTTGAAAGCGTCGATGTCGCCGCCGGGCAGTACGAGCAGGTGCCGGCCCGCGCAGAGGGCCTCGTCGGCGGCGGCGCGGCTCGCGGGATGGCAGCCGAGTTCCTCGAGGACGGGGCCGCCCCCGAGGGTCCAGGCCACCTGGTGGACGAGGATGTCGAGGTCCCCGCCGACTCCGGGGTCGCGCAGCGCAGCGAAGGCGGCGAAGACGTTGAGGTCGAAGATGCCGCCGAAGCCATGGTTGCTCACGATGAGCGCGGGGGCCGCGGGCAGTGGCTCGTCGATGGTGACGTCGAGGCGGTGGTAGCGCCGCAGAACGGCGACGACGGCGTCGCGGGCGAGCGCGACGGTGTGGCCGGCGGCGGCGACCGCCGGGCCCCGTCGCGGTCTGGTGCCGGTCATTGCCGGGTGGGGTCGACGAGCTTAACGGCGGCGCGGACGATGCGGTCACGCAGAGCACCGCGGGCGGTGGTCAGGCGGCCCGTTGTCGGCGCGGCGGCGTTCGTGCGGGCGAGGCGGGGGAACAGGGCGGCAGCGTTGTCGTGGTCGATGGCGGCGCTGATGTTCTGCCCGAACGGGGCGTGGGCGAGGTGGTCGTCGAGGCCGGCGGTGAAGTAGCTGACGGCGCTGGTGGGGGCGAAGGGCCAGTCGCTGCCGTAGAGGATGTGGTCGGGCTGGGCAAAGGCGAGCAGCGAGGGCAGCGCCGAGGGGCTGCCGGACAGGGCGGTGTCGTAGTAGAAGCGCCGGAAGTCGGTGAGGGTGTCGCGGGGGCTGCGGCCGATGTCGCCGGCGATGCCGAGGGCCATGCGGTGGGCGGCGTAGGGGACGAAGCCGCCGGCGTGGGAGAGGATCATTCGCAGGTCGGGGTGGCGGGCGACGACGCCGTTCCGTACGAGCATGTAGGCGGCGCGGGTGGTGTCGAGTAGGAAGTCCGCGGCGAAGGGTGGGATGCCCTCGACGGCGGGGGCGGGCAGCTCGGCGGGGTGGATGAACACCACGAGGCCGCGGCGGTCGAGCTCGGCCATCACGGGGTCGAAGGCGGGTTCGCCGAGGTAGGTGCCGCGGTGGTTGGCGAGCAGGACGACCCCGTCGGCGTGCAGGTCGTCGTCCGCGTGCGCGATGGCCTCGAGGGCGGCGTCGACGTCGGGCAATGGGACGGCGGCGAACATGCCGAACCGGTCGGGGTGGTCCTTGACCAGTTCGGCGTGGGTGTCGTTGAGCCGGGCGGTGAGGTCGCGGGCCTCGGCGGGGTCGCCGAGGTGGGTGCCCGGGGTGGACAGCGACAGGATCCCCGTGGCGATGTGGTGGGCGTCCATCATCGCCAGCGCCGTCTCGGGGCTCCAGGCGGGCAGGGCGCGGCCGCCGGCCTCGGCAATGCCGTGGCGTTCGAGGGCGGCGACGTAGTCGCGGGGCAGCAGGTGCTGGTGGACGTCGATGCGTCCGGATCCGGTCACCGATCGGCCTCCTCGTCGAGGCGGGGTCTGTAGTGAGTCAGCCGAGGCCGGTGGCCATGGGGCGGGTCGAGGGGGCGCGGCGGGCCGGTGCGGGTTCGCGCGTGTAGTCCTCGATGCCGGGGCCGGCGAGGGCGGGGACGACGTCCTCGGTGTGGCGCAGGGAGCGGGCGGCCTGCCGGAACTGGGCGAGTTTGTCGATCACGGTCTGCCCGACCGGGGTGTGTCCCCACACGCTGATGCCTTGATAGGTGGCGGGTTCCCAGGTCGTTTCGTCGACGTAGATCGGGTTCCAGCCGACCTCCCACTCGAACCCCGACGGGGTCTGGGCGTAGAAGGACAGCTCGCGGTCGTTGGTGTGCTGCCCGACCGCGAGCGCCATGGCGAACCCGAGGTTCTGGACACGCTGGTAGGCCTCGACCATGTCGTCGAGGTCGGCGACCTCGACGTTGAGGTGCTGGACCCGGGTGCGGATCGGGTCGAGACGCAGTCCCTGGGTGGAGGCGACGGCGATGGAGTGGTGGCGTTCGTTGACCCGCAGGAACCGGATCTTGAGCTTGAGACCGCTGATGGTCTCGTCGATGTAGTCGGTGAGGCGGGCGTCGAAGACGGTGTCGTAGTAGCCGCGCAGCTGACCGGGCTTGGTGGAGGTCAGGGCGATGTGGCCCATGCCGCCCTCGGCGGTGACGAATCGTCGCTGGTGCATCTGCAGCGGCGCGGGGTCGAGGACGGGGCGGGTGAAGATCTCCTGGGTCAGGCCCTTGGGACCGGGGAAGCGCAGCAGGCGCTCGACGCCGCGCAGCGCGGCCTCGTCGGCGGTGCCTTCGACGACGGGGACGCCGTGGCGGCGGACGCGGTCGATGACGTCGTCGAAGGTGGCGTGGTCGTCGAACTGCCAGCCGATGGTGGTGACGTCCTCGGCGGGGCCGCGCTGGAGCAGGAAGCGGCACTGGTGGTCGTCCATGCGGAAGCGCATCGCCTGGGCGCCGAGCTCGTCGGCGTGGAGGCCGATGGCGTCGACGCCGAATCGGTGCCAGTCGGCGAAGTGTTCGGTCTCGATGACCAGGTAGCCCAGGTGGACCTTGCCGAAGATCGACGTGGCCGGTGCGGTGTCGGACGCGGTGTGGGTGGTGGTCACGGGGTGCTCCTCTCGCGGGGTCATCGCAGGAAGGCGCCGACGACGTGGTTGAACAGCTCGGAGCGCTCGAACTGGACCCAGTGCCCGGTGCGGGCGAGCTGGAGCAGGGAGGCGTCGGGCATGGTCGTGGCGAGGGTGTGGCCGCCGCAGGGGCGGTTGACGCGGTCCTCGCGGCCCCAGATCACCAGGGTGGGGGTGGGCAGGCGGCGCAGCCGGCGGTCGCGGGCGAGGTCCATGCGCCACAGCGTGCGCAGCGCTCCGGGGCCGGAGGGTCGGCGCAGCGGCGGGTCGGCGACGACCTCGGGGTCGATGCTGGCCTGGTAGCGGGCCTCGATGGCCTCGTCGGGGATGGCGGTGTCGTCGAAGACGAGGTGGGTGCGGATGAAGGTCTCTACCTTCTCCCGGGACGGCCCGTCGCCGGTGTAGTAGTTCAGCAGCGCCGTCAGCCCGGGGGTGGGCAGCGCGCGAGTGGTGTTGATCCCGCCGGGTCCCAGCAGCACGAGTCGATCGACCCGGTCGGGCGTGTCCAGGGCCAGGCGCAGCGCGGCGGAGCCGCCGTAGGAGTTGCCGACGAGGTGGGCGCGGGCCAGGCCGAGCTCGTCGAGCAGGCCGCGGACGGTGTCGGCGAGGTAGCCGAACGGGTCGGACTGGTCGATGCCCTTGCCCGAGCGGCCGTAGCCGGGCAGGTCCGGGACGATGACGCGGTACCCGGCGGCGGCGAGGGCGTCGATGTTGCGGTGGTAGTTCGGCACCCCCGACGCGCCGGGCCCGCCGCCGTGCAGCAGCAGCACCGGTGGGCCGTCGCCGGTCTCGGCGACGAAGACGTCCTTGCTGCCCTGCTGGCCGTGCGGGCCCTGGACGGTGACGCGGACGGTCTTCTCCGACAGCGGCGAGGTCGGTGAGCTCATGCGGGCTCCTCCTGACGGTGCGGGCGGGTGAGCATCGGGGACTGCGGCAGCAGGTTCGGGGCGGGCGCGGCGGCGAAGACGAAGCCGTCGGGACGCAGGACCAGCACGCCGGCGTCGCGCTCGCGCATCCAGGCGACCAGGGCGTCGTCGACGTCGACCAGCGTGTCCGGCCCCGGGGCGCTGCCCGCGGGCGCGAGCCGCAGCGTGCGCACCCCGGCGTGGGACCAGGCGCGGTCGGGGGTCTGGGGGCTGGCGGGGACGTCGGCGCGGTCGAGGGTCAGGAGGGTCCATTCCGGGCCGCGAGCGTCGTCGAAGCGGAGCCGCTCGCCGTGCTCGTCGAGCACCCAGGGCTGCGGCGGGAGCCAGCCGGTGGCGGCGCGCTCGCCGACGCGCAGGCCCTGGGGGTAGTACGGGTCGGGGAACCAGTCGCCCGCGCGCAGGTAGTTGCTGACGACCGGAATGCGCATGACGTTGCGGAAGACGGTGTTGCGGATCGCGGCGACCGGGCGACGGCGTTCGGTGATGACGCGGCCGACGATGGCCGCATCACGGGTCATCTCCCGGACGTGGGGCTGGCGCTCGGTGGCGTAGGAGTCCAGGGCGGAGTCGGGCAGCTCACCGCGCAGGACCGCGGCGAGCTTCCAGCACAGGTTGGCGGCGTCGCGGATGCCCGAGGCCATGCCCTCCCCGATCCACGGGGGCATGACGTGGGCGGCGTCGCCGGCCAGGAACACTCGCCCGGTCCGCCAGCGGGAGGCGAAGCGCACGTGGTGGCTGTAGACCACCGCGCGCAGGACCTTGACGTGCTCGTTGGTGATGCCCTGGTTGTCCAGCAGCCGCCACACCGACTCCTCGGTGGCCAGCTGTTTCTCGTCCTCGCCGGGCAGGACCGGGAACTCCCAGCGATGGTGCCCCAACGGGGTCGGACAGTCCACGGCCGGCCGCGCGGGATCACAGTGGAAGCGCAATCGGTCGTGCTCGGGCCACTCCGAGAGCACCTCGGTGTCGATGACCAGCCAGCGGTCCTCGTAGGTACTGCCCTCGAAACCGACACCGAGCTGCGCGCGGGTCGGGCTGGAGCCGCCGTCGGCCGCGATCACGTAGGTGGCCCGCAGGTGGCGCACCCCATCGCGCTCGAGGTCGGCGACCAGCAGCTCGACCGCGTCGTCGTCCTGGACGATCCGGTAGCTCTCGTGGCCGAGCCACACCTCGACGTTCGGGTAGCGCTCGACCCCGCGGCGCAGCGTGTCCTCCAGCGCAGGCTGATAGATGAACAACTGGCTGGGGTGGCCGTTGCCGCGTGGGACGGGCTTGAAATCCAGGAACGACTCGCCGTCGGCATCGACGAAGTCGATGCGTTTGTCGGAGAGCATGTCGGCCTTGAGTTCCTCGGCCAGGCCGATCCGCTGCCAGATGCGCATGACCTCCTCGTCGGTCGAGATCGCCCGGGCCCGCGCATAGATCTCGGGCTCGCGCTCGATCACCACCACCGACAACCCCGCCGCCCCGAGCAGATTCGCTGCGGTCACCCCCACCGGCCCGTAGCCCACGATGGCCACGTCGACGTGCCGGAGCGCACCACGGTGAGCGGCGGATCGATCCTCGCGTGCCTCGGTCACAGCGGTCTCCTCCTCGAGCTCCCTTGCTGGAGTGAACGCTACAGGACATCCTGTAGTGGCTGCTACAGTAAGCTGGATCGCACCTGACCGGTGGGTTACGGAGAGGAGCTGGGACGACGGTGGCGAGCGAACGGAGCGCCCGGCAGCGCCGGGCCAACGGCGAGGAGTCGCGGCGGCGCATCCTCGACGCCACGGTGGAGATCGCCGGCGAGCGCGGTTACGAGGGCACCAGCATCAAGCTGGTCAGCGCGCGCGCCGGGCTGCCGGCCAGCTCGATCTACTGGCACTTCAAGGACAAGGACGAGCTGATCGCCGCGGTCATCGAGCGCAGCTTCGGTGCCTGGCTCGAGGCGATGACCCTGCCCGAGGTCGAGCCGGCTGCGGTGGAGGCGCTCGAACCGGTCGAGCTCGCCCGCCGGCGCGCGCGGACGCTTGCCGCGCAGATGGCCAAGGCACTGCTGGACTCCCCGGACTTCCTGCGCCTCGGGCTGATGCTCGCCCTCGAGCGGCGCCCCGAGGAACCCAGCGCGCGCACGATGTTCCTGCAGGTCCGCCACGTCGCCCACGAGCGGGTCGTCCATGCGATCGGTGAGCTCGCCCCCGACCTCGCGCCCACCACGGCACGGCGCCTGGCCACCTACGCCCTCGCCGCCGCTGACGGCCTGTTCATCGCCCACGAGATCGGCGGCGACGACGTCGACCTGCTCGACCTGTTCGACATGCACGCCCACGCCCTGAGCGACACCGTCGCCCGGCTGCGGGAGGCCCAGTGAGCCCCACCGAGCACACCGCCGCAGCACCGCCCGCAGCGTTGTCGGCGGCGCAGATCGACCAGGCCCTCGAGCACGCCCGCCGCCACCAGGCTCCCATCGAACCGCTGACCACCACCTACCCCGGGCTCGACGTCGCCGGCGCCTACGCGATCCAGCGGGTGGGACTGCGCCGGCGCCTCGACGCCCACGGCGTGGTCGTCGGGCACAAGATCGGCCTGACCTCGGCCGCCATGCAGCGCCAGCTTGGCGTTGAGGAACCCGACTACGGCTACCTGCTCGCCGACATGATCCTGCACGACCCCGGCGAGACCCCGCCCTCGACGTCGGCCGCACAGTTCTGCCAACCCCGCATCGAGCCCGAGGTCGCCTTCCGTCTCGCCGCGCCCCTGGGTGGCCCCGGTATCACCCCCGGCGACGTCCTCGCCGCCTGCGACCCGATCGCGCCCGCCCTGGAGATCGTCGACATCCAGGACTGGCGCATCGCCCTGGCCGACACCATCGCCGACAACGCCAGCTCCGCCGCGGTCGTCCTCGGCCCCTGGATTCCCCTCGACCAAGTCACCGCGCCACGCGAGCTCACCGCCGAACTCATCTGACCCCACCCGCCCCGAAGGAGGCCGCGCGCGTGGAGCTCTCCGGCTGCTGGCCCTCGCTGCTCACCCCGCTCGACGACACCGGGAAGATCGGGCAGTCCAGGCCGGCGCCGCGAGCTGCGGGGCTCCCCGGCGCCAAGGGGTCTGTCGCGGTGGCGCCTGTGCTGCCAGTCCCTCTTGTCGCGGAGATCGGGGTACGAGGGATGGTCGCGCTCGCTCCGCGACGACGTCGGGGTCCGGTCGCTCGAAGGGTAGGGGTAACTGTCGCAGACCCGGCCGTCGTGGTCAGCGTCGAGGTGACGTTGTTGGTGGCCGAGCCGCCGTTGGCGGTGAAGTACGCCTGCGCTTAGGGCTGCGAGGTGAAGTCGTCGCAGTTCTTGTCCGCGGCCGCTGCGACACCGGCACCGAGCGCGAGACCGGAAGCGACGAGGGCCGACAGAGACCGAGCGCGATACGGCCACCAGCGTTGAGCAAACTCAACTCTCTGAGCTGCGCGCGATGTTCGCCCGGGCTCCGCCCCCGTCAGTCTCCGCACTGACCTCGTTGTGGCTTGCGTCGATCTCGTCGCCCGCAGTCCGACAGACGAAGTCGATGGGCAGCGAGGCGACGCCGGCTCTGGTGCAAAGTCGGCCTATCGCGGCCCACGGCCTTGATCGTCGGTCTGCAGGCTAACGGGGGGACCTCGGGGCCGGCCTGCTCTCGGCGATGCCAATGTGCTTCAACCTCGTGGGCTACCTCTCGTGCCGACCCTCTCGCTGACCGTTTGATGGACCGATGGTTCCTGCATATCGGGGGCACGGCGCGGGCGCCTATCTCCTCGCCTTCACCGGGATCGCGGTGGCCGACCGCTCCTGGTGGACACGTCTTGTAGCGGTCGCAAAGCGTGAGGCGACATGTCCGAGCGGCTAGCTGTTGTCGTCAAGCTGCAGCACTTCCGGTTGCGGGGGAGCGTTGTCAGCGAGTTCCGCAGACCGCTACCGTGCTCGAAGCTGGCTAATGGGCGTTGGCCGAAGCGACACCGAGCGCCGTTGCCGTCTCGAGGGAGAGCTAATGACCGCTTCGTACGAGCTGGCGAGCACTTTCGATCTCAAACCGGTCTACCTATCGCTGGCGCTGCCGCCGAGCGCTTTTACGAACCCGGGCGCGGGGCGGCCAGCGTTCTCGGCATCGATCAATGCTGATCGTATAGATCCGGGACTGGTCTACTTGTTCAAAGGTGCCGACTGGTATACCTTCGATCCGCATTCCGGAGGTCTCGAACGATCACCGATTCCTATTAGTCGGAAGTGGCGCCTTCCGGCAGATTTTGATACCGGGATTGACGCCGCCACGTGGGGTGGCCCAGCATTTCCCGACCTCTGGTACTTCTTCAAGGGCGGGTCCTATCACAAGATTCACCGGGCTCCTGGTGGGATACCGCACCTGCGGATTAGAACTCCGCCCGTGGCCAAACCCATGGCAAACGGCGATTGGGGTGCAGTCGACGGTACTTGGTTGGCGGCGAGCCTCGACACTGCGCTGCATGGAATCCGAGACCACTTCGGCAAGATTCACTTCTTTAGAGACACAGAGTACATGCGACACGATCTATTCGCGGGAACGATCGATCTCGGGCCATGTCCGATCACAGAGGTTTTCGATCTTCCTGATCCCTTCTCGCGAGGTATCGATTTCGCGTTCTACGGAACTGGCGCCGACTCCGAGATCATTCATTTCTTGCGGGGCGACCAGGTCGCACTCTACGACACCGAATCGAAGCGAACCCTTCAGGTGATCGCGATCGACTCGCGCTACCCGGCGTTCTTGGAGCACGTCTTCAGGCCACAGCTCTTCATGGTGGAGCAGTACACGCTGAACACCTACATCGGCACCCCGACCGGGGGCCGCCTCGTCCAAGCGCTCGACATTCCGGCTCGCACCAGGCGAACGACGCTCATGGTCACAGAGACGACAGAAACGCGTGCGGCAAAGATTACGCAGAGTCTCCTGGAATCGCAGGACGCCGCGGTCGTCAAGGACTTCTACGACGAATTGAATACTCGCAACGAACAAGATAAGTCGAGCGATACTGACCGCTTCAACCTCGACGCGAGCTTCCATGGAGATGCCTCGGCTACCAGCCCTTGGGGCGGCGAGGTCAATGCTTCCCTCAACGTCAAGGAAGGGTCCGATAGTCTCCGTCAGCATTTCGCTAGTTCGGCATTTGGCACGATATCCAGTCAGGTCAACGCAACCTCGCGGACACTGAGTCAGAAGGTGTTCGGATCGAGCAACGAATACGTGAGAACCGAACGGACGCTGCGGGCCGAGGAACTTGTCATCGACAACACCGACAGTGACGATCTCTTGCGCTACCAATACTTCCAGCAGATGCAGCCCTACCTGACATTGCTCGTGCTGAAATCTTCACGCTTGGCTGCAGCTGACGGACACGGCGGATTACGCTTCGGCGCACTTCGCGATCTCGACGGCATACTGGCTGCCAACTTGAGCGACCCGGGCATGCGCAAGCGAGTGCGAGATGCGGTTACAACGACCGGCTCCGCTATTGAGGACTGGGAGGGTATCGATCGCGCGATCGTTGACGTCGCCGCCGACGGCGTGGTCGGCAATGCGCGAAGCACGACGTCGGAATACAAAATCACAGAGCCCGACGGCACTAGGACGACAGTCAGCGCTGACGGCGTGATCGTCGCCGGCCGCCCGTGGGCGGCCTCGACACAAATCATGCTCGCTCGCGAGGCTTGACGCGTCGCTTCTGGGACCTCTTGCTGGTCGGCGATAGGCGGCAAGCGGTCCCACCGCTGCTCATTCCGACCTGCGCGTCGGATGCAGCGCTTATGCGAGAGGCTCAACAACCTGCGCGGGGCGATCCAGGGCCGCACCTGGCGCGCCGCGTCGCAAACCGAGGCCTACCGATAACCGGTTCTATGACGAGGACTCCGCCCCTGAGCCGATCCCGATCCGTTCCCGCCAATAGGTCAGACCCCACCGAGTTTTCTGGGTTGCGGGGTGGTCGGGGCCGAGCAGCCTCAAGTAGTCGGTGAGCAGGGCGGCGAAGGCGGTGGCGGCCCCGGCGGGGTCTCCGGCCTCCCCGCGCCAGTAAGCGAGGTCTCCGCGAGTGTTCAGGGTTTCGGGGTGATCGGGGCCGAGCCCTCGCAGGTAGTCGGAGAGCAGCTCGTTCAAGGCAGCTACGGCGCCAGCAGGGTCGCCGGCCTCGCCACGCCAATGGGCGAACTCGTGGCGGGTCGCCAAGGTCTCGGGGTGGTCGGGGCCGAGCACTCGCCGGCGGTCGGTGAGCAGCTCAGCGAGCGCATCGTCGGCGCTGCCGGGATCGCCGGCGCGACGGTGCAAGCGGGCGAGGCTTCCGCGGACGATCAGGGTGTGAGGGTGGTCGGAGCCGAGCACGCGCACGTAGTCGCCGAGGAGGCCAGCCATGGCGGTCACAGCGTCGGCGGGGTCGCGGGCCTGCCCGCGTAGAGACACAAGGCCGTGGCGGGCAGCCAGGGTGTGCGGGTGGTCCGGGCCGAGCACTCGTACGCGATCTTCGACGAGTTCGTTGTAGGCGCTGGCGGCGCCGTCGGGATCGCCGGCGCGTGCGCGCGAACTGGCCAGGTTGTGGCGGGTGGTTTGGGTGTCGGGGTGGTCGGCGCCGAGCACGCGGAGGTAATCGGTGAGCAGTTTGTCATAGGCGGTGGCGGCCCCGGCGGGGTCTCCGGCCTCTCCCCGCCAGTAGGCGAGCTCGTGGCGGTTGCTTAGGGTGTCGGGGTGATCGGCGCCCAGGATTCCTAAACGATCGTCGAGCAGTTCACCGCAGGCGGTGGCGGCCCCAGCGGGGTCTCCGGCCTCTCCCCGCCAGTAGGCGAGCTCGTGGCGGGCGATGAGCGTGTCGGGGTGATCGGCGCCGAGATGCCGGTCCGCGACGGACTTCATGTACACCCAGTACTCACGGGCCGCGCTGACCTGCCCGACCTCCCCAAGGCTTCTGCCCGCGCGGTAGAGCACATGGTGTCCACCTCCGCTCCAGAGGTACTCGCCCGCGTTCTCACGGAGAACGGTGGCGTTGTCGCGCAGCGCTTGCCCGATCTCGAGACGATGCGGGTCCTCCGTCCACTCATCACGGAGTGCGCGGCCGGCAGCAACCGCCACACGTGCGTGGTCGGCGGTGTGGTCGCGCGCTGCCCGCTGCACCAAACTATGGGCTCGGACCCCTCGGGGGTCGCCGCTCTCGGGTGAATCGATGGTGATGAGGGACAGTCGAGCGAGGTTGAAGACAGCGTCACGGACGTCTTGCACGGTCAGTGTGGACGCCGGTCTCGCGCTCGCAGGCTCTGGCGTCGGGGTACCGGTCATCTGAAGCTGTGCTCTGGCATAAGCCGCGGCTGTTGTGAGTACGGCGAGGGAGAAACCGTTCGGGTCGAGCACCGCGGCGATCTCGAACACTTCTCGAGCTACGCCTACGGGGGCGAGGGCGTTGGCGGCGTCGATCGACAGCGACCAGGCTGCGGCGACGGTGTGCTGGTAGTCGTCGGCGAGAGCGTCGGCGGGGAAGAGATCAGCGAGCCGCCGGCGCCGGTCCTTGAGACGGGTGCAATAGCCAGCGCAGGTCTCTCCACGGTCAACGATGAAGGCCGCAGCCTGCGCTAGGGCCAGCGGAAGGTGCTGCAATGCGTCCGCGAGCTCGGCGATCCCATCCACCGTCGGGGGCTGAACTTTATCTGTGAGGTAGGTGCGCGACTGCTCGGCATTGAACAGCCCGACTGGTATCAGGGTGCGGCCCGCAGCCCCTAGGGCTGCGTCGGCGCGTCGTGTGGTGACTACGACCGAACCCGGTCCAAGGGGCCAAAGTCCGCGCAAGTCGGCTGGGTCTGCGAGGTCGTCAAGAACCACCAACCATGCCTGGCTAGTCCCCGAGAGCCAGGTCAGCAGCCACTCGGCCGCCGCCTCGCCGCCTTGAGGCACGGCGGGGTCTTCGGCCCCGGTGACCGCGGCGGCGGCCTGAGAGTAGGCAGCGACGATTCCAGCCCGAGTGCTGGCGGTGACCCACAGCGCCAACCCTCCCCGTTTCGCTCCTGCGGCCCACCTCCGGTAGTGCTGCGCGGCGAGTTGAGACTTTCCGACCCCTCCGGGCCCTGTGAGCACTGCTGTCGACTCATCGGTCTGGGCAGAGTCGGGGCTGGCTCCCGCGACTTGCTCAAGGCGGAAGGTTTCGTCGGGCCGTTGCTGCAAATGGTCTGCCGTCGCCGGCGGCCGGCCAACCCTCAGTAGGTCTGACTTTGTGGTCGCAACCGCTCCCGTGACGAGACGGAAGGCGTTGATCCAGTCCACAAGCTCGGGACCGGGGACCTCGCAGAGGTGTAGATAGCGCAGCACCCAGGCCTCCTCGAGGCGCTGGCCTCGTTCCGCACGTCCAACCTTGTCACGTTTCACTGCGCCACCGGAGCGCTCCTCGAGAGCACGCAGGGATAGGCCGGCATGCTCACGCGCCCTCTTGAGCGCTGCGCCGAACTCAGCGGCGTGAGTCAGGGTGCTCAGCTGCCCGCGCGATGGGCGAGATGGCCGAGTGCTCGGTCCCGACATGGCTTCTTGTCCCTTGTCAGATGTCCGCACGGCGGCGTCGTGTCCGTTCTCGGTCGGACACCCGCTTCTTGACCTGCAGCGTGGCACCCATCGCGTCCGCCCGATACCGGACGCGCAGGCCAATGGAGTGCGCTTAGTGCCGACCGCGCACCGTGCTCCTTATACGGAGGGCTTGATGCCTGACTGGCTCCACGACCTCGCCGGCCTCGACGGACCTCTGAGGCTGGCCGCTGCCTTGATCAACTTCGTCGCTGCCGTCCTCGCCCGACGGCGCGATCGCAGCCGACGCGACTCCGGCGCCGTGGTGGCGAGCGCATCGAGACGGCGTGAGCGGCAGACCGGAGCTGACGCGGGCGCAAAGGCTCAGGCCCCGGACACTCAGCAGCGAACTTCCGCCCGCGACAAGACCGTCGACGCCCCGTCGGACCCGCTCGAACTCGCGTGACTGCAGCTCACCGCCGACCCTAGAGGTGCACTAGTTGGGCGAAGCCGGGCTCGGTGATCTTCAGTTGATCTCGGTCCACCAACTGCTCCACGAACTGCTTTCCGCCGATGCCTCTGGTGCTCAGCGGATCACCTGCGAAGCCAACGGAAATCCGACAGGACCTGGCATGCACGCGGCGGGCACGCAACTACGGATCAGGAGACTAAGACCGAGACCGACGACGGAACGACTACCTACCGCGCCTCGCTCACTTCCGCTACCGGAACCGCGCGTGACCTCTGAGTGAATGCTGCTTCGGCGGCCTTCCTCGGCTCAATGGCGTACGCCAGCAGCGGCCTAGAACCCGGCGCGGGGCGGTGAGCCCCAGACGCCCCGGAGGCACGCGAGGGCCTGAGGCCATCGCGCCCCTTAATTTATCGAGCAGAGGTGTCGCCACCGCCCCGCGAGTTTCCTCATGGCTGTGCGGGAGGCGAGAAGGGTCGCTACAGGGCGTCTGGAGGTCCCGGAATACCTTCAGTCCGCTCTATTGGATCACGCCGAGGCGGGATTGGGCGCGGCCATCAAACGACGAGTACGTTACTCCAGACCGACCTCAAACAGACCGCAGAGCTTCAAAATGCCGGAGAAGATAGCGCTCCTCAGCATACGTTAGCTCATAATTCTCATCAACGATTCCGGATCCATCGTACAAACCTCGAGGCAGGTTGGCGAAGACGACCTTCAAATCGACGAACAGAGACCTGGCTACTTCTCCCATCTTTCTGGGCCGCCGCACTGTAATGGTCTTGTCATAACCCGCTTCCCGCAAGGTCGAGTCAAGCGACCGCAGCGCCGGAGAGCCAGAGGGCGAGATAACGCGGATGCTGAAGACATCACCCGGATTTCGTGCTTCCGACTTAAAGATCTCAAGGATATACTGATGAGTCCTGCGTCGAGTCGACTGTATGGTCAAGCTTGATGACTGCCGCTCCTTCT
Organism: Actinomycetospora flava; assembly: GCF_037400335.1. NCBI lineage: Bacteria > Bacillati > Actinomycetota > Actinomycetes > Pseudonocardiales > Pseudonocardiaceae > Actinomycetospora > Actinomycetospora flava. The sequence goes on from NZ_JBBEGM010000017.1 coordinate 110,368, forward strand.
CAAGCGAGCGTGTCGCATCAGTATTCCCGGTGACCAGATTGGCAAAGTTTTCCAGCTGCCCGTCAAGAGTGCTCTCGGAGACCTCAAGAATCGAGCTCTCCCCGGCTTCCGTGCTCAGTTCGAGACTGTGACGACCCGCGTGGTAGCCAATTTCGAGGTTGAATCCTCTACCGGCCCATGATCCTGCCAGTATCCTCTTGGTCTTACTGCGGCCTACCTGCGCTTGATTATCTACGGCAGGTTCTTCCGTGTTAGTCCCGTCTCTGTCCGGAGAGCCTAGTCCTTTCTTGATTTCGTCTAGCTGATTGAGCCACCACCTTTTCTCTGCGTCCTCAACTTCGAGCTTTCCCAGGATAGCGTTCAGGACGGGCTTCGAAGGCACCGAGCTTCCGCGGAAGATTCTATAGAGAGTCGCCCTAGAAATCCCGTACTTGATGCTGGCCGACGATACAGCTTTCGCGAGATCCTTGGCACTGACAGGACTGAGCCTTCTGAGTTCGTCCAATGCTGGGGCGAGCTCTAGCCAGGTCGGACCGTCAAGGGACTGAGGCACAAGGTTGCCCTTCTCGCTTGAGCAGTTATGACTGCTAGCTGTGCACGCCAAAGAAGCGTCTCAAGCTTTCTGTCGCAGTCTACACGATGTGTCTCAAGTCGTCTCGCCGGTCTCATCGCGGGAGACACAGTCGCACTGCTGATCAAGGTGTAGCGGGACCTTGCTGCGGCTCGGGATTTCCGCAACCTTGTGATGTATCGGCCGCCGAGCGAGCCCCGAAATCACCTGAGGAGGGATACCGCAATGAGCACGGCTCTCATCGTGGCACTTGCTACAGTCTTGATGGGCACTTTGAGCGTGTTAGGCGCGATCGTCTATCTGCGCCGCGCGCATCTCGCATTCGCTAAGCATGTATACGACAAGGGAGGAAGGAAGGATCTTGCAGCGGTCTTAGGCGCTTCTCGCCATCTTGCGGAACTTCCGTTCCGCGTTCGATCTAAGAAGCGATGCGTCGAGGTCGACCGTCCTGGCTCCGCCTAGGTGGTAGCCGCCCGCCGAGCCGATGAGTCAACTCAGTTGAAGATAATTCCTCGGAGGGGAGGATGCCGCGACGCTCTCCAGTAGATCGCGGAGTCCAATCCTCCTGCACCCAGTCTCTGATTATACCGAGCATCGAACACTTGGCCGCGACGCTAAGGCAGGCGTAGTGCCGCTGCTGGCACGCGACTGCTCGAGAAACCGCGACCACAAGCTTCCCTGCGCAAGGGCTCCGCGGCGATTCTGTGCGGTAGGGGCCGGCCCCCTGGGATGGAGCGATGTCCGCGGCCGACCTGACTCTGGGCGTGCTCGCCTTGCCGGCGCCAATCTCGACACGGCCAACCTGATAGGCGCCAACCTTGAGATCGACCTTCTCCGCAACGCCAGCCTCCACAATGCTCGCCTTGAAGGGGCCGTACTTGAGAGCGCGATCCTTGTTGGCGCCGAATGACGATGCGGTCCGGCAGGGCGCCGACCTCAGTGGCGGCGGTCCGGATGGCGCGGGCTTGGTCGGTGCGAACGGGTCTGCCCAGACTTCGGTTGACCCGGGTTCGGTCAGTGGGTCAGGCCGCGTGAGCGGTGTTGAGCAGTGTCTCGAACTCGACCGGGGTCAGTCGAGCGAGGGCGGCCTGGCGTGGGCGGCGGTGGTAGGTGGTTTCGATCCAGGTCACGATCGCCAGCCGGAGCTCGGCTCGGGTGGCCCAGCGGCGGCGGTTGAGGACGTCTTCTGCGTGGAGTAGGTCCGAGAGGTCCGCAGCATGACCAGAGTCGCTGGTAGAGGCTGTGTGAGGCGGAGCACGGGAATCTCTTAATCCGTAGCCGGAGCGTTCGAGGGACCTGGCAAGTTCACCGGCGGGCATGGACGGATCGATAGTTGCCAATCAGGTTCTTGCTGAGCCGGCCTCGGGTCTTGACCTCGATGCCTTCCTCGACGGCCCAGGCCCGGATGCGCTCGCGCTCCTCGCCGGTGAGTCCGTCTGGGCCCAGACGTGACGCGGACGAGTCACTGATGGCCGCCGCGGGGGCGTCGGTCTGCTCGTCGACGGCAGGCGCCGGCACGTCGGGTGTTGTCGTGCTGCTGGGGGCGCCGGTGTTGGGCAGGGCTGCGGGGTCACCGCGGTGGAACGCGTCGCTAACGGCGCTCGGGATGCGACCGCGGGTGGAGAGCTGGTATCCGTGACGGGCGGCCCAGTTTTGGATGGCTTGGTTCTGCTCGCGTCCGCCGGCGGCGCTCGACGACGATTTCGTGGATGTCGCGGTGGCGCGGCGGCGGGCCGGGGTCGCGGGACCGCGGCCTCGCCCGGTGCGTCGGGCGTGATCGATGTAGGAGGCGAGCTCGTCGCGCAGGGCCGCAGCGTGGGTGTGGCTAAGGTCGATCTCGTAGAGGATGCCGTCGAGGCCGAACTCGAGGTTTTCGTCGGCGTCGGAGCCGTCGAGGTCATCGACCAACATCACCGTCGTTCGCTGTGCCACCCGCGTACTCCGTAACTCGAGACCAGCTGTCGAGCGCAGGGTAGAGCTCGCATCCGAGCGGACGCCTCGCACCAGTACCTCCCGCGCGACCGTGCCGTCTCGGACGACGCCGAGGTGCCCGAACTCCCACCCCCGCCTCCTCGAGAAGGCCCGGGCAGTTGGTCTTCACTGTGTGCGGGCTCGGGGTCACGATCGAACCGGGACCATTGACCCTGTCCGGGCGACGCCAGTCAGCGCGATCGTCGGGAGGGCTCTGGCGGGACGACCGGATGCCCCCGGAGCACCGCAACGTAAGACTGCGCGCCGTTAGAAGCACCTGCGAGCAGCCGAGCGGTCTTCGACACGACGGGGTCGAGGCGAACGGGTGCAGGACTCATGAGTGCTGGCACGGCGACCGTGCGCTACTTCGGCGGGGCCAAGGCCGCCGCTGGTACCAAGAGTGAGCTCGTGGCCCTCCGCGCTGGTGCCACCCTCGACGGTCTTGTCGCGGCCCTGTCCGCGAGCCACGGCAGTGCCTTGGCCCGTGTGCTCGCGGCGGCGAGCTTCCTGCTCGATGAGGTCGCCGTGCGCGACCGCTCCGCTGTCATCCCTGACGGGGCAGTGATCGACGTGCTCCCACCCGTCGCCGGCGGCTGAGTGATCGCGGTCCACGAACTGGTCCACGAACTGCTCCCCACTGATGCCTCTCGCGCTCAGTGGATCACCTGCTTCGCCCACCCATGCCCACCAGGACCGGGCATGTACGCGGGAGGCACGCAACTACGGATCAGATGCTTCTCGAGGTTGTGAGAACTTTCCGTACGTCTTCGAGCCGGCCCTGACGGGCCGGTCGGGCGGCCTCCCGCCTCTACCTTCGGCGCGGCGTCCGGCGCGCGCACGCCCGCCACGGTGTCAGGCCATCGAGAACGCCGAAGTCCCCACCGCCGTCGAGCTGGGCTGCAGGGACAAGACGATGCGGACCAGGGGACGAGCAGCAGCGCAGATTCGCGCTCAGGGCCGCGCGGGCCAAGAGATCGGGCGGACCGCCTTCGGTGGGTGCCTGACGGCCTCTTCAGCGTGACATGGCCGCCCTCTGCATCAAGGGTGCTGCGAATCGGCTGCGCCGACCGCCTCCGGCGGCCCTTTGACACAGAAGCCTCTGCGCCCATGACCGGCGCTCTGGGCGGTGACGGGGAGAGCACCCCGCCACCCGGGACGGGGCCGAGAGGCCCTACAAGCCACGCGGAGGCCAGCATCATGCCCGCGCCCACCGAAACCGAACTGTTCGAGACGAGCCGCATCTGGCAGCGCTGGAATAGTGCCGGTTACGGCGCTCGTGAGCGCCATCTCCTCTGCGATGATCGTCAGCAGCATATGGGCAGCGAGCACTTCAACCTGAGCCGCCCCACGGGTAGCATCACGAGCTGTGAGTCGCCGAGGTAGCTGTATCGAAGCAGTGCGGGTCCGAGCGACGGCTCAAGCCTGACCATCAATACCAAGATCAATCCCGAACCGAACTAGTGGTCTTGGCGCACAGCACGATACCAGCATTCGACGATGCACCTCTACTTTCTACCGCTAGCCGTCGGTCGTACCCGGCGATAGGTAGGGCGGGAATGGCAGTCACAAACCTGGCGTTACATCGAGGACGGGAGTATCGAGGCGCAACCATACGGATGATTCGCCCGAGAGGGGAGACGAATGGACTGTCAGATACTTCCACCTGCATATACTAGCAACAGTACAACAGTATGCGGGGGCGCGGCTTTCTCTGTTACAACTATCCCAGTCCTGCATACTGTAACCTGGTCAGGTGATCTTGGCGAGTATCAAACTTTCCAAGATGGACACGGATTTACCGGCCGTTGGGATACGCCGGGCACCAAGACGATAACAGCCCATTGCGACAACTCCGAAGTGGTATTCACGGTCGTTGTCGCACCTTGTGTCATTACCTCTCTCGATGTAAATAGGGCGCGCGTGAAGCGATTTGATATCGTTGGGATAACCGTCGATGCTATACCAAGCGCGTCTGCAAATGCCACATGTCCCGGACGAAGGCTCCAGTGGACCGGAGACCTCGGGGTTGATAATCAAGAGGTCGGCAATTCTTTAACCACTCATTGGGAGCAACCCGGGCTACAGAGGGTGACAGTGACCTGTGGTGGTGGTGCTAGCGCAACGACCTATATTGAAGTATCGGACGATTTTAGCGACGGCTCAATCTGGCTAAATGCCGATGCGGAGCTGCGGCGTCAAAAAAAGACCGCGCGGCGCGAGTATCGAAATTGGACAATCGCCTCTGTAGGATACGCGGGACTCGCCGGCCTCGCGGGATTCTTTGTCGCAGGCCCTGTTGGTGCATGGATTGCCGCCAGCGCAACGGCAAGTGTCGCCGTGTCCGGAACAATGGCAGTCATTAAGGAGGAGAAGGCTGAGGATCCACCCCGCGATGATTTCGATGTGGTTTCCCGTTTTCAGGACCTAGTCTTCAATTTACCAGCGCCCGCCACTGACGACCATGAGCGTATGCTTACGTTCCTCTCGCAGATGACTTCCATGATCTTCTGCGAGAGGGACCTCATCCTCTCCTTGGAACGCTTAGATGGGGCACTGAACTCCGCGATCGTGGATCAGGGTCGAGTCGGTGAGTTGATCGATGCCCCGTTTGTTTCAGAGCAAGTTGGCGCAATAGTTCACAATGCATCAATTGGTAGTAGTCTGGCGTTGGCGATCCTGTCGTCGATTCCGGCCGTGGACGAGGTGTACCAAGAGCTCGTCGGCCAACTGGCAGCACACATCGAAGCCTACCAAGGGCTACCCCCACAGGACGTGCAGGACTCTATTAAAAACGCATGGGCTTCTCAGCAGGCCGATATCCGTACACAACTCGGACTACTGGCATCTGACATGCCTCTTCTGAATCTCGGCATCGAACGCTCTGTCGATGAGCTCGTCAACGAGCTGGGGGAGCTGCGGCCTTTGCCCAATACACTATTTAGCGACGATACCATAAGCAACGTTGCTGATATGGCGGCGAGTTTGAATGAGCTAGCTGCTGCCTACGACGACGGACTACTCAGGTCGGCGCGGCCATTTCCCGTCTACTCAAGCCGACGCGGTGTTCGCACGCCAAGCGAGTGATCGTCCAAGCCGTGACGGGTGCTCCAAGACGTAGCTCCGGACGCGAGAAGGTTCGTCGCGAGGGCTGGCCGAGGAAGCGGCGTGCAGAATAGGTGCTGAAGTTCGTCCTCGGCCAGCGTGAGCTAAACCGTCATTGCGCGTCATTGGCTCTAGTCGTGGGTTCGGCACACTCCTGTCAGGGCCCGATTGGCAGACCTTGCACCCACGTCGTCGCGAGAGCGGGTCCCCGCTGGGCCCATCTGGGGACCACCCTAAGCAGTACTGCCGAGCGCCCACGAAGATCGGCGCCGAGCGGCTCGTCATGCACAACTTCGGCGCGCGGTCGATCGCCGGGAACACTGCGGGAACGTGCTGCTCAGCACGGTGCGCTGACCCCCGGCGCTGCCCGATACGAAAGGAGCAGCTCAGACCCACTCAGCGGTCCTCGGGTGCGGTGGGCAGCACGGCCGGTCTGGCTTCACACCGGAGCGCTCGCCCCGCTGCCTGGACTTGCGTTCGATGCACGAGGTGCAGCGGACCCGGTCCGCCACCGGCCGCGGTCTGTAGCAGCCGGATAGCGTGACCTTGGGGCGGTGCCCGAGCTGGCCTGGGTGGTGTTGACGGGGGACGAGGCGGACCGACGAGATGAAGATCGCGACCTACAACGTTAACGGCGTCAACGGGCGGCTGCCGGTTCTGC
>NZ_JBBEGM010000018.1:0-110883 GCF_037400335.1 Actinomycetospora flava
CGTCAGATGCCAGCGATGCCGCATCGCTCGCACGGGGACGTGATCAGTTCATGCCGGGCATGTGCCCGTCGTGCGCCATGCCGGCGTGGGGGTCCGCGGGCGCGGGGAGGGGAGCCGCGCCGCGTTCGGCGAGCATCTGCGTCATCGTCGCCGCCTCCGCGCTCTGGGACGCGACCATGCTCCCGGCGAGCGCGCGCACCGCCGGCACCGAGGCCTCCGACGCCGCCGCCTGCATCATCGACAGGCCGCCCTGGTGGTGGCGCAGCATGAGCTGCAGGAACGCCACGTCGAGGTCGCGGCCGGTCGACGCACGCATCCGCGCCAGGTCGTCCGGCGACGCCATGCCCGGCATCGTCGCGGTCGGCATGCCCATCCAGGCCATGTACTGCCCGCCGGGCGGGGTCAGCGGCTGGCCCCACAGGGTCAGCCAGCCCTCCATGCGCCCGACCTGCGAGGTCTGCGTCGACTCGATGTCGAACGCGATCTGTCGGACCTGCGGGTCGGCGGTGTTGTTCCGCGCCCACACGGCCATCTCGACCGCCTGGCCGTGGTGGACGTCCATGTCCTGCAGGAAGCCGACGTCGATCGAGCCCTCGGCGGGCCCGTACGTCGTCGCCGTCGAGCGCCCGAGCGCGATGCCGCCGATCACGCCGACGAGCACCAGCAGCAGCGCCAGCCCGCCGGCGACCACGGCCTTCGCCCACGTCGGGCTCGCGGACCACCAGCCACCCGCGCCGCCGTCGTCCCCGGAGCCGCCGTCGTCGTCCACGGGCGGTGGGGGATCGACGCGTTCCACCTCGGTGTCGGCCGCCATCATCAGCCGCCGTTCCCGCTCTGCGCGCCGCGGCCGTCCATCGTCACCGCGTCCGGGGGCGGGGGCGAGGCGTCGAAGGGCGGCGGGTTGTCCGGGTCGAAGGCGCCCGGCCCGAGCGCGTCGCAGCTCGCCCCGACCTCGGGGTAGGTGTACTGGTTCTGGCGCAGCGAGGAGATGAACTGGTCGATCCGCGGGTCGTTCGGGTCGCCGAGCTTGAGCTCGTGGCCCCACGACTGCAGCGCGATCGGCTGGTCGAGCCCCGGGTACGGCGACATCATCGTGTAGTCCTGGCCCTGCACCTTCGCCGCCAGCTGCTGCACCGCCGGGCCGGTGACCTGGTCCGGGTTGTAGGCGATCCACACCGCGCCGTGCTCCAGCGAGTGCACCATGTTCTCGGTGCGCACCGGGGTCGGGTAGACGACGCCGTTGCAGGCCGCCCAGTAGCCGTCGTGGGGCCCGCCGAACGGGGGCGAGCGGTCGTAGGCGACGCGCTGCTGCGGACTGACGTGCTGCTGGCCCGCGTACTGCCCGGTGACGATGCCGGGGATCGCGAGCGAGGGGTCGCGGTTGTCGTCGCTCGGGCGCCAGGCGCTGACCTCGCTCTCGCGGGTGAGCGCGAACCCGATGACGCCGACGGCGAGCACCACGATGACCGAGATCGCGCCGATCAGCAGCCACGGCACCTGGCGGCGGGTCGCCGCGGCGGGGCGCTTGCCGCGGGTGACGGGGTTCGGGCCGCGCTTGGCGTTCGGCCGCTGCCCGCCGCCGGAGCGCTGGCCGGCGGGGCGCTGACCACCACCGGAGCGCTGACCGCCGCCGCTCCTGCCGCGCGCCTGGCCGTTGCCGCCGCCACGCGCGGGCCCGGAGGACGACCGCCCGGAACTCGACCCGGTCCCGCGGCCGGACCCACCACTCGCCATGGGGGCGAGGATACGGAGGACACCGTCACGCCCCGGTGACCCCCCGTGATCAACGAATCCGGCCACCGGGCGGGTGACTCCTCCGCCGAGAACCCGCAGGCACCGGTCCCTAGAATCTCCGGGGTGACCCCCGCAGCCCTGGCCGACCTCCTGCGCACCGTCGCCGTGGACGTGCTCACCGAGCGCGGCCTCGACACGACGGTGCTGCCCGAGACGGTCACGGTGGAGCGCCCGCGCAACCCGGAGCACGGCGACTACGCCACCAACCTCGCGCTGCGCTCGGCGAAGAAGGCGGGCGTGCCCCCGGCCGACCTCGCGGGCTGGCTGGCCAAGGCCCTCGAGCAGCACGACGGCATCGCCGCCGCCGAGGTCGCCGGCCCCGGCTTCCTCAACCTGCGCCTGGCCGCGGACGCCCAGGGCGGCATCGTCGCCGACGTCCTCGCCGCCGGGAGCGGGTACGGGCACACCGACGCGCTGACCGGGCAGGCGATCAACCTCGAGTTCGTCTCCGCCAACCCCACGGGCCCGATCCACCTCGGCGGCACCCGCTGGGCCGCGGTCGGCGACGCCCTCGGCCGCGTGCTGGCGAGCCAGGGCGCCGCGGTCACCCGCGAGTACTACGTCAACGACGCCGGCGCGCAGATCGACCGGTTCGCCGAGTCGCTCATCGCCGCGGCGCGGGGCCTGCCGGTGCCGGAGAACGGCTACGGCGGGGCGTACGTCGCCGAGGTCGCGCAGAAGGTCGTCGACACCGAGCCGGGCGTGCTCGACCAGCCCGACGACCAGGTGCTCGCCGCGTTCAAGCGCCTCGGCGTGCAGATCATGCTCGACGAGATGCGGGCGAGCCTCGAGTCGTTCGGCACCCACTTCGACGTGTGGTCCTCCGAGCTGGCGCTGCACAGCTCCGGCGCCGTCGAGCAGTCGGTGCAGGACCTCAAGGACGGCGACGCGCTCTACTTCGCCGAGGGCGCGTGGTGGATGCGCTCGACCGCCCAGGGCGACGACAAGGACCGCGTCGTCATCAAGTCCGACGGGCGCCCGGCCTACATCGCGGGCGACATCGCCTACTACCGCGACAAGCGCGCCCGCGGCGCCGACCTCGCGATCTACATGCTGGGCGCGGACCACCACGGCTACATCCACCGCCTCAAGGCCGTCGCGGCCGCGTTCGGCGACGACCCGGCGCGCGTCGAGGTGCTCATCGGGCAGCTCGTGAACCTCGTGCGCGACGGCGAGCCGGTGAAGATGTCCAAGCGCGCCGGCACGATCATCACGCTGGAGGACCTCGTCGACGCCGTGGGCGTGGACGCCGCGCGCTACACGCTGGCGCGCAGCTCGGTCGACCAGGTGCTCGAGATCGACCTCGACCTCATCTCCAGCCGCACCAACGAGAACCCCGTGTTCTACGTGCAGTACGCCCACGCGCGGCTGTCGTCGCTGGCCCGCAACGCCGCCGACCTGGGCGTCTCCGCCGAGGACCCCGACCTCGCGCTGCTCACCCACCCCCGCGAGGGCGACCTCATCCGCACGCTCGGGGAGTTCCCGCGCGTGCTGTCCTCGGCCGCGAGCCTGCGCGAGCCGCACCGGGTGGCGCGCTACCTCGAGGAGCTGGCGGGCACCTACCACCGCTTCTACGACTCCTGCCGCGTCCTGCCCCAGGGCGACGAGGAGCCCGCGGCCATCCACACGGCGCGCCTCGCCCTCTGCTCCGCGGCGCGTCAGGTGCTCGAGAACGGCCTGGGCCTGCTCGGCGTCAGCGCGCCCGAGCGCATGTGATCACCGAACACACCGACGAACAGAGCTGGTTGCACCCACGATGACCCCGCGAGACGTAGCGGAGCGGAGCTCGACCCGATGACGAGAGCCCATCCCGCCGGGCCCCGCCACGCCGACGTCATCCCGCAGCACGAGGACGGCGCCGGCCCGCCGGACGCCGCCGCGCTCGACGCGCTGCCCGCCGCCGTGTGGCCCCGCCACGCCGTGCGCGGTGAGGACGGCGTCGTGCGCCTCGCCGGCGTCGACGTCACCACCCTCGCGCGCGAGCACGGCACCCCGCTGTTCGTCGTCGACGAGGCCGACTTCCGCTCCCGGTGCGCCGAGCACGCCGCCGCGTACGGCGACGCGGGCCTCGTGCACTACGCCGCCAAGGCGTTCCTCACCGCCGAGACCGCCCGCTGGGTCGCCGACGAGGGCCTCGGCCTCGACGTCTGCACCGAGGGCGAGCTGCTCACGGCGCTGCGCGGCGGCTTCCCGCCCGAGCGGATCACCGTGCACGGCAACAACAAGAGCCGCCACGAGCTCGCCGCCGCGCTCGACGCGGGCGTCGGGGCGATCGTGCTCGACTCCTACGTCGAGATCGCCCGCCTCGACGAGCTCGCCCGCGGGCGCGACGTGCGCGCCGACGTGATGGTGCGCGTGACCGTCGGGGTCGAGGCGCACACCCACGAGTTCATCGCGACCGCCCACGAGGACCAGAAGTTCGGGTTCTCGCTGGCCGCGGGCGACGCCGCCGAGGCCGTGCGCCGGGTGCTCAAGTCGCCGGGCCTGCACCTCGTCGGGCTGCACAGCCACATCGGCTCGCAGATCTTCGACGCCGACGGCTTCGAGCTCGCCGCGCGCCGGGTGATCGGGCTGCTCGCGGAGCTGCGCGACGAGCACGGGGAGGCGGTCGCCGACGCCCTGGGCACCGTCGACCTCGGCGGCGGCATGGGCATCGCCTACACCGTGGCCGACCAGCCGCGCTCGCCCGCCTGGATGGCCGGCGAGCTGCGCGCGATCGTCGACCGCGAGTCCGCGCGGGCCGGGCTCGCGCCGCCGCGGATCGCCGTCGAGCCGGGCCGCGCGATCGTCGGGCCGGGCACGGTGACCCTCTACGAGGTCGGCACGGTGAAGGACGTCGAGCTGGGCGGGGGCGCCCGCCGGCGCTACGTCAGCGTCGACGGCGGGATGAGCGACAACATCCGCACCGCGCTCTACGACGCGCACTACGACTGCCGGCTGGTGTCGCGGTCCGCGGCCACCGCCCCGCCGGTGCGCTCGCGGGTCGTCGGCAAGCACTGCGAGTCCGGCGACGTCGTCGTCCGCGACTGCTGGCTGCCCGCCGACCTCGCGCCCGGCGACCTCGTCGCCGTCGCCGCGACGGGCGCCTACTGCTACGCGATGGCCAGCGCGTACAACAAGGTCCCGCGGCCCGCGGTCGTCGCCGTGGCGGACGGCACGTCGCGGACGGTGCTGCGGCGCGAGACCCTCGACGACCTGGCGCGACTGGAGGTGGGGTGACGGTGGTCGGCAACGGTGGACGACCCATCTCCGTGGCCCTGCTGGGCTGCGGTGTCGTCGGGTCGCAGGTGGTCCGGCTGCTCACCGAGCAGGCCGACGAGCTGACCGCGCGGGTCGGGGCGCCGCTGCGCCTGGCCGGCGTCGCGGTCCGGCGCCCGCAGCGCCACCCCGACGTCCCCGCCGACCTGCTGACCACCGACGCCGCCGGGCTGGTGTCCCGCGACGACGTCGACGTCGTGGTCGAGCTGGTCGGGGGCATCGAGCCGGTGCGCGGGCTGCTGCTCACCGCGCTGAAGAGCGGCAAGTCGGTGGTGTCGGCCAACAAGGCGCTGCTCGCCGAGGACGGCGCGGCGCTCGCCGCGGCCGCCGACGAGTCGGGCGCCGACCTCTACTACGAGGCCTCGGTCGCCGGCGCGATCCCGCTGCTGCGCCCGATCCAGCAGTCGCTGGCGGGCGACCGGATCGTGCGCGTCGCCGGCATCGTCAACGGCACGACGAACTTCATCCTCTCGGCGATGGCGTCCTCGGGCGCGAACTACACCGAGGCGCTCGAGGAGGCCGGCCGGCTGGGCTACGCGGAGGCCGACCCCACCGCCGACGTCGACGGCTACGACGCCGCCTCCAAGGCCGCGATCCTCGCGAGCCTCGCCTTCCACACCCGCGTCACCGCCGATGACGTGTACCGCGAGGGCATCCGGGACGTCACCGCCGCCGACATCGCCGCCGCGAAGGCCCTGGGCTGCACGGTGAAGCTGCTGGCGATCTGCGAGCAGGTGGACGGTGCGGTCAGCGCCCGCGTGCACCCGGCCATGATCCCGCGCTCGCACCCGCTGGCGTCGGTCTCGGGCGCCTACAACGCGGTGTTCATCGAGGCCGCCGCGGCCGGGCAGCTGATGTTCTACGGGCAGGGCGCGGGCGGCCCGCAGACCGCGAGCGCCGTGCTGGGCGACCTCGTCGCGGCCGCGCGCAACCGCGTCATCGGCGGGCGGGGTCCCCGCGACACCGCGCACGCGGCCCTGCCGGTGCTGGCGATGGGCGACACGCACACCCGCTACCACGTCGCGCTCGACGTGAACGACCGCGCGGGCGTGCTCGCGCAGGTGGCGGGCGTGTTCGCCGAGCACGGAGTGTCGATCGCGACGGTGCGCCAGGAGGGCCGCGGCTCCGGCAACGGGGAGGCCGGGCGTGACGCGGACGATGGCGCGCCCGGGCCCAAGGACGCCACACTGGTGATCGTGACCCACTCCGCCTCCGACGCCGCCCTCGCGGCCACCGTCGACGCCCTCACCGGGCTCGACGCGGTCCGGGGCGTCGCCGGCGTGCTGCGCGTCGAGGGCCTCGGGCGCCCCGTGACGGAGCTGGGGGGCGGGTCGTGACCGGAGTCGTCCCTGCTCAGGCGCTCGGCGCGCGCGTCGAGTGGCCCGGCATCATCCACGCCTACCGCGACCGCCTGCCCCGGGTGCAGCCCGGCTGGGAGGTCGTGACCCTGCGCGAGGGCGGCACCCCGCTGCTGCCGGCGCCGCACCTCTCGGAGCTCACGGGCTGCGAGGTGCACCTCAAGATCGAGGGCGCGAACCCCACGGGGTCGTTCAAGGACCGCGGCATGACCGTGGCGATGACCGAGGCGCTCGCGGGCGGCGCGCAGGCCGTGATCTGCGCGTCCACCGGCAACACCTCGGCCTCGGCGGCCGCGTACGCCACGCGCGCCGGCATGACCTGCGCCGTCCTCGTGCCCCAGGGCAAGATCGCGCTCGGCAAGCTCGCCCAGGCCACGGTGCACGGCGCGCGGATCCTGCAGCTCGAGGGCAACTTCGACGCCTGCCTCGAGCTCGCCCGCCGCGCGGCCGAGCAGTACCCGATCGCGCTGGTCAACTCGGTCAACCCGGCGCGGATCGAGGGCCAGAAGACGGCGTCGTTCGAGATCTGCGACCAGCTGGGGCGCGCGCCCGACGTCCACGCGCTGCCCGTCGGCAACGCCGGCAACATCACCGCCTACTGGCGCGGCTACACCGAGTACGCCGGCGACGGCGTCGTGGCCGGCACGCCCCGCATGCTCGGGGTGCAGGCCGCCGGCGCCGCCCCGCTCGTGCACGGCGCCCCCGTCGCCGACCCGGAGACGCTGGCCACGGCCATCCGGATCGGCTCGCCCGCCTCGTGGGACGGCGCGATCGCCGCCCGCGACGAGTCCGCGGGCGAGATCACCGCCGTCGACGACGACGCGATCGTCGAGGCCTACCGGCTGCTCGCCGCCCGCGAGGGCGTGTTCGTGGAGCCGGCGTCGGCGGCCTCGGTCGCCGGGCTGCTCGCGAAGGCCCGCGCCGGTCGCCTCGACACCGGACAGCTCGTCGTGTGCACGGTGACCGGACACGGGCTCAAGGACCCGGCGACCGCGCTCGCCGACGCCCCGGACCCCGTCGTGCTCCCGACGCACGTCGACGCCGTCGCCGACGCCCTGGGCCTGCGCTGAGCGCCGGGGCGGAGGTGGCGCAGGAGGAGGCTCCTGCGGGCACCGTCGTGCGCGTCCGGGTGCCCGCCACCTCGGCGAACCTGGGCCCCGGCTTCGACACGCTCGGCCTGGCGCTGGGCATGTGGGACGAGGTCGAGCTCTCGGTCGGCGACGGCGAGCGGTGCACCGTCGAGGTCGAGGGGGAGGGCGCCGCACGCGTCCCCCGCGACGAGCGCCACCTCGTGCTGCGCGCCGCGCACGCCACCTTCGCACGGGCGGGGGCACCGCGGGTGTCGCTGCGCCTGCGATGTCGCAACGTCATCCCGCACAGCCGTGGGCTGGGCTCGTCGGCGGCCGCCGCCGTCGCGGGAATCGTGGCGGCCCGGGGCTTGTTGTCCTCGACGTATCCGTTGGACGACGACGCGGTGCTCGACCTCGCGGCCGGGTTCGACGGCCACGCCGACAACGTGGCCGCCTGCCTCCACGGCGGGCTCGTCGTCAGCTGGGGACACGAGGGCGACTGGCACGCCGTGCACCTCACGCCGCACCCGGCGCTGCGCCCCGTGGCGCTGATCGCCGAGCGGTCCAGCTCCACCGAGGCCACCCGCGGGCTGCTGCCCGACCGCGTCCCGCACGCGGACGCGGCCTTCACGGCGGCACGGTCGGCGTTGCTCGTGCACGCGCTGACCAGCGAGCCCGAGCTGCTGCTCGCGGCCACCGAGGACCGCCTGCACCAGCCCTACCGGCGGCCCGCCTACCCGGAGACCGCCGCGGTCGTCGACTGCCTGCGCGCCGCCGGCGTCGCGGCCGTCGTCTCGGGGGCCGGGCCGACGGTGCTCGCGCTGACGCTCGACGGGCAGCTGCCCGACGAGCTCGACACCACCGGCTTCACGGTGCGGCCGCTCGCGGTCGACACCGAGGGCGCGCGGGCCGAGATCGTCTGAGGGAGATCCCGCTGCCCGCCGCGCGGGGGGTGGTTGTTGCCGGTCACCGGGGCGGGGTCTACATTGAGGCTCACAGCGACCACGCGTGTGGCGCGTCGGTGCCTGGTCCCGCTCCGTTCGGGGCCAACCCTCTTCCCCAGCCGTCGGGTCGTCCCGGCGGACGGACACTCATGATCGCTGTACGAGAGTTCCGCGGGCCTTCCCGCCCGAGACCGGCTCCTGCCGGTCCGCCGGGCCGGAGCGGTCCCGCGAGCAGCCCCGTCGTATGCGGGGCGGACACGTCCGCTGGCTCGGGTGGTCCCCGGGCCGGTCAGGAAGGACCTGCGTGACCGAAACCGACGTCATCTCCACCGACGGCGCCGACGGCGCTGCGACTCCCGCGCCCGAACGGCGCCGGCGGGGAGGTGTCTCCGGAATGGTGCTCGCCGAGCTGCGCGATCTCGCGACCTCGCTCGGCGTCTCCGACACCACGGGGATGCGGCGCAACGACCTCATCGCCGAGATCAAGAAGCGGCAGTCCGGCGGCGGCGACCAGCTCCCGCTCGCCGAGGACGCCCCCACCGGCGGCAACGGCGCCGCCGCTGCCGCCACCACCGAGACCCCCGCCGAGGCGCCGGCCCAGGCCCCCGCCGAGGACGCCGCTCCGGCGCGCCGCCGCGGCGGTCGCCGTCGCGCCACCTCCGCGGCGGGATCGCCGCCCGAGGCCGAGTCGCCCGCCGAGGACGCCGCCGCGTCCAACGGCAGCGCGCCGGCCGAGGTGCCCACCGAGGCCCCCACCGAGGTGCCCAGTGCCGTGACCGCGGCGTCCGACGCCGTGCCCGGTGCCGACGCCGCGGCCGCCACCGCGACCGAGGCCCCGTCCGACAACACGTCCGACAGCACCTCCGACACCACCTCCGAGGCCCCGAGCTCGTCCCGCCGTGGCCGTCGTGGCGCCCGCCGCGACGCCGGCCCGGGTGTCGACGCGCCGGACGGGGCGGCCGCCGCGGACGAGACGTCCGCGAGCGAGTCGGCCACCGACAGCGCCCCCACCACCGAGCGCACCGACACCACGCCCGACGGCGACGGTGACGGCGGCCGCAACCAGGGTGGCCAGTCCCGCCGCCAGCGCGACCGCGACCGCCAGCAGGACCGCCAGCAGGACCGCCAGCAGGGTGGCAAGCCCGACCAGAACGGTCAGGGCGGCCAGCAGGGCGGCGGCCGCAACCAGGGTGGTGGCCAGCAGCAGGGCGGCGGCCAGCAGGGCGGCGGCCAGCAGGGCGGCGGCCAGCAGCAGACCAACCAGCGCGACGACGATGACGACGACGAGGAGGGCGGTGGCCGCCGGCGCGGCCGGCGCTTCCGCGACCGTCGGCGCAACCGCAACGACCGCGGCGACCGCAACGAGCGCGGCCAGGGCGGCGGCGAGCCGGAGGTCCGCGACGACGACGTCCTCATCCCCGTCGCCGGCATCCTCGACGTGCTCGACAACTACGCGTTCGTCCGCACGTCGGGCTACGCGTCGGGGCCGAACGACGTCTACGTGTCGATGTCGCTGGTGCGCAAGCACGGGCTGCGCCGCGGTGACGCCGTCACCGGCCAGGTCCGCCAGCAGCGCGAGGGCGAGCAGAACCGGCAGAAGTTCAACCCGCTGGTGCGCATCGACTCGATCAACGGGCTGGACCCCGAGGCGGCGCGCAAGCGTCCCGAGTTCACCAAGCTCACCCCGCTCTACCCCAACGAGCGGCTGCGCCTCGAGACCGACTCGCACCTGCTGACCACGCGCGTCATCGACCTGGTCATGCCGGTCGGCAAGGGCCAGCGCGCGCTGATCGTCTCGCCGCCGAAGGCCGGCAAGACGATGGTGCTGCAGGCGATCGCCAACGCGATCACCACGAACAACCCCGAGGTCCACCTCATGGTCGTGCTCGTCGACGAGCGGCCGGAGGAGGTCACCGACATGCAGCGCTCGGTGAAGGGCGAGGTCATCGCCTCGACCTTCGACCGGCCGCCGTCGGATCACACCTCGCTGTCGGAGCTGGCCATCGAGCGGGCGAAGCGCCTGGTCGAGATGGGCCACGACGTGGTGGTCCTGCTCGACTCGATCACCCGCCTCGGCCGCGCGTACAACCTCGCGGCCCCGGCGTCCGGGCGCATCCTGTCCGGCGGCGTCGACTCGACGGCCCTCTACCCGCCGAAGCGCTTCCTCGGCGCCGCGCGGAACATCGAGGACGGCGGCTCGCTCACCATCTTCGCGACGGCCCTGGTCGAGACCGGGTCGACGATGGACACGGTGATCTTCGAGGAGTTCAAGGGCACCGGCAACGCCGAGCTCAAGCTCGACCGCAAGCTCGCCGACAAGCGCATCTTCCCCGCGATCGACCCGGACCCCTCGGGCACGCGCAAGGAGGAGCTGCTCCTGTCGCCGGACGAGATGGCGGTGACCCACCGGCTGCGTCGCGTGCTCGCCGCGCTCGACTCGCAGCAGGCCATCGAGCTCGTGCTCGACCGCCTGCGCAAGAGCCGGACGAACATCGAGTTCCTCATGCAGGTGGCCAAGACGACGCCCGGCAAGGACGACGACTAACCCGATCGTCCCAGCGCGCAGACCCGTCTGCGCTCGCACGTGATGAACGAACGGCGCTTTCGCTGCTGACGAAGCAGCGAGAGCGCCGTTCGTTCGTCCAGAGGCGAGCGAGCACCGGGCGCGCCGCCGGAGTTGAGTAGTCGTACGGCGGTCCCGGGAGCCGCCGCGCACGAGGCTTGCTGCCATGACAGCCCACCCCGGCGCCGGCGCCCCCTCCCTCCCCGGCCCCTGGCCGGCGATCCTGGACGAGGCGCGCCGCTACCCCTCGCCGCACAACTCCCAGCCGATCGTCGTGCGCGTGCACGACGACCGCCGCGCCGAGATCTTCTACGACCTCGACCGCGGCCTGCCCGCCGAGAACTTCGGGATCCCGTTCGCGCACGTCTGCGCCGGGGTGTACCTCGAGTCCCTCGCCACGGTGGCCGCCGCGCACGGCTGGGCGGTCCGCGAGACGCTGCGGCTCGCCGAGATGGACTTCTCCTCGCCGGACCGCCGGCACCTCCTCGGCACCGTCGAGCTCGAGCCGACCCCGGTCACCGACGCGGCGGTCGAGCAGCTCGCGGCGTTCCGCGCGCGCCGGACCTCGCGCCGCCCCTACGACCGCCGTCCCGTCGACGCCCGGGTCACCGAGGAGGTCGCGGCCGTCGCCGCCGCGGCCGGCCAGGAGTTCGGGCGCACCGGCGACCAGGCCCTCGTCGACGACCTGATCCGCATCAACCAGGAGACCCTGTTCGACGACCTGCGCGACGACGCCGTACACGCCGAGATCCTCACCTGGATCCGCACGTCGAAGCGCCAGGCGGCCGCCACCCGCGACGGGCTCTCCGCCGAGACGATGCTGATCCCCGGCCCGCTGCTGCGGATCGCGATGCGCCACCGGTGGCTGTGGGACCTGCCGGTGATCGGCGGCGTGTTCCGCCGGGTCTACCTCAACACGATGCGCGGGGTGCGCGAGCTGGGCTGGCTCACCGGCCCCTTCGACGGCCCCGCCGACCACGTCGAGGCCGGCCGCGTCTTCCTGCGGATCTGGCTCGCCTTCACCCGCCACGGCGTGGACCTGCACCCCTTCGGCACGGTGATCACCAACCCCCGCTCGCACGCCGCGTTCGTCGAGCGCACGGGCATCCAGGAGACCGGCGGGCGCATGGCGTGGATGCTCTTCCGCTACGGCACCGGGAGGACACCGCCACGGGCCTGGCGACGCCGGCTCGACGCGATGCTGGTCGACGGGCGCAGCGATACACCCGACGGGTCGAGTTCCGCTGCGCTGCGTCTCCCTCCGGCGGTGGCGTCGTGAGGATCCTGTGGTGGTTCCAGGAGCTCCTGGTCGACCTGCTCGGACGGTCCCCGCGGACCCACGCCCTGCTCCTCGCGCCCGGGTTCGAGCGGCTGCGCTGGTGGCTCGGACGCCGCCGGGCGCAGCGCACCGTCGCCCGCACCGTCCGCCGCGTCCCCGCCTACCGGGCGTTCCTCGCCGAGCAGGGGGTGCCGGCGAGGGCGGCGTTCGCGGACCTCCCCGAGGCCGACAAGCGCAGCTACATCGCCCGCTGGTCGATCCCCGAGCGCTGCGTGGGCGGGCGGCTGCCGCGGCGCGGGGTCGTCGTCGACGAGTCGTCGGGCTCGACGGGCACGCCGACCAGCTGGGTCCGCGGCCCGGTCGAGCGCCGGGCCTCCCGCGAGGTGCTGCGCGTCGGTTTCCTGCGCCACGCGAGCCCGGAGCGGCCGGTCTTCGTCATCAACGCCTTCTCGCTCGGCGCGTGGGCGACCGGCATGAACGTCACCGCGGCGCTGACCCGGGTCTCCACGATCAAGTCGACCGGCCCCGACCGCGACAAGATCATCAACACGATGCGCGAGTTCGGCCCCGGCTACACCTACGTGATCACCAGCTACCCGCCGTTCCTCAAGGGCCTGCTCTCCGACGACCGGCTCGACTGGTCGGCCTACGACGTGGTCTGCGCCTTCGGGGGCGAGGGGATCAGCGAGGGGATGCGCGACCACATCCTGCGCCGCGCGCGGAAGGTCGTCGGCGCCTACGGGGCCAGCGACCTCGAGATCAGCATCGCCGTCGAGACCGAGTTCACCATCGCGCTGCGCCGGGCGATCGCCGCCGACCCGGCCCTCGCCACCGCCCTGACCAGGACCGACGAGTACGGCGTGCTGCCGAACATCTTCCAGTTCAACCCCTACGCCTACCTGATCGAGGAGAACGAGGCCGGCGAGCTGGTCGTCACCATCACCCGCCCGCAGAACGTCGACCCCCGCATCCGCTACAACATCCACGACCGCGGGCACGTGCTGCGCATGCGCGACGTGCTGCCCGTGCTGCGGCGCTTCGGGCTCACCGAGGTGCTCGACGAGCGCACGCTCGACCTGCCGCTGCTGCTGCAGTACGGGCGCAGCGACCACTCCGTCGACTACAACGGCGCGGTCGTCCCGCCCGACGGGGTCCGCGACGCCGTGGCCGGCGACCCCGAGCTCCTCGCGGCCGTCGAGAACCATCGGGTGATCTCGTACGAGGACCGCGCCGGCGACCGCCGCCTGCACCTCGCGCTGCAGCTGGCCGACGGCCGGGTGCTCGCCGACCCGGACCAGGCGGCCCACCGGCTGCTCGCGGCGATGCGGCGCGCGAACCGCGACTTCGACAACGCCATCGCGACCTGCTCGCCGGGCACCGAGCCGACCGTCGGCGTCTACCCCTTCCGCGGCGGCGTGTTCGCGGGCGACGGGTCGAAGCTCAAGAACGAGTACGTGTGGATCCTCGACGCCGCGGGGGCCGAGGCGGCGGGCATCGACGAGCAGGTGGTCAGCCCGCGGGCGGCCTGACGGCGCGGGAACATTCGGCACCCCGAGGTGGTTGTGCAGCACAGCGGGCGGTCCTGCGAGAATGGCCCGCACACCAGGTACCGGTTCACCCCACGCACGACGGGGACCCGGCGACCACCAGACGAGAGGACCGAGATCCGTGAAGAGCGGCATCCACCCCGATTACCACGAGACCCAGGTGCTGTGCGGCTGCGGCAACTCGTTCACCACCCGTAGCACCAAGCCGGGCGGCAACATCACCGTCGAGATCTGCTCCGCCTGCCACCCGTTCTACACGGGCAAGCAGCGGATCATGGACACCGGCGGTCGCGTGGCCCGCTTCGAGGCCCGCTACGGCAAGCGCACCCCCGGCAAGAAGTAGCTCCCGCGACGCCCGTCGCCCCAGCGCCACGCGCGGGGCGGCGGGCGTTCTGCGTGTCGGGACGGGTCAGCAGAGGGGAGGTCAGGGAATGACCGGGAGCATGACGTCCTCGCCCGGCGTCACCGCGCTGCTCGAGGAGCACGCGGGCCTCGAGGCGCGCCTGGCCGACCCCGACGTGCACGCCGACGCCGCGCTCGCCCGCTCGCTGGGGCGGCGGTACGCGGCGATCTCGCCGGTCGTCGCCACCGTCGGCGAGCTGAGCTCCGCCGAGGCCGACCTCGCCGACGCCCACGAGCTCGCCCGCGAGGACCCGGCGTTCGCCGCCGAGGCCACCGAGCTCGAGGGCCGCGTGGAGATGCTGCGCGCGCGCCTGTCCGAGCAGCTCGTGCCGCGCGACCCGGCCGACGCGAACGACGTGGTGGTCGAGGTCAAGTCGGGGGAGGGCGGCGAGGAGTCGGCGCTGTTCGCCGGCGACCTGCTGCGCATGTACTCCCGCTACGCCGAGCGCCGCGGGTGGAAGGTCGAGGTGCTCTCGGCGACCGAGTCCGACCTCGGCGGCTACAAGGACGTCACCGTCACCGTGACCGCGCCGGGCAGCGACCCGGACGGCGTCTGGTCGTGGTTCAAGTACGAGGGCGGGGTGCACCGCGTCCAGCGGGTGCCCGTCACCGAGTCGCAGGGCCGCATCCACACCTCGGCGGCCGGGGTGCTCGTCTACCCCGAGGCCGAGGGCGCCTCGGAGATCGAGATCGACGAGAAGGACCTGCGCATCGACGTCTTCCGGTCGTCGGGCAAGGGCGGGCAGGGCGTCAACACCACCGACTCCGCGGTCCGGATCACCCACCTGCCCACCGGCGTGGTCGTGTCCTGCCAGAACGAGCGCTCGCAGCTGCAGAACAAGGCGCGCGCGCTCGAGGTGCTGCGCAGCCGCCTGCAGGCGATGGCCGACGAGGCCGAGCAGGCCCAGGCGTCGGCGGACCGCCGCAGCCAGGTCCGCACGGTCGACCGCTCGGAGCGCGTGCGCACCTACAACTTCCCCGAGAACCGGATCTCCGACCACCGCATCGGCTACAAGTCGCACGACCTCGACCGGGTGCTCGACGGCGACCTCGACGGCGTGCTCGACGCCCTGCGCGCCGCCGACCGCTCCGAGCGCATGGCGAAGGCCGCCGACGAGGCGAGCGCCTCCTGAGCCTCCGAGAGCTGCTCGCCCGCACCACCGCCCGGCTCGCCGACGCCGGGGTCGCCTCGCCCCGGGCCGACGCCGAGCTGCTCGTCGCCCACGTCCTGGGCGTCCCGCGGGGTCGTCTGCTGCTCGCCGACCCGCCGGCCGACGAGACCGAGCTCGACGCCCTCGTCGCGCGCCGGGCCGCCCGCGAGCCCCTGCAGCACCTGCTCGGCACGGCGGTGCTCGGCCCGGTCGAGGTGGCCGTCGGGCCCGGGGTGTTCGTGCCGCGCCCGGAGACGGAGATCCTGCTGGAGTGGGCCCTCGGGCAGCCCGCCGGCGTCGTCGTCGACCTCTGCACGGGCACCGGCGCGCTGGCGCTGGCCCTCGCGCACGAGCGCCCCGGCGCCGTGGTGCACGCCGTCGAGGCCGACCCCGGGGCGCTGGCCTGGACCCGGCGGAACCTCGAGGGCTCGACGGTCGTCCTCCACGAGGCCGACGTGACCGCCCCCGGCGTCCTCGCCGACCTCTACGGCACCGTCGACCTGGTCGTCTGCAACCCGCCCTACGTCCCCGAGGGGCTGGCCGTGCCGCCGGAGGTGGACGCGGACCCGCACGGCGCGGTGTTCGCCGGCCGCGACGGGCTCGCGGTGATCCGGCCGGTCGCCGCCCTGGCCGACCGGCTGCTGCGGCCCGGGGGAGCGCTCGGGATCGAGCACGACGACTCGCACCCCGCCGCGGTGCGCGAGGTGCTGACCGAGGCCGGGTTCGCCGAGGTCACGACCCTTCTCGATCTCACCGGACGCCCCCGCGTGGCCACCGCGCGGCGGGCCTAGGCTGGGGCGCCGTGGCCACGGTGTACGACTGCGAGGATCCTGCGACGCGACCCACGGGGCTGGCCGCGGCGGCGGCCGCGGTGCGGGCGGGCCGGCTCGTCGTCACCCCCACCGACACCCTCTACGGCATCGTCGCGGACGCGTTCGACGCCCAGGCGGTGGCCGACCTGCTCGCCGCCAAGCACCGCGGGCCGGACATGCCGCTCGGGGTGCTCGTCGGCAGCTGGTCGACGATCGACGGGCTGGTCGGCGTCGTGCCGCCGGTGGCGCGCGACCTCGTCGAGGCGTTCTGGCCGGGCGGGCTCTCGATCGTCCTGCCCCACGCGCCGAGCCTGGCCTGGGACCTCGGGACGACGCGCGGCACGGTGATGCTGCGCATGCCCCTGCACCCGGTGGCCCTCGAGCTGCTGCGCGAGGTCGGCCCGCTGGCCCAGAGCAGCGCGAACGTCTCGGGGCAGCCGCCGGCGACGACGGCCCAGGAGGCCCGCGACCAGCTCGGCGACTCGGTGGAGGTCTACCTGGACGGCGGGGTCTGCGCGTCGGGCGTCGGCTCCACGATCGTCGACCTCACCGGCGAGACCCCCCGGCTGCGCCGCGAGGGCGCGGTCAGCGCCGAGGACGTCTCCCGCGTCGTCGGCATCCCCGTCTCGCTCACGTAGGACTGTGACGCGTGTACCACCAGGGCCGCGCGAGGCCGTGATGCGCCGGTAACGTGGGTCGACATGGCAGCCGACTCGCAGCACTTCTGGGGCCCGGACTACGACGCACTCAAGGCCGTCGATCCCGAGATCGCCCAGGTCGTCGACGACGAGCTCACCCGGCTGCGCGGAGGACTCCAGCTCATCGCGAGCGAGAACCTCACCAGCCCGGCCGTGCTCGCCGCGCTCGGCTCGACGCTGTCCAACAAGTACGCCGAGGGCTACCCGGGCCGGCGCTACTACGGCGGCTGCGAGGTCGTCGACCGCGCCGAGCTCATCGGCATCGACCGCGCCAAGGCCCTCTTCGGCGCCGAGCACGCCAACCTCCAGCCGCACTCGGGCGCGAACGCCAACCTCGCGGTGTACGCGGCGTTCTGCCAGCCCGGCGACAAGGTGCTGGCCATGAGCCTGCCGCACGGTGGGCACCTCACCCACGGTGCGAAGGTCAGCTTCTCGGGCAAGTGGTTCGAGCCGGTGCCCTACACCGTCCGCGAGGACGACGGGCTCATCGACTACGACCAGGTGCGCGACCTCGCGCTCGAGCACCGCCCGAAGATGATCGTCGCCGGGGCCACCGCCTACCCGCGCCTCATCGACTTCGCGAGGTTCCGCGAGATCGCCGACGAGGTCGGCGCGATCCTCTGGGTCGACGCCGCCCACTTCATCGGCCTGGTCGCCGGCCAGGCGATCCCCAGCCCGGTGCCCTACGCCGACGTCGTCACGTTCACGACGCACAAGGTCCTGCGCGGTCCCCGCGGCGGCATGCTCGTGTCGAAGGCCGAGCACGCGAAGGCCCTGGACAAGGCCGTGTTCCCGTTCCTGCAGGGCGGGCCGCTGATGCACGCGGTGGCCGCGAAGGCGACCGCGCTCGCCGAGGCCGCCACCGAGGACTACCAGCGCTACGCGCGCCAGGTCATCGCCAACGCGCAGGCGCTCACCTCGGGTCTCGAGACCCAGGGGATGCGCGCGATCTCGGGCGGCACCGACACCCACCTCGCGCTGCTCGACCTGCAGCCTCTCGGGGTGACGGGCAAGGAGGCCGAGGCCCGCAGCGGGCTCGCCGGCATCACGCTCAACAAGAACGCGATCCCGTACGACCCGCAGCCGCCGATGACCGCGTCGGGCATCCGCGTCGGCTCGCCGTCGATCACCACGCAGGGCATGACCGAGGCCGAGATGGGTGACGTCGCCCGCCTCATCGCCACCGCGGTCACCGCCGACGAGAGCACCGACGTCGGCCAGAAGACGCTCGCCGACGTGCGCGAGGAGGTCGGCACGCTGGTGTCGCGCTTCCCGGCGTACGCCCGCTAGGCGCGGGAACGGCAGGACAGCGCGACGAAGGAGCGCTGTCGGGCCGTCTCCTCGTCGCCGGGAAGGCCCGAGCCGGCGACCGACACGGGTGGCCTGACGGAGCCCGGACGGACCCGGGGCTACCCTCGGGTTCCGTGGGCCCGTCAGCGGACTTCGCCCCCATGGGGCTACCGATCCGGGAGTACCTCCTGGTCGGGCTGTCCGCCGCGGTCGTCACCTACCTGCTGACCGGCCTGGTGCGCCGGGTCGCGCTGCGCATGGGCGCGATCGCGGTGCCCCGCGGGCGCGACGTGCACACGATCCCGATCCCGCGCCTCGGCGGCGTCGGCATCTACCTCGGCGTCGTCGGGGGCGTGTTCGTCGCCTCGCAGCTGCCGGTGCTGCGCCGCGCGTTCGACTACTCGAACGAGACCGTCGCCGTGCTCGTCGCCGGCGGCGTGATCGTGCTGGTCGGCGTGCTCGACGACCGCTTCGGCCTCGACGCCCTGACGAAGCTCGCCGGCCAGGCCACGGCCGCCGGCGTGCTCGTGCTCATGGGCGTGCAGTGGACCGCGGTCTACCTGCCCTGGGGCGGCACGGGCGGGAGCACCGGGTCGGTGCTGCTGCTCGGCCAGGACCAGGGCGTGCTCATCACGGTGTTCCTCTGCGTCCTGCTGATCAACGCGATGAACTTCGTCGACGGCCTCGACGGGCTCGCCGCCGGCATCGGCACGATCGCGGCCACCGCCACCTGCGCGTTCGCCCTCGGCCTGCTCGGCCAGCAGAACGGCGACGTCAACGCCTACCCGCCCGCGCTCATCGCCGCCGTGCTGGCCGGGGCGCTGGCCGGGTTCCTGCCGCACAACTTCCAGCCCGCGCGCCTGTTCATGGGCGACTCGGGCTCGATGTTCATCGGCCTGACGCTCGCGGCCGCCGTCACCACGGCGTCGGGACGCACCAACTACTCGACCACCGGCGCCACCGGGGCGCTCGCGCTGGTCACGCCGCTGATCGTGGTGGCCGCGGTGGTCTTCGTGCCGCTGCTCGACCTGCTGCTCGCCGTGATCCGACGGACCCGCGCGGGCACCAGCCCCTTCGCGCCGGACAAGATGCACCTGCACCACCGGCTGCTCGAGATCGGCCACTCCCAGCGCCGCGCCGTGCTCCTCATCTACCTGTGGGCGGGCGTGCTGGCGTTCGGGGCCGTGGCCCTCGCGCTGGTCGACAACGCGTTCCTCGTGGTGTGGATGGTGACCGCGGGGGTGCTCGTCGCCGTCCTGGCCTCCGCCGTCCCGCGCCTGCGCTCCCGCGCCTGACCCGGCGCTCCCCGAGAGGAAAGACCCCGATGACCAGCCCCGAGTCGCCCGAACCCACGCCGCAGACGCCATCGTCGTCGTCGGGAGCCACCCCCCACGCCACCCCCGCCACGACCGCCCAGGTCCTCGAGGCGAGCACGGCGATGCTGCGCGGCGGCCTGTGGCCCGCCGCGATCGTGGCCGTGCTCGCCGCCGTGGTCGCCGGTCTGCTCGCCGGGGTCACGGGCGTCGTCGCGGCGATCGTCGGCGCGGTCGTCGTCATCGCCGTCTGCTCGCTCGGGCCGCTCGTCATGCGCTGGACCGCGGCCGCCGACCCGATGGTCGTCATGGCCGCGGCGCTCGTGAGCATGATGGGCAAGCTCGGCCTGCTGCTCGTCGTCTTCCTGGTGCTGCAGGCGCTCGGCGTCGTCGACACCCGCATCGCCGCGCTCGCGCTCGGCCCGACGGCCATCGCCTTCATCGTCGGCGAGGTCATCGCCTTCGCGCGGCTCCGCACGCCCACGATCGCGGTGTGACCTGCGTCCCAGGGGCCTCCGACCTGCGTCAGAGCCTCCGACGGCCCGTAGTGGACTGCGACGAACGTGCTGATATGGTGCGCCTCGATGGCGCAGGACAGCCTCCGCGGAGATGCGGGTCGCACCCCTCCGCAGGGGTCCGACCACTCACCGTCCGAGGCATGGACGGTCCTCTCCCACCTCATCACCGGAATCCTGGTGTTCGGAGGGCTGGGATGGGTACTCGACGCCCTGCTCTCGACGCGGTGGTTCCTCCTCGTCGGTCTCCTGGCCGGTGGGGCGGCGTCCTTCGCGTTGATCTACATCCGATACCTTTACGTCCCCCCCGACCCCCCTCGACCCGGTGAACCCGCCGGCCCGGAGGACCGGAAGGAGCAGCACGGGTGATCTCGTCGTTGTTGACGCAGGTGCCGGCGCCGCCGGTCCCGCCCGGCACCCCGGCGGAGGGCTTCAAGGCGCCCGGTGTCGAGGACTTCAATCTCCCGCCGATCTTCGAGGGCATCCCGGTCCTCGAGTGGGTCGACAAGGTCTCGATCCAGTTCATCGTCGCCGCGCTGATCGTGTGGGGCTTTTTCGCGCTCGCGACGAAGGACCCGAAGGTGATCCCCGGGCGGCTGCAGTTCCTCGCGGAGAAGTTCCAGGGCATCGTCCGCGACCAGATCGCGCGCGACAACATCGGGCCCGATTTCCGCAAGTACGTGCCCTACCTGGTCGCGCTCTTCGCGTTCATCCTGGTGAACAACGTCTTCGGGATCCTGCCGTTCGTGCAGTTCCCGTCGTTCTCGCACCCGGGCATGGCCTACGCGCTCGCGGCCATCACGTGGCTGATCTACAACTACGTCGGCATCAAGAAGCAGGGCTTCGGCGGCTACGTCCAGCTCATGACGTGGCCTCCCGGCGTGCCGGGGTGGGTCCGGGTCATCCTGACCCCGATCGAGTTCCTCTCGAACTTCATCCTGCGGCCCGTCACGCTCTCCCTGCGGTTGTTCGGCAACATGCTCGCCGGCCACCTGCTGCTGCTGGTCTTCATCTTCGGCGGCGAGTACATGCTCACCGTCGCGGACGATCTCGTCCTCAACGTCCTGTCGCCGTTCGCGTTCCTCTTCGCGATCGTCATGACGTTCTTCGAGGCCTTCATCCAGGTGGTGCAGGCCTACATCTTCACCGTCCTCACGGCGTCGTACATCGGTGCGTCGCTGGCGGACGAGCACTAGACCACCACTGACGATCACCGGGTCGCCGAAACCACCGGCGCCATCGGACTCCCCGATCCCAGAACGAACACCGGAAAGGAACCCCTCATGGTTCAGGGCAGCCTCAACATGGTCGGCTACGGCCTCTCCGCCGTCGGCCCCGGTATCGGCGTCGGCATCGTCTTCGCGGCGTTCATCAACGGCGTGGCCCGCCAGCCCGAGGCCCGCGGCCAGCTGCAGACCATCGCGTTCATCGGCTTCGCCCTCTCCGAGGCGCTGGCCATCATCGGTCTGGTGCTCGCGTTCGCCATCTGATCCCCCTGACCGGTCGCCGGAGGGGCGGGAGGTGAACACATGAGTGCCATCGAGCTGCTGGCTGCCGAGCAGCCGGCGGGCGAGCCGTACGCCGCGTTCCCGCACGTCGCGGAGATCATCGTCGGCCTGATCGCCTTCTCGCTGCTCGTCTACGTGATCGGCAAGTTCGCGTGGCCGAACGTCGTGACCTCGCACGAGGACACGAAGAAGCAGATCGAGGGCGGGATCGCCAAGGCCGAGGCCATGGAGGCCGACGCCAAGGCGGAGCTCGCGCGCAGCCGGGAGCGGCTGGCCGGGGTCGACGACGAGACCGCGCGGATCCGGGACGACGCCCGGGCCGACGCGGAACGCATCGGGCAGGACATGGACGCGCGGGCGGCCGAGGAGGCCGAGCGCGTCCGCGCCCAGGGGCGGCAGTCCCTGGAGGCGTCGCGGTCCCGCGCGATCGCGGAGCTGCGCGCCCAGACCGGGCGCGAGTCGGTCGAGCTGTCCCGGCGGATCGTGGAGTCGGCGCTGTCCGATGACGCGAGCCGCGGCGCCAGCGTCGACCGCTTCCTCGACGAGCTCGAGGCCATGGGCGGGGCCGGTTCGTCGGCGAACGACCCGGACCAGAGCGTCATCAGCGGGAACGGAGCGCAGTCATGACGGCCTCCAGCGGCCTGCTGGCCGACTTCCACGCCGCGAGCCGCGACGCGCTCGAGTCGACGCGCCGCCGCCTCGGCGAGGCGACCGCGCAGGCGTCGGCGGGCGACCTGGGCACGGTGGCCGACCAGCTCGACGCGGTCGCCGACCTGCTGCGCCGCGAGGCGGTGCTGCGGCGCACGCTGGCCGACTCGTCGCGCTCCGCGGACGACCGCGAGGGCCTGGTGGACCGCGTGGTCGGCCAGCAGGTCACCTCGGCGACCGCCGACGTCGTGCGCACCGCGGTGTCGTCGTCGTGGTCGCGCCCCGACGACCTGGTCGACGGCCTGCGCATCGTCGCCCGCGAGGCCCTGCTGGCCTCCGCCGAGAAGGACGGGCGCCTCGACGCCGTCGAGGACGAGCTGTTCCGCCTCGGGCGCATCGTCGCCGCACAGCCCGACCTCGAGCGTCTGCTCGCCGACCCGTCGGCCGACGCCGACGGCAAGCAGCAGGTGCTCGACCGGCTCCTCGCCGACAAGGCCGAGCCCACCACGCGCAAGCTCGTCGCCCAGCTCGTGGCCCACCCCGTGGGCGGCGGGATCGCCCAGGGCCTCGAGCGTCTGGCCGAGGTCGCCGCCGAGCGCCGGGAGCGGTCGGTCGCGACCGTGCGCTCCCCGATCGCCCTGTCCGACCAGCAACAACGACGACTGGCCGACGCCCTCACGCGCATCTACCGTCGGGACATCACCCTGCACCTCGAGGTCGACCCCGGACTGGTCGGTGGTCTCGTGATCCAGGTGGGGGACGAGGTCATCGACGGCAGCGTGGCCGGCCGGCTCGACGAACTGAGCCGCCGGCTCGGCTGAGCCCCCAGCACGTGACCCCTAACGACTAGCGAGAGCGGAAGCCATGGCCGAGTTGACCATCACCTCCGACGAGGTCCGTAGCGCGATCGAGGACTACGTGTCCTCGTACTCCGCGGACTCGACCCGTCAGGAAGTCGGCATCGTCACCTCGACGGGTGACGGCATCGCGTACGTCGAGGGTCTGCCCTCGACGATGACGAACGAGCTCCTCGAGTTCCCCGGAGGCGTGCTGGGCCTGGCCCAGAACCTCGAGGAGCGCGAGATCGGCGTCGTCATCCTCGGTGAGTACGAGACCATCGAGGAGGGGCAGCAGGTCACGCGCACCGGTCGCGTGCTCTCGGTGCCGGTCGGCGACGGCTTCATGGGCCGGGTCGTCGACCCGCTCGGCCAGCCGCTCGACGGGCTCGGCGAGATCGAGTCCGAGGGCGAGCGCGAGATGGAGCTGCAGGCGGCCTCCGTCGTGCAGCGCAAGGAGGTCAAGCAGCCGCTGCAGACCGGGATCAAGGCCATCGACGCCATGACCCCGATCGGCCGCGGCCAGCGCCAGCTGATCATCGGTGACCGCAAGACCGGCAAGACCGCGGTCTGCACGGACACGATCATCAACCAGCGCGAGGCCTGGGAGACCGGCGACCCGGAGCAGCAGGTCCGCTGCGTCTACGTCGCCGTCGGCCAGAAGGGCACCACGATCGCCGGCGTGCGCCAGGCGCTCGAGGACGCCGGCGCGATGGAGTACACGACCATCGTCGCGGCGCCCGCCTCCGACCCCGCGGGCTTCAAGTACATCGCCCCGTACGCCGGCTCCGCGATCGCGCAGCACTGGATGTACCAGGGCAAGCACACCCTGATCGTCTTCGACGACCTGTCGAAGCAGGCCGAGGCCTACCGCGCGATCTCGCTGCTGCTGCGCCGCCCGCCGGGCCGCGAGGCCTACCCGGGCGACGTCTTCTACCTGCACTCGCGGCTGCTCGAGCGCTGCGCGAAGCTCTCCGACGACCTCGGCGCGGGCTCGCTGACCGGGCTGCCGATCGTCGAGACCAAGGGCGGCGACATCGCGGCCTACATCCCGACGAACGTCATCTCGATCACCGACGGCCAGTGCTTCCTCGAGGCCGACCTGTTCAACCAGGGCCAGCGGCCCGCGCTGAACGTCGGGAACTCCGTGTCGCGCGTCGGTGGCTCGGCGCAGGTCAAGGCCATGCGCTCGGTCGCCGGCCGCCTGCGCGTCGACCTGGCGCAGTACCGCGAGCTCGAGTCGTTCGCGGCCTTCGGCTCCGACCTCGACGCCACCAGCCAGGCGCAGCTCGACCGCGGCGCCCGCCTCATGGAGCTGCTCAAGCAGGGCCAGGGCGAGCCGTACCCGGTCGAGGAGGAGGTCGTGAGCATCTTCCTCGGCACCCGTGGCCACCTCGACTCGGTGCCCGTCGAGGACGTCGCCCGCTTCGAGACCGAGTTCCTCGAGCACGTCCGTCGCGACGGCGGCGTCCTGTCCTCGATCCGCGAGTCGGGGCAGCTGTCGGACGAGGACGAGGAGCGCCTGACCAAGGCCGTCTCCGACTTCAAGGAGCAGTTCTCGACCGGCGAGGGCGAGGGCGTCACCGACGACGGCGGCAGCGGCGAGCTGTTCGGCGAGAACCAGTCCGGCACCGACTCCGACGAGGGCCCCTCCGACGAGAGCTCGGAGAGCTAGCGCCGATGGCTGCATCCCTCCGCGTCCTGCGACGGCGCATCCGTTCGACCAAGAACATCGCCCAGATCACCAAGGCGATGGAGATGGTCGCGGCCTCGCGCATCGCGAAGGCGCAGGCCCGCGTCCACGCGGCGCGCCCGTACTCCGACGAGTTCACCCACGTCCTGACCACGGCCGCCAAGGCCGGGGCCAGCGACCACCCGCTGCTCGTGGCCCGCGAGGAGCCGAGCCGCGCGGGTGTCCTCGTCGTCACCAGCGACCGCGGCCTGTGCGGCGGCTACAACGCGAACGTGCTGCGCGAGACCGAGCGGGTCATGCGCGAGCTGTCCGACGCCGGCAAGCAGACCTCGCTGTTCGTCATCGGCGGCAAGGGCGTCGCGTACTTCCGGTTCCGCAACCGGGAGATGTCCGGGCAGTGGACGGGCTTCTCCGAGGTGCCGGACTACCCGAACGCGGCCCAGGCCGCGGACACCATGACGGCCACCTTCCTCGCCGGCGGCGACGAGACGGTGCAGCGGCCCTCCGACGAGGACGGGCAGTCGGAGGAGGGCGGGTCCTCCCGCTCGACCTCGTTCGTGCCGCCGGAGGACGCCGAGGGCCTGGCCGGCGTGGATGAGCTGCACGTGGTGTTCACCGCGTTCAACTCGGTCGCGAGCCAGACCGTCACCTCCCGGCAGATCGCGCCGCTGGAGCTCGAGGAGGACTCCTCGGACTCCGACGAGCAGTCCTCGGACTCCTCGGACTCCTCGGAGCGCGAGGCCGAGTACGAGTTCGAGCCGGAGCCGGAGGTCCTCTTCGACCGGCTCATGCCCAAGTACCTCCGCGCGCGGGTGTTCGCGGCGCTGCTCGACGCCGCGGCGTCCGAGTCGGCGGCCCGGCAGCGCGCCATGAAGGCCGCGACCGACAACGCCAACGACCTGGTCGACAACCTGACCCGCGAGGCGAACCAGGCGCGCCAGGCCCAGATCACGCAGGAGATCAGCGAGATCGTTGGCGGCGCCAACGCCCTCGCCGAATAGGGGAGCTGACGATGACCCAGTCCACCGCCACGGCCGCGGGCACCGAGCAGGGCTCGCCCAGTGCCTCCGGCCGCATCACCCGCATCCTCGGGCCCGTCGTCGACGTGGAGTTCCCGCGCGGCGAGGTGCCCGACCTGTTCACCGCCCTGAACATCGACGTGACGCTCTCGGGCGTCACGAAGAAGCTGACGCTCGAGGTCGCCCAGCACCTCGGTGACGGCCAGGTGCGCACGATCTCCATGCAGCCCACCGACGGTGCGGTGCGTGGCCAGGACGTGACCAGCACCGGCGGCCCGATCTCGGTGCCGGTCGGCGACGTCGTCAAGGGCCACCTGTTCAACACCCTCGGCGACTGCCTCGACGAGCCGGGCTACGCCTCGGACGCCGAGCGCTGGGGCATCCACCGCGACCCGCCGCCGTTCGAGCAGCTCGAGGGCAAGACCTCGGTGCTCTGGACCGGCCTCAAGGTCGTCGACCTGCTCACCCCGTACGTCGAGGGCGGCAAGATCGGCCTGTTCGGCGGCGCCGGCGTCGGCAAGACGGTGCTCATCCAGGAGATGATCCAGCGCATCGCCCGCAACTTCGGCGGCACCTCGGTGTTCGCCGGGGTGGGCGAGCGGACCCGTGAGGGCAACGACCTCTGGGTGGAGCTCGGCGAGGCGGACGTCCTCAAGGACACCGCGCTGGTCTTCGGTCAGATGGACGAGCCGCCGGGCACCCGCATGCGCGTCGCGCTCTCCGCGCTGACCATGGCGGAGTACTTCCGCGACGTGCAGGAGCAGGACGTGCTCCTGTTCATCGACAACATCTTCCGGTTCACGCAGGCCGGCCAGGAGGTCTCGACGCTGCTGGGCCGCATGCCCTCGGCGGTGGGCTACCAGCCGACCCTGGCCGACGAGATGGGCGAGCTGCAGGAGCGGATCACGTCGACCCGCGGCCGCTCGATCACCTCGATGCAGGCGATCTACGTGCCCGCCGACGACTACACCGACCCGGCGCCGGCCACCACGTTCGCCCACCTCGACGCGACCACGGAGCTCTCCCGCGGCGTGTTCGCCAAGGGCATCTTCCCGGCCGTGGACCCGCTGACCTCGACGTCGACGATCCTCGACGCCCAGTACGTCGGCGAGGACCACTACCGGGTGGCGCGCGAGGTCATCCGCATCCTGCAGCGCTACAACGACCTGCAGGACATCATCGCCATCCTCGGCATCGACGAGCTCTCCGAGGAGGACCGCCTCACCGTCGCCCGCGCGCGCCGGATCGAGCGCTTCCTCGGCCAGAACATGTACGCCGCCGAGCAGTTCACCGGCGAGCCGGGCTCGTTCGTCGACGTCAAGGACACCGTCGAGGCCTTCGACAAGATCTGCAAGGGCGAGTACGACAACGCGCCCGAGCAGGCGTTCGCGATGAGCGGCGGTCTCGACGACGTCGAGGCGAACATCAAGAAGTACCAGTCCTGATGGCCGAGATGGAGGTCGCCATCGTCGGCGTCGAGAAGCGGCTGTGGTCGGGCCAGGCGAGCTTCGTCTCGGCCCGCACGGTCGAGGGCGACATCGGTCTGCTGCCCGGGCACCAGCCGATGATCGCCGCGCTCGACGAGGCCGGCGTGGTGCGCATCGACCCGACCGACGGCGAGTCGTTCCACGCCGCCGTCTTCGGCGGGTTCCTCTCGGTCACCGCGGAGTCGGTGACGGTCCTGGCCGAGCTCGCCGAGCTGGCCTCCGAGATCGACGTCGCCGCGGCGCGCGACGAGCTGCAGCGCGCCGAGGGCGGCGGCGACGACACGGACGACACGGCGGCGGCCGCGGCGCGGGCACGGGCCCGCCTGCGCGCCGCCGGCGAGAACCCGGGCCACTGAGGGAGCGCGGGCAGCACCGGTGGGAGTCACGATGATCGCCGAGCTGGCGGCCATCGTGGTGCTCGCGGTGCTGCTCGTCCTCCTGTTCCTGCTGCTGCGCCGCATCCGGCTGCTGCGCAAGGGCGGCGTGGACGTGGCCCTGCGCGAGAAGCGTGCCGCCGACGACCTGGGCGGCTGGCGCTCCGGTCTCGGGCGCTACCGCGGCGACGAGTTCCGCTGGTACCGGATCAGTGGGCTGCGCTCCGGACCCAACGTGGTGCTCGACCGCACCCGCCTCGAGATCGTCGACCGCCGCGCCCCCGTGGCCGGCGAGATGCACCCCCCGGGCTCCACGGTGCTGTCGTGCCGCGAGGGCGGGCGGGAGTGGGAGCTCGCGATCAACGCCGACGCGCTCACCGGCTTCTCGTCGTGGCTGGAGTCGACACCGCCCGGGCGGTCGACGGGGTACCGGCAGGCGAGCTGACCGCTCACGCCCGGGCAGCCTCGACGGCCTGCGCCAGGGCGTCGCGGAAGCGCTGCACGTCGGGGTCGATGGCGATCGGGAGCTGGTAGGTCGCCCGCTTCGCGCCCCCGAGAGGCCTGCTCGTCAGCGGGATGGACTTCGCGGGCATGGCGAGGCGCGCCGTCACGGCCTTCTCGGAGCCCTTGTCGGTCGCGATCTCGACCTGGTCGAGGCGGTGGAAGCGCACGCGCGCGCCGGGGTCGGTGTCGGCGTCGTCGCTCTGCCGGTGGGCGACGATCAGCAGCTCCGGGGTCAGGAGCATCTCCACGACGAACCGCTGCGACGTGGGACCGCCGCGCGACTCCCGGTTCATCGTCTCCTCCTCGGTACGCAGACCGTGGGTGACGGCGGCCAGGGGGTCGGCGAGCCCCCGCGCCCGCCCCTGCCCGCGCACGAACTCCGCGGTCGACGCCGGCAGATCGCCGACGGCGATGGCGTGAGACATCAGGTTGCGCGCACCCACACCGGTCACCGTTGCCGGGGCACTCCGTCGCGGTCAAGCGAGCGATGCGGCATCGCCGGCGATCCAATACTGCACGCCGATAGGGCCAGGATCGCCACAGCCTCGATGCGCGACACGCCGGGCTCGGCGTGGTGCGGGGTGCTTCAGCGTGGCGGCCACGCTGGCGTTGGACGTCAGGAAAGGCGCCACGATCACCGGGTCGGGAGGGCTCCCCGGGTGTCGGGCGCGGTGATCGCTCCAGGTGCTCCGTCGACCCGATGCCATCGGGTGCGCGGAGCAGTCGGAGCGATCATGGTCCGGTCAGCGCACGGGTGCCGGCCGCTCGCGAGTGGCGCAACGCGCAGGCGCAGGAGAGTGTCGATCATGCGTAGCGCGCCGGTCGCGACCCCGTCGCGCGCCGCCCCCGTGATCACGAGCGACGTCATGCACCCCCGGCGCCCCGCGACGTGGACAGCGTCGCCCCTGATCTCCGCCGGCGGTCAGGCCCAGAATCCGTCGCGTTCGTAGAGCCGGCGCAGTTCGACGATGTGGTCGCGCATGGCCTCCTCGGCCTCCGACGCGCGGCCCTCGGCGATGTGCTCGGCGATCTCGCGGTGGCAGGCGTCGACCTTGTCCCACTCGCGCGCCTCGACGCCCGCGCGGCGCAGGCGCGTGCGCAGGACGTCGTTCACCGGCTGGCCCATGAGCGTGAGCATGAGGTTGCCGGTGGCCATGAGCAGCGTGGTGTGGAAGTCGAGGTGGCCGACGAAGCCGCTGGGGTCGCGGTCGTCGCGCGGGGCGGCCGCGGCGGTGCGGACGGCCTCGACGGTCTCGGCGTCGGCGCGCTGCGCGGCGAGGCGGGCCGCCGCGGGCTCGAGCAGCAGGCGTGCCTCGAGGAGGTCGCTGACGTGCAGTTGCGGCGTCATGACGAGCACGCCGAGCGCGCTGCCGACGTCCTCGACGACGCGCGCGGGGTCGGGCTCGCTGACGAACGTGCCGCCCTGGACGCCGCGGTGGGTCTCGACGAGGTGCTGGCTGGAGAGCACGCGCAGCGCCTCGCGCGCGGTGCTGCGGCTGACCCCGAACGCCCGGCCCAGCTCGCCCTCGTTGGGCAGCCGGGTGCCCGCGGGCAGGGCGCCGGCGAGGATCTGGGTGCGCAGCTCGTCGGCCACCTGCCGGTAGGCGGGGCGGACACGCTGCACCCGGAGATGGGCGACGGGTGCCGACGTGCCGGAGGCGGGCGGCTGCGGGGGCACGCCGCTGAGCGTAGACCGTCGCCGACGCTTGTGGGCAATACGTCAGACGTTTAGCGTCCCGTCCCATGGCGGTGGTGGCGGGGTGGCAGGGACGCTTCTTCGAGGACTTCGTGGTCGGTGACGTCTACCAGCACCCGCTGGGGCGCACGATCACCGAGACCGACAACACCTGGTTCACGTTGCTGACGATGAACACGAACCAGGCGCACTTCAACGCGCAGGTGGGCGCCGACTCGGAGTTCGGTCGCATGATCGTCGCGTCGCCGCTGACGATCTCCATCGTGCTCGGGCAGTCCGTGTCGGACACCAGCCAGAACGCGTTCGCCAACCTCGGCATCGACGAGCTGCGGCTGAGCAACCCGGTCTTCGCCGGCGACACGCTCTGGTCGGAGTCGCTGGTGCTCGAGACGCGGACGTCGAAGAGCCGCCCGGACGCCGGGATCGTCCGCGTGCGCAGCCGCGGGCTCAACCAGGACGGCGTCGAGGTGCTGACGTTCAAGCGCGCCTTCTACGTCCACCGCCGCGACGCCCCGCGCGCCGCCTCCCACTTCCCGCAGGCCGCCACCCCGCTGTCCCTGGAGAACGAGCAGTGAGGCCCCTCGAGGACATCCGGATCATCTCCCTCGAGCAGTACGGGGCGGGGCCGTTCGGCTCGATGCACCTCGCCGAGCTGGGCGCCGAGGTCGTCAAGATCGAGGACCCGACCTCGGGCGGCGACGTCGGGCGCCACGTCCCGCCGTACGCCCAGGACGGCGACTCGCTGTTCTTCGAGTCGTTCAACAAGAACAAGTCCTCGGTGCTGCTCGACATCCGCACGCCGGCCGGTCGCGAGGTGTTCCACGACCTCGTGCGCTCGGCCGACGCCGTGTACTCGAACCTGCGCGGCGACGTCCCGGCCAAGCTGGGCATCCGCTACGAGGACCTCAAGGACGTCAACCCGCGCATCGTCTGCTGCTCGCTGACCGGCTTCGGCATGACCGGACCACGCGCGAAGGAGCCCGGCTACGACTACGTCCTGCAGGCGCTCGGCGGGTGGATGTCGCTGACCGGCGAGCCCGGCGGCGCGCCGCAGAAGGCGGGCCTGTCGCTGGTCGACTACAGCGGCGGGTTCGTCGCGGCGATCTCGCTGCTCGCCGGCATCCACGCCGCGCGTCGCGACGGCGTCGGCACCGACTGCGACCTGTCGCTCTACGACACCGCGGTCAGCCTCCTGACCTACCCGGCGACCTGGCACCTCACCGAGGGCTACCAGCCGGCGCGCACCCACCACTCCGCGCATCCGTCGCTCGTGCCGTTCCAGGCGTTCGAGGCCGCCGACGGCTGGCTGGTCGTGGGGTGCGCGAAGGAGAAGTTCTGGCAGCGGCTCACGGTCGTGCTCGAGACCCCGGACCTCGCCACCGACCCCCGCTTCGCGACGTTCCGCGACCGCGACCGGTACCGCGACGTCCTCGTCCCGCTGCTCGAGGAGCTGTTCCGCGCCCGCGACGTCGCCACCTGGATCGCCGCGATGACGGCCGCGGGCATCCCGTGCGCGCCCATCCACGACGTCGGCGAGGCCCTCACCGACGAGCACACCGCGGCCCGCGAACTCATCGCCGAGACCGAGCACCCGCACTGGGGCACCGTCCGCTCGCTGCGCTCGCCGGTGCGCGTGGGCCCGCCCGGCGACGACACCCGGCCCGCCCGCGGCGGCCCGGCGATGGGCGAGCATACCGAGACCGTGCTGCGCGGGATCGGCTACGACGACGAGCGCCTGGCCGCGTTGCGCGCCGCCGGGGCGTTCGGGAAGGACTCCTGATGGACTTCACCCTCAACGACGAGCAGCGGCTCTTCCGCGAGACGCTGCGGTCGTTCGTCGACCGCGAGATCGTGCCGGTCGCGCGCGACTGGGAGCACGAGGGCCGCTATCCGACCGAGATCGTGACGGGCATGCGCGAGCTCGGCCTGTTCGGGCTCGCGGTCCCCGAGGAGTACGGCGGGCTCGCCGCCGACACCGTCTCGTTCGCGCTGACCTTCGAGGAGATCTCGCGCGGCTGGATGGGCATCGCCGGCATCCTCGGCAGCCACTCGGTGTCCTGCTGGGTGATCGCGCGCCACGGCACCGAGGAGCAGAAGCAGCGCTACCTGCCCGAGCTCGCCACGGGGGAGCGGCGCACCGCGATCGCGCTCACCGAGCCGGGCGCGGGCACCGACCTGCAGAGCATCACGACGACCGCGAAGAAGGACGGGGACGACTACATCGTCCGCGGTACCAAGATGTGGATCACGAACGCCCGGCACGCCGACCCGCTGCCCGTGCTCGTGAAGACCGACCCGGGCGCGTCGCCGGCGCATCGGGGCATGAGCATGCTGCTGGTCGAGGCCGGCTCGCCCGGGCTCGAGATCACCAAGGACATGGGCAAGCTCGGCTACAAGGGCACCGAGTCCTGCGAGGTGGTGCTCGACGACGTCCGCGTGCCGGCCTCGCAGCTCCTCGGCGGCGTCGAGGGGCGCGGGCTGCAGCAGGCGCTCTCGTCGCTCGAGACCGGGCGGATCAACATCGCCGCGCGCTCGGTCGGGATCGCCCAGCGCGCCTACGAGGAGTCCCTGGCCTACGCCCGCGAGCGCAGCGCGTTCGGGCAGCCCATCGGCGACTTCCAGGCGGTCCAGCTGCGCCTGTCCGGCATCGCGGTCAGGCTGCAGGCGGCGCGGCTGATGACCTACTGGGCGGCCTCGCGGATGGACGCGGGCGTGCGGATGGACACCGAGTCGGGCATGGCGAAGATCTTTGCGTCGGACGCGGCACTGGAGTGCGCCACCGACGCCATGCGCATCCACGGCGGCTACGGCTACTCGACGGAGTTCGAGGTCGAGCGCCTGTACCGCGACGCCCCGCTCATGTCGATCGGCGAGGGCACGAACGACATGCTCGGCACGGTCGTCGCGCGCTCGCTGCTGGCGGGGAAGGCGACCATCGGGTGAGCGTCCCCCCGTCGGAACAGCTGGCCGCCCTCGCCGCCCGCCTCGGCTACACCGTCGACGACGAGGTCGTGGCCGCGCTGAGGGCAGCGGTCGAGGCGTCCGAACCCGCCGTCGCCCGCCTGCGCGCGCGCCCGCTCCCGTCCGACGGGGCCGCCGATCCGGCGCACGGCGACCTGTGGGTCCGCCCGTGACCGTCACCGATCTCCTCGACGCCTACGCCGCCGGGGACACCGACCCCGTCGAGGCCGTCGACGACGCCCTGACCCGGCTGAAGGCCGCGCACGAGGCGCTGAACTGCACCATCCGTAGCCTCGACGACCGCGCTCGCACGGCCGCGGCAGAGTCCGCGCGGCGCTGGGCCGACGGCACCGCGCGCCCGCTGGAGGGCGTGCCGTTCGGCGTCAAGGACGTCATCGACGTCGCCGGGGTGCCGACGACGCAGGGGTCGTGGAACCACGGCGACGCACCCGCGACGGCGTCGGCGACCGTGGTCCGGCGCCTCGAGGACGCCGGCGCGATCCCGGTCAGCAAGGACGGCACCACCGAGTTCGCCGTCGGCGGGCCGCACCCGCCGCGGTTCGGCGCGGTGCGCAACCCGTGGGACCCGGAGCGGTGGGCGGGCGGTTCCTCGACGGGGTCGGCGGCCGCGGTCGCGGCACGCGCGGTGCCGTTCGCGCTCGGCACCGACGTCGGCGGCTCGGTGCGCCTGCCGTCGGCGTGGTGCGGGCTCACCGGCCTCAAGCCCACGGCCGGCGCGATCCCGCGCACCGGGGTCTTCCCGCTGTCGTGGACCACCGAGACCGTCGGCCCGATCGCCCGCAGCGCCCGCGACGTCGCGACGCTGTTCGGCGTGCTGCGCGGTCCCGACGGCGCCGACCCGCGCAGCCTCGCCCTGCCGGACCTGCGGCTCCCCGAGCAGGACGACCTGCGAGGCCTGCGCATCGCCGTCCCCGGCGGCGCGTTCACCGAGCTCTGCGACGCCGCCGTGCAGGCGGGGGTCGACGGGCTGGTGAGCGAGCTCGTCGCCGCGGGTGCGGAGGTGGTGGCGGGGGAGGTGCCGTCGGCGGGGGACGCGCTGCCGATCGGTTACCAGATCGTGTTCACCGAGGCGGCGACGCTGCACCGCGTCGACGCCGACCGCTGGGACACCTACGACCCCGTCGTCGTGCGGCGGATCAGCCAGGGCATCGTCACGCCCGCCGTCGACTACCTGCGGGCGCTGCAGTTCCGCGTCGAGCTGCAGCGCGAGCTCGACGCGGTGTTCGCCCGCGCCGACCTGATCGTCGTGCCCACCTGTCCCTCGACGGCCCCGCGCCTGCCCGACGGGACCGTCGTCGTGGACGGCGAGGAGTACCCGCTCTACGCGGCGCAGTCGCGCTCGACGATGCTCGGCAACCTCACGGGCGCGCCCGGCCTCGCCGTGCCGACGGGCCTCGCCCCCGACGGCTGCCCGGTCTCCGCCCAGCTCGTCGCCGCGCCGCACCGCGAGGCGCTCGCGCTGTGGGCGGCGCGCGTGTTCCAGGAGCGGACCGAGCACCACCTCCAGGCGCCCCCTTTCCCGTCCTAAACGTCTGACGTATGGTCCTGTGAGGCCAGTCACCCCAGATCGAGGAGCGTCTGTTGTCGCTGGACAGCCCCACCCGCGCCACCACCGGCCAGGCCGGACGGGTCGCGGGGTTCGCCGCCGAGCTCGACGCCGCCGACATCCCCGACGAGGTCCTGGAACGCGCGCGGTACCTCGTGCTCGACGCGGTCGGGCTGGCGTTCGCGTCCACCGCGTACCGCTTCCCGGCCGTCGCGCGCGACGCGCTGGCGACGTTCGGCGGCGGCGAGCACCCGGTGCTGGGCATGCCCGACCGGCTCTCGCCGCGCGACGCGGCCGTGCTCAACGGCGTGCTCGTGCACGGCATGGACTTCGACGACACCCACATCCCCGCGGTCACCCACGTCTCGGCCGCCGCGCTGCCCGCGGCGATCTCGGCGGCCACCGTCGCCGGGGCCAGCACCCGCGACCTGCTCGCGGCCTACGTGCTCGGCGTCGAGGTGTCCGCGCGGGTCGGGCTGGGCGGCGCCGGCGGGTTCCACGACGTGGGCTTTCACCCGACCGCGGTGGCCGGCGCGTTCGGCGCCGCCGTGGCCGCCGGCAGGCTCTCCGGGCTGGACGCCGCCGGGATCGCGGCGGCGCAGGGCGTCGTCGGGTCGATGTCGGCGGGCCTGCTCGAGTTCCTCGAGGACGGCTCCTGGACCAAGCGCCTGCACCCGGGCTGGGCGGCGATGTCGGGCCTGACGGCCGCCGCGTTCGCGAAGGCGGGCTGGACCGGGCCCGCCGCGGTCTACGAGGGCCGCTTCGGGCTCTACAACACCCACCTCGCGGGGCGCGCGAGCCACCCGGAAGCGGTGTCCGAGGGCCTCGGCACGCAGTGGGAGCTGATGCGCACGGCGGTCAAGCCCTACCCGATCTGCCACTTCAACCACGCGTTCGCCGACGCCGCGCTGCTGCTGCGCGACGAGCACGCCATCGCGCCCGCCGACGTCCGCGCGATCCGCTGCGCCATCCACCCGGTGCCCGGCAAGGTCGTGTGCCAGCCGGCGGAGAACAAGTGGGCGCCGCGCGACGAGTACGACGCCAAGTTCAGCCTGCCGTTCGTGGTGTCCGCGGTCCTGTCGCGCGGGCGCTTCACCCTGGCCGAGCTGGAGGACGACGCCCTCGGCGACCCGGAGATCCTCGCGCTGGCCCGCCGCGTCGAGGTGACCGACGACGACGAGGGCCTGTTCCCCGACGCCTACTCGGGGCGCGTCGAGATCGAGCTCGCCGACGGCCGCGTCGTCGCCCACCGCGAGCAGGTCAACCGCGGCCACGACCGGCGCCCGCTGACCAACGCGGAGATCGCCGAGAAGTTCGCCGAGACCATCGGGCGCGTGGCCGACACCACCACCGCCGCACGGGTGCGCGACGCCGTGCTCGCCCTGGGCGACGACCGCCCCGCCGCCGACTTCGCCGAGGCCTGCCGTGGTGTCTGACGTGCGCGCCGGCGTCTTCCTCACCCACCAGCAGCCGCCCGGCCGCGACCCGCTGGTCGCCCTCGACGAGCAGCTCAGCCTGGTGCGCACGGCGCGCGACGCCGGCATGGACTCCGTCTTCGCCGGCCAGCACCACCTCGCCGAGTCGATGGCGCACATCCAGCCGCTGCCGTGGCTCGCGCGTGTGGCCGCCGAGGCCGGCGACATGGCCGTCGGCACCGGCATCCACCTGCTCGCCCTGCACAACCCGGTCGACACCGCCGAGGCCTACGCGGGCCTGGACGTCGTCGCCGGCGGCCGCTCGGTCTTCGGCATCGGCCTGGGCTACCGGCAGGTCGAGTACGACGCGTTCGGGATCCCGCCCGAGGACAAGGTCCGGCGGTTCACCGAGAACCTGCGCATCGTCGAGGGGCTGTGGCGGGGCGAGGCGGTCTCCGCCGACCTCCCGTGGTGCCGGCTCGACGGCGCCCGCGCCACGTTCCGGCCCGTCGCGCGGCCGGATGGGCGGACGCGGCCCCCGATCTGGATGGCGGCCAACTCCGACGGCGCGGTGCGGCGGGCGGGCCGCCTCGCCGACACGTGGATGATCAACCCGCACGCCACCCGGGCGACGATCGCCCGGCAGCTCGAGCTCTTCCACACCGAGCGCGCGGCCGCCGGCCGCGGTCCGCTGGAGGAGCTCCCGCTGATCCGCGAGGTGTTCTGCGCCCCGACCCGGGAGCAGGCCCTCGAGCTCGCCATGCCGTACCTGGCGAAGAAGTACGAGGTCTACGCCGACTGGGGCCAGGACCGTGTCATGCCCGGATCCGAGTCGTTCCGGGTCGGTTACGACGACCTCGCCCACGATCGTTTCGTGGTGGGGTCTCCGGAGGACTGCACCGCCGCTCTCCTCCCGTGGCGCGACGAGCTCGGCGTCGACCACTTCGTGTTCCGCACCGACTGGGCCGGCATGCCGGTCGAGGCGGCGCGGACGTCCCTCGACCTCCTCGCCCGCGAGGTGGTCCCGGCGCTGCGCGCGCTCCCTCTCCCCGTCTCCTGACCCCGCAGGAAGGTGGTCCCGAAGTGGACTTCGGCGTCTTCATCCCGATCGGCAACAACGGCTGGCTCATCTCCGAGAACTCCCCGCAGTACATGCCGACGTGGGACCTCAACCGCAACGTCGTGCAGGAGGCGGAGCGGCAGGGCTTCGCGTTCGCGCTGTCGATGATCAAACTCCGTGGCTTCGGCGGGAAGACGGAGTTCTGGGACCACAACCTCGAGTCGTTCACGCTGATGGCGGGCCTCGCGGCGGTCACCGAGCGGATCAAGCTCTACGCCTCGACCGCCGTGCTCACGCTGCCGCCCGCCCTGGTGGCCCGGATGGCGACGACCATCGACCAGATCGCGCCGGGACGCTTCGGCGTCAACATCGTGTCGGGCTGGGCCAAGGGCGAGTACGAGCAGATGGGGCTGTGGCCCGGTGACGAGTACTTCGGTTACCGCTACGACTACTCCACGGAGTACGTGAAGGTCCTGCGCGACCTCTGGGAGACCGGGCGCTGCGACCTCGACGGCCAGTTCTTCCAGATGGACGACTGCGTGCTCTCCCCGCGGCCGTCGGGCAAGGTCGACATCGTCTGCGCCGGGCAGTCGGAGCGCGGGATGCGCTTCTGCGCCGAGTACGGCGACTACAACTTCATCCTCTCGCCCGGGGTCA
This sequence comes from Actinomycetospora flava, assembly GCF_037400335.1. Lineage (NCBI taxonomy): Bacteria > Bacillati > Actinomycetota > Actinomycetes > Pseudonocardiales > Pseudonocardiaceae > Actinomycetospora > Actinomycetospora flava. The sequence goes on from NZ_JBBEGM010000018.1 coordinate 37,420, forward strand.
ACAACCCCGAGGTCTACCGCCAGCCCACCGAGCGGCTCGCGTCGTTCGCCAAGGAGACCGGCCGCGACGTGAAGTCGCTGCCGCTGTTCATGGCGATCATGGCGGAGACCGACGAGGAGGCGCAGGCGAAGTGGCGCTCCTACAACGAGGGTGCCGACGCCGGCGCGCTCGGCTACATGAGCGACGAGGGCAGCGCCGACAAGACCGCCGACGGCGGGGGCACCGCGCGGACGATCAACCTTCCCGAGGGTGCGGTCAACTTCAACATGGCGACCCTCGTCGGCTCCTACGAGACGGTCGCGCGGCAGGTCGATGAGGTCGCGAAGATGCCCGGCGTCCAGGGGATGATGTTCACCTTCGACGACTTCGAGAAGGGCGTGCACGACTTCGGCACCAAGGTGAAGCCGCTGCTCGGCTGAGACCCCGGCGACGGACCCCGCGCCCCGCGCGGGGTCCGTCACCGGAGCCGGGAGACGCAGCGCAGCGGAGCTCGACCCTCGGAGCCGGGAGACGCAGCGCAGCGGAGCTCGACCCTCGGAGCCGGGAGACGCAGCGCAGCGGAGCTCGACCCTCGGACGCGGGGATCAGGCCCCGGCATCCCGCCGTGACCGCTCGGTGGCGGCGAGCAGGGCCTCGCGGAAGCGCGCGGCGTCCGGGCCGTCGCCGAGCGGGACCATGCGGCTCCCGCGGTGCGTGCCGCCCACGGGCGTGCTCGTCAGCGGCATCAGCCCGGCGGGCACGGCGAGCTTCGCGCCGGCCGCCCGGTCGAGCAGCTCGGAGGGCAGCGGGGAGAACTCCACCTGGTAGAGCCGGTGGAAGCTGACCTGGGCCGCCGGGTCCTCGGCGTCCGTGGTGCCGTCGCGGTAGGAGACGACGAGCAGGTCCGGGGTCAGCAGCATCTCGACGGTGCGGACCGACGTCCTCGCGCCGCCGAACAGCCGCTTCTTCGTCGTGGTCTCGTCGGTGCGCAGGGCGTGCGTCACCTCGACGAGCGGGTCGCGGAACAGCCCGCGCAGCGCCCCCTGCTCGCGGATGAAGGCGGCCGTCGCGGCCGGCAGCTGCCCGACCGCGATGGCCCGGGACGTGGTCGTTCGGTCGGCCATGGACGCGGAGCGTAGCCATAGTCGGCGCCAATGACTCTCTTTGTACCCCGTTCGGACGTATGAGGTGACGCGTTGTGCCTGCTTCGCGGCTAGGCGACCGGCCCGAGGATCCGGTCCAGGTACGCGTCGGCGAACAGGCCGCCGGGGTCGACGTCGCGGCGCACGCGGCGCACGTCCTCGAAGCGGGGATAGCGCCGCGCGAGGGCGTCGGCGTCGAGGTGGTGCTCCTTGCCCCAGTGCGGGCGCCCGCCCGCCGCGGCCGCGATCTCGCCGAACGCCGCGAAGTACTCCGCGCGGGGCGCGCCGACGTACTGGTGGATCGCGACGTAGGCGGTGTCGCGGCCGTGCGCGGTGGAGAGCCAGACGTCGTCGGCGGCGGCCACGCGGACCTCGACGGGGAAGAGCACCGGGTGCTCGAGGCGCGGGACCAGCGCGCGCAGCTCGTCGAGGACGCCGGGGAGCGCCGCCCGCGGCACCGCCCACTCCGACTCGACGAACCGCACCCGGCGCGTCGTCGCGAACACACGGTGGGAGCGGTCGCCGTACTGGCGCGCCGAGAGCACGCCCGACGCCAGCCGCCCGAGGGGGACCGCGGCCCGGGGGAACGCCCGCCCGACCCGGCACAGGGTCCCGAACGCCGCGTTCTCGACGACGTCGTACTCGAGGAACCGCCGCACCGGGTGCAGCGGCGCCGGCGGCTCGTCGACCCGCCGGTTGCGCTTCACCAGGGCCTGCGCGCCGTAGGGGAACCAGTAGAACTCGACGTGGTCGGCCTCGTCGAAGAGCGTGTCCAGGCCCGCGAGCACGTCGTCGAGCGGCTCCGGGCGCTCGCTGGCCCGCAGCGTGAAGGCGGGCACGCACCGCAGGGTCAGGTGGGTGACGACGCCCAGCGCGCCGAGCCCGACCCGGGCCGCCTCGAAGAGGTCCTCGCCTGCCGCGCAGTGCACGCGTGTGCCGTCGGCCAGCACCAGGTCGAGCGCGACGACCTGGGTCGCGAGGCCGCCGAGCCGGGCGCCGGTGCCGTGCGTGCCGGTGGCGACGGCGCCCGCGACGGTCTGGGCGTCGATGTCGCCGAGGTTCTCCAGGGCGAGCCCGTGCGCGTCGAGGGCGGCGTTGAGCGCGCGCAGGGTCGTGCCGGCGCGGACCCGCACCCGGCCGGTCGTCGTGTCGAGCGACTCGATCCCGGTCCAGTACCGCAGGTCGATCGCGTGGCCCTCGGTGGCCGCGAGCGGGGTGAACGAGTGGCCGCTGCCGCGCGGGCGCAGGTGCGATCCGCGGGCGGCGTGCACGGCCGCGACGACGTCGTCGACCGAGCGGGGGAGGTGCACGCGGGCCGGGGTCGCGGCGACGGTGCCGGACCAGTTCCGCCACGCACCGCGAGCCACGCGAGCACCGTAGCCTCCACCCCGTGATCGACACGTCGGGTCGAGCTCCGCTGCGCTCCGTCTCCCGTCGCTGGGAGCGCGCCACGGCCGACCGCGACCCGCCGTTCGCGATCGTCGACCTCGACGCCGTCGACGCCAACCTCGACGACCTGCTGGCCCGTGCCGACGGGGTGCCGATCCGCCTCGCCACCAAGTCGCTGCGGTGCCGCGCGCTCGTCGAGCGCGCGGTCGCGCGGCCCGGGGTCGCGGGGCTGATGTGCTACGCGCTGCGCGAGGCGCTGTGGCACGCGGGGCTCGGCACCAGCGACGACGTCCTCGTCGGCTACCCGACCGTCGACCGCGCGGCCCTGCGCGACCTCGCCGCCGACGAGCACGCCCGGCGGACGGTGACGCTCATGGTCGACTCGGTCGGGCACCTCGACCTGATCGACGACGTCCTCGGCGCCGGGCACCCCGGGATCCGCGTCTGCCTCGACCTCGACGCCGCCTGGCGCCCGCTGCCGCGGCTGCACATCGGGGCCCGCCGCTCGCCGGTCCGCACGCCGGCGCAGGCCGCGGCGCTGGCCCGCGCGATCGTCGGGCGCCCGGGCGTCCGACTGGTCGGGCTCATGGCCTACGAGGGCCAGATCGCCGGCGTGCCGGACGCGACCGGCGCGCGGCTGCGCGACGCGGCCGTGCGGTGGATGCAGCGGCGCTCGGCCGACGAGCTGGCCGGGCGCCGGGGCGCGGTGGTGCGCGCGGTGCGCGAGGTCGCCGACCTGGACTTCGTCAACGGCGGGGGCAGCGGCAGCGTGGAGACCACGCGCGCGGACCCGTCGGTCACCGAGATCGCCGCCGGCTCGGCGGTGGTCGGCGCCACGCTCTTCGACGGCTACACCCGCATGCACCCGCGTCCCGCGCTCGCCTACGCGCTGCCGGTGACGCGGCGTCCGGACGGGGGCCACGCCACCCTGGCCGGCGGGGGCTGGGTGGCCTCCGGCCCCGCGACCGCGTCCCGCCTGCCCACGCCGTTCGGTCCCGGTGACCTGGCGCTGACCGCCACCGAGGGGGCCGGTGAGGTACAGACGCCGGTGAGGGGCCGGCGTCTGCCGGCGCTCGGCGACCGGGTGTGGATGCGCCACGCCAAGGCCGGCGAGCTCGCCGAGCACGTCACCGAGTACCTCGGGATCCGGGGCGACGAGGTGGTGCTGGCGATGCCGACCTACCGCGGGGAGGGGAAGGCCTTCGGTTAGGGGCCGGTCACCCGGCGCACCACCAGCTCCGGGGTGTCGGCGGGGTCGTGGGCGGAGTGCTCGGGGAAGTCGAACACCGCGATCATGAGCTGCATCGGGTAGTCCGGCGCCTGGAACAGGACCCGCGTCGTGACCTCGTCGATCGTGAACTCGACGCCGCCGGGGCTGCGGCGGGCGGCGTAGCGGTGCCAGTCGGTGACGTCGAGGTCGCGGGGCTCGGCGACGAAGTCCTCGACGAGCCGGGGGTCGCGGAACGCCTTGATCCCGGAGCCGACGGACGCCCGCGCGCCCGCGACCGTGTCGCCGAAGACCTCCACCAGGCAGATCTCGCCGCAGCGCTCCGGGACGTCCTCGAGGCCGATGAGCCACGCCGAGAACATCGCCGACGGGCCGATCCGGGCGCGGCACTCGACCTCGACGGTGCCGTCGTCCGGCGTGAACCCGAGGACGGTGGGCTGCTCCTCGCGGACCAGCTGCCCCGGGCGGAACGGCTGCTGGCCGTCGGTGCTGCCGACGGGCCCGGAGCGGTTCCCCGACTGCACGCCCGACACCCGCAGCGCCGGCTCGTGGTCGTCGGCGCACCAGAGCGGCTGCTCCGGCGGGATCGTCAGGTGCAGGCCGTCGCCGTCGACCGTCCACGTGGCCGCGGCCTCGGCCCGCGAGCTCCAGGCCGGGAGGTAGGCGGGCGTCCACACCGCGGGGTCGAGCCCGCCGGTGAACCGCTCGTCGAACACGTCGGGCCTGCTCAGCGCTGTTCCTCGGGCCCGCCGGGCACCCACAGGACGTCGCCGCCGGGGTTGGCGACGCGGCCGAGGATGAACAGCAGGTCCGAGAGCCGGTTGAGGTAGTGCGCGGGCAGCTTGCTGGTGCGCTCGGGGTCGGCGGCGACCACGGCCCAGGTGCTGCGCTCGGCGCGGCGGGTGACGGTGCGCGCCACGTTGAGGTAGGCCGCCGCGGGGGTGCCGCCCGGCAGGATGAACGAGTTCAGCTTCGGCAGGCCCTCGTTGAACTCGTCGCACCAGCCCTCGAGCCGCTCGATCTGGCGCTCGGTGACGCGCAGCGGCGGGTACTCGGGGTTCTCCACGACGGGCGTGGCCAGGTCGGCCCCCACGTCGAACAGGTCGTTCTGGATCTGCCGCAGCGGGGCGACGATCGCCTCGGGCGGGTCGCCCACCGACAGCGCCACCCCGATCGCGGCGTTGGCCTCCTCGGAGTCGGCGTAGGCCGAGAGCCGCGGGTCGGTCTTGGGCACGCGCGAGAAGTCCGAGAGACCGGTGGTCCCGTCGTCGCCGGTGCGCGTGTAGATCCGGGTCAGGTGAACGGCCACGGCGTCAGTCTAGGGACGCCGAGGCCGTCCACGAGGGGGTCAGCGCTGCAGTGCCTGGGCGAACAGCGGGGCGGCGCGGTCCAGCGCGGCGGCGGTGCCGGGCACCGAGCCGGACGAGAACGCGTTGCTCGTCGTCGTGTCGTCGAGCACGACGAGGTGCCCGGCCCGGGCGGCCGGGGTCTGCGAGAGCACCGGGTCGGTGCGGATGGCGTCGGCGCTCGCGTTGATCGGGAAGACCACCGTGAGGTCGGAGGACAGCAGGCCGACCTGCTCGCCCGAGAGCGACACGTAGAACGACCCGGCGGCCTGCGGCGCGAGGGCCTCGATCTGCGGCGGCGTGCGGAAGCCGAGCCCGTTCATGACGTCGACGCGCGCGTCACCGGGGACGTAGGCGCCCCACTGGCCGCCGTAGAAGGCGCCGACGCCCGCAGCCTTGCCCGCGAACGACGGGTTGGCGGCGGTGGTGGCGCGGAACTTCTCCTCGAGCCCGGCGATCTGCTGCTGGCCCTCCTGCGGCTTGCCCAGCGCGCGGGAGACCATGTCCATCTGCTGGCGCCAGGTCGTGCCGTAGGCGGCGGCGAGCCCGGGCGGCGGGCCGACGGTCGGGGCGATGCGGGAGAGCGTGTCGTAGCGCTGCTGGTCGCCCGAGGAGCGCGTGTCGAGGATGAGGTCGGGGCGCAGGGCCGCGACGGCCTCGTAGTCGAGCTGCGTCGTGCCCAGGATCGTGGGGGGCGTCTGGTACGGCGGCGACCACGGGCCGACGCCGGTGCCGCCGAAGCCGAGCCAGTCGGACGCGCCGACGGGCTGCACGCCGAGCACGAGCGCGGTCTCGGCGTCCGACCAGCCGAGCGCCACGATCCGCTGCGGCGCCTCCGGGATCGTCACCGGCCCGAACTGGGTGTCGATCGTCGCGGGGTACTGGGTGCCGACCGCGGAACCGGCCGGGGCGGAGTCGCCCTGGGACCCGCCACCCCCGCCGCAGGCCGCGAGGAGGAGCAGGGCGGCGGCGGTCGCCGCGAGGACGCGGGAGACGGAGCGAAGCGGAGCTCGACCATCGATGAGGCGCCTGAACGGGCCGGGGGACACACGCACTCCTGGGTGACTGGAAACGGACAATCAGGGAGCCTGAGGCTAGGCAACCCTAATGGTTAGGCTGCACACCGGCATGCCTCGTGACCCAGGAGAGGGGTGAGCGCGCGGTGGTGGTGGACGCGCCCGGGCAGGCACCGCCCGCCCGGCGTGCCGGGGGACCGGTCGGCGTGGCCGGGTCGGCGACCCGCGTGCTCGGGCTGCTCGCGCTCGTGGCGGTCGCGGTGCTCGTGCTGCTGGTCAGCATCGGGATCGGCTCGCGCGACATCGGGCTCGCGCAGTCGTGGACGCTGCTGTGGGGCGGGGATCCCGGGGGTGATCCCACCGGCACCCTCGGCACCGAGGTGGCCATCGTCCGCGACCTCCGCGTGCCCCGCGGCCTGCTCGCGCTGGCCGTCGGCGCGGCGCTCGGTCTCTCGGGCGCGGTGATGCAGGGCCTGTCGCGCAACCCGCTGGCCGACCCCGGGCTTCTCGGGGTCAACGCGGGCGCCTCGGCCGCGGTGGTCGTGGCGATCGGCGCGTTCGGGATCGGGAGCGTCACCGGCTACGTCTGGTTCGGGCTGGTCGGCGCGGCCGTCGCGATGTTCGTCGTGCACGCGCTGGGCGCCACCGGCCGCGCGTCGGGCACCCCGGACCGTCTCGTGCTCGCCGGCGCCGCGGTCACCGCCGTGCTCATCGCGCTGGTCAACGCCGCGCTCGTGCTGACACCGCGGACCTTCGACTCCTTCCGGTTCTGGAACCTCGGCTCGCTGTCGGGGCGGCGGATGGACGTGCTGGTCGCGGTCGGCCCGTTCATCGCGATCGGCGTCGTCGCCGCCTTCGCGATGGCCCGCGCGCTCGACACGCTCGCGCTCGGCGACCGCGCCGGCCAGGCGCTGGGCCTCAATGTGGGGCGCACCCGGGTCGTCGCGGGCGCCGTCGTCACCGTCCTCGCGGGCGCCGCGACGGCCGCGGTCGGGCCGATCGCGTTCCTCGGCCTGGCCGTCCCGCACGTCGTGCGCGGCCTCATCGGGCCCGCCAACCGCTGGCTGCTGCCCTACACCGCCGTCCTGGGAGCGATCGTGCTGCTCGTTGCCGACCTCGTCGGCCGCGTCCTCGTCCCCCCGGGCGAGATCCAGGTGGGCGTCACGACGGCCGTGCTCGGCGCGCCGGTCTTCGTGGCCCTGTGCCGCCGGCGCCGGCTGGTGGGCGTGTGAACGCCGGGAGGGTGGGCAGTGGCCAGGTGACCGGACGGCTGGTCCGTCTCGGCGGCGGCCGGATCTCGCTGCGCGTCGGCCCGCGCTCGGTGGTCGTCGGCGCCGTCGCCGCGCTCGTGGTGGTGGTCGGCGCGCTGCTGGCGATGACCACCGGCTCGTTCCCGCTGACCCTCACCGAGGTCGCCGAGACGCTCGTCGGGCAGGGCAGCCGGTCGACCGAGTTCATCGTGCTCGACCAGCGGCTGCCGCGTCTCGTGCTCGCCGTCGGGGTGGGCGCGGCGCTCGCGGTCAGCGGTGCGGTGCTGCAGAGCCTCTCGCGCAACGCGCTGGGCAGCCCCGACGTCATCGGCTTCACCACCGGCGCCTCCACCGGCGCGCTCGTCGCCATCGTCACCTTCGGCGCCGGCACGCTGGGGACCTCGCTCGGCGCGCTCGCCGGCGGGCTCGTCACCGCGCTGCTGGTCGTGGCGCTGTCGGCGGGGCGCGGCACGCAGGGCCTGCGCATGGTGCTCATCGGGATCGGCATCGGCGCGGCGCTGCTCGCGATCAACAGCTGGCTGATCACCACGGCCCAGCTGCAGACCGCCGTCGACGCGCAGGCCTGGCTGCTCGGCGACCTGAGCAACCGCGGCTGGCCCCAGATCCTCGCGCTGACCGCTGTCGTGGTCGTGCTGCTGCCCGTGCTGTTCGCGCTGGGCCGGCGGCTCTCGCTGCTCGAGCTCGGCGACCGCCCCGCGGGCGCGCTCGGGGTCGACGTCGGGCGCACGCGCACCACCCTGCTGCTGTGCGCGGTCGCGCTCGCGGCGGCGTCGACGGCGGCCGCGGGCCCGATCCCGTTCCTGGCGCTCGCGGCCCCGCAGATCGCGCGCAGCCTCACCCGGGCGGCGACGCCGGTGCTGCTGCCGAGCGCTCTGGTCGGGGCGGCGCTGCTCGTCGTCAGCGACCTCGCCGTCACCCGCCTGTTCCAGCCCGTCCCGCTGCCGGTCGGGATCGCCACCGGCCTCATCGGCGGCCTCTACCTCGTCGCGCTGCTCGTGCGCATGTGGCGAGGGAGCACGACGTGAGCACCGTCCTCGATCTCGACCCGGCAGGAGCCGCATGACCCGCCTGCTCGCCCGCGACGTGACGCTGGGCTACGAGGGCCGCACGGTGGCCCGCGACCTCTCGGTGGCGATCCCCGACGACTCCTTCACCGTCATCGTCGGGCCGAACGCGTGCGGCAAGTCCACGCTGCTCGCGGCCCTGGCCCGCGTGCTCGCCCCGCAGGCCGGCGCGGTGCTGCTCGACGGGGCGGAGATCGCGAGCTACAAGTCGAAGGAGGTGGCACGCCGCCTCGGGCTGCTGCCCCAGACGGCGACGGCACCCGGTGGCATCACCGTCGGCGACCTCGTCGCGCGCGGCCGTTACCCGCACCAGCAGCTGCTCAAGCAGTGGTCGGACGACGACGAGGTGGCCGTCGCCGAGGCCATGGCGCTGACGAACGTCTCCGACCTCGCCCCGCGCCTGGTCGACGAGCTCTCCGGCGGCCAGCGCCAGCGGGTGTGGCTCGCGATGGCGCTGGCCCAGGAGACCCCGATCCTGCTGCTCGACGAGCCGACGACCTACCTCGACATCTCCCACCAGGTCGATGTGCTCGAGCTCTGCGCGCGCCTGCACGCCGAGCACGGCCGCACGCTGGTCGCGGTGCTGCACGACCTCAACCAGGCCGCTCGTTACGCCTCGCACCTCGTCGCGCTGCGCAAGGGCGGCGTCGTGGCCGCGACCGGCCCGCCCGACGAGGTGCTCACCGAGGAGCTCGTCACCGACGTCTACGGCCTGGCCTGCCGTGTCCTGCCCGACCCCGAGACCGGCACGCCCATGGTCGTGCCGCGCCGCCCGGGGTGGATGGCGTCCGCGGGAGGTGTCGGGGGTGCTGGCGACGGCCGGTCCGTGGCGGGCGGGTAGCGTCTCCGGCCGATGAACGAGCACTTCGTGGTGCACGGCTCCGGGCCCCTCTCGGGGGCCGTCGACGTCGTCGGCGCCAAGAACAGCGTGCTCAAGCTGATGGCGGCCGCGCTGCTCGCCGAGGGCCGGACGGTCATCACCAACTGTCCGGAGATCCTCGACGTCCCGCTGATGGCCGACGTGCTGCGCAGCCTGGGGTGCGCGGTGGCCGTCGCGGGCGACACGGTGACCATCGACGTCCCGGCCGAGCTGACCCCGGAGGCGGACTACCGCTCGGTGTCGCGGCTGCGGGCCTCGGTGTGTGTGCTGGGGCCGCTCGTGGCCCGGTGCCGGCGCGCGGTCGTGCCGCTGCCCGGCGGCGACGCGATCGGTTCGCGCCCCCTCGACATGCACCAGGCGGGCCTGCGCCTGCTCGGCGCGTCCAGCGAGATCTCCCACGGCTGCGTGGTCGCGGGCGCCGAGACGCTGCGCGGCGCCCAGATCTGGCTCGACTTCCCCAGCGTCGGGGCCACCGAGAACATCCTCATGGCCGCGGTCTTCGCCGAGGGCACGACGGTCATCGACAACGCCGCGCGCGAGCCCGAGATCGTCGACCTCGTCACGATGCTCCAGCAGATGGGCGCCAAGATCGAGGGCGGCGGGACGTCGACGCTCACGGTGCACGGCGGCGGTCCGCTGACGCCGACGACGCACCGGGTCATCGGCGACCGGATCGTCGGCGCCACCTGGGGCTTCGCCACGGCGATGACCGGGGGCGACGTCACCGTCCACGGCGTCGACCCGCACCACCTCGACCTCGTGCTCGACCGCCTGGGGCAGGCGGGGGCGCAGGTCTCGGCGCTCGACGGGGGCTTCCGGGTCGTCATGGACGGGCGGCCGCGCTCGGTCGACTGGGTCACGCTGCCCTACCCGGGCTTCGCGACCGACCTGCAGCCCATGGCGATCGCGCTGTCGGCGATCTCCGAGGGCACGTCGATGATCACCGAGAACGTCTTCGAGGGGCGGTTCCGGTTCGTCGAGGAGATGGTCCGGCTCGGGGCCGACGCGCGCACCGACGGGCACCACGCCGTCGTCCGGGGCGTGCGGCGGCTGTCGTCGGCGCCGGTGTGGGCGTCGGACATCCGCGCGGGCGCCGGTCTCGTGCTCGCGGGGCTGTGTGCGGACGGGGAGACCGAGGTGTGGGACGTCGCCCACATCGACCGCGGCTACCCCCTGTTCGTCGAGAACCTCGCCGCCCTCGGCGGCGGCATCCACCGCATCGTGGCGCCGCCCCAGCGCTGACCCTCGTGAGTGCTTTCCCGCCCTATAGGGCGGGAAAGCACTCACATAGCGCGGAGGGCCACACGGGCGTCGTCGGCGTCGCTCGGGAAGGCGAGCAGGCGCCAGCCCTCCTCGCCGTGGGCCACGGTGACCCGCACCTTCTCCCGCGCGAGCTTGGCCACCAGCACGTCGGCGGCCTCGCGCGTCGGCACGACGGCGACGGTCTCGAGCAGGCCCAGGTCGCCGTTCTCGTCGGGCAGCGCGCCCTGCGGGCCGCGGCCGAACGTCCAGCGCAGGATGCCGGCGAGCAGGATGACCAGCGACACCACCAGGGCGATCTCGGTCACGGAACCCATCCGGGCAGTGTGACGGGTCCAGCTCCGCTGCGCCGCGTGTCCCAACCTGACCGATCCTGTGGGCCACGGCATCCCGCGCGCCGCCCCGCGGCCCGGACCCGTCGGTAACATCAGCGGGTCATCCGCCAGGTGACGAAGCGCAGCGGAGGTACCTGACGTGCCCTATCCCAGCGACGACGCCCGCGACCGCCCCTGGGTCATGCGGACGTACGCCGGCCACTCGTCGGCCCGCGCGTCGAACGAGCTCTACCGGCGCAACCTGGAGAAGGGCCAGACCGGCCTCTCGGTGGCCTTCGACCTGCCGACGCAGACCGGCTACGACCCCGACCACGAGCTCGCCAAGGGTGAGGTCGGCAAGGTCGGCGTGCCGGTGGCGCACATCGGCGACATGCGGGCGCTGTTCGACGGCATCCCGCTGAACGACGCGAACACGTCGATGACGATCAACGCGACGGCGATGTACATGCTGGCGCTCTACGTCACCGTCGCCGACGAGCACGGCGCCGACCGCGAGAAGCTCGCCGGCACCACGCAGAACGACATCGTCAAGGAGTACCTGTCCCGCGGGACCTACGCGTTCCCGCCGGCGCCGAGCGTCCGGCTGATCACCGACATGATCGCCTGGACGTACACCAACGTCCCGAAGTGGAACCCGATCAACATCTGCAGCTACCACCTGCAGGAGGCCGGGGCGACGCCGACGCAGGAGGTCGCCTACACGCTGTCGACGGCCATCGCGGTGCTCGACGCGGTGCGCGACTCGGGCCAGGTGCCCGAGGAGAAGTTCGGCCAGGTCGTCGGGCGCATCTCGTTCTTCGTCAACGCCGGGCTGCACTTCATCGAGGAGATCGCGAAGCTCCGGGCGTTCTCGCAGCTCTGGGACGAGCTGTGCCGCGAGCGCTACGGCGTCGAGGACGAGAAGATGCGCCGCTTCCGCTACGGCGTGCAGGTGAACTCGCTCGGACTCACCGAGGCGCAGCCGGAGAACAACGTCCAGCGCATCGTGCTGGAGATGCTCGCGGTGACGCTCTCGAAGGACGCCCGGGCCCGCGCGGTGCAGCTGCCGGCGTGGAACGAGGCGCTCGGGCTGCCGCGGCCGTGGGACCAGCAGTGGGCGCTGCGGATGCAGCAGGTGCTGGCCTACGAGACCGACCTGCTCGACCACGACGACATCTTCGCCGGCTCGCACGTCATGGAGGCCAAGACGGCGGCGATCGTCGAGGGCGCCCGCGCGGAGATGGCCAAGGTCGCCGAGATGGGCGGTGCGGTGCCCGCCGTCGACTCGGGCTACATGAAGTCGCAGCTGGTGTCGTCGCTCGCGGAGCGCCGGATGCGTCTCGAGTCGGGTGAGGACGTCGTCGTCGTCGGGGTCAACAAGTTCACCTCCACCGAGCCGAGCCCGCTGCAGGCCGAGGGCGCCGAGGCGATCTTCACCGTCGAGAAGTCGGTCGAGGAGGAGGCTGCCCGAGCCGTGGCGGAGTGGCGCTCCTCGCGCGACCAGCAGGCCGCCGACGCCGCGCTCGAGCACCTCCGGACCGCCGCGGGGACCGACGAGAACCTCATGGAGGCCACGCTCGAGTGCGCCCGCGCCGGCGTGACGACCGGCGAGTGGGCCGGCGCGCTGCGCGACGTCTTCGGCTCCTACCGCGCCCCGACGGGCGTCTCGGCCGCGACGTCGGGCTCGGGCGAGGCCCCCGAGGAGCTCGCGCAGGTGCGGGCGCGCGTACGCCAGACGGCCGAGGAGATGGGCACGGCCTCGCTGCGCATGCTCGTCGGCAAGCCCGGGCTCGACGGCCACTCCAACGGCGCCGAGCAGATCGCCGTGCGCGCCCGCGACGCCGGCTTCGAGGTCATCTACCAGGGCATCCGCCTGACGCCGGCCGAGATCGTCGCGGCCGCCGTGCAGGAGGGCGTGCACGTCGTCGGCCTGTCGGTGCTGTCCGGCTCGCACCTCGAGGTCGTCCCGGCCGTGCTCGACGGCCTGGCCCGCGCGGGTGCGGACGACATCCCGGTGGTCGTCGGCGGGATCATCCCGCCCGCCGACGCCGAGCAGCTCCAGCGCCTCGGCGTGCAGCGCGTCGTCACGCCGAAGACCTACTCGCTGACCGGGATCATGGGCGAGTTCGTCGAGGTCGTCCGCGAGGCGAACGGCCTCGACTCCCCGTCGCCGGCACCTGTCGCAGGGTCCTAACCCGGCACCTTGTCGAGAAAGCCGTGGACGGTGCGCAGGCGCCCGTCCTCGGCGATCTCGGCGACGTCGAACCCGACGACGACCGGTTCGGCGGCGCCCGCCGGCCCGAGGTGCCAGGTGAAGCGGACGACGTCGTGGTGGGCGTCCAGCACGTCGCCGCGCGAGAACGTCAGGCCCGCGAACTGCTCCTGGGCGCCGGCGATCAGCGCGTCGACGCCGTCGTGGCCGGAGACGTCGGCGAGCGGGTCGACGTAGCGCGCGTCGGGCGTGAACGCCGCGGCGATCGCGTCGCGACGCGCCGAGGGGTCGGTCGTGTTCCAGGCGGCGAGGTAGCGGTCGACGGTGTCCATCTGGACCTCCTTGGTGGGGTTCCCCGACAGTGACCGGCGTGCGGTAGCGGGGTCGATGACCTCGCAGGTCATGGACGATCAGCGCCGCGGTCTCGACGCTGTGGCTCATGACCCCGGACGAGCTGATCGCCGCCATGCCCTTCGCCGCCGGCCTCGGCATCCGGCTCGAGACCGCCGGCGCCGACGAGACCGTCGCCGTCCTGCCGTGGTCCGACGCCCACACCACAGTCGGCGGGCTGCTGCACGGCGGCGCGATGATGACGCTCGCCGACACCGCAGGCGCCGTCTGCGCCTACCTCGGCCTGCCCGAGGGGGCCCGGACCGCCACCACGCAAACGGGCACGCACCTGCTGCGCGCGGTGTCGGGCTCGGCGGTGACGGCCACCGCGCGGCCGGTCCACGCCGGGCGCACGCAGATCGTCGTGCAGACCGACCTCACCGACGACCGGGGCCGCCTCGTCGCGCGGACCACGCAGACGCAGGCCGTCATCCCGGGATGAGCGCGATCTCCCCTCAGCCCTCCTCGTCGTCGTCGCGGGCGCCGCGGCGCTTGAGGAACGAGAACCCGGGGATGCCGTCGATCGCCTGCCGCAGGTCCTTGGTGACCTCGAGGAGCTCGTGTAGATCCGGTCCGACGCGGTCGAGGGTCGTGAGGATCGGCATGACGTCGTCGACCATGTGCTCGGTGAACTGCGGCATCTGGTCCACGAGCTTGATCAGCGCGTCGACCTCCTCGGGGCTGAGCTCGTCGACGAACTTCCCCGCCAGCGGGGCACCGCGCTCGAGCATCGGGCGGTAGAGGTCGAGCAGCTCCTGGGCCGAGCGGCTCGTGGCGCCTGCGCCGTCGACGATGCCCCGCGCGCCGTCGGTGATCTCCCGGGCGCTGCCGACGACGCCCTCGGCGCCGGTGGTGATGCTGCGTGCGGAGTCGACGACCTCGGACGCGCCGCTGGTGATGCTGCGGGCGCTGCCCACGACCTCCTCGGCGCCGCCGGTGATCCGGCGGGCGGACCCGACGACCTCCTCGGCCCCGGAGGTGATCGACCGGGCGGACTCGACGACCTCGGACGCCCCACTGGTGATGGCCCGTGCGCTGCCGACGACCTCGTCGGCGCCGCTCGTGATCTTCCGGGCCGACCCGACGACCTCCTCCGCGCCGCTGGTGATGGACCGCGCGGAGTCGACCACCTCCTCGGCACCGCCGGTGATGCGCCGCGCGGAGCCGACCACCTCCTCGGCCCCCGAGGTGATCGAGCGCGCCGAGCCGACGACGTCGTTCGCGCCGTCGGTGATGCGGCGGGCCTCGCCGAGCACACCGTCGATCTGCCCGACGATCCCGTCGGCACGGTCGACCAGGCCGTCGACCCGGTCCGCGAGCTGCCCCAGCACGCCGACCAGGCGCGTCACCTCGTCGAGCAGCGCGTCCACCCGCCCGGGCAGACGGACGCCGACGTCGGCGACCTCCCCGACCCAGCCCAGCACCTCGCCGGGGGTGGGTACCGACAGCGGACCGAGCCGCACCAACGCCATGCCTCCACCATGCCCGCGCGGGACCGAGGTGACGCGTCCACGCCCCGAGATGGGGGCTTTCCTGACGTTGGACGTCAGCGTGGCCGCCACGCTGGAACACGCCGGACCACGCGGCGCTACGGCGAGTGGAGGAGCAGGAGGGCGTAGGCGGCGAGGGTCTGGGCGTCGGTGATCTCCCCCGCGCGGATGCGCTTCTCGAACTCGGTGCGCGTCACCCACGCGAAGCGCATGTCGGCCTCGGTGTCCTCCCGCTCGGGGCGGCCCTCGGTGAGGTCGGTGGCGAGGAACGCGCGGCCGCGCTGCGAGGACAGGCCGGGGGCGACGTCGAGCAGGCCGAGGTAGGTCCAGGTCGCGGCGGTCAGGCCGGTCTCCTCGCGCAGCTCACGGGCGGCGAGGTCCTGCGGCGGCATCTCCGCGCGGTCGGGGGCGGTGCCCTGCGGGAACTCCCAGCGGCGCAGCCCGAGCGGGTAGCGGTACTGCTCGACCATGGCCAGGCGGTCCCCGTCGAGCGCCACCACGAGCGCGTAGTCGGGCTTGTCGACCACGCCGTAGACGCCGTCGGACCCGTCCGGGCGGCGGAAGGTGTCCTCGCGCAGCGTCATCCACGGGTTGGCGTAGATCTCGCGGCTGCTGGTCGTCACCGGTGGCTCCACACCCCGGGATGATCCTCGTCGGCCGTCTCCTACCCTGCGGGGTGTGCGTCTCGTCATCGCCCGGTGCACGGTCGACTACGCCGGCCGTCTGACCGCGCACCTGCCGAGTGCCCTGCGCCTGCTGCTGGTCAAGGCGGACGGGTCGGTCAGCGTCCACGCCGACGACCGCGCCTACAAGCCGCTGAACTGGATGAGCCCGCCGTGCTGGCTCACCGAGGAGCCCCGGGCGAGCGGAGCGACGGGAGAAGCCGAGAGCGTCTGGACGGTCCGGAACAAGGCCGACGAGACGCTGACGATCACTCTCGAGGAGATCCAGCACGACTCCAGCCACGAGCTGGGCGTCGACCCGGGCCTGGTCAAGGACGGCGTCGAGGCCCACCTGCAGCAGCTGCTCGCCCAGCACGTGACGACGCTGGGGGAGGGCTGGACGCTCGTGCGGCGTGAGTACCCGACGGCGATCGGCCCGGTCGACCTGCTCTGCCGCGACGACGCCGGGCGGTCCGTCGCGGTCGAGATCAAGCGGCGCGGGGAGATCGACGGCGTCGAGCAGCTGACCCGCTACCTCGAGCTGCTCAACCGCGACCCGCTGCTGACGCCGGTGGCCGGGGTGTTCGCGGCGCAGCAGATCAAGCCGCAGGCGCGCACGCTCGCCACCGACCGGGGGATCCGCTGCGTCACGCTCGACTACGACGCCCTGCGCGGCGCCGACGTCGACGAGTTCCGGCTGTTCTGATGCTCGCGCGTCTCCGGCGCGCCGTCGGTCGCCGGCTGGGGCGCGTGCGGGAGCACCTGCCCGCTGAGGTCGACGGCGAGTGCGTGTTCTGCCGAATCGTCGACGGGCGGGGCGAGGCGAGCGTCGTCGCCGAGTCAGACGGGGCGATCGCGTTCCTCGACCTCCAGCCCGTCACGCCGGGGCACGTACTCGTCGTGCCGCGCGTGCACGCCGCGCACCTCGCGGACACCACGGACGCGGACGGCACCGCGGTGTGGGCGCTGGCGCGGCGCGTGGCCGCCGGCCTGCGCGCCGCCGGGCTCGCCGACGGCGTGAACCTGCTGCTCGCCGACGGGGCGGTGGCCTGGCAGACGGTGTGGCACGTGCACGTGCACGTCATCCCGCGCCGGCGTGGCGACGGGCTGCGTCTTCTCGCCGCCTGGACGCGTCCGGGGCGGGCGCGGCTCGACACCACCGCAGACCGCATCCGCGCCGCCGTGCCTTGATCGACGGAAGAATACGGACACTGAGTGTCTGCGACGCCACGTCGCTGACACGAAGAGACAGTCGCGTCTGACCGCTACTGGTGCGTAGATTCGCGGCATGACGAGCACCCGCGACGCGGGGACGGTGCCCGCGGCCCCTCAGCGTGACGCCTTCGACTCCCTCGACCCCCGCTCCGGCGAGGTGATCGCGTCCTACCCGCGGCACACGCCCGAGCAGGTCGAGGCCACGGTCGCGCGGGCGAAGCGGGCATCGCGGTGGTGGACCGATCTCGGGTTCCGCGGGCGGTCGCACAAGCTCGCGGCCTGGCGCCAGCTGATCGACCGGCGCCGCGAGGAGCTCGCCGCCGTCGTCAGCCGCGAGACCGGCAAGCCGCTCGACGACGCGCGCATCGAGGGCATCCTCGCGCTCGACCACCTGCACTGGGCCGCCACGCACGCGGAGAAGGTGCTCGGGCCCCGCAACGCCGCCGCGGGCCTGCTGATGATCAACCACAAGGCCACCGTCGAGTACCCGGCGCTCGGCGTCGTCGGCGTGCTCGGGCCCTGGAACTACCCGGTGTTCACGCCGATGGGGTCCATCGCCTACGCGCTCGCCGCGGGCAACACGGTCGTGTTCAAGCCCAGCGAGCTCACCCCGGGCGTCGGGAAGTGGCTCGTCGACACCTTCGCCGAGGCCGTCGGCGAGGACGCGGTGTTCCAGCTGGTCACCGGCGAGGGCGAGACCGGTGCCGCGCTGTGCCGCGCGGGCGTGGACAAGGTCGCGTTCACCGGCTCGACGGCCACCGCCAAGAAGGTCATGGCCACCTGCGCCGAGACGCTGACCCCGGTGCTCGTCGAGTGCGGCGGCAAGGACGCCCTGCTCATCGACGCCGACGCCGACCTGGACGACGCCGCCGCGGCCGTGGTCTGGGGCTCGATGTCCAACGCCGGCCAGACCTGCGTCGGCGTCGAGCGCGTCTACGTGGTCGACGCGGTCGCCGAGGACCTGCTCGACCGGGTCGCGCGCCGGGCCGCCACCATCACCCCCGGCGGGGCGCCGGACTCGCAGTACGGGCCGATCACCATGCCCTCCCAGCTCGGCGTGATCTCCGGGCAGATCGACGACGCCCTCACCCGCGGCGGGCGCGCCGTCGTCGGCGGGCGCGAGTCGGTGCGCGCGCCCTACGTCGACCCGGTGGTGCTCGCCGACGTGCCCGAGGACTCGACCGCGGTCACCGACGAGACGTTCGGCCCGACGGTCGTCGTCAACCGCGTCCGCGACATCGACGAGGCCGTCGATCGGGCCAACGCCTCGCGCTACGGGCTCGGCGCCTCGGTGTTCGCGAAGAAGCGCGGCCACGACGTCGCGCGCCGCCTGCGGGCCGGGATGGTGTCGGTCAACGGCGTCATCGCCTTCGCCGGGATCCCGTCGCTGCCCTTCGGCGGCGTCGGCGACTCGGGCTTCGGGCGCATCCACGGCGTCGACGGGCTGCGCGAGTTCACCCGCCCGCTCGCGATCTCCGAGCGCCGCTTCCGCAGCGTCAACGTCATGACCTTCGACCGCCCCGGCTGGGTCGTGAAGGTGCTCGCGCGCCTGGTCAGCGTGCTGTACGGCCGCCGGAGCTGATCTCGGGGCCGATCTCGGGGCTGACACCCCGCAGCCACCCGATCACGCGACTCGATCTACCGCCGCGGGTGGGTGCTTTGCCAGGCTCACCGGTGTGGCGGAGGATCTCGACCGGGTCGCGGGCCCCGTCCTGCGTCCCGGGGACGACGGCTACGACGCCGAGCTCGCCGGGTTCGACCTGTCGGTGCGCCCGCACCCCGCGGTCGTCGTCGGCGCCGCCGGCGCGGCGGACGTCCTCGCCGCCGTCCGCCACGCCACGGCGCGGGGCCTCGCCGTGGGGGTGCAGGCGACCGGGCACGGCCCCACGGTCCCGGCCGGCGACGACACCCTGCTGATCACCACCCGGCGGATGGACGGGGTCCGCGTCGACCCGGTCGCCCGCACGGCGTGGATCGAGGCCGGGGCGACCTGGGAGCACGTGCTGCCCGCGGTCGCGCCGCACGGCCTCGCGCCGCTGCTCGGGTCTGCGCCCGGGGTCGGCGCCGTCTCGTACACCCTCGGCGGCGGGCTCGGCGAGCTCGGGCGGCGCTGGGGCTTCGCGGCCGACCACGTGCGCCGCCTCGAGGTGGTCACCGCCGACGGCGTCGCGCGGACGGCGACCGCCGACGAGCACCCCGACCTGTTCTGGGCGCTGCGCGGCGGCGGGGGCAACGTCGGCGTCGTCACCCGCATGGAGATCGACCTCGTCCCGCTGCGCGAGGTGTACGGCGGCGGGCTCTTCTTCCCGGGCGAGGACGCGGAGCCGGTGCTCACGGCCCTGCTCGCGGCCGGGCGCGCCGCCCCCGACGAGGTAACCCTCTCCGTCGCGCTCATGACCTTCCCGGACGTGCCCGCGGTGCCGGCGGCGCTGCGCGGGCTCTGGTGCGCCGACGTGCGGGTCTGCTCGTCGGGAGATTCGGGAAAGTGCGAGGACGTCATCGCCCCGGTGCGCGCCGCGGCGGCCCCGCTGGTCGACACGATCCGCACGATGCCCGTCACCGACATCGGCACGATCCACAACGACCCCGTGACGCCGCTGGCGACCAACAGCCGCTCGCTCGCCCTGCACCGCCTCGACGAGGACGCCCTCGCCGCGATCCTGCGCCACGCCGGCCCCGACGCCCCGTTCCTCGTCGAGCTGCGCCTGATGGGCGGGGCGCTCGCCCGCCCGCCGGCAGTGGCGAACGCGGTGGGCCACCGCGACGCCGCGGCCACCGTCTACACCACCGCCCACCCGCACCCGACGGGCCCGAACACCTCCGACACCGCCGCCGAGCAGGCCCTCCTCGACGACCTCGGCCCCTGGAGCGACGGCGGCGCGCTGGTCAACTTCCTCGCCGGGGCGCACGTCTCCGCGTCCGACGTGCGCGCCGCGTTCGACACCGCCACGTGGGACCGCCTCGTCGCGGTCAAGACGACCCGGGACCCGGCCAACGTCTTCCGGATCAACCACAACGTCCCCCCGCGCACCCTCGAGGAGAGCCCGTGACCGAGACCCCTCTCGGCACCGTCGTCGCGATCGACGACCGCACCGTCCTGGTCACCGGCCAGGAGCTCGACGTCGCCCACGAGCAGCCCGACGTGGGCCACGCGCTCGTGCACCGCGCCGGCGACGTCCTCGTGCTCGTCGACACGGGGGTCACCGAGGCGTTCCGCGCGGCGCTCAAGGGCGCCGTCGACCGCGTCGGGCCGTGGTCGCGGCTGCTCCTGCTCACCACGCACGGGCACACCGACCACGTCGGCAACAACGACCTCGTCGACGAGCTCGCGGCCGAGCGCGGGGTGCCCGCGGAGCACTGGGCCCCGGCGCGCGACCTCGAGCAGATGCGCGACCCGGTGAGCTACTGGGAGCACGCCTTCGCCGGCATCAGCGGCGTCGCCCCGCTGCCCGCGCCCCCGGCGCTGTCGGCGAGGAAGGTGGTCTCGCTCTTCCAGCCGATGCACCCCTTCGGGGCCACGACCCGGGCCTACGAGGAGCGCCCGCTCGAGCGCCTGTCGCTGGGCTCGGTGCGGATGACCGGCTGGTCGTTCGCCGACGGCGCGGTCCGGGTGCTGCGCAGCCAGGGCCACACCGCGGGCCACGTGGTGGTGCACCTGCGCGACAGCGCGCTGGTCCACCTCGGCGACGAGGCCAACGGCGGCTGCGGGGCGATGCCGGACGCCGACCAGCTCAAGCTGCACTCGGTGCTCGGGGCCGTCGCCACGGCGGTCGGCGAGGGCGCGGTCACCACCGTGACCCAGGCCCACGACGCCACGGTCCGGCGCGGTCCCGACGCCGTCGCGCACCTCGACGAGATGCTCGACCAGGCCGTCGCGCTGCAGCAGGCCGCGCTCGAGGTGACCGACGCCCGCGAGCCCGTCGACCCCAAGCGCTTCGTCGACGACATCACGGCACGGCTCGCCGAGATCGGGGGTGGCGGGCCGAACCCGAACCCCGTCTTCACCGGGATGATGTCGGTCAACCTGCTCGCGGCGATCGGGCTGCACCCGGCCCGCGGGGAGGGCGACCGGGCTTGGTCCCGCCCGGAGCAGGAGAACCCCGCGCCGGTCGCCGGGATGCCGCACGGTCTCGCGCTCCTGCCCGCGGCCGCCGCGATGGCCGGCTGGAAGCTGCGCGGGCGCGACCGGTGAGCGCGGCCAGGACGGAGCCGGCTGGGGTGGACGCGAAACGGTGGCTCGTGCTGGTCGCCATGACCGGCTCGCTGTCGATGATCATGCTCGACCAGACGGTCGTGTCGGTGGCGCTGCCGACGATGGGCCGCGAGCTGTCGCTGAGCCCGGGCGCGCAGCAGTGGGTGGTCAACGCCTACGTGCTCGCCCTCGCCGCGCTGGTCGCCCTCGGGGGCAAGGCCGCGGACCTGCTCGGCCCGCGGCGGGCGTTCCGCTCCGGGGTGACGCTGTTCTTCCTGGCCTCGGTGGGGTGCGGGCTCGCGCCGGCGGGTCCCGCCGGCGAGGCGACGATCATCGCGTGCCGGACGCTGCAGGGGGCGGGCGCGGCGCTGATGGTGCCGGTGTCCGCGGCGATCGTCATCGCCGCGTTCGGGCCGAGCGAGCGCGGCCGCGCGATGGCGATCTACGCCGGCATCAGCCAGGTGTTCGTGGCGCTCGGGCCGCTGATCGGCGGGCTGCTCACCGAGTACGTGTCCTGGCGCGCGGTGTTCTTCCTCAACGTGCCGGTCGGCATCGCGACGCTCGTGCTCGTGGCGATCGCGCCGGTCCCGGCCGAGCGGGTCCCCGGCACCACCGTGCGCCCGCTCGACGTCGTGCTGGTCGTCGCGGGCCTCGCCGTCACCACGTTCGCGATCCAGGCCGCGGGTGCCGTCGGGCTGTCGGCCGGGGTGCTGGTGCTGCTCGTCGCCGGGGTGGCGGCCACCGCGTGGTTCGTCGTCCGGCAGGTGCGCGCGTCGGACCCGCTCATCCACGTGCGGCTGTTCGGCGACCGCGCCTTCACGGGGGACTCCGCCGTCATGGCGTTCGTCCAGTTCGGGCTGCTCGGGATCGTGCTCTACAGCTCGATCTACCTGCAGGAGCTGCTGGCGTTCGGGCCGATGCAGGCCGGGCTCGCGGTGCTGCCGCTGATCCTGCCGCTGACCGTGGCCGCCCAGGTCGGCGGCCGCTGGTACGACCGTTCCGGCGTGCGCGGCCCCGTCCTCACGGGGCTCGTCCTCTGCGCGGTCGGCACGGTCGTGTGGCTGCTCGCGCTGCCGGGCCTCGACTACGCCCTGCAGACCCCCGGCATGGCGCTGGTCGGCCTCGGTCTCGGCCTGACGCTCTCGCCGACCAACACCGATGCGCTCTCCCGCGTCGGCGCCACCGAGCGCACCCAGGCCTCCGGCGTCGTGCAGACCGTGCGCCAGCTCGGCGGCACGCTGGGGATCGCGGTCATCGGCGCGGTGGTGATCGCCGCGGACGACGACCTGCCGGGCCGGACCGCGGCGCCGTCCGGGATCGCCGCCGGGTTCTGGGTCGCGGCGGGCGCGTTCGCCCTCGCGGCCGTGGTCGGGGGCCTGCTCCTGGCCCGTCGGTCGCCCCGACCTACCGGAACGGTCAAGTTACCCGCTGGTACGAACCCGTCCGTCGGACCCGGGTGAGACATCGCCGACCATGGCAGGATCGCGCCCCGGGGCAGGTGAGAGCCTTCCCCGGGACAGAGTTACTGACACTGGTCGTCGGCAGGAAGGTCTCCACGTGGCGCGCGAATTCGCCCGGGTCGGAGTGGTCGGTCTCGGCACGATGGGAGCCGGCATCGTCGAGGTGTTCGCCCGGGGCGGCATCGAGGTCGTGGCGGTGGAGGTCGACGAGGCGTCGGCCGGCAAGGGCCGCGAGACCCTCGAGGCGTCGACCCAGCGGGCCGTCGACCGCTCGAAGCTGGCCGCCGACGACCGCGAGGCGCTGCTGGGGCGGGTGCGGATCAGCACCGACCTGGACGACCTCGCCGACGTCGACCTCGTCGTGGAGGCCGTGCCCGAGCGCCTCGAGCTCAAGGCCGAGGTCTTCGCGGCGCTGAGCAAGGTCTGCGGCCCCGAGACGATCTTCGCGTCGAACACCTCGTCGCTGTCGATCACCGAGCTCTCGGTGCGCACCGAGCGCCCGCAGCAGGTCGTCGGGATGCACTTCTTCAACCCGGCGCCGGTGCAGGCGCTGGTCGAGGTCGTGCGCACGGTCGTCACCGACCCCGAGGTGCTCTCCGACGTCACCGGCCTCGCGGTCAAGCTCGGCAAGAGCCCGGTGGTGTGCGGCGACCGCGCCGGCTTCATCGCCAACAACCTGCTCTTCACCTACCTCAACCAGGCCGTCGGGATGTTCGAGTCCCACTACGCCGGGCGCGAGGACCTCGACGCCGCCATGCGCTACGGCTGCGGCTACCCGATGGGCCCGCTGGCCCTCATGGACCTCATCGGCCTCGACACGGCCTACGAGATCCTCGACACGATGTACCGGCAGTCGCGCAACCAGCGGCACGCGCCGGCCCCGATCCTCAAGCAGATGATCACCGCCGGGCTGCTCGGCCGGAAGTCCGGGCGCGGCTTCTACACCTACGCCGCCCCCGGGTCGCCCGAGGTCGTCGCGGACTCGCTGACCCCGCCGCCGCCCGGCGAGGAGGGCGGCGACCAGCGCCCGGTCTCCACCGTCGGCGTCGTCGGCACCGGCACGATGGCCACGGGCATCGCCGAGGTGTTCGCGAAGAGCGGCTACCAGGTGATCGTCCGCGCCCGCACGGAGGCCAAGGGCGAGGGCGTCGTCGCCGGCATCCGCAAGTCGCTGGAGAAGGCCGTCGTCAAGGGCAAGCTCACCGAGGGCGCCCGCGACGAGACCCTCGCCCGCGTCCGCCCCACCACGACGTTCGACGACCTCGCCGACTGCGACCTCGTCGTCGAGGCCGTCGCCGAGGACCTCGAGGTCAAGCAGGCCGTGTTCGGCGCGCTCGACGACGTCGTCAAGAAGGGCGCGATCCTCGCGACGACGACCTCGTCGCTGCCGGTGGTCGAGTGCGCGGCGGCCACGCAGCGTCCCGACGACGTCGTCGGCATGCACTTCTTCAACCCCGCCTCGGTGATGAAGCTGGTGGAGATCGTCAGCCCGATCACCACCGCGCCGGACGTGACGTCGACGGTGCGCGCCGTGACGGCGAAGATCGGCAAGCACCCGGTGCTCTGCGGGGACCGCGCGGGCTTCATCGTCAACGCGCTGCTCTTCCCGTACCTCAACGACGCGACCGCGATGCTCGAGGCGAACTACGCCACGGCCGACGACATCGACTCGGCCATGAAGAACGGCTGTGGCCTGCCGATGGGGCCGTTCGCGCTGCTCGACGTCGTCGGGCTGGACGTGTCGCTGGCGATCGAGCGCTCGCTGTACATGGAATTCCGCGTCCCGGGCTTCGCCCCGGCGCCGCTGCTCGAGCACCTGGTCACCGCCGGGCGTCTCGGCCGCAAGACCGGCCAGGGTTTCCGGGACTACTCGAAGAAGTAGGCGTGGTCCGCCGCTCCCGTCGCTCCCAGCCCCCCGCGGCGCCTCCGCCGCTGCGGGGCGGCTGGGTGCGCGACGAGGACGGCTGGCGCGTGCGCTCGATCAGCGGCTCCGCGGCGACCAAGACCTACGTCTGCCCGGGCTGCCACCAGGACATCCCGCCGGGCACGCCGCACGTGGTGGCGTGGCCTGCCGACGAGATGGAGGGGACGGGCGAGCGCAGGCACTGGCACACCGGCTGCTGGCGCCGGCGGCGCTGACTACCGGGAGGGCGCCGCGCTGCGCTGCTCGGGCGCGCTGGCGCCGCCGAGGTCCCCCGACTCCGTGTCGTGCCCGTTGCTGGTCGCCGGCGGGTCCGGCAGCACCGGGCGGCCGTCGCCGGCCTTCTCGTCGGGGAAGGAGTCGACGGTGGGCAGCGCGCCGAGCGCCTGGCGCAGCGAGGACAGCTGCTGGCCGACCCGGTCGCGCAGGCGCTTCATGTCGGCGACCTCGGCATCGGCCTCGCGCAGGCGCCGGCGGGCCTCCTCGGCGGCGTCCTGGACGTGCTTGTCGGCCCGCTCCTTCGACGCCTTCTCGTCGGCCTCGAGCTGGCGCATCGCTTCGCGGCGCCGAGCGGCCATCGCGACCGCGAAGTCGTTCTCGACCTGCTCGCGCGACGCGCGGCCCTCGGTGTCGAGACGGTCGCGCTCCTGCTCGGCCTCCCGGCGCAGGCGGGCGGCCTCGGTGCGCGCGGCGTCCATGACGCCGTGGTGCTCGTCCTCCATCGCGTGGCGCCGGCGCTCGTTGTCGGCGAGCCCGTCGTCGTAGCGGTGGCGGGCCTGGTCGGCCTCGGCCTCGGCGCGCTCGTGGATCTCCCGGGCCTGGGCGCGGGCCTCCTCCAGCGTGCCGCGCGCCTGCTCCTCGGCCTGCTCGACGGTGCGACGCGCCCGCTGCTCGGCCTCGGCGGCCGTCTTGCGGGCGTGCTCGTCGGCGCCGTTCATGGTGCGCCGCGCGTACTCGTCGGCCTCCTCGCGGATGCGCCGGGCCGCGTCGGCTGCCTCGTCGCGCATCGAGCGGGTCTCGTCCTGGGCGAGGCGCAGCATGCGCTGCAGGCGCTCGGAGAGGCCCTCCATGGTGTCCGGCGGGGCCGAGAGCCGGTCGACCTGCGCGCGCAGATCCTCGACGTGCGCGCGGTGGTGGTCGAGCGCCCGGGCGAGCTCGGTGGCCTGGGCCACGGCGGCGTCGCGGTCGGCGGTGAGGATCCGCAGGTCCGCCTCGACGCGGTCGAGGTGCTCCTCGACCTGCCCGCGGTCGTACCCGCGGCGCACGACGTCGAAGCCGGTCCCCAGCGGCAACAGCTCGTGCTCGTCGGACGGCATGCCGGTCACGGTACCGGCGTGACGCAGGGTGCTCCACGGACGGGTGAGTGTGTCGCGCTCACCCGTCCGTGGATCGTAGCGCTGTTGATCAGACGCCCCGGAAGCGGTTGATGGCGTCCAGGTGCTGGGCGCGCTTCTCGGTGTTCGTGACGCCCAGGCCCTCCTCCGGGGCGAGGCCGAGCACGCCGACCTTGCCCTGGTGGCTGTTGTGGTGCACGTCGTTGGCGGCCTCGCCGGTCTGCTCCAGGGAGTAGACCCGCGAGACGGTCGGGTGGATCGCGCCCTGGGCCACCAGGCGGTTCGCCAGGTAGGCCTCCTTGTAGTTCGCGAAGTGCGACCCGATGATCCGCTTGAGGTTCATCCAGAGGTAGCGGTTGTCGTACTGGTGCATGAACCCGGAGGTCGAGGCGCAGGTGACGATCGTGCCGCCGCGCTTGGCGACGTAGACCGAGGCGCCGAAGGTCTCGCGGCCCGGGTGCTCGAAGACGATGTCCGGGTCGTCGCCGCCGGTGAGCTCACGGATCTTCTGGCCGAACCGCTTCCACTCGCGCGGGTCCTGGGTCTCGGGGTCGGACCAGAACTTGTAGCCCTCGGCGGAGCGGTCGATGATCAGCTCGGCGCCCATCTTGCGGGCGATCTCGGCCTTCTCGGGGCTGGAGACCACGCAGACCGGGGTGGCGCCGCCGTTGAGGGCGAACTGGGTGGCGTAGGAGCCCAGGCCGCCGGAGGCGCCCCAGATGAGCACGACGTCGCCCTGGGTCATGTTGGCGCCGTTGGCGCTGACCAGCTGGCGGTACGCGGTGGAGTTCACCAGCCCGGGGGAGGCGGCCTCCTCCCAGGTCAGGTGGTCGGGCTTGGGCATGAGCTGGTTGGTCTTCACCAGCGCCAGCTCGGCGAGCCCGCCGAAGTTGGTCTCGAAGCCCCAGATGCGCTGCTCGGGGTCCATCATCGTGTCGTCGTGGCCGTCGGGGGCCTCGAGCTCGACCGAGAGGCAGTGCGCGACGACCTTGTCGCCGGGCTTCCAGGTGTGCACGCCCTCGCCGGTCTTGATCACGACGCCGGCCAGGTCGGAGCCGACCACGTGGTAGGGCAGGTCGTGGCGCTTGGCCAGCGGCGAGATCTTGCCGTAGCGCTTGAGGAAGCTGAACGTCGACACCGGCTCGAAGATCGAGGTCCACACGGTGTTGTAGTTGATGGCGCTGGCCATCACGGCCACCAGCGCCTCGCCGGGCGCCACCTCGGGGGTGGGCACGTCGTCGAGGTGCAGCGACTTGCGCGGGTCCTTCTCGTTCGAGGCCATCCCTTCGAACATGTCGGCCTCGTCGGCGTGGACGGTGATGCCCCGGTACGACTCGGGCACCTTCAGTCCGGCCACGGCGGCGGTGTCGTCGGCGAGGATGGCGTCGCGGATGTCCTGCACGTTCTGCCTCCGGGTGTGGTGCGGTGGCGCGAGGCTACCGACCGGTAACGGTCCTGGGGACCGGGGTGTGAGGGGGTCGGCGTCCTAGTGGCCGTCGGCGGGCTCGACGAGCTCGACGAGGACGCCACCGGCGTCCTTGGGGTGCACGAAGTTCACGCGCGAGCCCGCGGTGCCGCGGCGCGGGGCGTCGTAGAGCAGGCGCAGGCCCTTGCCGCGCAGGACCTCGGCGCTCTGCTCGACGTCCGTGACGCGGTAGGCCACCTGCTGCAGGCCGGGGCCGTTGCGGTCGATGAACTTGGCGATCGTCGACGTCTCGTCGACGGGGGCGAGGAGCTGCACCGCCGGTCCGCTCTCGTCGCCCGGGGCGTGGAGCATCGCCTCCCGGACCCCCTGCTCCTCGTTGACCTCCTGGTGGGTGGCCACGAGTCCCAGGTTCTCGGCGTACCAGGTGATCGCGGCGTCGAGGTCGGGTACGGCGATCCCCACGTGGTCGATCGTGGTGATCCCGCTCGCGGCCAGGTCGTCGGAAGCCCCGTTCGATGCCATGGCGGGCAGGGTAACCATCTGAATCGAAGTGTCCGCTGCGTGACGCATGGCACGCTCGGTTTCCCAAGCACCCACTCGGGGGGCCCGCCATCGGTAGCCTGCCGCGCCGTGGACCTGGAGAAGCTGGTCGCCGACGCGCGGGACGGGACGCCCCGGGCGGTGTCGCGGCTCGTCTCGCTGGTGGAGGACGGGAGTCCGCGGCTGCGCGAGCTCGCGGCGGCCCTGGCGCCGCACACGGGTCACGCGCGGGTGGTGGGGCTGACCGGTTCGCCCGGGGTCGGCAAGTCGACGACGACGTCCGCGCTGGTCAGCGCCCTGCGCGCCGACGGCAGGCGTGTCGGCGTCCTCGCCGTCGACCCGAGCTCGCCGTTCTCGGGCGGGGCGCTGCTCGGCGACCGGGTCCGGATGAGCGAGCACGCGACCGACCCGGGCGTGTTCATCCGATCGATGGCCACCCGCGGCCACCTCGGCGGTCTCGCCGCCGCGACGCCGCAGGCGCTGCGGGTGCTGGACGCCGCCGGCTGCGACGTGATCCTGATCGAGACGGTGGGGGTGGGCCAGTCGGAGGTCGAGGTCGTCGCCCTGGCCGACACGACGGTCGTGCTCCTCGCCCCCGGGATGGGCGACGGTGTCCAGGCGGCGAAGGCGGGGATCCTCGAGGTCGGCGACGTGTTCGTGGTGAACAAGGCCGACCGGGACGGCGCCGACGCCACGGTGCGGGAGCTGCAGCACATGGTGTCGCTGAATCGCCGGGAGATGTCGGGCCCGGCGTGGCGCCCGCCGGTGGTCCGGACGGTGGCCTCCTCGGGGCAGGGGGTCGACGACCTCGTCGGCGCCCTCGACGACCACCGCGCCTGGCTCGCCGACCACGACCGCCTCGCCGAGGGTGCCCGCCGCCGGGCGCGCGCCGAGATCGAGGCGATCGCCCTGGCCGACCTGCGGGCGCGGATCCGGGAGCTGTCCGGCGACGCGGCGCTGGGCGAGCTGGCCGAACGCGTCGTCGCGGGCGAGCTCGACCCCTACGCCGCCGCCGACGAGGTCGTGTCCTCGGTGCGGGGCTGAGCTACCTCAGGACCCCGGCGGCGGGCAGCGCCACGGAGAGCCAGGGGATGACGACGGCGACGGTCGGCACGACGACGACCGCGAGCGCGGCGAGGTAGGTGCCGGTCGCGAGGGTGCGGCTGCCGCAGGGGTGGGAGCGCACGCGCTCCAGGCGGGCGTTGACCTCGCGGTCCCCGGTGGCGCCGAACGCCTCGAGGGCGCCGGCCATCGCGGTGTCCGAGCAGCGGGCGCGCGCGGCGTCGTCGGCGAGCATCTCCAGCAGCATCCCGACCGCGTCGCGCGCCTGGCGGCTGCGCGCGAGCACGGGGAAGGCCTGGTGCAGGGCGACGAAGCCCTCGCGGACGAGGTCGTGGCGCGCGTCGAGGTGCGCCTGCTCGTGGGCGAGGACGGCGCGCAGCTCCTCGGGGTCGAGGGTGTCGAGGGCGGCCCCGGTGACGACGACCCGCGGCGCCCGGCCCGGCACGCAGTAGGCGAACGGGACGGCGCCGTCGAGCACCCGCAGCACCGACTTCGCCCCGGACCCGCCGCCGATCAGCGCGCTGCGCTCGGCGCGGTCGAGCAGGTCGACCATGTCCCGGTGGCGCGCCCGGCGCCGGCGGGTGCGCACCGCGAGCAGCACCAGCACGCCGAGCAGCCGCAGGACGATGAGCCCGGCGAGCACGGCGGCGATCGCCACGGCGACGACCATCGGCGTGCCCCGGCGCTCCTCGGGGCCCAGCGCGCGCAGGAGCTCCTCGGGCGCGGCGAGGGCGCTGCCGACGGCGGCCAGCACGGCGGCCAGCGCGATCGCCTGCCACAGCACGATGGCGGCGCGGGGCACGCGCTGGGGCCAGCGGGCGCGGGCGAGCATCGAGGGGACGGGGCCCGCCAGCACGAGGGCCAGCGCGGCCAGCCACACCGACGCCATGGGGTCAGTCTGGCGGCGCTGGACACGAAGCGCAGCGGAGCTGGACCATCAGTTCCGGTCCGAGATCACGACTCGGGGGCGCCTTCCTCGCCGTCGATCCGGGGGTGGGGGACCTCCGGGACGACGGGTGCGGCCGCGGGGGGCGCGGCCTGGAGCGCCGCGCGCAGGGCGGCCGCCTCCTCGGGGCCCACCTGGTCGACGAACGCCACCAGGGCGGCCGTGCGGTCCTCGCCGACGTCGCCCAGCGCGTCGAGCATGATCGATGCGGCCAGCTGCTCGCGGGTCGACGCCGCCGAGTAGCGGTAGGCCTTGCCGTCCCTCTCCTGGCTGACCACGCCCTTCTTGGCCAGGCGGCCGAGGACGGTCATCACCGTGGTGTAGGCCAGCTCGCGCTCGAGCCGGTCGTGCACCTCGCGGACGGTCAGGGGCGCCGGAGCGGCCCACAGCTGCGCCATCACCGCGCGCTCGAGCTCTCCCAGGGCCACGTCCCTCATCCTAGCGACCTTCCCCCTTGCCAACGCAAGCCGTCGTACTACGCTTGGTCGTAGATACGACGCTGCGTCGTAGGTGGGAGGGTCGTCGTGACCGCACTGGAGCTGTCCCGACTGCAGTTCGCGGTCGTGACCGTGTACCACTACCTGTTCGTCCCGCTGTCGATCTCGCTGGCGACGCTGACGGCGCTGCTGCAGACGCTGGCGTACCGCAGCACGAAGCGGCGCGGAGCTGCTGCGCCGGAGGCGGACGGCGGCACCGGCGATGTGCGGTGGCAGCGGTTGACGCTGGTCGCGGGCAAGCTGCTGATGATCACGTTCGCGGTCGGGATCGTCACCGGGCTCGTCCAGGAGTTCCAGTTCGGGCTCTCGTGGTCGGCGTTCGCCCGCTTCTACGGCGACGTCTTCGGTCCCACGCTCGCGATCGAGGGGATGCTCGCGTTCTTCCTCGAGGCGACGTTCCTGGGGCTGTGGTGGTTCGGCGCCGACCGCCTGCGCCCCGCGCTGCACCTCGCGACGATCTGGATCGTGGCGATCGGTACGCTGATCTCCGCCTACGTGATCCTCGCGGCCAACGCGTTCATGCAGAACCCCGTCGCCTACACGCTCGACCCCGGCACCGGGCGGGCCCGCCTGGGCAGCTTCGCCGACCTGCTCACCAACCAGGTCGTCCTCGCCGCCTTCCCGCACACGATCGCCGGCGCGTTCGCCGGCGGCGGGGCGCTGCTGCTCGCGATCGGCGCCTACCGGATGCGGCGCGGCGACCCGGACGGGCGCTGGCGCCTGTTCACCCGCGTCGGGGCGTGGACGACGGCCGCGGCCGGCGCCGCCGTCGCCCTCACCGGCGACCTGCTGGGCAAGGTCATGACCGAGGTGCAGCCGATGAAGATGGCCGCGGCCGAGGCCCTGTACGCGACGCAGGCCGGGGCGCCGTTCTCGCTGTTCGCGGTGGGCGCGCCGGGGGCCAAGGGGCCGTTCTTCTCGCTCGACGTGCCGTGGCTGCTGTCGTTCCTCGCCACCGGCGACCCGACCGCGACCGTGCAGGGCATCGACGACCTGCAGGCGCAGTACACCGCCCAGTTCGGACCGGGCGACTACGTCCCGGTCGTCCCGATGGCCTACTGGAGCTTCCGCTTCATGATCGGCTTCGGGGTGCTCGCGACGGTCGTCGCGGCGTGGGTGCTGTGGCGGACGCGGCGGGACCGCGCGCTGGACGACGCCCACGTCGTGGACCGGTGGCTGCTGCGCCTGCTGTGGACGGTGCCGGTGATGCCGGCGCTCGCCGCCACCGCGGGCTGGCTGTTCACCGAGACCGCGCGCCAGCCCTGGCTCGTGTTCGGCCTGTTCCGCACCGCCGACGGGGTGTCGCCGGGGCTGACACCGATCGAGCTGGCGGCGTCGCTGGCCGGGTTCGCGCTGGTCTACGGCGTGCTCGCGGTGGTGTGGGTGCGGCTCGTGCTGCGCGTGGCCCGCACGGCGGGCTCCGATCCCGTGCCCGTCCCCGACGACAGCGAGCCCGAGCGTCCCCTCGTCCCGTCGTACTAGCGGAGGCTGGTCATGGATCTCCCGACCCTGTGGTTCGCCCTCGCGATCACCTGCTGGGTGCTGTTCTTCGTGCTGGAGGGGTTCGACTTCGGCGTCGGCGTGCTGGCCTCGGCGCTGGGCCGCGACGACCACGAGCGCGGCGCCGGCGTCTCGACCATCGGCCCGGTGTGGGACGGCAACGAGGTGTGGCTCGTGGCCGCGGTCGGGGTGACGTTCGCGGCGTTCCCCGACTGGTACGCGGCGCTGATGAGCGGGCTCTACCTGCCGTTCGTGCTGATCCTGCTCGTGCTGGCGGCCCGCGGGGTGGCCCTGGAGTTCCGGGGCAAGGGCGGGACCGAGGCCTTCCGGCGGTGGTGCGACGGGGTGCTCGCGGCGTCGTCGCTGCTGGTCGCGGCGCTGTGGGGCGCGGTGCTCGGGGTGCTGGCGACGGGGCTCGCGCTCGGGGCCGACGGGGAGGTCGTCGGCGGCGGACTGAGCCGGTCGCTCGCGCCACTGGTGTCGGGGCCGGCGCTGCTCGGGGCCGCGCTCGGCGTCGGGGCGGCGCTGCTGCAGGGCGCGACGTTCCTGGGGCTGCGCACGACCGGCCCGCTGCGCCCGCGGGCGCGCACCGCCGCCCTGGTGACGCTGGTGCCGGTCGCGGTGCTCGTCGCCCTCGTGGCGCCGGTCGGGCTGGTGGCGGTGGCCGTGGTGGGCGCGCTCGTGGCGCTGCGCCGCGAGGTCCTCGCGTTCGCCGCGGCGTCGGTCGCGGTGGCGCTCGGGGTCGTCGCGGTGCTCGCGGCGCACCTGCCGGTGGTGCTGCCGAGCACGCTGGACCCGGCGTTCTCGCTGACCGTGGCCGGCGCCGCGGCGAGCCCCGGCGCGCTGGAGCTGATCACGATCGCGGCGGTGGTCGTGCTGCCCGGGGTCGTCGCGTACCAGGCCTTCTCGTACTGGGTGTTCCGGCGGCGGGTCGCGAGCGAACGGGTGGCGTCGTGATGGACCGGCGCCTGCTGGTGCTGGCCCGCGGGGCGTGGAAGGGCGTCGCCGGGCTCGTGGTGGTCGGGGTGCTGCAGGCGGCCTCGACGGTCGCGGCGGCCCTGGCGGCGGCGAGCGTGGTGACGGCGCTGGTGGTGGGCCCGGGCGTCGTGCCCGTCCCCGCCGTGGCGGTGCTGGCCCTCGTGGTCGTGGTGCGGGCGGTCCTGGCGTGGGTGGAGCCCGTGCTGGCCGCGCGGACCGGCGAGCAGGTCGTCGAGCGCGAGCGCGAGCGGCTGCTCGGCCGCCTCTCCCGCGACGACGCCCCCGCCGTCGTGCCGCTGGCCTCGCACGGGGTCGACGCCCTGCGCGGCTGGTTCACCGGGACGCTGCCGGCGCTCGTGCTGGCGGTGGTGCTCCCGCCCGCCGTGCTGGTGGTGCTGGCGCTCGCCGACCCGACGTCGGCGCTGGTGGTGGCGGTGACGCTGCCGCTGGTGCCGGTGTTCGCGGTGCTGCTCGGGTGGGCGGCGCGGGCCCGCGCCCGGCGGGAGTGGGCGGCGGGGGAGCGGCTCGCCGGGCACTTCCTCGACACGGTCGCGGGGCTCGCGACGCTGCGGCTGTTCGGGCGCGGTCCCCGGGCCGTGGCGTCGGTCTCCGAGCTGGGGGAACGGCACCGGGACGCCTCGACGCGCGTGCTGCGGGTGGTGTTCCTGTCGTCGGCCGCCCTGGAGCTGCTCGGGACGCTGGCGGTGGGGCTGGTCGCGGTCGGGGCCGGGGTGCGGCTGGTCGAGGGCGCGATGGCGCTGTACCCGGCGCTCGTGGCGATCCTGCTCGCCGGCGAGGCGCACCGCCCGCTGCGCGAGGCCGGGGCGCGGTTCCACGACAACGCGCGGGCGACGGCGGTGCTGGACGAGCGGGATGCGCTGTTCTCGACGGCTCCTCGCACGTCCCTGGCGCGTGCGGTGACGGCGGGGCCGGCGGGCGTCGTGGTGCGGGAGCTGGCGGTGCGGCACCCGGGCCGGCGCAACGCGACGCCGGCGCTGCCGTCGCTGGAGGCCTCGGGCGGCGAGCTGGTCGTCGTCGCCGGGCCGTCCGGGGCCGGCAAGACGACGCTGCTGCGCGCGCTGGCCGGGACGTTGGACGACGCCGCCGCGTCCTCGGGATCGGTCGACGTGCGCGGGCGGCTCCTCGTGCTCGGCCAGCACCCGCAGCTCCCGCACGCCACGACGGTGGGCGAGGCGCTGGGCGCAGGCTCGCCGGACCTGCTGCGCCGCCTGGGGCTCCCGCTCGACCCGTCGCTGCCGCTCGCCGAGGCCGGGCGCTCGCTGTCGTCGGGGCAGCGGCGCCGCCTGGCGCTCGCCGCGGTGCTGGGTGATGCGGAGGCCGACCCCGCGAGCACCGTCGTGCTGCTCGACGAGCCCACCGCGCACCTCGACCCCGACACCGAGCAGACCGTCGTCGCCGAGCTCCGGGCGCTGGCGGGTCGGGGCGCGCTCGTGCTCGCCGTCGCCCACCGCCCGGCCCTGCGCGACGCCGCAGACCGGGTCGTGGAGCTGGGCGCGCCCGATGCCGCGAGGGACCCCCTGACTGCGCGCCAGGCAGCGAACGACGCCCTCGCGCCACACCCCGACGCCGCCCCCGGTGGCGCGAGGGGCTCCCTGGCTGCGTCCCAGGCAGCGAGGGAGTCCCTCGCTCGCAGACCACGCCGGCCCGGGCTCGGCGCGGCCGTGGTGCTCGGGGCCGGGGCGGCGGTGGCGGGCGTCGCGCTGACAGCGTCGGCGGCCTGGCTGATCGCGCGCGCCGCCGCGCAGCCGCCGATCCTCACGCTGTCGATCGCCGTGGTGGCGGTGCGCGGGTTCGCGATCCTGCGCCCGGTGCTGCGCTACCTCGAGCGGGTCGCCGCGCACGCCGACGGGCTGGCGCGGATGGTGCGGTGGCGCCGGCAGGTGATCGCGGCGCTCGCGGAGCGGGTGCCCGGGGCCGTCGCCGGGCGCCGGGGCCACCTGCTCGCCCGGGTGACCGACGACGTCGACGTCCGCCTCGACGGGCTCGTCCGCGGGGTGCTGCCGCTCGCCGTCGCGGCGCTCGCGCTGCCGGTGCTGCTCGGCGTCACCGCGCTCGCGAGCCCACCCCTCGCGACAGCGCTGCTGCCCGGGCTGGCGCTGGCGGTGATCGGTGCCCCGCTGGCCGCCGCCCTCGCCGCCCGGCGGAGCGCCCCCGGCGTGGAGGGGGCGACCGACGACCTGCGCGCCGCCGTCGTCGAGACCCACGCCGCCCGCGACGAGCTCGCCGCCCGGGGAGCCCTCCACGCACGTCCGCGGACCACGGCCGCGCGGCTCGCCCGGGCCCGTCGCCGCGAGGCCTCCGGCGGGGCCGTCGCGATCGCGCTCGCGCAGCTGGGGCTCGGCGCGGCGTCGGTCGCGGCGGCGCTGGCCGCGCCGGCGAGCACGTCACCGGAGCTCGCCGCCGTCGCCGTGCTCGCACCGCTGGCGCTCGGCGAGACCGTGCTCGCCCTGCCGGCGGCGGCCGCGGCGGTGGTCCGCGGCCGGCGGGCGCGCGCCCGCCTCGCCGCCCTGGAGTCGCCGGCGCCCCCGGCCCGCGAGCCCGAGCACACGCAATCGCCGGCCCGGCGGGACCTCCACCTCCACCACGTCACCGTCGGCTGGGGTGACGAGCCGGCCCTGCGCGGGCTCGACCTCGACCTGCCCGCCGGCCACCGCCTCGGGATCACCGGGGCGTCGGGCTCGGGCAAGTCGACGCTCGCCGCCGTGCTGCTCCGCCTGCTCGACCCCCGCGGCGGCACGGTGACCCTCGGCGGCGTCGACGCCACCACGGTCACCGGCGACGTCTGGCGCCGCGCCGTGGCGCTCGTCGGCGAGCACGACCACGTCTTCGCCACCACCCTGCGCGAGAACCTGCGCTTCGCGGCCCCGGAGGCCACCGACGCCGACCTCCTCGCCGTCCTCGCGCGGGTCCGGCTCGGCGCGTGGTTCGCCGGGCTGCCCGGCGGCCTCGACACCTGGCTCGGCACCGCGTCGATCTCCGGCGGCGAGCGCCGCCGGCTCGCCGCCGCCCGCGCGCTGCTCGTCGACCCGGCCGTGCTCGTGCTCGACGAGCCCACCGAGGGCCTCGACCCCGCCACGGCCCGGGCGCTGGTCGCCGACCTCCTGGACGCGTCCACGGGCCGGACCGTCGTCCTGCTCGCCCACCGGGGCGAGGGCCTCGACCTCGTCGACGAGGTCCGCCACCTGGAGGGCGGGGTGCTGCCGCGCGCTCAGGCGAAGTCGCCGGCGGCGTGACGCACGCGGGCGAGGAGGTCGGTCAGCGCCTGGGTCTGCTCGTCGTCGAGACCCACGAGCCCGAAGTCGATCGCCGTCACCGACGCCGTCGCCGCCGCGCACCGCTCCCGGCCGGCCTCGGTGATCTCCACGAGCGTCGTGCGGCCGTCGGTGGGGTGCGGGCGCCGGACCACGAGGTCGGAGGCCTGCAGCCGGTCGACGATGTTGGTGATCGACGTCGGGTGCAGCTGCAGCCGCTCGCCCATGATCCGCATGGGCAGCGACCCGGCCCGCGCGAACCGCAGCAGCACCAGCGCCTCGTACCGCGCGAACGTCAGCCCGTGCGGGCGCAGCGCGGAGTCCACGGCCTGCTGGAGGATCTGCTGGACGCGCATGATGCTCGTGACGGCGGCCATCGCCCGCGGCTCGCCGATCCGCTCGTGCCACAGCGACGCGGCCCGCGCGATCGGGTCGAACGGCAGCGGCGTGGAAGCGGTCATGACATGGGCGAATCTAACAAAGCCCGCGTGGCAGGCTGGTGCTCGTGATCGTGGCGTTCAGCGTGTCCCCGTCCGGTGTCGGCGTCGACGGGTCCCCGGCCGACGACGGGTCGGTGTCCGAGGCGGTCGCGGCGGCGGTCCGCGTCGTGCGCGAGTCCGGCCTGCCGCACGAGACCTCGTCGATGTTCACCTCGATCGAGGGCGAGTGGGACGAGGTCATGGACGTCGTGCGCCGCGCCACCGAGGCGGCCGGGCGCTACGGCTCGCGGGTCTCGCTCGTGCTCAAGGCCGACATCCGCCCCGGCCACACCGGGCAGATGCAGGCCAAGGTCGCCCGCGTGGAGGAGCGGTTGCAGCGCTGAGTCGCGCGCATCACGCAAGTGGCAGACTTGGGCACGTGGCACGTCCCGATTCCCGCCAGGCGGCGCAGGCCGCGGCACTCTCCTCCGCGATGGCCGGAGCCGTCGACCTGTCCGGCCTGAAGGCCCGGGCCGAGGCCCGGCCCCAGGCGTCGCCGGGCGGCACGCCGAGCCCGGCGGGCCCGCCGGTCGACGGCGCCGCCCCGGCCGGCGCGCCGGCCACCGTCGTCGACGTCACCGAGGCGACGTTCCAGTCCGAGGTCATCGACCGGTCGATGACCATCCCGGTGGTCGTCGACCTCTGGGCCGAGTGGTGCCAGCCGTGCAAGCAGCTGTCGCCGGTGCTCGAGAAGCTCGCCGCCGAGGGCGGGGGCGCGTGGGTGCTCGCGAAGATCGACGTCGACGCGAACCCGCGCATCTCGCAGGCGTTCCAGGTGCAGTCGATCCCGATGGTGGTCGTGGTCGCCGGCGGCCAGCCCGTCACGTCCTTCCAGGGCGCCCAGCCCGAGCCGCAGCTGCGGGAGTGGATCGGCCAGCTGCTCGACGCGCTGCGCGAGCAGATGCCCGGGATCGCCGAGGCCGAGGCGCGCGCCGGGGCGGAGGGCGGTACCGAGCCCGTCGAGGAGCCCGAGGACCCGCGGATCGTCGCGGCCGAGGAGGCCCTCGAGCAGGGCGACTACGCCGGGGCGGCCGCCGCCTACGAGGCGATCCTCGCCGCCGAGCCGAACCACGCCGAGGCCCAGGCCGCGCTGGCGCAGGTGAAGTTCCTCGAGCGCGCGGAGTCGGCGGACCCGTCCGCGATCGCCCGTGCCGACGCGGCCCCCGACGACGTCGACGCGCAGATCGCGGCGGCCGACGCCCAGATCGCCGCGCAGGACGTCACCGGGGCGTTCGACCGGCTCGTGCAGACCGTGGCCCGCACCGGCGGCGACGATCGCGACCGCGCCCGCACCCACCTCGTCGAGCTGTTCGAGCTCTTCGGCACCGACGACGAGCGCGTCACCACGGCCCGCCGGGCCCTGGCCCGCGCGCTGTACTAGGTCCTTCAGACGCCCCGCAGGCAGGCGTCGGTGCCGCCGGTGACGCCGGCGCGGAAGACCCGGATGCGTTCGTAGCCGGTGCCCGCGGCGGCGACGCCGTCGGTGCCGCGGGAGGCGTCGTCCTCGCGCAGGAGCAGCGTCACCGACTCGTCGAGGTCGCCGGGGGACAGGGCGAAGCCGCTGTTGCCCGTGCCGACCGCCGCGCTGTAGGCGCCGGCGAGGCAGAGCGCGGCGCGCCCGCCCTCGGCGCCGGTGGTCGGGCGGTTGAGGGCGGCGAGCGCCGCGGTGCCGAAGCGGGACGCGAGCAGCGTGCCGGTGGCGTAGTCGCCGATGCGGGCGTGGTCGGCGGCGAGGGTGCCGCCGGTGTCGATGTGCACCGCGGCGGGCGTCCCGTCGCCCGGCCCGCACCAGGCGACCTGGCCCTGCACCGGGCCGTCGGCGTCCGGGCACTGCGCCGGGCCGCGCTCGGTGCCCAGCGGCGCCCACTGCCCGCCGCGCTGCCGGACCTCGCCGCCGAACCAGCGGTCGAGGTCGGGGACCATCGCCTCGATCAGCGGCGAGAGCCCCAGGTTGCCCCCGGAGCTCTCGTCGGCCTGCGACCGGAACGACTGCTGGGTGAACACCCGGTCGCGCCCGATCGCCCCGCACACCGCCGGCGTGCCGTCGAAGCCGTCCTGGAACGACGAGACGCGGTCGAACGCGTTGCCGTGCGCCTGGGCGTTGCGCGGCGAGGTGCCCACCGGGTCGCGGAACCCGATCAGCGCGCCCATCGCGCCGTCGATGCCGGTCGCGCCCGTGCGCAGGTCGGGCAGCCCGCCGTCGCGCACCTGGCGCAGGAACACGCCCGCGTAGCAGTCGGCCTGCGCCTCGAGCAGGATCGTCGGCGCACCCCGCAGTGCGCCGGTGCGGTCGAGGCGGCCCTGGATCGCGTGCCCGAACTCGTGGGAGAGCACGACGACCACCGCCGAGTCGCCGAAGTCGCGGCGCAGCTGCGGCAGGAGCTCGCCGCGGTCCCACGCGATGATGTCCGCGCTGGGGCAGTAGAACGCCGTGCCCTGCACCTCCTGCGGGTTCTGCAGGCAGGGCACGTTCGCGGCGCCCGCGCGGTTGCGCGGGTCGACCGAGAAGTAGCCCGCCAGCGGGCGGAACGGCTGCCCGCCGGAGACCTGGGGGAGCTCGCGGCCCCAGTAGCCCTCGAGGTCGCGCAGGGTGGCCGCGGCCAGCCGGTCCTCCTCGCCGCCGTTCGTGCCGCCGATGAACGACGGGTCGACGCCCGCGCTGACCTCGGGCCCGGCGATCGCGCGCCCGTCGACGGGGAACGCGCAGGCCGTCGTGACCAGCACGGCCAGCACCGCACACGTCACGACCAGCGCCCGCACCGATCCCCGCACGCGCGCCATCATGCCCGGGCCGCGTGTGCCGCAGGTGGGGTTCCGGACAACTCGACCGATCACCCGGGCGCGAGCCAGAGGACGCCGTTCGCGGGCAGGGTCACCTCGGCCGAGGCGGGGCGCCCGTGCCAGCTCGTCGACGACGCGATGACGGCCCCGTAGTTGCCGACCCCGCGCCCGCCGTAGACCTCGGCGTCGGTGTTGATGACCTCGCGCCAGCGCCCGGTCGCCGGCAGCCCGACCCGGTAGTTCGGGTGGTCGGACCCGGAGAAGTTGACGACGCAGGCGACCGGGTTGCCCTTCCGGTCGAGGCGCACGAACGACAGCACGTTGCCCGAGGCGTCGTTGGCGTCGATCCAGGAGAAGCCCGCGGGGTCGTTGTCGAGCTCGTACATCGGGGGCAGCGACCGGTAGGCGGCGTTGAGGTCGCCGACCAGCCGGCGCAGGCCGCCGTGGCGCGGGTCGTCGAGCAGCTCCCAGTCCAGCGAGCGCTCCTCGGACCACTCGCGCACCTGGCCGAACTCGCCGCCCATGAACACGAGCTGCTTGCCGGGGTGCGCCCACATGTAGCCGAACAGCGCGCGCACGCCGGCGGCCTTGCGGTTGTCGTCGCCGGGCTGGCGCGTCCACAGCGAGCCCTTGCCGTGCACGACCTCGTCGTGGGACAGCGGCAGCACGTAGTTCTCGCTGTACGCGTAGGTCATCGAGAACGTCATCTGGTTGTGGTGGAAGCTGCGGTGCACGGGGTCGCGCCCGATGTAGTCGAGCGTGTCGTGCATCCAGCCCATGTTCCACTTGAACCCGAAGCCGAGCCCGCCGAGGTGGGTGGGCCGGGTGACCCCGGGCCACGCCGTCGACTCCTCGGCGATCGTCACGACGCTCGGGTGGCTCTTGTAGACGGTGGCGTTGACCTCCTGGAGGAACGACACCGCCTCGAGGTTCTCGCGGCCGCCGTAGCGGTTGGGTGTCCAGCCGCCGTCGGGCCGCGAGTAGTCGAGGTAGAGCATCGAGGCCACCGCGTCGACGCGCAGGCCGTCGATGTGGAACTCGTCGAGCCAGTACAGCGCGTTGGCGACGAGGAAGTTGCGGACCTGGGAGCGCCCGAAGTCGAATACGAGCGTGCCCCAGTCGAGCTGCTCGCCGCGGCGCGGGTCGCCGTGCTCGTAGCAGGGCGTGCCGTCGAAGCGGGCCAGCGCCCACTCGTCCTTGGGGAAGTGCGCCGGGACCCAGTCGACGATGACGCCGATGCCCGCGCGGTGCAGCCGGTCGACGAAGTAGCGGAAGTCGTCGGGGGAGCCGAACCGCGAGGTCGGGGCGTAGTACGAGCTGACCTGGTAGCCCCACGAGCCGCCGAACGGGTGCTCGGCCACCGGCAGCAGCTCGACGTGGGTGAAGCCGGTCTCGGTGAGGTAGTCGGCGAGCTCGTCGGCGAGGTCGCGGTAGGTCAGGCCCTGGCGCCACGAGCCCAGGTGCAGCTCGTAGACGCTCATCGGCTCGGCGTGCGGTGTCGACGCGGCGCGCCGGGTCATCCACTCCTGGTCGGTCCACTCGTGGGTCGACGTGGTGACCACCGACGCCGGCGTGGGCGGCAGGTCGGCCGCGAACGCCATCGGGTCGGCCTTGTCGAGCCAGTGCCCGTCCGGGGACAGGATGCGGAACCCGTAGCGGGCGCCGTCGCCGATGCCCGGGACGAACAGCTCCCAGACGCCCGAGCCGAGCGCGCGCATCGGGGTGGTCGTGCCGTCCCAGCCGTCCCAGTCGCCGCACACGCGCACCCCGCGGGCGTGGGGCGCCCACACCGCGAACGAGGTGCCCTCGACGGGACCGGCGGGCGTGGGCCAGCGGCGGAAGTGGGCGCCCAGGGCGTCCCAGAGGCGCTCGTGGCGGCCCTCGCCGATGAGGTGCAGGTCGACGGGGCCCAGCACCGGCGAGAAGCGGTACGGGTCGTCGTCGATCGACTCGACGGTCTCGCCGGTCGCCTCGTCGGTGCGTCGCGTCGCCAGGCGGTAGCGCGGCAGCGGACCGGGGACGCCGGCGGCGAAGACGCCGGCCGCGTGGACCTCGGCGAGCGGGTAGCGCCCGGCGGTCGGGCCGTCGTCGATGACGACGTCGACCGCGTCCGCGCCCGGGCGCAGCGCGCGCACGATGACCGTGCCCGGCGACTCGGGGTCGCGGTGCGGGCCGAGCACGCCGTGCGGGTCGCGGTGCGACCCCTCCATCAGCAGATGGACGTCGAGGTCCGACGGGGTCGGCGACGCGGGTCCGCGGACTCGGCTACCGGGGACGGACATGCACACACTCCTGCTACGAGACGGGGCCTGCTCCACGCCGACCGCGTCGAGGCCGGTCGACCGTACCGGGGCCGTCCGGGACGTCGGCGTCACCGGTACAGGTACCCACGATCGCCGCCGTGATCGCGTATGGGCCGGGCTCTTCCCGGGCATGCCCGTCAGCGGGCGCCGACCGCCCGACCCTCGGTGGTCACGGCCATCCACCCGTCCGCCGGCGGGTCACCCCACCAGCGGTAGCCGTCCGGGTCGGTCCACTCGAGGTCGTCCGGCGCGTGCAGGACGTGCAGCAGGTTCGAGGCGAGGTGCTCGGAGTCGGTCGGCGCCTCCCACGACGTGCGGTCCCGGTCGAGGCGCCCGAATCGCGCCGCGAGCCGATCCTCGCCGAGGCGGTAGCGCACGAGCACGGCCGGCGCTTCCGACACCCTCAGGTCGTCGATCGTCGGGACATCCGAACCGGCGAAGCGGCGCAGATGGTGGGCGACGTCAGCCGCCCACTCGGCAGTGGCTGCGGTGTAGGTCATGGACATGGCGACCAACCGTCCCTCGTCGATCGCGAAAGCCTCGTTGATCCCATCGGGACACGGGCCCATGAAGCCCAGTGTGGTCTTCGCATTCGCGAACGGCTGCGATGAGGCTGCCCGCCGGACGTCGGCGCGCTCAGCGCTCGCCGCGTCCCGCGGGTGTGAGCAGGCGGCGCATGGAGCGCAGCGGGATCGACACCCAGCCCGGCCGGTTGCGGGTCTCGTAGAGGACCTCGTAGACGGCCTTGTCCAGCTCGTAGGCCCGCAGGAGCTCCGGGGACTCCCG
Source organism: Actinomycetospora flava (assembly GCF_037400335.1). Classification (NCBI taxonomy): domain Bacteria; kingdom Bacillati; phylum Actinomycetota; class Actinomycetes; order Pseudonocardiales; family Pseudonocardiaceae; genus Actinomycetospora; species Actinomycetospora flava. The sequence continues at coordinate 79,755 of NZ_JBBEGM010000018.1, forward strand.
GGGGTCGGTGCCGGTGGCCTCGGCGTAGCCGTCGCAGAACGCCGAGCGGTTGCGGTCGGCCCACTCCTGCGCGCGGCGCTCGAGCTGCGGGTCCGGGTCGTCCGCGGACTGCTCCCACTCGGAGAGCTGGTGGAACGCGGCGTAGTCGAACGAGCGCAGCATCGCCGCGACGTCGCGCATCGGGGAGTCGGGACGCACCCGGTCGGCCAGGGACTTCGACGGCTCGCCCTCGAAGTCGATGACCAGCCAGCCCGTGGGTGTGCGCAGCTCCTGGCCCAGGTGCAGGTCGCCGTGGATGCGCTGCACGGTCGACGGCCCGGCCGTGGTGACCCCGCGCAGGACGTCGGCGATCGCGTCGCGCTGCTCGGCGACGCCGGGCACCGCGGCCGCGGCGCGCTCGAGGCGCTCGAGCATCCAGGCCTCGATCTCCTCGGCTCCCCGCGCGTCGAGCGGGTGGGTGCCCAGGGCGGCGGCCAGCTCGAGGTGCACGGCCGCGACGGTCTTGCCGATGCGGTGGGCCTCGCCGGCGAAGTCGCCGCCGACCTCGTCGGGCCGCAGGTCGGCCTCGGCGAGCAGGTCGCGCACGCTCGCCTGGGCCATCGACCAGCCGTCGGCGGAGTTCGACGCGTAGGTCTGCAGCATCGCGACGGTCATGGGCTCGCCGTCGATCTCGCCCTCGATCGCGCCGAGCAGCGGGGCGACCTCACCGCTGCCCTGCCGGCCGAGCGCCCGGTGCAGCTCGAGGTCCGGGTTCAGGCCCGCCGTGGCGCGCCGGAAGAGCTTCATGATGGCGCGCTCGCCGTAGATCACCGAGCTGTTCGACTGCTCGCCGATCAGCGGCCGCCCCGGCCCCACGATCGGCGCCTCGGTGTCGGGCTCGGCGACGAAGCGCAGCGGCCCGCGCACGGCGTTCTCGGTGATCAGCGCCAGGAACTGGCGGCTGATCCGCCCGTCGGCGAGACCGTCGTAGACGACGTCCTCCCCGCGGCGGCCGATCACCGCGTACTCGACGTCCGCGGGCGGGCTCGCCTGCACGCCCAGCACGAGCTGGTAGCGCTCCTCGGCGCTGCCGCCCACCGGATCCTGGGCAGCGTCGGCGAACGACACCCCGATGACCGCGTGCTCCACCGTCGGCGTCTCGCCGGGCGTGGACACGACGGCGTGGCTCACCGTGCGCAGGCCCGCGACCTGGCGCCCCTTGGCCGGGAACCACCGCTGCTGCGGCAGCCAGGCGAGCAGGGCGTCGTGCAGATCGGCGAGCGGATCGCCGGGGGTGCGGTCGGGCGAGCTCGTGGCGGGCATCAGCGCTCCTCGGCCTCGTGGATGGCGAACCAGTAGAAGCCGTGTCCTGGCAGGGTCAGCAGGTACGGCAGTTCCCCGATCGCCGGGAACGGCACACCCCCGGTGAGCTCCGTGGGTACGCGGTCCTTCCATGCGATGAGGTCGAGCTCCACCGGCTGGGGGAAGCGCGACATGTTGTTCACGCAGAGCACCACGTCGCGGTGGCCGTCGACGTCGACGTGCTCGCGCACGTAGGCGAGCACGCTCGGATTCGAGCCGCCGAGCTCGTGGAAGGAGCCGAGCCCGAAGGCGGGGTGCTGCTTGCGGATGTCGATCATCCGCCGGTTCCAGTGCAGCAGGCTGGCGGTCGAGTTCGACTGCGCCTCGACGTTCACCGCCTGGTAGCCGTAGACCGGGTCCATGATGATCGGCAGGTTGAGCCGGCCCGGGTCGCAGGTGGAGAAGCCGGCGTTGCGGTCGGGCGTCCACTGCATCGGGCTGCGCACGCCGTCGCGGTCGCCGAGCCAGATGTTGTCGCCCATCCCGATCTCGTCGCCGTAGTACAGGACGGGGCTGCCGGGCAGGGACAGCAGCAGCGCGGTGAACAGCTCGAGCTGGTTGCGGTCGTTCTCGAGCAGCGGGGCCAGCCGCCGGCGGATGCCGATGTTGGCCTTCATGCGCGGGTCCTTGGCGTATTCCGCGTACATGTAGTCGCGCTCGTCGTCGGTGACCATCTCGAGCGTCAGCTCGTCGTGGTTGCGCAGGAAGATGCCCCACTGCGCGTTCTCCGGGATCGCCGGCGTCTGCGCGAGGATCTCCGAGATCGGGAAGCGCGACTCGCGCCGCACCGCCATGAAGATGCGCGGCATCAGCGGGAAGTGGAACGCCATGTGGCACTCGTCGCCGCCGACCTCGGGGTCGCCGAAGTACTCGACGACGTCCGCGGGCCACTGGTTGGCCTCGGCGAGCAGCACGCGGCCGGGGTACTCGTCGTCGACGACCTTGCGGCAGCGCTTGAGGAACGCGTGGGTCTCGGGGAGGTTCTCGCCGTTGGTGCCGTCGCGCTCGTAGAGGTAGGGCACGGCGTCGAGCCGGAACCCGTCGATGCCGAGGTCGAGCCAGAAGCGCAGTGCGTCGATCATCGCCTCGCACACGGCCGGGTTGTCGAAGTTGAGGTCCGGCTGGTGGGAGAAGAAGCGGTGCCAGTAGAACTGCCCCCGCACCGAGTCGTAGGTCCAGTTGGACGACTCGGTGTCGACGAAGATGATCCGCGCGTCGGAGTAGCGGGTGTCGTCGTCGGACCACACGTAGAAGTCGCCGTACGGCCCGTCCGGGTCGCGCCGGGACTCCTGGAACCAGTGGTGCTGGTCCGAGGTGTGGTTCATGACCAGGTCGGTGATCACGCGGATGCCGCGGGCGTGCGCCTGGTCGAGGAGCTCGACGAAGTCCGCGACCGTGCCGAACTCGGGCAGCACCTTGCGGTAGTCGCGGATGTCGTAGCCGCCGTCGCGCAGCGGGGAGTCGTAGAACGGGGGCAGCCAGATGCAGTCGACGCCGAGCCACGCGAGGTAGTCGAGCTTGTCGGTGAGCCCGGAGAGGTCGCCGAACCCGTCGCGGTTGGAGTCGGCGAACGCCCGGACGAGCACCTCGTAGAAGACGGCGCGCTTGTACCACTCGTCGTCGACCGGGAGCGTCCGCGCATGTCGGAAGTCGTCGGCGCTGGGCTCCTCGACGGCCGAGGCGCCGTGGTCCTCGGTGACGTCGCGGACATGGTCCTCATCGCTCGGCGCGGCGGTCACGCTCGCGCTGACTCCCTCGTTCATCAGGCGTCACGCTAGTGGTCGGGGGCTCCGGGCCGGTGCCCCGGGCGGGCATCGGCTCAGGTGGTGTCGCGCCGGTCGTCCCGCGCGTCGCCGTCGGCTCCACGGGGCTCCACGACCTCGCCCTCGATGACCGTGCCGCGGAACGACCCCGTGTCCAGCCGGCCCGGGCCCGCGGGCTCGGGGCGGGCACCCCAGGGGCCCGGCCCGCCCGCGCCGACGACGGTGACCGACGGGCCCACGCGCGCGCTGCCGGCGCGCACGGCCCGCTCCGCGGCGCGCCGGGAGAGCGCGCCGCGCACCGGCGGCACCAGCAGGACGAGCGCGGCGAGCGTCGACAGGAGGCCGGGCACGACCAGCAGGACGCCGGCCAGTGCGACGTACATGCCGTCGGCGACCTCGGCCTCGGCGGGCCGGCCGTTGCGCGCCGCGTCGACCAGCGTCGACATCGATCGGCGACCCTCCCGGCGGATGGCCCAGGCGCCGACGACCGCCGAGAGGACCAGCACCCCGAGCAGGCCCCAGAACCCGATCGCCTGGCCGACCAGGACCAGGACGGTGATCTCGACGGCCAGATAGACCGCCAGGGCGACGAGGATGCGCACGGTAGACCTCCCAGGGCTCTCGACCGGTCCAACGCCCGGAGGCCCCGAATCGTGCCCGATGCGCCCGGTTCTCAGGGGGCGCACAGGGTCACGCGTCTCCCTACCGCCGCAGCACCGAGATGATGTGGCAGACGTCGCGCCACGGCTCGATGCGCACGAAGTTGGTCTCGCCCCACTCGAACGTCTGGCCGCTGACCTCGTCGAACGCGCCGAACCGGTCCTGCCACTCGAGGCCCAGCGCAGGCATGTCGAGGTGCACGTTGCCCTCCTCGACGCCGTACGGGTTGAGCGTGACGACGCAGAGCACCGTGTCGCCGGTGAGCGGGTCGGTCTTCGAGTAGGCGAGCAGCGCCTCGTTGTCGGTCTCGTGGAACCGCAGCGTGCGCAGCTGGCGCAGGGCCGGGTGGTCCCTGCGCAGCTGGTTGAGCCGCGTGATCCACGGCTCGAGGCTGCGGCCCTCGGCCAGCGCGCCCGCGAAGTCGCGCGGACGCAGCTGGTACTTCTCCGAGTCGAGGTACTCCTCGCTGCCGGGGCGCACGGGCTGGTGCTCGAAGAGCTCGTAGCCCGCGTACACGCCCCAGCTCGGGGCGAGCGTGGCCGCCAGCGCCGCCCGCAGCGCGAACATGCCCGGGCCGCCGACCTGCAGCGACTCGTGGAGGATGTCCGGGGTGTTGACGAAGCAGTTCGGTCGGCACTCGTCGAGCCGGTCGCGGTGCATCTCGAAGAACTCGCGGAGCTCGTCGCGCCCCGTGCGCCACGTGAAGTAGGTGTACGACTGGCTGAAGCCGGCCTTCGCCAGCCCGAACAGCCGCGCGGGCCGGGTGAACGCCTCGGCGAGGAACACGACGCCCGGGTCGCGGCGGTGCACCTCGGCGATCAGCCAGTTCCAGAAGTTCGGCGGCTTGGTGTGCGGGTTGTCGACCCGGAACACGCGCACCCCGTGGTCCATCCAGTACAGGACGACGCGCAGGACCTCGGCGTAGATGCCCTCGGGGTCGGTGTCGAAGTTGACCGGGTAGATGTCCTGGTACTTCTTCGGCGGGTTCTCGGCGTACGCGATGGTCCCGTCGGGCCGGATCGTGAACCACTCCGGGTGCTCGGCGGCCCACGGGTGGTCCGGTGCGCACTGCAGCGCGAGGTCGAGCGCCACCTCGAGGCCCAGCTCGTGGGCGTGCGCGACGAACGCGTCGAAGTCCTCGATCGTGCCCAGGTTCGGGTCGATCGCGTCGTGCCCGCCGGCGGCCGAGCCGATCGCCCACGGCGAGCCGACGTCGTCCGGCCCCGGGGTCAGCGTGTTGTTGGGGCCCTTGCGGTTGACCGTGCCGACGGGGTGGATCGGCGGCAGGTAGGCGATGTCGAAGCCCATCGCGGCGGCGCGGTCGAGCTCGCGGGTCGCGGTGGCGAACGTGCCGTGCACCGGGCGACCCTCGTCGTCCCAGCCGCCGGTCGAGCGGGGGAAGAACTCGTACCAGGACCCGGCCAGCGCGAGCGGGCGCTCGACCTGGACGTGGTGGGTGTCGCCCCGGGTCACGAGCTCGCGGACCGGGTGCTCGGTCATCGTGCGGTGCACCGGCGCCGACAGCGCGAGCCGGAGACGCTCGGGCAGGTCGGTGTCGGTGTCGCGGAGCTGCCCCGCCGCCCGGGTGAGGGTCCGGGCGAGCTCGAGGGCCGGCGGCATGGCGATCCCGCCGGTGCGCTCGGAGCCCCCCGCCGGCGTCGACGACTGACGCGACGAAGGAGCGCCAGTCGTCGAACCGCCTTGGCGGGATAGATCAACCGGGTCGTCCCCGTCGAGCCGCGGGGTGTCGCGCAGCCGCTGCTGGATGCCCTCGGCGCCGCGCTCGAGCAGGCGCGCCCCGGACTCCAGGTCGTTGGCGAGCTCCGCGGCGCCCTGGCCCGCGCGGGTCTTGACGTCGACGGCGTGCCGCCACGTCGCCCACGGGTCGCTCCAGGCGTCGACCCGGAAGCTCCACAGCCCCTCGGCGTCGGGCACGACCTGGCCGGCGAACCGGTCGGTCAGCGGGCCGGTCGGCGTCATCCGCGTGCTGCGCGGCGCCTCGTCCCCGCAGCCGCCCGAAGAGTGTTGCAGTGCCGCGTCCGGGTCCTGGCCGTGGCTCGCCGCGGAGCAGCGCTGCCACACGACCGTCGCCGCGACGGCGTCGTGGCCCTCGCGCCACACCGTCGCCGCGACCGGCACGACCTCGCCCACGACCGCCTTCGACGGGAACCGGCCGCCGGAGACCTCCGGGGTCACCTCGTCGATCCCGATCCGGCCCTGCGGGAGGGCGTGGCGGTCGACGGCGTCGGCGGGGATGCCCGGGGTGGTCGGCTGGGGGCCGGGGGGTGTGACGGTGGTGAGGGGCGCCGGTTCCTGCTCGGGCGGCTCCGGCTCGGTCGTCGTGACCGTCGGGGCGGCGTCCGGGGCCACCTCGCCCGGGTCGGTCGACGGGGCGCCCGCGGGCTCCTCGGACGGCACGTCCGCGCCGTCCGGGTCGGCGGAGGTGACGTCGCCCGGGGCGTCGCCGGCGCGGGTGTCGTCGGCGCTGCTGTCGGAGCCGGCGGCCCCGGAGGCCCCGAAGGCTGCGGCGCCGACGACCCCGGCCGCGCCGGCCGCCGCCGCGCCGCCGAGGGCGGTCGTGGTCGTCGGGGTGTCGGTGTCGGGCACCTCGTCGCCCGGGGCGTCCGGCGCGATGCTGTGCACGGGCGCGTCCGGGTCGAAGGACAGGGGGCCCACGCCGAGCGGGTCGTCGTCGACGTCGTCGCTGCGCGGGGTGTCGGGGGTCGCGGTGCTGTCCGGGGCGCCGGACGACTCCGGCGACCCGTGTCCCGAGGACACGGGTCGGGGAATGGCGTCGTCGGGCTGCTCGGAGGCGGCGGTGTCGCCGAACGACCCGAGGGACCCGTGTCCCGAGGACACGGGTCGGGAGGTGGAGTCCCCGGGCTGGTCGGAGGCGGCGGTGTCGTCGGACGAGGCCGCGGCGGTGGAGGGCGCCGGGGGCGTCGGGGGCGGCGAGAACGACGAGGGCCGCGCGGGCGGCGGCGCCCAGGGCGTGCTCGGCCGCGGGGTCGCGGTGCCGCTGTCGGAGATGCCGGTGGTGCTTCCGTCGGCGCTGTGGGAGCTGTCGCTCCCGGAGTCGCTGCCCGACCGGCCGAACAGACCGGCGGCGCCCGCCGCGGCGCCGGCCACCCCGAGCCCGGCCGCGCCCGCGGCGGCCGTGCGCCAGCCGTGCCCGCGGTCGGCGTCGTCCTGCCCGGTGGTGGGGACGCTCGCGGTGCCGCCGGACGGCGTCGGGGGGATCGCGGTGGTGACGGGGTCCTCGTCCCGGTCGCCGGTCTCGCTCGCGGCGTGGCGGGAGCCGGTCAGCGGGCTCTCGGCGGCCTTGTCCTCGGCGTCCCCTCCCTGGCCGGCGTCCTCGGCGAACGGGGCGTAGGGCGTGCGCGGCACGAACCACGACGGGTCGGAGGCGGGCGCGGCGTCGAGGTCCTCGGGACGGGGCTCCGGGGCAGACGGCTCCGATGACGACGGCGACGGGGACGACGACGAGGACGACGACGAGGACGACGCCGCCGACGTCTCGGACGGCGCGTCCGGGGTGGTCGCGCGCCCGGAGAGGTGGTCGGGTCCGCGGTCCGGCGTCGAGCTCATGTCCGGTCCGCTACCCGCAACGGGCGTACTCGATGCGAACGGGCGACCGGAGGTCGGCGAGGGGGAGGGCGAGGGGCGGCCGGTGGCGATGCCCCAGGGCGGGGTGGCCGGGCGGCGCCACGGCGGCAGGCTCGGCGCGGGCTGTCCGCCGCGGCCGTCCCGGCTGTCCACGTCGGGCCCGTCGGAGCCGACGGCGCGGAACCCGCGCGACGGGGTGTCGCTCGCCGGCGGGAAGGGGCCGGACGACGGGTGGTGGGCGGGGTCCGGCGAGGAGTACGGGCCGGGCGAGGAGTACGGACCGGCGGCGATCGGCCCGGACGCCGGGAAGGGACCCGACGCGGGCCCCGGGCCGGTGGCGCGTCCGGGCACGCCGAAGGGCCCGGTCGTCGGGCCGTGCGGGCGGGCGTCCGGGGGCGGCGGGGGACCGACCTCGACGTCGTCGGCGGAACCCCAGCCCTGACGCCGCTGGCGCCACGACCCGGAGGACGGGCCGGTGACGATCTCGCCGCGGGGGATCTCCCGGTGCGGGTCGAGGCGGCCGTCGTACCCGCCGTAGCTCTCCTCGAAGGGCGGCGCGCTGGCGCCGTCGGTGCCGACCGCGGGCTGGCCGCCGGTCGCGTCGCGCGGCTCGGTCGGCTGCTCGCGGGGCGCTTCCGCCTCCTCCGTGGCCTGCTTCGACCGTCGTCCGGACCGCCACCATCTCCCCAGCGCGCTCACGCGACGCAGCGTAGTCGGGGGATCGATCCAGTCCAGGTGGGCGGCGCACGGCGCGTCGGGGGTCGCGCCGTAGGCTCCCGGCGCGTGAAGGCTCTGCGTCGCTTCTCCGTCCGCGCCCAGCTCCCGGCCGCGCTCGCGCCCCTGCAGGAGCTCGCCACGAACCTGCGCTGGACGTGGCACGGGCCCACGCAGGACCTCTTCGCGACCGTCGACGAGGCGGCCTGGCGGGCCACCGGCGGCGACCCGGTCCGGCTGCTCGGCGAGGTCCGCCCGCAGCGCCTGGCCGAGCTCGCCGAGGACGCCGCGTTCGTCGGCCGCGTGCAGGAGCGCGCCGAGGACCTCCGGACCTACCTGAGCGAGCCGCGCTGGTACCAGACGCGCGCCGCCGACGGCTTCCCCTCGGCGGTCGGCTACTTCTCGATGGAGTTCGGTGTCAGCGAGGTGCTGCCGAACTACTCGGGCGGCCTCGGCATCCTCGCCGGCGACCACCTCAAGGCCGCGAGCGATCTCGGGGTCCCCCTGGTCGCCGTCGGCCTCCTGTATCGATCCGGTTACTTCCGTCAGTCGCTGTCGCTCGACGGCTGGCAGCAGGAGCACTACCCGGCGCTCGACCCCCAGGGCCTGCCGCTGCACCTGCTCACCGAGGCGAGCGGAGCGACGGGGGAGAGGCCCGACGCGGCGGGCGCCCCGGTGCTCGTCGGCGTCGCCATGCCCGGCGGCCGGACGCTGCGCGCCCGGGTGTGGGTCGCGTCGGTCGGGCGGGTGCCGCTGCTGCTCCTCGACGCCGACATCGAGGACAACGACCCCGACCTGCGCCAGGTCACCGACCGGCTCTACGGCGGCGACGCCGAGCACCGCATCCGCCAGGAGATCCTCGTCGGGATCGGCGGGGTGCGCGCGGTGCGGGCGTTCTGCGCGCAGACCGGCCACCCGGCGCCCGAGGTGTTCCACACCAACGAGGGCCACGCGGGCTTCCTCGGCCTCGAGCGCATCCGCGAGCTCGTCGCCGACGCCGGCCTCGAGTTCGACCAGGCGCTCGCCACGGTGCGCGCCGGCACCGTCTTCACCACCCACACCCCGGTGCCCGCCGGCATCGACCGCTTCCCGGTCGGGCTGGTCGAGCACTACTTCACCCCCGACATGCTCCCGGGCATCGAGCCCGCCCGGGTGCTCTCGCTCGGCCGGGAGCCCTCCGGCGACATGTTCAACATGGCCCACATGGGCCTGCGGCTCGCGCAGCGCAGCAACGGCGTCTCGCAGCTGCACGGCGAGGTCTCGCGCGGGATGTTCCAGAGCCTCTGGGGCGGGTTCGACGCCCCGGAGGTGCCGATCGGCTCGGTGACCAACGGCGTCCACGGCCCCACCTGGACCGCCCGCGAGATCGCCGGCCTCACCGCGGGCGCCGAGGCCGCGGGCAGCCCGGAGCTGTTCGGCGTGTCCGACGCGCTGCTGTGGGAGATGCGCGGGACGCTGCGCCGGCGGCTGGTCGAGGAGGTCCGCCGCCGGGTGCGCGCGTCGTGGCTGCAGCGCGGCGCCTCGGAGCCCGAGCTGGCCTGGACCGAGCGCATCTTCGACCCCGACGTGCTCACGATCGGCTTCGCCCGCCGCGTGCCGACCTACAAGCGCCTGACGCTGATGCTGCGCGACCAGGAGCGGCTGCGCTCGATCCTGCTCGACCCCGAGCGGCCGGTGCAGCTGGTGATCGCCGGCAAGTCGCACCCCGCCGACGAGGCGGGCAAGGGCCTCATCCAGCAGATGGTGCGCTTCGCCGACGACCCCGCGGTCCGCCAGCGCATCGCGTTCCTGCCCGACTACGACATGTCCATGGCGCGCTACCTCTACTGGGGCTGCGACGTCTGGCTGAACAACCCGCTGCGCCCGCTCGAGGCGTGCGGCACGTCGGGGATGAAGTCGGCGCTCAACGGCGGGCTCAACCTGTCGGTGCGCGACGGCTGGTGGGACGAGCTCTACGACGGCCGCAACGGCTGGGCGATCCCGACCGCCGACGGCGTCGACGACCCCGAGCGCCGCGACGACATCGAGGCCAACGCCCTCTACGAGCTGCTCGGCACCACCGTCGCCCCGCTGTTCTACGACCGCGGCGCCGACGGCGTGCCCGACCGCTGGACCTCGCTCGTGCGGCACACGCTCGCGACGCTGTCGCCGAAGGTGCAGGCCACGCGGATGGTCACCGACTACGTCGAGCAGTGGTACGCGCCGGCGGCCCGGTCGGCGGCGCGCGTGCTCGCCGACGGCTTCGCCGGGGCCAAGGAGCTCGCGACCTACCGGGCGCGCCTCGACGCGGCCTGGTCGTCGGTGGCGGTGGCGGAGGTCGACGCCTCCGGCGGCGCGGACACCCCGGTGCTCGGCGCGCCGATGACGGTGCGTGCCGAGGTCGAGCTCGGCGGTCTGAGCCCCGAGGAGGTGCTCGTCCAGGCGGTCGTCGGCCGCGCGGACGACGCCGACGAGCTCTCCGAGTCCGTGGTGCAGGAGATGGCCTCGATCGGGCCGGGCCACGACGGCTCGCACCGCTTCGAGGCGGTCGTCGCCCTGCCGCACGCCGGTGTGCTGGGCTACACCGTGCGCGTGCTGCCGCGTCACGACCTGCTCGCGGCGCCCGCCGAGCTGGGCCGGATCGTCCTGCCGGCCTGATCGTCGGCGAGCGGCACGACGACCCGGAACGTGTTCCCGGGGTCGACGCGCTGCTCGATCTCCCGGAGACGGTCGCGGTCGGCGGGCGAGTAGGCGGAGCGCACCTGCTCGCCGGTGACGTCGGGGCCGGCGAGGAAGTTCAGGCACGCCCCGCCGGTCGCCCACGGGTCCATGGCGCGCAGCAGCGCGTCGAGCGACGAGGTGAGCGCGGCGACCTCGTCGGTGCCGGTGGCCACGCCGCCGGCGTAGAGGACGAACGTGCCGTCGCGACGGGCGAGCGCGCTCGGGACCGCGCCCGGGCGGGCCGCGGCGCCGCCGAGGTGGCGGAGCTCGACGAGGTACGGCGCGCCGGCGTCGGGTCCGGCGTGCTCGAGCAGCGTGTCGACGGCGTCCTGGTCGAGCGCGCGCAGCATCGTGTTCCGGGCGTGGAAGGCGACGGGGGTCGTGGGTTCGGCGTGGATGGTGCCCACGTCGCGGTAGGGCATCTCGCCGACCGTGTCGGTGAGCGGCCCCAGCGCCCGGAACGGCGCGACGAGCCGCTCGCCCTCTGCAGCGTCGCCGGTGAACACGAACCGGACGTGCACCACGGAGCGGCCCCGCAGCTCGTCGGGCAGGAACGGCAGGTCCGGCATGCGGATCAGCAGCACCGAGGAGCCCATCGCCTCCGGGGTGATCGCCGTCCGCTCGGCCCAGGTCCGCAGGACCTCGCGCGCCTCCCCGGCGGCGAAGTGCATGCCGCCGCCGTACAGCCGCGCCACCGGGTGGAGATCGATCTCCACGGCGACGACGACACCGAGGCGTCCCTTGCCGGCGCCGCGCAGGGCCCAGAACAGGTCCGCGTCGTCGGGGTCGGCGGACCCGGCGGTGACCCGCCGTCGGCGCCCGTCGGCGGTGACCACCTCGAGCGCGCGGACGTGGTCGACGGCGTAGCCGAACTGCCGGCTCATCAGTCCCACGCCGCCCCCGAGGTGATACCCGACGGCGCCGACGTCGGGCGCGGATCCGTTGAGCGGAGCAAGACCGTGCTCGGCCGCGGCCGCCACCAGGGCCCCCGAGCGCACACCGGCCTCGAACCGGGCGGTGCGGGCCACCGGGTCGATCTCGATGCCCGCCAGGCGGGACGTGGTGAGGAGCAGGGCCCCGTCGGCGGGCGCGGTGGGGCCGTGGCCGGTGGCCTGGACGGCCACGGGGAGGTCGTGGTCGACCGCGAAGCGCACGGCGGCGGCGACGTCCTCGGCGCACTCGGCCGCGACGATCACCGCCGGGCGGTGGTCGACGGACAGGTTGTAGCCCCGGCGCTCGGCGTCGTAGGCGTCGTCGCCCGGGACGAGGACGGCGCCGACGGTGGTGGGGACGGTCGGTGTGGACATGCCTCGACCCTGCGGTGCGGGCGGCACGCGAACAACGACGACCGGAGCATCGAGCGATAATGTGAGGGTTATGGAACGGCGGGAGATCGAGATCTTCCTGGCGCTGTCCGAGGAGCTGCACTTCGGCCGGACCGCCGAGCGGCTCTACGTCTCGCAGGCCCGCGTCAGCCAGACGATCGCGGCCCTCGAGCGCCGGTTCGGCGTCGCCCTGTTCGAGCGCACCAGCCGCCGCGTCGCGCTCACCCCCGTCGGGCGGCGGCTGGCCACCGAGGTCCGCGCCGGGCACGGGCGGATCCTCGCCGCGGTCGCCGCCGCCGTGGAGGCGGGCCGCGGCATCGACACCGTGCTCACGGTCGCGCTCGAGGCACCGGCGGTCGCCGACCTCATGGCGGACGTCGTCGCCCGGTTCCGCGACCGCTTCCCCCGCGTGGAGGTGCGGTTCGTCGAGGCCGACTTCGCCGACCCGGCGACGGCGCTGGACCGCGCCGACGTCGACGTCCTCGTCACCAACGCCCCGGTCGTCGAGCCCGACCTCGTCGAGGGCCCGGTCGTCGTGCGCGAACCGGCGGTGCTCGCGGTCGCCCGGGGACACGCGCTCGCCGGCCGCGACGAGGTGTCCGTCGACGACCTCGGCGGCCAGGTGGTGCTGCGGGCCGGCCGCCGCGCCGCGCCGTACTGGCATCCCGCCCCCGAGCCGTGGTGCACGCCGGGTGGAGCGACCGTGGAGCGCGGGCCGTCGGCGGCGACCTTCCAGGACCTGGTCGGTGCCGTCGCCCGCGGGGAGGGCGTCTGCCCCCTCGGCGCGCACGCCGCCGACTACTTCTCGCGTCCCACCATCGCGTTCGTCCCGTTCGCCGACGACGCCCCGCCCGTCGCGTGGTGCCTGGCCTGGCGGGCCGGGCGGCCGTCGTCGCTGGTCGACGCCCTGGCACTCGCCGCGAGGGGCTAGGTGCGCGGCCTCGCGCGGAGCACGAGCGCGGTGTGCGCCGGGACCGTGAGCGTCTCCCCGGCGGGCAGCGCGTCGGTGTCCGGCGGGGCGCCGGTGGTCGTGCCGGGGTCGAGCACCGGGGTCCAGGCGGTGTCGCCGAACGCGTCGGGCAGCAGCACGTCCACGGGCGCGCCGCCGGAGTGCAGGACGAGCAGCAGCGCGCGGTCGCCGTCGACGCGGACCACCAGGGTGCGGCCGTGGTGGTGGAAGTCGGGCTCGGTGAGCTCGCGGCCGTCGGGGTGCAGCCAGGCGATGTCCGGGGCGGCGCCGTCGGGGTCGGTGTCCTCGCGGCCGTAGAAGAAGTCGGTGCGCCGCAGGGCCGGGGTGGCGCGGCGCAGGGCGAGCGCGCGGGCGACGAAGTCGACCAGCTCGGGCGACGACCACGACCGCCACGACGTCTCGTCGTCGAGCGAGTAGACGTTGTTGTTGCCGTGCTGCGTGTGGCCGAGCTCGTCGCCGCCGAGCAGCATCGGGGTGCCCGCCGAGAGCAGCAGCGTGGTGAGCAGGTTGCGGGCCTGGCGGGCGCGCAGGGCGAGGATCGCCGGGTCGTCGGTGGGCCCCTCGACGCCGTGGTTGGACGAGCGGTTGTCGTCGGTGCCGTCGCGGCCCTGCTCGCCGTTGGCCTCGTTGTGCTTGCGCTCGTAGGACACGAGGTCGGCGAGGGTGAAGCCGTCGTGCGCGGTGACGAAGTTGACCGAGGCGGCCGGGGTGCGCGCGGGCCAGTAGAGATCCGACGACCCGGCGATCCGCGTGACGATCTCCGAGAGCGGGCCGTGGCCGCGCCAGAAGTCGCGCACGCCGTCGCGGAAGCGCCCGTTCCACTCCGCCCACGGGGCCGGGAAACCGCCGACCTGGTAGCCCTCGCCGGTGGCGTCCCACGGTTCGGCGATGAGCTTGACCTGCGAGAGCACCGGGTCGTCGACGATCTCGCCGAGCAGCGGCGTCGACGGGTCGAAGGCGCCGCCGCGCGGGCGCCCGAGGGTCGAGGCGAGGTCGAAGCGGAAGCCGTCGACGCCCATCGTCGTCACCCAGTGCCGCAGGGAGTCCAGCACGAGGCCGCGCACGAGCGGTGAGCCCGCGTCGAGGGTGTTGCCGCAGCCGGTGACGTCGACGTCGCGGCCGCGGGCGTCGAGCGCGTACCAGCCGGCGGCGTCGAGGCCGCGCCACGACAGCGACGGCCCGTCGGCGCCGCCCTCGCAGGTGTGGTTGAACACGACGTCGAGCACGACCTCGAGCCCCGCGGCGTGCAGGGTCGCGACCATCGCGCGGAACTCCTCGGCCTCGCGGCCCGGGGTCGACGCGTAGCCGGGGTGCGGGGCGAGGTAGGCGAGCGTCGAGTAGCCCCAGTGGTTGCGCCGTCCCCGGGCGAGCAGCGACGGCTCGGAGGTGTGCGCGAACACCGGCAGCAGCTCGACGGTCGTGACGCCGAGGGCGACCAGGTGGTCGACGACGGCGGGGTGGGCGACGCCGGCGTAGGTGCCGCGCAGGTCCTCGGGCACCGCGGGGTGCAGCGTCGTGAGGTCGCGCACGTGGGTCTCGTAGACGACCGTGTCCGCCCACGGCACCTGCGGGCGGGGCGTCGGCGCGGGGCCGAGGTCGGCGGTGACGATCCCGTGCGGCACGACGGCGGCGGAGTCGCGGTCGTCGCGGCGGGACGAGAACGGGTCGGTGCCGGCGAACGGGCGCGCGACGTCGAGGTCGGTGACCGTGCCCGCCACGCGGCGGGTCCACGGGTCGACCAGCAGCTTCGCGGGGTTCGTGCGCACGCCGCGGACCGGGTCCCACGGGCCGTACACGCGCAGGCCGTAGGCGTCGCCGGCGCGCACGTCGTCCATCCGGCCGGTCCAGACCTCGCCCGAGCGGCGCAGCTCGACGCGGCGCTCGCCGTCGTCGCCGGGCAGGCAGAGCTCCACCGCCTCGGCGCTGGGCGCGGCCGGGACGGTGACGTGCAGCACGTCGCCGTCGAGGTGGGCGCCGGGCCGGGGAGCGGTGATGGCCATCGGAGCGAGATCGTGCCCGATCGGCGGGTGGGCCGTCGCCCGTCGGCGGGTGTGATCCGTCAGGATGGCGGCCGTGGTGCAGCCGGAGACCAGCCCGACCGAGCCCGTGACCGACCCGGACACGGTCGTCCGCATGGACCGGGTGGGCGTCCGCCGCGGCGGCTCCGACCTGCTCGCCGACCTGGACTGGACCGTCGAGCTCGACGAGCGCTGGGTGATCCTCGGGCCCAACGGCGCGGGCAAGACCACGCTGCTGCGCCTCGCCGCCGCCGAGATGCACCCGACCACCGGCACCGTCGACCTGCTCGGCGAGCGGCTCGGGCGCGTCGACGTCTTCGAGCTGCGTCCCCGCATCGGCCTCGCCTCGGCGAGCCTGGCCGGGCGCGTGCCGCCCGACGAGAGCGCGTTCGACGTGGTGCGCAGCGCGGGCTACGGCGTGCTCGGCACCTGGCGCGAGCGCTACGACGAGCAGGACGACCGCCGGGCGTCCGGGCTCATGGCGATGATGGGCGTCGCCGACCTCGCGGGCCGGCGCTACGGGACGCTCTCGACCGGCGAGCGCCAGCGCGTGCTGCTGTCCCGGGCGCTGATGACCGACCCCGAGATGCTGCTGCTCGACGAGCCGGCCGCGGGGCTCGACCTCGGCGCCCGCGAGGACCTCGTCGAGCTGCTCTCCGAGCTGGCGGCCGACCCGGAGGGCCCGGCGACCGTGATGGTCACCCACCACGTCGAGGAGATCCCGCCGAACTGCAGCCACGCGATGCTGCTGCGCGACGGCCGCGTGGTCGCGCAGGGCCTGCTCGACGACGTGATGACCTCGGAGAACCTGTCGGAGACCTTCGGCCAGCCGCTCGAGCTGCACAGCCGCCGTCGGCGCTTCACCGCGTTCCGGCGATAGGGTCGCGGCCGTTCGAAGGCCACAGACCCGGACCTACAGGAGGCTTCTCGGTGACGGAGTTCGTGCGGCTCGAGGTGGACGGCGGCGTGGGCACCATCCACCTGGACCGGCCCCCGATGAACGCGATCAACCGCCAGGTCCAGGACGAGCTGGTCGAGGTCTCGCAGGAGGCGACCAGCCGCACCGACGTGCGCGCGGTCGTCGTCTACGGCGGCGAGAAGACGCTCGCGGCCGGCGCGGACGTCAAGGAGATGGCCGACATGACCTACTCCGAGATGGCCGAGCGGACCCACCAGCTCTCGAAGGGCTTCGGCGCGGTCTCGGAGATCCCCAAGCCGACCGTGGCCGCGATCACCGGCTACGCGCTGGGCGGCGGGTTCGAGGTCGCGCTGTCCTGCGACCGGCGCATCGCCGGCGACAACGCGACCGTCGGCCAGCCGGAGATCCTGCTCGGGATCATCCCGGGCGGCGGCGGGACGCAGCGGCTCACGCGCCTGGTCGGGCCGTCGAAGGCCAAGGACATCATCTTCACCGGCCGCTTCGTGAAGGCCCCGGAGGCCCTGGAGATGGGGCTGGTCGACGAGGTCGTCGCGCCGGACGAGGTCTACACACGCGCCCGCGCCTGGGCCGAGCAGTTCGCGAACGGTCCTACGCGCGCGCTCGCCGCCGCGAAGAACGCGATCGACCGCGGCGCGGAGATCGACCTGCGCGACGGCCTGGCCCTGGAGTCGGAGCTGTTCGCGGCGCTGTTCGGCACCGAGGACCAGACGATCGGCATGCGCTCGTTCGTCGAGAACGGGCCGGGTAAGGCCCAGTTCCTCGGTCGATGAGCGCCACGCAGGCCGAGGTCGAGGCGGCGTTCCGGGACCCGAAGCTCGCCAACGTCCTCTACCACGACTGGGAGTCCGGCTCCTACGACGAGAAGTGGTCGATCTCGTTCGACGAGCGCTGCACGACGTTCGCGGTGGACCGGTTCCGGGCGGTCTCACCCGACCCCGGCCCGTTCGAGCACGCCCTCGAGCTCGGGTGCGGCACCGGGTTCTTCCTGCTCAACCTCATGCAGGGCGGGATCGCGCGGCGCGGCACGGTCACCGACCTCTCGCCGGGCATGGTCGAGGTCGCGACGCGCAACGCGTCCGCCCTGGGGCTCGACGTCTCCGGGCGCGTGGCGGACGCGGAGACGATCCCGGTCCCGGACGCCTCGGTCGACCTCGTCGTCGGGCACGCCGTGCTGCACCACATCCCGGACCTCGACACCGCGTTCCGGGAGATCCTGCGTGTGCTCAAGCCCGGCGGGCGCTTCGTCTTCGCCGGCGAGCCGACCCGGCTCGGCGACCTCTACGCCCGCAAGCTCGGGCAGGCGACGTGGTGGGCGACCACCCGGTTCGCGCCGTCGTCGTGGCTGCGCCCGCCGGCCGAGCTCGACGAGTCGTCCCGGGCGGCGGCGCTGGAGTCGGTGGTCGACCAGCACGTCTTCGACCCGGACCGCCTCGAGCGCTACGCCCACGCCGCGGGCGCGGTGGACGTCCGCGTCGTCACCGAGGAGCTCTCGGCGGCGGTCTTCGGCTGGCCGGTGCGGACCTTCGAGGCCGCGGTGCCGCCGGAGCGGCTCGGCATGGGCTGGGCGATGTTCGCCTACCGGACGTGGCAGCGGCTGTCGTGGCTGGACGAGCGGGTGCTGTCGCGGGTGGTGCCGCGCTCGCTGTTCTACAACGCGCTGGTGACGGGGGTCCGGCCGGCGGATCCGGTGTCGCTCCCGAGC
Source organism: Actinomycetospora flava (assembly GCF_037400335.1). Lineage (NCBI taxonomy): Bacteria > Bacillati > Actinomycetota > Actinomycetes > Pseudonocardiales > Pseudonocardiaceae > Actinomycetospora > Actinomycetospora flava. The sequence continues at coordinate 97,494 of NZ_JBBEGM010000018.1, forward strand.
TGACCGTGGGCTACGGCTTCACCCTCGACGACGTCGCGTACCTCGCCTCCGCGGCGGGGCGCGACGCCGTGGAGGAAGCCTTCCCCCTCCTGCGTGAGGACCGTCTGCGCGCTGTGGCGACGCTGCGCGCGCGCCTCGGCGACCGGGCCGCGCCCGTGCTCGAGACCGCGCTGCTGCAGGACAGGGCCCGCGGGCGCGTGCCCGACGGCTGGCTGCTCACCGCCGACGCCGCCGAGCAGGCCACCGCCGCGCCGGTCGCCGCGCACCGGGCCGCCCGGCTCGCGGGCCGCGACGTGCACGACGTGACGTGCTCGGTGGGGGCGGAGCTCTTTGCGCTGCGTGCGGTCGCCGGGCGGCTGCTCGGCTCCGACCTCGACCCGGTGCGCCTGGCCATGGCGCGCGTGAACGTGCCCGGCGTGCCGCTGGTGCGGGCGGACGCCCTCGCGCCGCCGTCGCGGGGCACGGTGATCGTCGCCGACCCCGCCCGCCGCACCGCCGCCGGCCGGCGCACCTGGCGCCCCGCCGACTTCGCCCCGCCGCTCGACGATCTGGCGCGCCTGTGTCAGCGTGGCTGCCACGCTGACGTTCAACGTCAGGAAACCCACCACGATCTCGTCGTCTCCACGGCGCCCGGCCTCGATCCGGCGCTCGTGCCCTGGGCCGCCGAGGTTGAGCTCGTCAGCCTCGACGGCCGCGTGCGGGAGGCGGCGCTCTGGTCGGAGGGCCTCGCGACGACCCGCCGCCGCGCCACGGTGCTGTCGGGTCGCGGCCGCGGCTTCGAGGTCACCGACGTCGAGGACGACACGTGCCCCGTCGCCCCGGCCGGGGAGTGGATCGTCGACCCCGACGGCGCGGTCGTCCGGGCCGGCCTGGTGCGCCAGTACGGCGCCCGCCACGGGCTCTGGCGCCTCGACGAGCACCTGGCCTACCTCTCCGGCGACGCCCCGCCGCCCGGCGTGCGCGCGTTCCGCGTGCGCGAGCACGGCCGCTACACCGAGAAGGCGCTGCGCACGACGCTGCGGCAGCGCGACGTCGGGCGCGTCGAGATCCTCGTCCGCGGCCTCGACGTCGACCCGAACGCCCTGCGACCCCGGTTGAAGCTCTCCGGGTCCCAGGAGGCGACGGTCGTCCTCGCCCGCCTCGCGACCGGCCCCGAGGCCTACGTGTGCGAGGCCGTGAGCGACCGGGTATCCGCGCCTTCCGACCGACCCTGAGGAGGCATCACGGGATGGACGCCGAGAAGGCCCGCCGCGCGCTGACCGAGGAGCGCGAGCGCCTGCGCGAGATGGGCTCGTGGTCCCGTGAGCACGAGCCCGCCGTGGCCGTGCAGCAGGAGGGCGCGCTGGGCCAGCACCCGGGGGACTACGGCTCCGAGGTCGAGGAGACCATGGAGCGCGAGGGCCTCGCCGACGAGAGCGATCGCCAGGTCGCCGAGATCGACGCGGCGCTGGGGAGGATCGAGGAGGGCACCTGGGGTCGCTGCCGGGTGTGCGGGCAGCAGATCGACGACGAGCGTCTCGAGGCCCGCGCCCAGGCCGACACGTGCCGGGAGCACGCCGACCGGTAGCGAGCGCCGCGGCCCCGCCCGAGGCGGGGCCCATGGCATGTCACGGGCGGTCGTCGGCCACGCCGCCCGCCGGGTCGACGTCGTCGTCCAGGCGCACCTCCGGACCCTCCAGCTGCTCGTCGGGGTCGCGGCCGACGGCCTGCGCGACGTCCTCGGGGTCGGCGATGTCGTCCTCTCCGATGTCGTGCACGGCGGCCTCCTCCGCGGAGGCGGCACCGCCGGCGATCCCGGTGTCCTGCGCGGCCAGCGAACGCCCCGGCACCTGGTCGGGGTCCGGTTCGGCGGCGGTCAGGCGCCCGCTGCGGGCCTGCCCGGCCTCGGACGCGATCTCGCCCTCGGAGACCTCGGGCCCGGGTGCGGTGGCCGCGCCGCCGGTGTCGTCGGGGATCTCGCGGGTCAGGCGCTCGTCGATCGTCTCGCGCTCGCGCTGGCCTTCGGGAGTGGTGTCGGGGTCGTCCAGGCCGAAGGGCCGGTCGGGGGCCACGACGCCGGCGTCCAGGCCGTCGGTGCCCGGTCGTCCGTCGAGGGTCTCGCCGGACTCGAGCTGCACACTCGCACCCAGGTCGGGCTCGTCGGGGACCTCGTCGCTGTGCTCGGGCTCGGTCATCCGGGCGGCTACCCGCGCGGACCCGGGAGCATGTCGCCGCGCAGCCGCTCCAGCAGCGCGCCGCGCACGCCGTCGACGTCGGTGCCCTCGGGGACGGCGACGTCGACGGCGTGGGCGCCGGGAGCGTGCCCGCGCCGGTCGGCGAGGACGATGCCCCGCGCCGGCCCCAGCGAGCAGTCGACCTCGAGCTCGAGGGACACCGTCGCCAGCGTCCCGGGAACGATCGCCTCGAGCAGCGCGACCGCGTCGTGGATCGGGACCCGGTCGACGCCGAGCCGTTCCCCGCGCGCGTAGACGTCCCGGGTCGCGGCGAGCGCCTCGCCCACCGGGCCGGACGCCGCGAGGTCCTCCAGCCACGCCCGGTCGACCGTCACCACGTGCGTGAGATCCAGCGGCACCAGCGTCGTCGGCACCCGCTCCTCGACGAGCACCCGGCGGGCGGCCTCGGGGTCGGACCAGACGTTGAACTCCGCGGCGGCGCTGACGTTGCCGCCGATCCCGACCGAGCCGCCCATGACGACGAGCCGCCCGATGCGCTCGGTGAGGTCCGGGCGGGTCGCGAGCAGGAGCGCGACGTCGGTCAGCGGGCCGATCGCGGCGAGGACGACGGGTTCGGGGCTCGCCTCGAGGACGGACGCGATCACGTCGAGGGCGCGTCCGGCCGGCTCCGGGCCGAGCGGGCCGAAGCGCTCGGCGACCCCGCCCAGCCCGTCGTCACCGTGGACGTCGGCGGCGCGCTGCGTCGTCGGGTGGACCAGGGGCCGCTCGGCGCCGACGCCGAGGGGGACGTCGCCGCGCCCGAGCATGCCGAGCAGGCGGCGCGCGTTGGTCGTCGTGGTCGGCAGGTCGACGTTGCCGAACACGGCGGTGACGGCGCGCAGGTCGACCTCGGGGGCGTGGGCGGCGAGGGCGAGCGCGTAGGCGTCGTCGACACCCGGGTCGGTGTCGACGATCAGCGGCGTCACGGGACGTCGACCTCCTGGAGCGTGGGGAGCGAGGGCTGGGCGCCGGGGCGGGTCGCGGCCAGCGCGCCGGCGCGGCAGGCGCGGCGCAGGGCGTCCTCGTCGTCGATACCCGTGGCGAGCGCGAGCGCCAGGGCCGCGGTGAAGGCGTCGCCGGCCGCGGTGCCGTCGACGGCGTCGACCGGCGGCGGCTCGACGGTCGCGACGACGTGCCCGCGGCGGCGCAGCTCGGCCCCGGCCTCGCCGTAGGTGATCGCGACGGCGACGAGGTCGTCGACGTCGGCGTGCGCGGCGAGCGCCCCGAACTCGGCGGCGTTGACGCAGACGAGGTCGACGCCGGCGAGCACGTCGCCGGCGACGGGGCGGGACGGGGCTGCGTTGAGGACGGTGAAGCCGGGCGCGGCCATCGCCGTCGCGACGGCCTCGTCGGGCACCTCGAGCACGGTGAGCACGACGTCGGCGTCGAGGTCGTCGTGATCGACGGTGAGGGTGGCGTTGGCGCCGGCGTCGATGACGATCGTCGTCTCGCCGTCGTCGTCGACCTGGATCATGGCGGTCCCGGTGGGGACGTCCTCGGTGATCCGGACGTGGCGGAGGTCGACCCCGCCGGCCCGCAGCAGCGTCAGGGCCTCGCCGGCGAGGGGGTCGTCGCCGACGGCGGCGTGCAGGCGCACCCGGGCGCCGAGGCGGGCCGCCGCGAGCGCCTGGTTGGCGCCCTTGCCGCCGGGCACGCGGGTGACGCCGTGCGCGGTCAGCGTCTCCCCGGCGCCAGGGAGGCGCTCGACCCGGGCGACCAGGTCGAGGTTGACGCTGCCGACGACGGCCACCATCGGAGGGGTCGGCGGGACCCTCGGGCCCTCGTGGGACATCGGGCGATCGTAGGGTCGTCACCGTGAGGTCGGATCCGCGCCAGCCACGACTGCTCACCTGGGCCTCGCTGCGCTGGATCGTGCGCCACCGTGCGTGGACGCCGTACTACCTGGTCCGCTACTGGCGGATGATGAAGGTCCGCGTGCGCCAGCCGCACATCGTGCTGCGCGGGCTGGTGTTCCTGGGCAAGGGCGTGCAGCTCGAGGCGCGGGAGGGGTTCGGGCGCCTGGAGATCGGGCGCTTCGTGCACATCGGCGACAACACCCGCCTGCGGTGCCACGAGGGGTCGCTGCGCATCGGGGACAAGTCGGTGTTCGGCAACGAGAACACCGTCAACTGCTACCTCGACATCGAGTTCGGCGAGGCGACGCTGCTCTCGGACTGGATCTACATCTGCGACTTCGACCACCGCTACGCCGACGTCCACACCCCGATCAAGGACCAGGGCATCGTCAAGACGCCGGTGCGCATCGGCCCGGAGACGTGGATCGGGACGAAGGTGACCGTGCTGCGCGGCGCGCGGGTGGGACGCGGGTGCGTGCTGGGCGCGCACGCGGTGGTGCGGGGCGACATCCCGGACCACGCGGTGGCGGTGGGCGCGCCGGCGCGCGTCGTCCGCGACCGGATGGCGGACTACGAGGCGGCCGCCGCGGACCGCGAGGCGCTCGCCGACATCGCGCGCAAGACGGAGCTGGCGGCGATGCGCTCGCGCGCAGGTGAGTGATATGGGTCGTCGGGGCGACCCAGATCGCTCACGTGCGCGCAGCGCAGAGCACGTTCCCCGTCGGGATCTTGGGACGGCCGAGGTCGCGGGGGGCGCCGGGGCGGGTGGTCGCGTAGATCTCGGCGGTGCGGTCGGCGATCGCGGGCCAGGCGAAGTCGGTGTCGAGACGCGCGCGGGCCGCGCCGGCGCGGGTGCGCGCGGCGTCGGGGTCGTCGAGGCAGCGGATCACGGCGCGCGCCAGCCCGGGGACGTCGCCGGGGTCGAAGGACAGGCCGGTCACGCCGTCGACGACCACCTCGCCCAGCCCGCCCGCCCGTGACGCGACGAGCGGGGCGCCGGCGGCCGCGGCCTCGAGCGCGGTGATCCCGAACGGTTCGTAGCGGCTGGGGAGCACGGCGGCGTCGGTGCGGGCGAGCAGGTCGCGCAGGGTGGCGTCGTCGACGTGCCCGAGCAGCGTCACCGACCGCCGCACGCGCGCGGCCCGGGCGCGCTCGGCGAGCCAGTCGGAGCACGAGCCGGTGCCCGCGACGTCCAGCGTCGTGCCCGGGTGGGCGCGGCGGATGGCGGGCAGGGCGGCGACGAGGTCGTGCACGCCCTTCTCCCACTCGAGGCGGCCGAGGTAGAGCAGGGTCGGCGGCCCCGACCTCGCCGGTCGCGGGGCCGGCCACCCGGCGGGGTCGATGCCGTTGTGGACGACGGCGACGTCGTCGGGATCGAGGTCGAACAGGCCCGAGACCTCGCTGCGCATCGCCTGCGAGCAGGTGATGACGGCGTCGGCGCGGCGGGCGAGCCACCACTCCACGGAGTGCACCTGCTGGTTCAGCGTCTGCGAGAGCCAGCCGCCGTGGCGTCCGGCCTCGGTGGCGTGGAGGGTGGCGACGAGCGGCGCGCCGGTGAGGTCGGCGACGGTGATCGCGGCGTGCGCGACGAGCCAGTCGTGGGCGTGGACGACGTCCGGGCTCCAGCCGCGCAGCAGCGTCCCGGCGGCGCGGAGCATCGCGTGGCCGAGGCCGAGGGTCCAGGCGACGAGGTCGCGGACGAACTCGAGGTGCGGCGGGTCCTCGGCGACCCGCAGGACGCGCACGCCCTCGTGGCGCTCGAGCGTCGTGGGGTGGGTCTGCGCGTCGGTGCCGGTGGGCTGGCGGGCGACGACGACGACGTCGTGGCCGGCGTCCGCGAGGGCGGTGGCGAGCGCGTGCACGTGGCGTCCCAGACCGCCGACCACCACGGGCGGGTACTCCCAGGAGAGCATGAGGACGCGCACTCCCGGTCCCTCCCGTCGATCGAGCGCGTGGCGCTACGGACGTTCAACGTCAGCGACGCCACGTCGCTGACATCAGGCGAGCGACCCTACTCCCGAGTAGATAGGGGCCGTGCGGTGACGGTCACCGCTCGGGTGACGGCGCAGGGCGCGGGCGTCGAGGCGCCCGAACAGATCGTCCTGGGCGGCGAAGGTCGCGGCGCGGGCGGCGGCCTCGGCGTGGCGGCCGGCGGGCAGGAGGTCGGTGAGCTCGCGGACGCGGTCGCGGTGCTCGGCCGCGCGGCGCCGGGCGTAGTGCGCCGCGGAGTCCTTGGTGACCATGAACGCCCAGTCGCTCGAGAGCGCCAGCGCGGCCTGGGCGGCCAGGGCGTCGAGGGTGCCGTCGCGGCCCGCGGTGGGCGCGGCCCCGTCGACGGCGGCGAGCAGGCGGGCGGCGACGTCGGCGTTGTCGGCCACCATGTCCCGTACCGCGAGGCCGTCCCACACCCGCCAGTCCTTGCCCGACCCCCACGACGACGCCGGCAGCACCACCGGCTCCTCGACGTGCCCGGCCTCGACCGCGCCGCGCAGCGTCGTCACCCGCACCCCGGCCTCGGGCAGCGCGGTGAGCACCGCCTCGAGCCACGCCGGGCCCTCGTGCCACCAGTGCCCGAACAGCTCGGTGTCGAAGGCGCTGACGACGAGTCCCGGGCGCCCGCGGCGCGCGCGCAGGTCGTCCAGCCGGGAGCGCACGGTCGCCACGAAGTCCGCCGCGTCCCGGGCGACCGCGGCGGCCGCGCGCTCCGGGTCGTAGGGCTTCTTGTCCGCTGTCGCCACGCGGCGTCCCGTGACCCGCGCGGGCTTGAGGCCGGTGGCGTGGTCGTAGGTGTGGAAGTCGCGGTAGTCGGCGGCGCCGGGGTAGCCCGCCCGCGGCGACCACACCCGGTAGGTCACGTCGAGGTCGCGCGCGAACGCGACGACGTCGGTGCCGTCGACGGGGTGGGCGGCGGCGGTGTCGCCGCGCAGCGCCGGGCCGTCGACCAGGAAGCGCTCGACCCCGGCCGCGGCGTAGTCCTGCTCCAGCCCCGGGGCGTAGCCGCACTCGGGCGCCCAGATCCCCGCCGGGCGCCGCCCGAGGCGCAGCGCGGCGTCGCGCAGGCCCGCGTCCAGCAGGAACCGGCGCACGCGGCCCGGCAGCAGCGGGGCGAACGGGTGGGTGGCGGGGCCGCCGAGCAGCTCGACGACGTCGTCGTCGGCCAACCGCCGCAGGACCGGCGAGCCACCGTGGCGCCAGTCGCGCTCGAAGACGTCGAGGGCGTGCGCGGCGGCGCGGTGCTCGCGGACGGCGAGGGCGAGGTCGGTCGTGTGGGCCTCGTGGGCGCGCAGCTGCCAGTCGGCGAGCCAGGTGTGCATCGCGCGCAGGGCGGCCGGGTGGTCGAGCTGGTTGGCGAGGACGGGGGTGACGCCGAGCGTCAGCAGGTCCCGGTGCCCGCGGGCGGCGAGGCGCCCGAGGGTCTCGACGACGGGGAGGTACGAGTGCGCCCAGGCCTGGTAGAGCCAGTCCTCGCCGACCGGCCATGCCCCGTGGCGCAGCAGCCACGGCAGGTGCGAGTGCAGGACGAGGCAGAACGTGCCCACCGGTTCCCTGCTCAAGCACGCTCCTCTCGTCGGCGCCCGGCGTCGGAGTCTGTCATGGGCGATTCCCCCGAACGGTGACGAGGCATCACGTCGCCCCACCCCGTCTCGTTGACCTGGGCGAACCACTCCTCGACGCCGACAAGGACCAGCATGGGCACGCGCATCCTCGCCGGAGTACTCGCCACCGCCTCCGTGGGCGGTGCCCTCCTCGGACTCGCCGGCACGGCCGGCGCCTCGCCGGTCCCCGGCGTCCCGGTCACGACGGCCGACCAGTGCACCGGCGGCGGCGGCGAGCTCACCGCCGGCGGCACCCACTGCTCCGGGGGCGGCGACACCGGCGACGTCGTCGTCAGCGAGGCCGCCGCGGGCGCGATGCGCCAGGCCCTGCCCGAGTCGGTCGCCGACCCCGTGCTCAAGGCCGCCGGACGGCGCTGACCAGCAGGTCCAGGGACGCGTCGACGTCGTCGACGTCGTCGGCGCGCAGCGCGAAGTCGTCGGCGGTCACGGCCGCCACGTCCGCCGTCAGGGCGTCCGGCCACGGCTCGCCGGACAGCGCCAGCCCGACCTGGGCGTCGATCACCGACCCGCCGTGGCGCGCGTCGATCGCGCGCAGCGCCGTGCCGTGGTGGAGCCCGAGCAGCGACTCGACGTGCAGGCCGGCGTCGGTGACGAGGCCGGCGAGCTCGGCCCCGGTCAGCTCGCGGGTGTGGAACGGGTTGAGCGGGCGGTCGTCGGGCCCGGCGCCGGGGGAGAAGGTCAGCCGGTTGGGCGTCGCGCAGTGCAGGCGCCCGCCGGGCCGCAGCACGCGGGCGCACTCGGCGAGGAAGCCGGGCTGGTCCCACAGGTGCTCGATCACCTGCAGGGTGACGACCGCGTCGACGGAGCCGTCGGCGAGGGGCAGGGCCTGGAGGTCGGCGCGCGCGACGCCGAGGTCCGGGTAGCGCGCGCCGACGTGGGCGGCGACGGCCGGGTCCAGCTCGAGGGCCAGCACCCGCCGGGCCGTCCTCGCCAGGAGCGCGGCCCCGTAGCCCTCGCCCACCCCCGCGTCGACCACGACCGCGCCGGAGCACGCCGGCGCGAGGGCCAGGTAGACGGCCTCGTGGCGCCGGAACCAGTAGTTCTCGACGTCCAGCCCGGGCACGGTGCGCTCGCCGGTGAGGGGCAGTGGGGCGTGGGTCATGGGTCCTCGTCGTCAGGCTGCCGGACCTCGACGTTCTACCCGGACCGCGGGTGTGGCGGGTCCCCGGGGCGCTTCACCGCGCGAGATCGCGAATCCGCTGACGAACCCACTCGAATGTGCGTGTCTCCGTCACCGAGTCATCGATCATGGCCCGCGCCCTCGACGTCCCCGCGGACGGGCGACGCCGGCCCCGACGTGGCGCGAGAGCGAGCGAGCGGGCGGATTTCCTGACGATGAACGACCGTCACCCGCCTCCGACGCGTCGGCTCCGCGTCGCTCGGACCGGCGCCATGTGTGCCCGGAGCGAGGGCGGGGAACCACGATGGACGGCTGTTAGGTTCGCCTATCCATACGGGCAGTCGGCGGAAGGGCACGGACGGTGGCAACGACGACCGCAGGGCGGCCGCTGCTGTCCCGACCCCCCGTGCGACGGCGCAGCCGCCCCGTGCTGGCGCTGGTCCTGGGGCTCGGCGCCCTCGCGCTGGTCGTGGTCCTCAGCGTCGCGGTGGGGGCGGCGCCGACCACGCCCGCCGAGGTGTGGCACGCGCTGTTCTCGCCGACCGGGTCGCCCACCGACATCGTGGTCCGCGAGCTGCGCCTGCCCCGCACGCTGCTCGGGGCGGTGGTCGGCGCCGCGCTCGGGGTCGCCGGGGTGCTCATGCAGGGCCACACGCGCAACCCGCTCGCCGACCCCGGCCTGCTCGGCATCAGCGGCGGCGCGGCGTTCTGCGTGGTGCTCTCGACCACCGTGCTCGGCGTCTCCGACGTCTACGGGTACATCTGGTTCGCGTTCGCCGGGGCCGCGCTCGCCGCGCTGCTCGTGTTCACGCTCGGCGCCGCCAGCCGGGGCGGCCCGACGCCGGTGACCCTGGCGCTCGCCGGCCTCGCGGTCTCGGAGCTGCTGCTCGCGATCACGTCGGGGATGGTGCTCGGCGACGGCCCGTCGCTGGACGCCTACCGTTTCTGGGCCGCGGGCGCGCTCGACGACCGGGGCGCCGACCTCACCTTCCAGGTGCTCCCGTTCATGGTCCTCGGCCTGGTGCTCGCCGCGGCGAACACCCGCGCGCTCGACGTCCTCGCCCTCGGCGAGGACAGCGCCCGCGGCCTCGGGCAGAACATCACGCGCGCCCGGGTCGTCGGGCTGACCGCGGTCACCCTGCTGACCGGGGCGGCGGTGGCGGTCAGCGGGCCGATCGGGTTCGTGGGCCTCGTCGCCCCGCACGTCGTGCGCTCGCTCGTCGGGCCCGCCCACGGGCGGCTGGTCCCGCTCGCCGCGCTGGTGGGCGCCGTGCTCGTGCTCGCCGCCGACGTCGTCGGGCGCGTGGTGGTGCGGCCCGCCGAGCTCGCGGTCGGCATCTTGCTCGGGATCGTCGGGGCCCCGTTCTTCATCGCCATGGTCCGCCGGCGCCGGATGGTGCGCCTGTGACCACCACGGAGGAGAGGACCCGGGAGGTCGCCGGCCGTCGCGCGATGCGGATGGGCCCGGTCTCGGCGGTCTGGCGCCCGCGCACCGCCGCCGTGGTGATCGCCGCGCTGGTCCTGCTCGTGCTCCTGGGCGCGGTCAGCATCGGGCGCGGCGAGTACCCGATCGCCGTCGGCGACGTCCTGCGCGTGCTCGTCGGGGGCGGCAGCCGCGGCGAGACCTTCGTGGTCAACCAGCTCCGGCTCCCGCGCGTGCTCTGCGGGGCGCTGGTCGGCGCGGCGCTGGGCGTCGCCGGTGCGCTCACCCAGGGCGTCGCCCGCAACCCCCTGGTCAGCCCGGACGTCCTCGGCGTCACCGACGGCGCCGGCGTGGCCGCGCTGCTGGTCATCGTGCTCGCCGGGTCCGGCGGCACCGCGGTGGGTCTCCTGGCCGCCGTCGGCCTGCCGGTGGCCGCGCTCATCGGCGGGCTGCTCGCGGCCGCGCTCGTGGTCGTGCTGGCGTACCGCCAGGGCCTCGACGCGTTCCGCTTCATCCTCGTGGGCCTGGGCATCAGCGTGGCGCTGGTGTCGGTGACGTCGTGGCTGCTCGTCATCGCGAACGTCCAGCAGGCGGGGCTCGCGCTCATCTGGCTGCGCGGGTCGCTCAACGCCCGCGGCTGGGAGCACGTGATCCCGATCGCCGTCGTGCTCGTCCTGGTGCTGCCGGTCGCGATCGCGCTGGCCTTCCGCCTCGACGCGCTCGACCTCGGCGACGACGCCGCCCGCGGGCTGGGCGAGCGCGTCGACCGCTCCCGCGTGCTGCTCCTCGGCCTCGCCGTCGTCCTCGCCGCCTCCGCCACGGCGGCCGCCGGGCCGATCCGCTTCGTGGCGCTCGTCGTGCCCCAGGTGGCGGTCCGGCTCACCGGCGGCTCGCGACCACCCCTGCTCGCCTCCGCGTGCGCCGGCGCCCTGCTGGTCGTCGCCGGCGATCTCGTCGCCCGCACGGTGCTCGGCGGCGAGGTGCCCGTCGGCGTCGTCACCGTTGTCCTGGGCGCGCCCTACCTGCTCTACCTGCTCGTCCGTCGCACGAGGAAGGACTCCGCGTGAGCGCCGAGACCGAGGACCTGACGACCGACGCGTCCGTGGAGCAGGTCCGCCTCCGCGCCGAGGGCGTGCGGGTCGGCTACGGCGAGAAGATCGTCGTCGGCGGTCCCGACGGGCTCGATCTCGACGTCGTCGACGGCACCGTCACCGCCGTCATCGGCCCCAACGGCTGCGGCAAGTCGACGCTGCTGCGGACGATGGCCCGTCTGCTCGCGCCGAAGCACGGCCACGTGATGCTCGACGGCCGCCGCCTGGACGTGGTGCCGTCGCGCGAGGTCGCGACCGTGCTCGGCGTGCTGCCGCAGGACCCGACCGCGCCCGAGGGCATCACGGTCGCCGACCTCGTCGCCCGCGGACGCCACCCCCACCAGCGCTGGTTCCGGCAGTGGTCGAGCGAGGACGAGGAGGCCGTCGCGGAGGCGCTGGCGTGGACCGGCATGGTCGACTTCGCCGAGCGCACCACCGACACGCTCTCGGGCGGGCAGCGCCAGCGCGTCTGGATCTCGATGGCGCTCGCCCAGGGCACCGACGTGCTCCTGCTCGACGAGCCGACGACGTTCCTCGACCTCGCCCACCAGGTCGACGTGCTCGAGCTCGTCGAGCGCCTCAACAAGGAGCGCGGCCGGACGGTCGTCATGGTCCTGCACGACCTCAACCTCGCCGCCCGCTACGCCGAGCGGCTGGTGGCCATGCACGACGGCGAGATCGCCGCCGCCGGCGCACCGCACGAGGTGCTCACCGAGGCGACCCTGCGCGACGTCTTCGGGCTGGACGCCCGCGTCGTGACCGACCCGGTCGCCGGGACGCCGATGGTCGTCCCCATCGGACGCCATCGGCACACCGCGCCGTGACGGACGCCGCGTCGGGTTGACCCGAATCGTCCCTTAGGCAAGCCTGCCCTCCAGTCACGGTCCGATCATCGTCGATCCACGGAGAGCCAACATGTCCGTCCGCGTGCCTGCACGCTTCGCCGCCGCCCTGGCCGCGGTCCTCGCCCTGCTGCTCGCGGGGTGCGGGTCGGGCTCGGACGAGCCGGCCCAGGGTGCCGCGGCGCCCGGCTTCCCGGTCACCATCCCGCACGCCTTCGGCCAGACCACGATCCCGGACCGCCCGGTCCGCGTCGTGACCGTCGGCTACAACGACGCCGACTTCGCGCTCGCGCTGGGCACCGTCCCGGTCGGCGTGCGCGACTTCATCGGCGCCTTCGACGAGACGACCCGGCCCTGGGCGCAGCAGCAGCTGGGCGGCCAGCAGCCCCAGCAGGTCGGCGGCAACGAGATCGACATCGAGCGGGTCGCCTCGCTGCAGCCCGACCTCATCCTCGGCGTCTACTCCTACATGGACCGCGCGACCTACGACCGGCTCTCGCAGATCGCGCCCACCGTGGCCGACCCGACCGAGGGCGTCGCCGCGCCGTGGCAGGAGCAGACCCGCATCACCGCCCGCGCCCTGGGCGTGCCCGAGCGGGGCGAGCAGGTCGTCGGGGACGTCGAGCGCCGCTTCGCCGACGCCCGCAACGCCAACCCGCAGTTCGCCGGCAAGGACATCGGCGTCGCGCTCGTCGCGTCCGGCGAGTTCAACATCCTGGGCCGCGACGACGCCCGCTCGCAGCTGTTCAGCGGGCTGGGCCTGGCGGTCGACCCGACCACCCAGACGCTGTCGAGCGAGCAACTCGGGCAGCTGAACAAGCAGGGCATCGCGGTGCTCGGCGTGCCGCCGCAGGCCGCGCTCGCCAACCCGGTGTTCGCCAACCTGCCGGCGGTCCGCGAGAACCGCGTCGCCTACGTCGGCGACGAGGCCTCGCCGGTGGCCGGCGCGCTCGGCTTCTCCAGCCCGCTGAGCCTGCCGTACGCGCTCGACCAGGTCACGCCGGAGCTGGCACGGGTGTACGGCACCACCCCGTAGATCCACGGCGTCCGCACCTCAGCGTGACCGAGCGTCACGCTGAGGTGTGGCATGCCTGACAGCGCCGTCGCTGGGTACTCAGCACTTTGGTTAGCGTCACCTAAGACCGAGCACGGACCTCGAGGAGAGCGATGTCGCGCGAGTCGAGCCACCCCGCCCCCGCGAGCGCCGGGGGTGGTCCGGACGCCGGCG